>JAKVKI010000007.1 GCA_022486585.1 Megasphaera sp.
GTTTTGTATGGTGTGGCTCGTTTTTTCTTTGTATATGCTATGCTTGATGTATTATGGGCTACATTGCTTGTTTTTGATGGCGTATCTGTTTTTGATGCGATCAGTGTCAGTATTTCTACAATGGGCAGCTGTGGTCCTGCATTTGGTCAGTTTGGCGCGACATGTACCTATGCCAGTTTGCCGGTCATGAGCAAAGTTGTCGTGTGTGTGTCTATGCTCATGGGACGTTTGGAATCTTTTACTGTACTGGCATTATTCATGCCGTCATTTTGGCGCCGGGGTAATTGGTAAACTAATAGGGAGAGAGCTATGGATTTCCGTGTTATCAGCCATTTTCTTGGAGAGATTTCGTTTGCCCAAGGCGGCGTTTTTTTCTTACCGTTAGTCATGGCCTTGTGGTTTGGCGAGGAATGTATCTGGTGCTTTGTTTTAACCATTGGGATCTGTGCGCTTACAGCATGGATATTACTTTATTATGGAGCTAAGCGAACAGCGAAACTAACTATACGGGAGGGTATTGCCATTACGGCCTTTGGTTGGTTTTTAGCTACGCTTTTGGGGATGCTGCCATATGTTATCGGCGGGTATTTAGGTTTGTTAGATGGCATCTTTGAAAGCATTTCTGGATTTACTGGTACAGGCGCTACCGTTATTACTGATATTGAAGCTCTGCCACAGAGTATTCTTCTTTGGCGCAGTATGACCCATTGGCTCGGCGGGCTGGGAATCGTCGTTATTTTTATTGCTCTTTTACCGGAAGCGGGACAGTCTTCTGTATACATGTATAATGCTGAATCGACAGGACCGACGCGGGAACGGGTATTGCCACGTCTTCAGGATATGATCAAGGCTTTATTCAGAATTTATATGGCCTTTACGGGAGTGGCATTCATTGTATTTATTTTGTGTGGCATGGACTTTATCAGTGCAGTTAATCATGCCATGTCCGTATGTGCTGCCGGTGGTTTTTCAACCTTCAATGCGAGTGCCGCTCATTTTAACAGTGTAGCTGTGGAAATGTGGATGACTTTTTTCATGGTACTGGTCGGTGGGAATTTCGGCCTTTATTTCCAGGTATGGCGGAAAGGGATTGGCGTACTCAAAAAGAATACGGAATTTAAAGCCTATTTGCTCGTTTTGGCGATAGCAACCATACTCAACGGGGCAGATCTCATAGAGTATTATGGTATCAGTGCGGCGACAGCGTTCCGCTATGCAGCCTTTCAAGTGGCATCAGTATCTACGACGGGGTTCGTATCAGCGGACTATGATCAGTGGCCATCTTTTTCTAAAATTATTTTGATGTTTCTCATGATTAGCGGTGGTTGTGCCGGTTCGACAGCAGCTGGTGTTAAAATATCCCGTCTGGTTATTTTGGTCAAGGCCGTGCGGGCCGTGATTGATGAAAAGCTGCATCCCCGGATGATACGGGAAGTAACCATGAATGGCGTTGCCGTCGGAGAAAGTACGATTATCCGCGTGAGCCTGTTTTTCTTCATGTACATCATGTTTATCGTTTTATGGGCTGTATTGCTGACCTGGGATGGCATTGCTATTTTTGATGCTGTCGGTATTAGCGTTACTACGATGGGTTGCATCGGACCGTCTTTCGGTATTACAGGAGCTACGTGTACGTATGCCGGACTATCTTCTTTTGCTAAGACGATTCTTTGCATATCCATGCTGCTAGGACGGTTGGAAATGTTCACTATTTTAGTTATGTTGCAGCGGCGTTTCTGGAAGCGGAACAGCATGTGGTGACATTGACAAGATAGCCGTGTCCCTTGTATAATATGGTCATAAGTCATGCAACTGACGGAAGTGGAGTAACCACATGGAGCATGATGCGAAGATGCCGACCGTCTGGGCGAAACGTCCGGAACTGTCGGCGTTTTTTCATGAATAGACAGGAGTGGATACAATCATGGCAAATGTACCGAGCGATATTGAAATTGCACAACAGACCAAACTTGAACCTATCGTCAACATTGCTGAAAAAGTAGGACTTACAGAAGACGATTTGGAATTATATGGAAAATATAAAGCAAAAATTTCTTTTGAAGCCATTAAACGGCTGTCAAAAAAGGAAGATGGCAAACTGGTGCTGGTTACAGCCATTACGCCGACACCGGCAGGTGAAGGTAAGACACTTACGACTATCGGATTAGCACAGGCATTGAATCATATGGGCCATAAGACCATGGTGGCATTGCGTGAACCGTCCTTAGGGCCGGTGTTTGGCATTAAAGGCGGTGCTGCTGGTGGCGGCTATTCTCAAGTACTCCCGATGGAAGATATCAATCTTCATTTCACTGGAGACATGCATGCTATTACGGCGGCTAACAACCTCTTGGCAGCGGCTATTGATAACCATGTTCATCAGGGCAATGTACTGCGCATCGATGTGCGCCGCATCGTCTGGAAACGAGTCATGGATATGAATGATCGGGCACTGCGCAATATTGTCTGTGGCCTTGGCGGTAAAGTCAACGGATTTCCACGAGAAGATCATTTCATGATCACGGTGGCCTCGGAAATCATGGCTGTGTTATGTCTGGCTCATGATCTTATGGATTTGAAAAAACGCATGGGTGACATCATCGTCGCCTATGATGTAGATGGTAATCCCGTCCATGCTCGCCAGCTCGGCGTCGAAGGGGCTATGGCGATCCTCATGAAAGATGCTATTAAACCGAATATTGTCCAGACGACAGAAAACACAGCAGCCCTGGTACACGGTGGGCCGTTTGCTAATATCGCACATGGCTGCAACTCTGTCGTAGCAACAAAGCTGGCCTTAAAGATGGGCGATATAACCGTTACGGAAGCTGGTTTCGGTGCTGATTTAGGTGCAGAAAAATTCATGGATATCAAATGTCGCTTTGCTGGCATCAAGCCAGATGCTGTCGTCATCGTCGCAACGGTCCGAGCGCTCAAGATGCATGGCGGCGTCGATAAGAAGAATCTTAAACCTGAAAATCTGGAAGCACTGAAAAAAGGGTTTGCTAATTTGGCAAAACATATTGAAAATATGCGGAAATACGATGTTCCTGTCGTCGTAGGCATCAATAAATTTATTACTGATACCGATGCAGAAATCGATCTGCTCCGTCAGCTGTGTGAAGAATACGGCGTAGCTGTAGCGGTCAATACGTGCTGGGCTGAAGGGGGCAAGGGCGGTGTAGAACTGGGCACACAGGTTCTCCAGGCTATTGCTCAGCCTAAAACACCTTATAAACCGCTTTATGATGTCAATGCTTCTATTGCTGAAAAAATGGAAATCATTACCAAAGAAATTTATGGCGGCGACGGTGTTGTTTTTGAAAGTAACGCCCGTAAACAAATTAAAGAACTGGAAAGACTGGGTCTTGATCATATGCCAATCTGTGTTGCAAAAACACAGTATTCCTTATCCGATGATCCGGCTCTCTTAGGTGCACCGAAGCACTTTACCGTCACGGTGAAAGATGTTCGTGTTTGCACTGGTGCTGGCTTCATCGTTTGCCAGACCAGTAATATTATGACCATGCCGGGATTGCCGAAAGTACCGGCTGCAAATAAGATGGATATTGACGAAAATGGCGTCATTACCGGACTATTCTAAAACGAAACAAATGTTTCACACACTGCCACTGGATGCGTTCTTAGAAGCAACGGCGACTAAAGAGCCTGTTCCGGGTGGTGGCGGTATTGCCGCCATGACAGCTGCATCGGCAGCAGCTCTCGTGGAAATGGTAGCTAATCTGACAGTCGGTAAAAAAGGGTATGAAGAAGTAGGACCTATTATGCTGGGTATTCGTGACCGGGCAGGACAGCTGCGTCAGCGATACCTTCGTGGCATTGATGATGATGCCAACGCCTTTGCACAAGTCATTCAGGCTGTGCGGTTACCTAAAGATACACCGCATCGCACGGAACTGGTACAGCAGGCTTTTAAAGATGCAGCGACGATACCCTTTGCGTTGGGGAAAGATATATTTACAATTCTTCAGTTAGCAGAACAGACTGTACGGTATGGCAATGCCTGGGTTATTACAGACGGGGCTATTGCAGCGATGAATGCCCGTGCGGCTATGCGGTCAGCCTTTTATAGTGTACGTATTAATTTAAAATCGATTACAGATAGTGAGTTCACGAAGTCCATGATGGCGTCTATTCTTGAAATAGAGGCTAAAGCGGCGCTCGTAGAGGCGCAGGTTGAAAACGAATACGCCCATCGATAGAAGGTGAAGGAGACTATGCCTTTTCAAATTATCCAGCACGATATAACTGAAATGAATACGGATGCTATTGTCAATGCTGCTAATACGCGGTTACTGGCAGGAGCTGGCGTCTGTGGTGCCATCTTTCGAGCCGCCGGGTATGAAGAACTGCAACGGGAATGCCGTCAAAAAGCACCCTGCCCTACGGGACAGGCTGTCCTTACTAATGGTTATCATCTCCAGGCAGACTATATCATCCATACTGCAGGTCCTGTCTGGCAGGGCGGAACAGCCGGGGAAGAACAACTGCTGTACTCCTGTTATGCTAATTCACTGGCGCTGGCCAAACAAAAGGGCTGCAGGTCCATTTCCTTTCCTCTCATTTCAGCAGGTATTTTTGGATATCCTAAAAAGCAAGCTTTAGAAGTAGCACAGCGTGCTATTCGTGATTTTCTGGATAAACAAGATATGGATGTGTATCTCGTCGTGCTTGACCGCGATATCGTTACGTTAGCGCAGTCCTTGTCTGATTCTGCAGGACTATCGCAGGAGTCTCGTGCAATACGGTCAGATGATGCTGAGAAACCAGTATAAAAAAATAGACGATGACAAAAGAACGAGCTGGGAAAATCCTCCAGCTCGTTCTTTATCATTGCTAGTGCTTTTTTAAAATTCGTATACTGTACCTGGTGCAACGATATGGACCGGGACGTTGTATTTTGTTTCGCTTAATCTTTTGTATTCCTGCGGATCTGCGTTGATAATCGGCCAGGTACCATAGTGGACCGGGATGACGAAGCTGGCATGGATCCATGAAGCAGCGAGAGCAGCGTCTTCTATACCCATCGTAAAGTTATCGCCAATAGGGAGAATTGCACCGTCGATGGGACCGAAACGGTCGAGAAGTTTCATATCAGAGAACAATCCTGTATCGCCGGCGTAGTATATTCGTTTTCCCGCCATTTCCACAAGACAGCCACAGGCTAGTCCGCCAGGAATACCTGCGCCGTGGAGCGCCGGTGTCAAGTGGATGCGGCCAAAGGGGAAATGCCAGGTGCCACCAATATGGAGTGCATGATTTTTGCAGCCATGAGCTCCGGCCAGACCGGCTATTTCTGCTGTACTGATGACTAGCGCGTCCTGAGCTTTGGCAATGGCGTCGGTGTCGCCATAATGATCACCATGGCCGTGGGACACGAAGATGTACTGGCAAGAGATATCGGCAGGACTCATATCGGTCCAGGGATTGTCGGTGATGAACGGATCGAAAAGGATCGTTGTTTTTTCATCAGACAAGGAAAAAGCAGAATGACCATAATACGTAAATTTCATAGGTGTTTCCCTTCTTAAGCCTTCCAGCTGCTCCATTCATCGAACCACGTTTTAATAGCTGTTTGAGGGATAGAAACACAAGAGGTGGATTCCAGTGTTTTACGGAGCTGTTCTTCTTGAGCACCTAAGGGGAAAACACTTTTATATTCGTCATATACATCCCAAAAGTCCCGCATATGCAGATTTGCATACGTATCGCCATAAATTTTAAAACAGGTATCACATAAGGTAATGAAGACGGCTTCTTCATCATGTTGTTTGGCATCATCAAAGGCACAGCAACGAGTATACAAATTAATATTATTGCCAAATAACTTGCGCAAATAATCGTACACTTCAGAGACCATAGCTGGTTGAAGCTGCATCAGTTTACAGCCGGGAGCAAAATAAATCGGATATTGAGCAATATTATCTAAAACATCCATTGTAAACACCTCGCTTGAAAGAATTATGAAATAATAATTATTATTTATTATATCATGTAAGTATAATAAAATCAATAAAAAGTCATTCTTGACAAATGGCAATAATACTTGTACTTCCCTATAAAATCCTGTACAATAACCTTTGGAGAGTGAGTGATAACATGCATATCGTTATGGTAGAACCGGAAATTCCCGGAAATACGGGTAATATTGCCCGATTGTGTGCAGCCAATCATATTACGCTGCATTTAGTGAAACCGTTAGGTTTCTTATTGGATGACAAGCACTTAAAAAGGGCCGGTCTGGATTATTGGTCTCTTGTCGATGTGGTCGTTCACGAAAATTTTGAAGAAGTACAAGAAAAATATAAAGGACATCGCTTTTTTTATTTGACGACAAAAGCAGAACAATGCTATGCAGATATTCAATTTCAGCAAGATGATCTGCTGGTTTTTGGCAAAGAAACGAAAGGCTTGCCGGAAAGCCTGTTGAAACAGTACCCAGAGTCTTGTTTCCGCATTCCTATGGCAGACAAAGCCCGTAGTCTGAATTTATCGAATTCCGTAGCGATTGTATCCTATGAAGCCTTGCGGCAGCTCGGATTCCCCGATATGGCCCGCAGTGGCATCGGTATTAAAAATTTAAAATAAAATCAACGAGGTGCAATAATGGAAATATACGAAAAAGCAGATGAACTGGCGCAGGCCATCCATCAGTGTAAAGAGTATCAGGAGTTAGTCGCTGCCGGAAAAGAATTGGCAAAAGATGAAAAGACCAAGAAAATGGTTCACGATTTTCTCTTTTTGCAGGCTGAATTAGCCTATGCACAATCCATGGGCGGCACGACGAAAAAGAAATTTGAAGAATTAAATCGCATGGCTCCTCTTATTCAGAGCAATCAACAAGCGTCTTTGTATCTTGCGAAATATAAGACTTGGCAGGATATGGTAGGTAAAATTTATCAAACTATTCAATATTCAATGGCAGAAGGAATGAGCATTCTTGATTAATAAATACGCATTGACGAGTTTTGTCTCTCAGTTAAGCCAGTCCATTGGACAGGACCGGCTCTATCTTGACGAACCCATGAGCGATCATACGACGTTTGCCGTTGGTGGTCCTGCCGATGTGCTGGTTTTGCCACAGTCAGTCAAAGAAATGTCCCTGACTATCCGGGCTGCCCGCAATTGTGATTTGCCTCTTATGGTATTGGGCGGCGGATCCAATGTCTTGGTCCGTGACGGTGGTATTCGTGGTGTCGTCATACAACTTAATAAGATGCAAAAGGTATTGGCGTGTCATGAACGGAAAATTTTAGCCAGTGCCGGCTATATCATGAAGGATGTGTGCCAATTTGCGCAGCAGAACGGCCTGACAGGGATCGAATTTGCCTGTGGTATACCGGGGACCTTAGGAGGTGCCGTGTTTATGAATGCCGGCGCCTATGACGGTGAAATGAGCCGTATTGTGTCCCGAGTCCGGACGGTGAACAATCATGGTGGTGTCAGCACGTACAGTGCTCCTGATCTTGGATTTGGATATCGGCAAAGCCGTTTTCAAAAATCTCAGGAATTCGTCGTAGAAGTGGAACTATCACTGCAGCGAGGCGATACAAAGGAAATCCAAGAACGAATGGATGATTTGATGAAACGCCGGCGCAGCAAGCAGCCGTTGGAAATGCACAGTGCTGGCAGTACGTTTAAACGGCCGCCAGGTTACTTCGCAGGAACCCTTATTGATCAGACTGGCCTTAAAGGTCTGGCCTGTGGTGATGCCCAAGTATCGACAAAACATGCCGGCTTCGTTGTCAATACAGGACATGCCAGTGCCAGTGACATTTTGCAGGTCATACATGAAGTGCAAAAACGGGTAGAGCAGGCTCATGGCGTCCATTTGGAACCAGAAGTACGGATTGTCGGCGAAGATTGATCGTATTATCATGGAAAAATCTTAAAAAATAATTTACTTATGCATGATTTTATGGTATACTTATCAAGTTACAATTAAAAAATATTAGATTTTTCTTTTAAATAGGAGAGAGGACATTTAATGGAACGCAAAGATATTCGTAATATAGCTATTATTGCCCACGTCGACCATGGCAAAACGACATTGGTCGATGCCATGTTGAAGCAGAGTCATGTTTTCCGCTCAAATGAAAAAGTTGCCGAACGAGTCATGGACTCTGGTGATATTGAACGGGAACGGGGCATTACAATTCTGTCCAAAAATACATCTGTTATGCATGAAGGCGTTAAAATCAACATCGTTGATACGCCGGGGCATGCTGATTTCGGCGGCGAAGTCGAACGTGTTCTGAACATGGTCGACGGGGTACTGTTGTTAGTTGATGCATTTGAAGGCCCGATGCCGCAGACGAAATATGTTTTGCGTAAAGCCTTGGAACAGAAGCTGAAACCGATCGTTGTCATCAACAAGATCGACAAACCAGAAGCTCGTGTATCTGAAGTCGAAGATGAAGTCCTTGAATTGTTCATGGAATTGGATGCTAACGACGAACAGCTCGATTTTCCAGTTATTTATGCTAATGGCCGTGATGGCATTGCTAAATATTCCATGGATGATGAAAGCACGAATTTGGAACCGTTGTTCAAGACGATCATCAAATACTGCCCATGTCCGAAAGGCGATATCGATGGCCCTCTCCAGTTCATGGTCACGACTCTTGATTATGATGATTATGTCGGTAAAATTGCCATTGGACGTATCGTCCGCGGCAAGATGAAACCGAATCAGCAGGTTGTCATTACTGATGGCGAAAGCCAGCGTAAAGCTAAAATCGGCCGTGTGTATACTTATGAAGGATTAAAACGGGTAGAACAGCCGGAAGCAACAATGGGTGATATTGGCTGTGTCATCGGTATTTCTGATTTGAAGATTGGTGAAACTGTAGCCGATCCGGAAAATCCGGAAGCATTGCCGAAAATAGATATTGATGAACCGACCTTATCCATGATTTTCTACGTCAACGATAGTCCTTTTGCCGGACAAGAAGGGGATTTTGTTACGAGCCGCCATCTCCGCGACCGTTTATTCCGTGAAGTCCAGACAAATGTATCGCTCCGCGTTGAAGAAACAGACAGTGCTGATGCATTTAAAGTATCAGGTCGTGGTGAACTCCATATTGCTGTCCTCATCGAAGAAATGCGCCGTGAAGGCTATGAAATGCAGGTCGGCAAACCAGCCGTCATTATCAAAGAAATCAATGGCCGTAAATGCGAACCATTGGAAAATCTTACCATTGACGTACCGCAAGAATTTATGGGCGGTGTCATGGAAAAATTAGGTACGCGTAAAGCTGAAATGGTAAACATGGTAGACGTTGCCGGCTATACACGGCTCGAATTCATCATCCCGGCTCGTGGCCTTATTGGGTTCCGTAATGAATTTCTTACGGCGACTAAAGGGAATGGTATCATGTACCACGTATTCCATGGGTATGCACCCTGGAAGGGCGAAATCCCCGGCCGTACGCGGGGCAGCTTAGTGGCCTTTGAAACAGGTATGACAACAAGTTATGGTATTTTCAACTTACAGGATCGCGGTGAAATGTTCATCAATCCTGGACAGGATATTTATCTGGGTCAGGTCGTTGGTGAAAGCAATCGTGATGTCGATATCGATGTCAATCCGTGCAAGAAAAAACATTTGACCAATACACGTACATCCAATACAGATGAAGCGCTCCGTCTTACACCGCCTCGCGATATGGGCTTGGAAAAATCATTGGAATGGATCAACGACGACGAACTCGTCGAAATCACACCGAAGAGCATCCGTATTCGCAAAGCTATCCTTGATAAACATGATCGTAAAAAGGCTATGCGTAAAGCACAGCAATAAGTATAGCAGTCTAAACCTCCCAGATTCGTTTGGGAGGTTTTTTGCTGAGCCAGAGATGTTTTAAGGCGACGTTATGATTTACTGTAACGCAGGTATGACCATTATACTATTGACAGGGAGTGGACTCTAAGGTGTAAAATATATACGTATAGTTTATTGGCGTATAGGAGGATTATGATGGAAAAAGCACAGGTATATTTTACTGATTTTCGTTGTAAAGTCGGTACGAATAACGTAATGAAATTACAAAAACTCTGTAAACGGGCAGGGATTGAAACGATTGATTTTGAAAATAAATTTGTTGCTATTAAAATGCATTTTGGGGAATTGGGCTGTTTGGCTTCACTGCGGCCGCAATATGTTAAAGCCGTGGCGGATTTAGTCAAAGGGTTAGGCGGCCGGCCATTCTTGACGGACTGTAATACGCTCTATCCGGGAAGCCGCAAACATGCGTTGGAACACTTGGACTGTGCCAACTTGAATGGATATAATACTGTTACAACAGGCTGTCAGATCATTATTGCCGATGGGCTTCGCGGTACTGATGAGGTCGAAGTCCCTGTAAAGAATGGCCAATATGTACAAAAAGCTAAAATTGGCCGTGCTGTTATGGATGCGGATATCTTTATTTCTCTGGCACATTTTAAAGGTCACGAAGCGACCGGCTTTGGCGGTGCCCTTAAAAATATCGGCATGGGTTGCGGCAGCCGTGCTGGTAAGATGGAACAGCATTCATCTGGTCAGCCTAAAGTCAATGAAGAGCTTTGCAAAGGATGCCGTCACTGCGCTAAAGAATGCGGGTCTGATGCTATTACGTATGAAGATAATAAAGCCCATATCCATGAAGACCTGTGCAAAGGCTGCGGCCGCTGTATCGGTGCGTGTGCTTTTGATGCTATTGAAACGGTGCAGTGGGATGCAAATGAACAGTTGGATCGCAAGATGGCTGAATATGCGCAGGCAGTCTGTCAGGATCGCCCTTGTTTCCATATCAATCTGGTCATGGATATCTCACCGAACTGCGACTGCCATGCTGAAAATGATGCACCGATCCTGCCGGATATCGGCATGTTCGCATCCTTCGATCCAGTGGCACTTGATCAGGCGTGTGTCGATGCCTGTATGAAAGCGACACCACTGCCAAACAGTCAGCTGTCTGACAACCTGGCACAGCCGGACTGGCACTGCCACCATGATAATCTGTTGGACAGCAATCCCAGTGTAGACTGGAAGACAACATTAGAACATGCCGAAGAAATCGGTTTGGGAACAAGACACTATGAATTGATTGCAGTAAAGTAATCAACGATAGCTGTTAGTTGAATAAGATTTATTTTCACTCCCCGCAGGGCGATGCATCATAATATATGGATGTATTGCCCTGCGGGGAGTCCTGTTGTTGAGATTGATTATATTGTCACCACTAGCCCGCTGGCGGTAAACATGGTATGATTATAACGTGGCTGAATACATATATCAGGAGGTTCACATGTATAAATATGTTTTGTTTGACTTAGATGGGACGTTGACCGATTCCAAAGAAGGAATCATCAAGTCCGTTGCATATGCACTGACCCAGATGGGAGAAACGACAGAAGGACGATTGGACCAGCATACCGTTGTCGGGCCGCCATTACTGATGACTTTTGAAGGAGTATATGGTTTTTCAAAGGAAAAGGCGAAAGAAACGTATGCATATTTTCAAGAACGATATAGCACTGTCGGTAAATTTGAAAACAGGGCTTTCGATGGAATCGTGCCAATGTTGCAAGAATTGCAGCATCAAGGAATTCATTCTTATGTAGCGACATCCAAACCTCAAGTACATGCAGAGGCTATTTGTGAGAAATTTGGTATTGCACCGTATGTTGATGCGATTGCCGGTCCGGCTGTAGGCAGCCGCGATACGAAGACAGATGTGATGAAACGGATTTTACATGGTATCGGCGAGGCTGGCAAAGGCCAGGCGGTTATGGTAGGTGATCGACAATTTGATGTCATTGGATCCCGTGATACAGGCCTGCCGGTCATTCTTGTCGGTTTCGGTTATGGAACGGCTGAGGAACGCCGAGTTGTTCCGCCGGATATGTTTGTCCGTACGGTCGATGAATTGAAAGCGTGTATTTTAGGTCATGGCGATTATCGCTATGAAGCTGTATAGAGAGAAGAGGTATATATAATGGATTTGATTATCAATAGAGCTGTTCACGGTTTTAACGTAGACCGGTCAGTTTTTGTAAAGGAATTAAACAGTCAGGCTTATGAACTGCATCATGTCCAATCAGGAGCGAAAGTTCTGTATATCCAAAACGATGACGACAATAAAGTCTTTTCTATTTCGTTTCGGACTACACCGGATAACAGTACTGGTGTGCCCCATATTTGCGAACATTCTACCTTGTGTGGTTCCCGGAAATTTCCGTTAAAAGAACCGTTCGTTGAATTGGTCAAAGGCTCGTTGAATACATTTCTGAATGCCATGACCTTTCCAGATAAGACGATGTATCCCGTAGCCAGCCGTAATGCCGTCGACTTCAAGAATCTTATGGATGTATATCTCGATGCCGTATTTTTCCCTAATATGCTGAACGATAAAGAAGTTCTCATGCAGGAAGGGTGGCATTACGATATGCCTTCGGCTGATGCACCTTTGCAGTACAGTGGCGTTGTATATAATGAAATGAAGGGCGTGTATTCTTCACCGGATGCATATTTGGAACGAAAGACGATGGATGCACTTTTCCCTGACACCACCTATGGCGTTGAATCAGGAGGCTATCCTGATGATATTCCCAAGCTGACACAGGAAGATTTTATTGCATTTCATAAGAAATATTATCATCCATCGAACAGTTATATCTTTCTTTATGGTGATATGGATATCGACAAGACCCTTCAATTTATCAATGATGAATATTTAAGCAAATTTAATGCAGAAAATATTGATTCAGCCATTGCTCGGCAGACATGCCCGGGAAGTGAAATTGCCTCCTATCAGTATGGTGTTGCCTCTGGAGATAAGACGGAACACAAAACACTCCATGGCCTGACGTATGTCATCAATGACGCCTTGGATCCGACACTGGCACTGGCCATAAAAGTGCTGACGTATGTTTTGTTGCAGTCGCCGGCAGCACCGCTGAAAAAAGCGCTTGTCGATGCTGGTGTTGGCAAAGATATTTCGGGGGATTTCCAAGATGGCCTTTTGCAGCCGATTTGGTCTATATCCATCAATGGATCTGATGAAGATAAAAAAAATAAGATCCTGCCTGTTGTCCGCAAGGTACTGACAAACATGGTAGAAACGGGCATTGATAAGACACTCCTGACGGGAGCACTTAATCGCACAGAATTTACGCTTCGTGAAGCTGATTTCTTTGGCCGTCCTAAAGGTCTTATTTATGGTATCCGTTGTATGGATACGTGGCTGTATGATAAAGATCCCTTAGCGGCACTGGCCTATGAAGGTTCGCTAAAGACGCTTCGTGACGGTATTGCCACATCTTATTATGAAGATATTATACGTAAGTACATCTTGGACAATCCGTATTATGCGCTCATTACACTGGTTCCTCAGCCGGGACTGACAGAACAACATGATGCGGCTCTGGCAGACAAATTAGCAGTGTATAAGGCGTCCCTGTCTGCTGCGGAAATACAGGATATCATTTCTTCAACGAAGGCGTTGAAGAAACGGCAGGAAACACCAGATACGGCGGAAGCACTGATGACGATTCCTACGTTGAGCCGCTCTGATTTGGATAAGAAAGCCGAAGACGTACTGATGGAAGAGACAGATCGTCACGGCATTCGCGTATGCCGTGTTCCAGACTTCACGAACGGCATCACCTATATAAATGCCTATTTTGATCTGCATGGCCTGGCGGCTGAAGATATACCTTATGTGTATTTACTCAGCGATATTTTAGGGGATATAGACACAACGGATCATACGTATGGCGAACTGGCAGTTCTCATCGATCTGTATACAGGCGGTGTCGATTATGGGGTATCTGCTTACTCCCAACGTACAAATAACAAAGATTATACACCGGTCTTCAAAATTAAGGCCAAAGCGTTGACTAAAAATATAGGAAAGCTTATGGAATTGTTGAAAGAGATTTCGATGGGAACAGTCTTTACTAATACGACTCGGCTTATTGAACTGGTGGAAGAAACGAAGGCCGGTATGGATATGGATGCTTTCCGCCGCGGTCATACGATCGTCATGCACCGCGTCATGTCGTATGTATCTCCTGTAGAAACGTTTTGTGATGCTGGCGAATTGACCTATTATCAGTTCGTAAGCAAAATAGCAGCGACTGTTCGCGACGATGCAGCAGCGCTGGCGGATACATTGGCCAATGTCATGGCACGTATTTTTACGAAGGCAGCACTGACAGTGGAAATCACTGCTGGTGATGACGACATGGAAAATATTTTGGCAGTATTACCACAATGGACGGAGGCCTTGCCTGCTGGTGTTACCTCTACGGAATTATGCCAATTGCCGGTATGCAGAAAAAATGAAGGCATCATGACCTCAGGGACAGTTCAGTATGTTGCCAAGGGCGGTAATTTCCGTTCCCATGGATTTGAGTATACAGGTGCACTCATGGTTCTCGATACGATACTGCAGTATGGGTATTTATGGACTAAAATACGCGTTCAGGGCGGAGCCTATGGTGCTTTTACGAGGTTCTATGACAATGGGGACATGGTTTTTTGTTCGTATCGTGATCCTAATTTAGGAAATACGGTCAAAGCGTATGACCAGCTGGCAGATTATTTGGAACATTTCGATGTATCTGATCGGGAAATGACGAAATATGTCATCGGGACGTTGAGCCGTATTGATATACCATTGACGCCGTCTTTACGGGGCGATAAAGCGATGAACCGATATTTCACGGGGACGACGCAGGCTATATCTCAGAGGCGCCGCGATCAGCTCCTGGCGGTGACAGCTGGCGATATTCGGGCACTGGCGCCACTCGTCAGAGCCGTTATGGCTGATGATAATCTTTGTGTAATGGGCAGCGAAGGGAAAATTCGTGAAGAAAAAAATCTCTTTGAAACGCTCATCAAGTTGCCGGAATAAAAGTGAAAGGAGTCTGGACGTATGCGTGGTCGGTTTGCACCTAGCCCGACAGGATATATCCATTTGGGAAATGTATGGACAGCGCTGTTATGCTGGCTCCAGGTCCGTCAGGCCGGCGGGACCTTTGTGTTGCGCATTGAAGATATAGATGAGCAACGCGCAAAGAAAGAATTTGAAGATGCTTTAGTAAATGATTTGCAATGGCTGGGCCTGTCTTGGGATGAAGGACCTGATACAGGCGGTCCTTGCGCACCTTATGTGCAGCAGCGTCGCTATACCTTGTATGATCAGGCCATAGCGACGCTGCGGCGGCAGGGCCTGCTATATCCGTGTTATTGCAGCCGGGCCCGTTTGCAGGTTGTTGGAGCTCCTCATGCAGGGGAACAGGCAGTGTATGACGGCCATTGCTATACTTTGACAGAGAAGCAACGTCAGGCAGAACAAAAGACGCCATCATGGCGCGTCCATGTGCCTTGTGAAACTATAACGTTTACCGATGAGGTATATGGCTTGCAACAGGAAGATTTACGGCGTGAATGTGGTGATTTCGTTGTTCGCAGAGCTGATGGTATGTACGCGTATCAGTTGGCTGTTTCTGTCGATGATGGCATGATGGACATTACCCATGTCGTCCGGGGACGTGACCTGTTATCATCTACAGCCAGGCAGATATGGCTGTTGAAGCTTTTAGGATTTACACCACCAACCTATATGCATACGCCGATGCTTGTCGATATCGCCGGCCATCGATTGTCCAAGCGGCAGCGTGGCATCACGATCAGGCAGCTTCGCAATCAAGGGGCAAGTGCTGCTGCTATTTTATCTTATTTAGCATGGTGCGGCCACCTTGTGTCTCAAGAACGATTGTATACGCTTGCTGAACTTTGTCATTCCTGCGTGCTGACACGGCTTTGTACGGAAGATATTATTATCCCTGAAGACGTCGTTGACCGAATTATTCGGTTGTCACGTGAAAAATAAAATTGCATGTACGTCATTACAACTAAAAACGGGACTCTATTTGTCCCGGGACGCATAAATAGGGCTGCTGCCATATCGTAGAGATATTTGGCAGCAGTTTTTTTGTACGTTCAAGGTGTATACATGAATTAAATCCGGGATACTTATTGTCATGAAGTGTGGAAATGTGGTAAAATGTGGTGAATAGTGAAAGGAGGTAACGACAAATGTTTATGGGAGAATATTCGCATACAATCGATGCTAAAGGGCGCGTTATTCTGCCTGCCAAGTTCCGGGAAGAACTGGGCGAGTGTTTTGTCGTTACACGCGGTCTTGAAGGCTGCCTCTCTGTGTATACTATGGAGGCATGGAAAAGTTTGTCTGCTGCTATGAAAAAGTTAAAGGCCTCGAAGGAAAATGTTCGAGCTTTTAAGCGTTTTGTTTTTGGCAGTGCTTCAGAAGTAGAATTCGATAAGCAAGGGCGTATTCTTATTCCCGGGACACTTCGGACCTATGCCGGATTAAAAAAGGACGTTACTGTTTTGGGGACAGGGGAGAAAATTGAAATTTGGAACAAGGAAGCGTATGATGAATATGCTGCGAAAATTGTTCCGGATATGGAAGAAATCGCTGAAAGTTTGGACGAAACCCTGGACCTTGATTTTTAGGAGAAGAAATGAAATTTAATCATGTAAGTGTCCTTCGTAATGAAACCATTTCCCATCTTCTCGGTGACAGAGATGGTATTTATGTCGATTGTACCTTAGGCGGGGGAGGGCATTCCCTGGCGTTAGCAAAGGAATTAACAGCTCAGGGTACCATTATTGGTTTGGATCAGGATGCCGATGCCATTGCAGCGGCGTCAAAAAAACTTTCTGAGACGGTATGTCATCGTATCCTATTACAGCGTAATTTCAGCCATTTAGGTACAGTGCTGGATGAATTAGGTATACAGGCTGTTGACGGCGTTATGTTTGATTTGGGAGTTTCCAGTTATCAGCTCGACACGGCTGAACGGGGCTTTTCATATATGCAGGACGGACCCTTGGATATGCGTATGGACAGGAGTCATGGCAAGAGTGCCTATGATATCGTCAATACGTATAGTCAGCATGATTTGTATCAAATCATCAAGGACTATGGTGAAGAACGATGGGCCAAACGTATTGCACAATTTATTGTCTCAGCTCGTCAGGAGAAACCATTGGAAACCACGTTTGATTTGGTTTCCGTCATTAAAAAAGCCATACCGGCAGGAGCTCGTAAAGATGGTCCCCATCCGGCAAAACGGACATTCCAGGCCATTCGTATCGAAGTCAATGACGAATTGGGGATTCTCCGTGAAGCACTAGAACAAGCGGTGAAATATCTCAAGCCAGGCGGCAAGATCTGTGTCATTACGTTTCATTCATTGGAAGACCGCATTACTAAGCGCACGTTCAAACATATGGCTACAGATTGTATCTGCCCGCCGGATATGCCGGTGTGCACGTGTCATCATCATGCCATATTGAAGATAGAAGGCCATCCCATTGAAGCTGCACAAGAAGAATTAGAAATGAATCCCCGGGCGCGCAGTGCCAAACTTCGCGTGGCCATACGCAAAGCTGCCGTCAGGGAGTAGTATTGATTTAATGTATCATATGATAAATTTATTTAATTATTTGAATGGATGTGTTATAATATGCTGGCTAGAAAAGTAGGGTACGTACATTATGAAGGAACCCGCACCTTTCCTGCAGGCCAAATCAAGACAGCAGACCGCCATTTTACCCATCGCCTTGTGCAGACTCTTACCATTGTAGGTTTAATCGGTTTCTTTCTGTTGATTTTTGTGGCATTATCCGCAGCAAAGACAAATTATACGTACACGTTGATGCAGGAGAAGCATCAGGTTCAAGATCTGCAACGTGATAATGATAATTTGCGTATTGATATTTCTAAATTAGAAGCACCGGAACGGGTGTATACGACGGCTACGAAAGATTTGGGAATGGTTGCGCCGACGCGAATTTTATACGGCTCGTCTCAGGAACGGTCTGGGACAAGTCCTAATGGTCGATAACTACTACACATAAGCAGCCTTTGTTAAAGGCTGCTATTGTTGTTTAGTCTAACCGCTGATTTTGATAGAAGTATTAGGAGGAATAGACATGAAAACAGTTGAACAACTTTGTAAACAAATTAAGGGAATTTATAATATTGACGGTAATGCTAAGACCGAAATAACGGGCATCTCATCAGATTCCCGCAACATAGAACAGGGCTATCTTTTTATATGTCTTGCTGGTGTCCATGTCGATGGCGCTGCTTTTGCAGAGCAAGCTGTTGAAAAAGGTGCTGTAGCAGTTTTAACGACGAAACATTTGGATTTGCCAAGCAGTGCAGTCCAGATCATGGTTCCGGAAATCCATCATGCACTGGAAGATATGGTTCCTTATTTTTATGATTATCCAGGCAAGAAGATGCGTATGATCGGCGTGACCGGAACGAACGGCAAGACGACGACGACGCATATCATTGCACATATCTTGCGGGCAGCAGGGTATCATGTCGGTGTATTGGGTACGATTCACTGCCTGATGGATGATGAAGAATTACCCATTCATAATACGACGCCGGATGTCGTTGAATTACAGCACTTTTTGTCTCTCATGTATGAAAAAGGGATGACCCATGTCGTCATGGAAGTATCCAGCCATGCCTTAGCCTTGAATCGTGTTGCCGGTATTGAATATGACACGGCTGTTTTTACTAATTTGACACAGGACCATCTTGATTTTCATAAAACCATGGAAAACTATGTTGCTGCCAAAGCTAAGTTATTCCAGAGCCTGACGACAGGTGAAAATGTCAAAGAAAATAAAACGGCTATCGTCAATATTGATGATCCGTGGTCCAAGGATATCCTTAAGGCTTGCCAATGCAAGGTCTTGACATATGGTGTTGAAAAGGAAGCGGATCTAAAAGGTTCGAATTTAAAAGTCGAATTAAAACAATCATCTTTCGATGTTGTCGGTCCCTTTGTCAATGTCCACTTGCACATGAATATTACAGGTCTGTTCAATGTATATAACACGCTGGCAGCCATTGGTGCAGCGCATGCTGAAGGCATTGACGAACAAACGATTGATAAAGCGATTCAGAGCTTCCATGCTGTACCGGGCCGTTTTGAACTCGTTGAAGCCGGACAGGATTTTGCTATTGTAGTCGATTATTCTCATACACCAGATAGTTTGGAAAAAGCGCTGACGACGGCACGGGCCATGAATCCTAAGCGGATTTTGGCAGTGTTCGGTTGCGGCGGTGACCGCGATAAGACGAAACGCCCAATTATGGGGCATATTGCTGCGCAGTATGCGGATATCCCTATCGTCACGTCAGATAATCCCCGTTCAGAAGATCCAGATACGATTGTAGCCGAAGTGGAAGCAGGCGTGAAAAAAGGACTTAAGCAGGGACAGCATCATGAAGTCATTACAGATCGTCGTACGGCTATCCGCAGGGCTGTTGAACTGGCACAGACTGGTGATATTATCGTTATTGCCGGCAAAGGCCATGAAACATATCAGATACTGAAAGACGGAACGATTCATTTCGATGACCGTGAAGAAGCTCGCAAAGCTGTAGACGCATTGAAGAAGAACGCATAAGGAGATAATTATGGCAGCATTTACGATCCAGGAAGTGGAAAAAGCGACAGGCGGACAGCTCGTTCAGTCAGTCACTGCCGGCACAGTGTTCCACCACGTCGATACGGATACGCGTGCTATTCAGCCGGAATCCTTGTTCGTGGCTTTTAAAGGTGAAACATTTGACGGCCATAACTACGTCATGAAGGCTCATGAAAAGGGAGCTGTCGGCGCAGTCGTATCGGAAATACGCGATGAATACAGACAGGCAGATTTCCCGATTTTTGTTGTAAAAGATACGTTAAAGGCATATCAGGATTTAGCACGGTTTCATCGACGCCGTTTTGATATCCCTATCATTGCTGTCACTGGTTCTGTCGGAAAAACGTCGACACGGAATATGATAGCTACTGTTTTATCGCAGAAATTCAATGTATTACAAACTGAAAAAAATTTTAATAATGAAATCGGTCTGCCTCGGACCCTGTTGCAGCTTACACCAGAACATGATGTTTGCGTTGTCGAAATGGGTATGCGCGGCCTCGGGCAGATTGCTGAACTAGCTCACATAGCCGAACCGACTATTGGTGTTGTCACTAATGTTGGTAAAAGCCATATTGAACTTCTCGGTTCCCAAGATAACATTGCCAAGGCCAAGAGCGAATTAGTACAGGCATTGGATGGACAGGGCGTAGCCATACTTAATCAGGATGATTGCCGCGTCGCTGCGATGGCCGATCTTTGCAAAGGAAAAGTTGTCGGTTACGGCATAGAAAATAACGCTGCCATTCGCGGTGATCGTATTACTTGTAATGAAAAGGGCATACGTTTCACCTGTCGCTGTTTCGATCAAATGTTTGATGTACATATGTCTGTCATTGGCCGCCATAACGTGTATAATGCGTTGGCAGCCGTTGCCGTAGGGCGTGTTGTCGGCGTCAGTGAAAACCAGATGAAAAAGGGGCTTGCTGACTATCACGGCATTCCTATGCGTCAGGAATTGCTCCGCATTGGGTCCTATACGGTTGTCAATGATGCGTATAATGCTAATCCGGCATCTATGGCCGAAGCAGTGCGAAGCCTGGATGTATTGACGAAAGGCCGTAAAATCGCTGTGTTAGGCGGTATGTTAGAATTAGGCGATTGGGCCCAAAAAGAACATGAAGCTATTGGCCGTCAGATAGCTGAAAGCCATATCAGCATCCTTATTACCTTAGGTGATTTAGCAGCCTCTATAGCTGCTGGTGCTAAAGCAAAAGGCATGCAGAACGTTTATACCGCAGCTGATCATGCCGAAGCAGCCCGTATCCTCGAGGAAGTCCTCAAAGCCGGCGATACGATCCTCCTGAAGGGATCCCGCGGTTTTGCTATGGAAAAAATCCTTCCCTATTTTGAAAGGAAGTAATGTGAATGTTGAAAATGCTGATTTTAGGCTTTGCCGTCAGCTTAGTCATTGCGTTGATTTTAGGACCCTTTATTATTAAGGAATTGAAGAAATTCCATGCCCGCCAGTCTGAACGGGAAGAAGGGCCACAAAGCCATAAATATAAAGCCGGAACACCGACAATGGGCGGGATTCTTATTATTTTGGCTGTTACCGTATCCTGTCTCGTCTTTGACCCGCTGGATTTACGGAAAGGCCTGGCCTTGTTCCTTATGTTAGGACATGGCGTTATCGGGTTCCTGGATGATAGTATCAAAGCGGTCAAACGCCGTAATTTAGGACTTACAGCAAAACAGAAATTGGCAGCGCAATTTGTTGTAGCTGCTGTATTTTGCTTCATATTAGACACGTATCTTCATTTTCCGACGACACTTTGGATTCCCTGTACTTCCTGGAATATTGATTTGGGCTGGCTTTATTATGTCTTCGTCTTTATCATGATCGTTGGTACGAGCAATGCCGTCAACCTTACGGATGGACTGGATGGACTGGCAGCAGGTTCTTGTGCGATTACATCTGTAGCGTATGTCGTTATTGCTGTGGCCTTGGGGTATATTCATTTTGCTATATTCCCGGCAGCTGTTACAGGCGCCTGCCTTGGATTTTTATTTTACAATCAGCACCCAGCTAAGATGTTCATGGGTGATACAGGTTCCCTGGCCTTGGGCGGGGCCCTTGCGGCGATGGCAATTCTGACAAAAACTGAATTGTTGCTGATCATAGCTGGCGGTTTGTATGTTATTGAAGCCTTGTCAGTTATTATCCAAGTCGTATCCTTCAAGACCCGTGGCGTCCGCGTATTCAAAATGAGTCCGATTCACCATCACTTTGAATTGTCCGGATGGAGTGAAGTCAAAGTTGTTACAGTGTTCTGGAGCTTTTCGGCACTGATGGCAATCCTGGCTATAATTATTGTCCTGTCCAGTAAGTAATGAACAGTGTTTTTTCAACTATCGTACCTCAATACATGTAAAGTAGGTGTTATAAAATGATAATGGATTTTTCCGGAAAAACAATATTAGTCATTGGTGCAGGTATTAGCGGCCGGTCTGCTTCACTGGCGCTGGTCAAGCATGGTGGCAGGGTGATTCTCAATGATATGAAAGCAATCGATATAACAGAGGCACCATGGCCGGAATTGGCACAGGCAGGGGTGCAG
Organism: Megasphaera sp.; assembly: GCA_022486585.1. Lineage (GTDB taxonomy): Bacteria > Bacillota > Negativicutes > Veillonellales > Megasphaeraceae > Megasphaera. The sequence continues at coordinate 22,120 of JAKVKI010000007.1, forward strand.
CTTTCCTTTGGAAGTCAGGATATATCGCTTCTTGATGGTATTGATATCGTTGTGCCATCACCTGTTATTTCTCCTGAAATCCCCATTATGAAAGAAGCACGTTCTCGTGATATTCCTGTTTGGAGTGAAGTAGAAGTAGCCAGCCGGGTTACAGAGGCTCAAATTTTAGGTGTGACAGGAACAAATGGTAAAACAACGACGACAACACTACTCGGTGAAATCATGAAGGCAACAGGCCGGCAGACTATCGTCGGCGGCAATATTGGCTACGGGCTGGCAGTGCAGGCACAGGATTTGCCGGAAACGGCCGTTATCGTGGCGGAATTATCCAGCTTCCAATTAGAATTTACGCAGACCATGAAAGCCAAAGCTGCTACGATATTGAATATCACACCGGATCATTTAGACAGACATGGTACGATGGAACGGTATACTGCAGCGAAACAACGCATATTCCGGAATCAGGATCAATCAGATACGGCGGTTCTCAATTATGACGACGAACGGATTCGTCCCATGGCAGCAGCTATGACAGGGGCCGTGACCTGGTTCTCGACACAAGGCGAAGTGCCTAATGGTGCATTTTATCATGATGGCAGCCTGGTATTGCGCAAAGACGGCAGGGATACGCTGATTTGCCATGAAAATGACCTTCATCTTTTCGGCAAACATAATATCCAAAACTGTCTGGCAGCGACGTTGCTGGCATTGGCAGCCGGAGCTCCGCTTACCATTGTTCGTAAGGTACTGCAGTCTTTCAAGGGCGTAGAACATCGGCTGGAAAAAGTGCGGACGATACATGGCGTGACGTATTATAACGATTCCAAAGGTACGAATGTCGATGCTTCGATAAAGGCGTTAGAAGCCTTTACAGGCCATCTCATTCTTATTGCCGGTGGCTACGACAAGAAGACACGACTTGATGAATTCATGGATATAGTTGCAGAAAAAGTCGATACGCTTATCCTTATTGGTGATGCAGCACAACGGTTTGAAGAGGCGGCTAAGAAAGCCGGCATCAAAGACATACGTTGTACAGGATATAATATGGAACGAGCGATTATGCTGGCTCGTAAAATTGCGGTGCCGCCGCAGGCCGTTTTGTTATCACCGGCTTGTTCGAGTTTCGATATGTATGATAATTTCGAACAACGGGGACGTGTGTTCAAGGGAATTGTAAACGCAATATAAATGATAGAAGATTTTATTTAATAGGGAGGAAGGAACATGCGTCGAGTCATTATTTCCGGTGGCGGCACCGGTGGACATATTTATCCGGCAATTACCATTGCCAGAGCCATTGCTGATATCGAACCGACAGAATTTCTCTATGTCGGCTCGAAAATAGGACTGGAAAACACATTGATACCTAAAGAAGGATTGCCCTTTGTGACCCTTGATGTACGCGGATTAGAACGTAAATTATCTGTTCGCAATTTGGTTACGCTGGGAAAGACCACAGCCAGTGTGTTTAATGCAGAACGCATTATTCGGCAATTCAAGCCCGATGTTGTCATTGGTACAGGCGGCTTTGTATGCGGCCCGGTGCTGCTGGCAGCCAGCTTGAGCGGTATTCCGACAATGGTGCAGGAACAGAATGTCATTCCAGGCATTACCAATACCATTTTGAGTAAATTTGTCAATCGTGTAGCTCTTGGCTATCAGGAAGCAGCTGCGCGATTTAAGAAGAAAAGAAAATTAGTGTATACAGGGAATCCTGTTCGTAAAGATATCCTTACGGTAACCCGGCAGGAAGGGCGCCAGCTTTTAGGCCTTGAACCGGATAAATTCACGCTTCTCGTTGCTGGTGGCAGCCGTGGGGCCCGCAGTATCAATAATGCGATGATCGAAGTACATCAACATTTTAAAAATAGCGACGATATCCAGATCCTCCACGTTACAGGGGATCATGAATATGACCGTGTGATGAAACAGCTCCCTGGTGTAGATCGTAATGGGCGGTTTGGTAAAGGTAGCCGCATTATTCCTTATTTACATCACATGCCGGCAGCATTGGCAGCAGCTGATTTGGCAGTATACCGGGCAGGGGCAGTTGGCTTGGCGGAACTGACCGTTCGCGGCTTGCCGTCTATTCTGATTCCCTATCCGTATGCAGCAGAAGATCATCAGCGCTATAATGCGCAGGCCTTGGTCATGTGCGGTGCGGCGAAGATGATTCTTGACAAGATGCTGACTGGACGAGAACTTTTGGAAGAAATCAGTCATTTAAAGGACGACCCGCAAGCACTGATGGATATGGCCCAAGCCAGTAAATCCCTGGGTAAACCGCAGGCAGCCCATGATATTGCAACATTGGCATTGTCCATTGCACGCAATGGTAAAGACAGTAAGAACGCAAAGAAGGGTGTGAATTGATATGGTTGATCTCAACAATGTGAAATATGTACATTTTATTGGTATTGCTGGTGCAGGTATGCGGGCGATTGCTAATATTTTCATAGAAAAAGGTTATTGCGTTTCAGGGTCTGATTTGAAGCAGTCCCCTATTACGGATCGCTTTGTTGAGCAGGGAGCACGTATTTGTATCGGTCAGCGCCCGGAAAACCTGGGTAATGCAGAAGTCGTTGTCATTTCATCGGCTATCCGTCACGAAAATCCGGAATGGGTCGAAGCACGGCGCCGCGGCATCCCTGTTATTCATCGTTCTGATGCGTTGGTTCATATCATGTCTTGGGGTAAGGGGATTTCCGTTGCCGGGGCTCATGGCAAGACGACAACATCGTCCATGCTGGGCCAGGTCTTTGAAGAAGGCGGTATGAAGCCGACATTGGTCATTGGCGGTGAAGTAGATTACCTCCATTGCAACTCTATTTTGGGTACTGGCGAGTATGTCATTGCTGAAGCGGATGAAAGTGATGGTACCTTTTTAAAGCAGAATCCGTACATTGCTGTCGTTACCAATATTGATGCCGATCATATGGACCATTATGGTTCCATTGAAAATGTTGTAGCAGCATTCAAACAATTTATTCAGAAACTGGATCCTGACGAAGGCACAGCTGTCCTCTGTTTTGAAAATGAACGAATTCGCAAGTTAGCGCCGCAATTGGATCGCCATTATATCAGTTATGGCATTGAACAACAAGCGGACTATATGGCGAAAAATCTTCATTATCAAAGTGGGAAATTGATTTTTGATATAGAACATGATCAGCACGTTATCGGTACAATGCTGCTGCAGAAGCCGGGACGGCATAACGTCCTTAATGCTTTGGCAACGACGATTGTCGCACTTTCCTGTGGCATTCCTTTTGCTAAGATTGCTGATGCCTTATCCCATTTCCATGGAGCGAAACGGCGCTTCCAGACGAAAGGCTTTGTTGGCGATGTATGGGTTGTCGATGATTATGCGCATCATCCTACGGAAATCAATGCTACGCTGACCGCAGCTCGCGATATGGGAACGCATCGAGTTGTCTGTCTGTTCCAACCGCATCGTTATACGCGTACGAAACTGCTCCTCAATCAGTATGGCAGTGCCTTTGCTAAAGCGGATAAGCTTGTCATTACGGATGTGTATAGTGCTGGTGAAGACCCCATTCCAGGTGTATCAGGAAAAATTATTGCCGATAAAGTTGCTGAAACGACAGGACAAGATGTAACGTACGTTGAAAATAAAGATGACTTAGTCGATTACTTAAAAATCAATGCCAAACCGCAGGACTTGATTATTACGATGGGTGCTGGCGATATTTATAAAATAGGTGAACGGTACATAGCAGAATCACAGGAAAAGAAGGGCTGATATATGAAGGACATGAAGAATAAAAAAATCGCTGTCATTGTCGGAGGCCCGTCAACAGAAGCAGAAGTTTCGCGCAATACGGGGGCAGCTATTGCCAGCGCGTTAAAAGAGAAAGGGTATACGACAGAAACAATCGAACTCGTGCCGAAAAAGCTGGCGGCACAGCTTGTGGAAAAGAAAGTAGAAGTCGTTTTCAATGCACTTCATGGCCGATATGGTGAAGATGGTGTGTTGCAAGGCTTATGTGAAATGATGGAAATCCCCTATACGGGACCGGGTGTCATGGCTAGTGCTGTAGGCATGAATAAAGTTATCAGTAAATGTGCTTTTATGGGCGCTGGAATTCCAACCGCACCATTTAAGTATTATTTTGATTCGATGGATATGGCAAGCATAGAAGCTGACATTCTGCAACAGTTTACTCTTCCTGTGGTCATTAAATCGGCAGCACAGGGCTCCAGTATTGGTACGGCTATCGTCGAATCGCAGGATGGAATTATGCCAGCCTTGCAGGAAGCGTTCAAATATGGTAAATCCATTGTAGCAGAAGCATTCCTTGATGGCGGTGAATATACAGTAGCAGTAATGGATGATATGGCGTTCCCGATTATTCAGATTGTTCCTTCTACAGGAAAATATGACTATTATTCTAAATATACGCCTGGAGTGACACAACATCTTTGTCCGGCACCGATTTCCGATGCCCTGACTAAAAAAATGCAGCAAATGGCACTGGATGTATTCCATCTTTGTCATTGCAATGGTGTTGCTCGCGTCGATTTCATGACAGATAAGGATAATCATCCCTATGCGTTGGAAATTAATACGGTTCCTGGCATGACAGGAACGAGCTTGGTACCAGATGCAGCGCGGGCTATGGGTGTTTCTTTTGAGGATTTGTGTGAAAAGATTTTGTTAGAAGCATCAGTTGGTAAGTTTTAGCAGATGATAAGGATAGATCATGAGTAATCAAACACGTGATAATCACTCACATACAACTTCACAACGACCGGTACATCGTGTAATGCCGCATCCTACAGATGACGTCTTCGTACCGCCGAACCTTCATGATGACCCCTTGTATGTGCCTGCGGCAGAAGAAAAACAGGCCATGGAAGAGGAAAAGAAGCGTAGACATTTGCGCAAAATGCGCCATATTAAACAACAGCGCCTGCGTAAAAAAAGATTGCAGTCGCGGCAACGCCGCCTTATGGTCATCGGTGCTGTCCTATTGGTATTTCTTCTATGGCTGTTTTTACGGTTAGCACCAGTGCCTTTTGGTGCTCTTATCGTTGATGGTAATGATACGATGACCAATGAGGACGTGTATCAAGCTTGTGGCGTTTCAGGATATGTCAATGTGATACAACTGTCGCCAGGTGATATTCAGGAGCGGTTGTGCAAAGATTTGCGCATCGATGATGCTGTAGTAGAACGGCGTTTCCCGGCGACGATACAGGTGACCATGAAAGAACGGAAAGCAGCAGCTGTTATTACGACCATGTATGGGTTTGCTTATATCGATGAAAAAGGAAAAGTCATGGAATTAGGTCCGCAGATCAAAGGTGTATCTGTCCCAATCATGACTGGTAAAAAAATGGATACGATCCTTCTTGGCGATGATATTACTGACGAATCTATTCGTGCATCTCTCGTGTATTTACAGAGTTTGTCACCAGATGTACTTAAGACTATTACAGAAATAAATGTGGGGAATCCTGATGGTATCGTTGCCTATACAACGGATTCTCTGCCTATTCATTTGGGAAGCGGCAATGATGCTGTGGAACGGGCTGCCATTACAGAAGAACTGTTGCAGGAAGTCAAACATACCGATGTAGCAGTACAGTATATCGATACGGATATACGGGCCCCTTTGGTCATGAGTAAATAGGAGAATACAGTCCGGACATAAAGAATTTCAAAAAGATATAGATTAATTATGGAAAATAGTGTAAAATAGGATAGAATCCTATCTACACAAAAGAGCTATATGATTTTGAAGGAGGAAAAATGGATATGGCAGAGTTTGCAAATATAAAGGTAATTGGTGTCGGCGGCGGTGGTAACAATGCTGTCAACCGTATGATAGAAAGTGGCTTGCAAGGTGTACAGTTCATTTCCGTCAACACGGAAGATCAGGTACTGGAAGTATCAAAGGCGGATGTGAAAATTCAGATCGGCGAAAAATTGACTCGCGGTCTTGGCGCAGGTGCCAATCCGCAGATTGGTGAACAAGCGGCCTTGGAAAGCAAGGAAGAAATCATCAAGGCTCTGCAAGGTGCCGATATGGTTTTTGTCACAGCAGGCATGGGCGGCGGTACCGGTACTGGTGCAGCTCCTATCGTAGCGGAATGTGCCAAAGAAATGGGCGCCCTCACCGTTGCTGTTGTAACGAAGCCGTTCTCCTTTGAAGGAAAGCGCCGCAAAGAACAAGCTGAAAAAGGCGCAGCATATTTGAAAGAAAAAGTAGATACCATCATTACGATTCCTAATGATAAATTGCTTCAGATCATCGATAAGAAAACTCCCTTAAAGGATGCGTTCCTCGTTGCTGATGATGTGCTTCGCCAAGGAGTACAAGGTATCTCTGATTTGATTACGACCACTGGCTTGATCAATCTTGATTTCGCCGATGTGAAGACAATCATGATGGATCAGGGCGAAGCGATTATGGGCATTGGCGTAGGATCTGGAGAAAATCGTGCTGTTGAAGCTGTTGACGGCGCTATTCATAGTGCTCTTCTGGAAACCAGCATCGATGGTGCGCAAAGTATTTTGCTCAACGTTACAGGTGGCCCGGATATCAGTTTATACGAAATCAACGAAGCTGCTGAAAAAGTTGCTGAAGCAGTCGATCCGGATGCCAATATTATTTTTGGTTCCGTCATTGATCCGGATATGGAAGATTCCATCCGTATTACTGTTGTCGCAACAGGTTTTGGTAAAGAACCGTCTACAATCCCCGATTTTGGACAGGGAAACACCACAAAAACCAGCAGTGCCAAAGATACAAGCGGCGTAGAAATTCCTACGTGGATGAGATAAAAAAGCGACTCTAAAAGCGGATCCTGGCGGACCCGCTTTTTTTAGAACGCATCTGAAATAAGAGGAGGTATAGTCATGAGATGCCCTTTTTGTCAGAGTGATGATACGAAAGTAACAGATTCCCGGGCAACCGACGATGGCAAGGCCATACGCCGCCGCCGTGAATGTCAGCATTGCGGCCGGCGTTTTACGACCTATGAAATGGTAGAAGAACTGCCCCTTGTTGTAGTGAAACGCAGCGGCAGGAGAGAATTGTTCGACCGGAATAAGATCCTCAACGGATTGTTACGGGCTTGTAATAAGCGGAAAGTTACGAGACAACAGCTGGATGATATTGTAGCCAAAGTAGAACGGAAGATACGCAATGCACTGGCTCAGGAAGTAACAAGCGAACGAATTGGCGAACTTGTTTTAACAGAGTTGAAAAGCGTCGATGAAGTCGCGTACATCCGTTTTGCGTCTGTGTACCGTCAATTCGCTGATTTGGATAGTTTCATGGCTGAACTCAAACATTTGATGGGGAATAAAGAACAAAGCGAAAAATAGGTTGAATCGAGGAAGGGTTATGACAGATAATTATATCGATACCTTTTTGAATGCGACATTGCCAGGCTTGCGTATAGCTGTTATCGGTGATATTATGCTGGATCGCTATATCTTTGGCAGTGTGAATCGTATTTCACCAGAGGCGCCGGTACCGGTGAATAAAGTAGATCATATTACATCCGTATTAGGCGGAGCTGCGAATGTAGCCAATAATTTAGCCCATTTGGACTGCCAGGTCTATTTGGCTGGTCTTGTTGGCGATGACGATAATATGCACTTATTGCAGTCCCTGTTAGAAGAGGCACATATTAATGGCGCTGGTCTCGTCGTTCGGCAGGGACATGATACGACGACTAAAATGCGTGTTCTTGGGGCACGGCAGCAAATGGTGCGCCTGGACTTTGAAGAAGTAACGGATCTGCAGTCTTCAGAAGAACAACAACTTTGCCATTGGCTTCGTTCTTGTATCGACGATGGATTAGACGGTATTATCTTATCGGATTATAAAAAAGGCGTCCTGACCGATACTCTTGCGAAACAGATCATTTCTATGGCATCGGAGGCATCCGTTCCCGTCTTAGTCGATCCTAAAGGCAGCGACTGGACGAAATATAATGGTGCTGACTTTGTTACGCCGAATATGAAGGAATTAAGTGATTGTGTCGGGTATGCTGTAGCCAATGAAGGCAAGGCCGTGGCTGAAGCAGGAATGAAACTACATGAGCAATATACTTTTGCCCATCTCATGGTAACCCGGTCAGAAAAAGGAATCACAGTTATTGGTAACGATGGCAAGGTGTGGAATAATCCGGCGACAGCACAGGACGTATTTGATGTTTCCGGCGCTGGTGATACTGTAGCTGCCGCATTTTTAGCAGCTATTGCAGGGAAATTATCTATCCGTACAAGCTTGCAAATTGCTAATGCAGCAGCTGGTATTGTCGTGGCTAAAGTCGGTACCTATCCCATCCATCGCTATGAATTGCAGAAACTGTGGAATGAATGGCAGCCGGCACGATGGGAACCGTATCACCCCCTAAGCTGGGAGGACACAGCTCAAAAAATTCGCAAATGGCAAGCCCAGGGCGATACAGTCGTGTTTACGAACGGCTGTTTTGATATCGTTCATCGCGGCCATATTCTCTATTTACAACAAGCGGCCATGCTAGGGCAGCATCTCGTCATAGGTCTTAATTCTGATGCGTCCGTGCGGCGCTTAAAAGGTGAGACACGGCCGTTCGTCTGCCAGGAAGACCGGGCTGTGTTGTTAAGCGCCTTGGGCTGCGTTGATGAAGTAGTTATTTTTGATCAAGATACGCCACAGGAATTATTAGCAGTACTGCATCCAGATATTCTTGTTAAAGGCGGTGACTATAAGGCTGATGAAGTTATTGGCCGCGAATCAGTAAAACAGGTGGAAATCATCTCGTTTGAAGAAGGCTATTCGACGACTGTTCTTATACAGAAAATAGCAGATTTAGTAAAGAAGGGGAAATTATGAAAATAGTAACAGGCGGAGCCGGTTTTATCGGCAGTAATATTGTAAAACAATTGAATAATCGTGGTATCGATGACATCCTTATAGTAGATGATTTGACTGATGGCCGGAAATGCCGTAATTTGCAGGGACTGGCCTTTTATGACTATATGGATTATGAAGATTTTGCTACGCAAATGGCAGAAGATACCTTTGATTGTGGCTATATTGACGTAGTCTTTCACGAAGGAGCTTGCTCCGATACGATGAATTATGACGGTCGGTATATGATGAAAAATAATTATGAAGGAAGTAAAAATCTTCTTCGGTATTGTACACAACGTAAAATACCGTTCCTTTATGCTTCTTCGGCATCTACCTATGGCAGTGGCAAGAATGGTTTCCGTGAAGATCCGGCTTGTGAACAGGCACTCAATCCATATGCGTATTCCAAGCTTCAATTCGACCGGTTCGTACGCCGCTTATTGCCTCAGGCAAACAGCCAGATCGTAGGTTTCCGCTATTTTAATGTTTTTGGACCGCAGGAAAATCACAAAGATCGGATGGCATCCCTTATTTTGCAAAAATATAATGAATTGCAAAAGACGGGTAAGATCACGTTGTTTGAAGGTACTGCAGGATATGGCAAAGGTGAACAAATCCGCGATTTTATTTACGTTACAGACGTCGTCAATGTTATCTTCTATTTTTGGGAACATCCGGAATTGTCAGGTATCTATAATTGTGGTACAGGCATGGGTCATACATTCAACGAATTCGTTCAAGGAGTCATTGAGTATTGTGGCAAAGGGCATATTGAATATGTGCCATTCCCGGAAATCCTTAAGGGAAAATACCAGAGTTATACGCAGGCTGATACGACGAAACTGTTGCAAGCCGGCTATGACAGAGGTTTTACACTGCTCGATGAAGCCGTGAAGGAATATTGCAGTATTCTGGAAAAGAGCGGCGGGTATTTTGAATGAGAAAGGCCGTCTTTTTTGACCGTGATGGCGTGCTCAATGTGGACAAGGGGTATTTAGGTCATTGGAATGAATTCACCTGGATCCCTGGTGCAAAAGAAGCATTAGCGTATTTGACAGCAAAAGGCTATACGATCATTGTCGTTACGAATCAGAGTGGTGTTGCTCGCGGTTATTATACAGAAGACGATGTACAGGATTTGCATCGTCACATGTGTGCTGAAGCTAAAGCGGCCGGCGGATCTATTACGGCTGTGTATTATTGTCCATATCTGGAAGGAGCTCCCCTTCAGCAGTACAACAAGAAGAGTGATTGGCGTAAACCGGCACCGGGCATGGTGCTGCAAGCTGTAAAAGAGTATGATATCGATAGAGCACAGTCTTTCATGATCGGTGATATGCCCCGTGATGTAGAATGCGGGCACAATGCCGGTATGGATGGATACCGTTTTAAAGGCGGACGGCTTGATGATTTTGTGAAACAGATTTTACTGGAAAGGAATAGCCGTGAAAGAGTATAAAACTATTCTCATTATAAAAATGAGCTCTTTGGGTGATGTACTTCACGCGCTGCCTACTTTATACGCGCTGCGGGAAAATTGTCCCAAGGCGCGTATTGTTTGGGCTGTGCACCAAAATTTTTCGGCCGTTTTACCGGGAAAACCTTGGATTGATGAAGTCATCTATATTGATAAGAAACGCTTGAAATCTTTATCGTATTGGAAAGAATTGCGTAAAACACTGCATGCGTATCATTTTGATATCTGTTTAGATCTGCAGGGCCTGGCTAAGAGTGCCATCGTGGCATTTAATAGTGGTGCTAAAGAAAAATATGGCTATTGGGAGATGCGTGAAGGCAGTTTCTTAGTCAGTAAAGGACTAACAGGGGCCTATAAAAATGGTCATGTCATCGAACGTTATTTAGATACGGTTCGCGTTCTTGGCGGTACTGTCCGCTCAGTAGAGTTCCCGCTGCCAGACGTATCTCTTGAAAAAAAAATCATGAAAAACCGTTTTTTGGCTGATGGTTTGGACGGGCCTTTTGTTGCTGTCGTACCTGGGGCGCGGTGGTCTGTCAAGGAATGGCCTGTATCGTATTGGCAGGAGTTTTTGCGTCGTCTGGCAGCATCAGGTATGCACGCTGTCTTACTGGGCAGTGGTGATGATATACCGAAAGGGGAAGCCATAGCGACAGCTGTTGATTCTCCTTATGTTTTAAATTATACAGGGTTAACGAGCCTGCGAGAACTGATGGCAGCGATTGCTATGTCATGGCTTTACATTAGTGCCGATACAGGGCCGTTGCACCTGGCAAATGCCTTGAAAAAGGAACTTATCGCGCTGTTTGGGCCGACGTGTCCTGCCCGGACGGGACCTTACGGAGGGCAAGACGCATCGTATATCCATATGATGATTTCGCCGACATCACAGGCAACACCAGAGCACCCTCTCGTTGATGATGCAGCGTGCATGGGCATGATCACAGTAGATGCACTGTGGGCGATGTATGAATCTGTTTTAAAGAAGGTGAAGAAATGATTAATTTGCGACAGAAACGGATCATTGTGACCTTTCTCATGCATTTAGGAGATCTTATTTTGATTACGCCGTTTCTGCAAGTCCTGCGGCGCCATGCCAAGGACTCGGATATAACCTTGGTCGTTGATGCGAAAGTAGCAGATGTCGTTCGTTATAATCCCAATATTGACCATTTAGTGACTATTGATAAGAAGGGCAAGGACAATTCTGTCGCAGCATTGTGGCATATTGGCCGTCGTCTTCATGCAAATAAGTATGATATTCTTATTAATCTGCATCCTAATGAACGGACCAGCTTTTTGGCAGCAGTGATTCATGCTGGCCAATTCGTCGGTATGAGTCATTTTTTAGCGCGTCCTCTTATGAATCGTTATACTCGTCTTGACCGGCTTCATCTCCATGCAGCGGATATGTATATCAATGTATTGGACCAATTGGGCATAAATGATTATCGTAACGATGGGCTGCAGATTTTTACGGGACCTGCCTGGGATAAGAAAGCGGCTGATTTTTATGCAGCCCAAGGTGTTACGGAACAGAGCACACTCATTGGTTTTAATATTGGCAGTGCGGTCCCGCAGAAACGATGGCCGGCAAAGCGGTTTGCTGCTGTAGCCGATTATTTTGCTGAACAGGGCTATACGTGTGTCTTTTTTGGTGGTTCCATGGATGAGCAGATGGTGCAGGAAGCAACAGGACAGATGAAGTACAACGCCATTATTGCTACAGGGAAATTCTCCATTGGCGAGCTGGCAGCGGCTATTAGACGGTGTTCGTTGTTTATTACTAACGACAGTGGTCCTATGCATGTCGCTGTAAGTCAGCATGTGCCTTTAGTAGCATTATATGGGCCAAGTAATCCTAAATTTTATGGACCATATACAAATAATGCAATCATATTGGAATCGACAGATCACTATGAAGAAGGCAAGAGTATGAAGAAAATCATCAAAGAAGGGCATTATAAGGGCATTTCTGTTATTTCCATGAAAGATGTCATTATTGCAGGAGAAGAATTGCTGCAGCGGAAAGGATAATTGTTTTTCCCTACGGTGTAGTGTATAATATATGTATTATGATAAAGATGACACTGGAGGTGTTTCCCATGAAAAAGATACTATTGGCCGGTGTATTGGCTGCACTCATGTCAGTGAGTGCTGTCTCTATGGCTGCGCCTATTAAAAATCCTCAACAAGGGGATCTGAAAGCAAACGTCAACTATGGCTTTGATCAAAAAGAAGGAGGACGTGATGCTGGCAGCCGTTTTAGCGGTGGCGATGTGACCTATGTCATTAATGATAACCTGGATTTGCAGTATGTAAATAATTACACAAAAGGCGATAACAACAATAAAATCAACGAAAATTATGTTATTGGCAACTATCGGCTTACGAAATATGTCTCTGCTTTTGCCGGTGGTTCGTATGTGAAAACAGATACGTATAATAATCAACATTCCTGGGGCTATCAGGTGGGCTTAAAAGGCCAGTTGCCTATTGCCGAAAAATGGCAGGGTTTTGCTTCTGTCGGCGTAGGTGATGATGTCAATTCCTATGAAGTCGGTGTTGGCTACGATATTACGCCGAACTGGGATGCACATGTCAAATATCGCCGTGCTGATGTCAGCGTAGATAACTATGATGATACGGTCAAAGGCTGGCAGGTAGGCATGGGGTATAAGTTCTAAACCTGGTTTTATTTTTAGGACTGGATACGATAACAGCCGTTGCCGTTCTTGAATCGGTATCGGCTGTTTTTTTTGTATGGCTGTCTGATATATGCGATATTGAATGGATATGGCAGTGAAATATATTGACAGGTATGGAAAAAATCTCGTATAATGTGTTGAGCATGTGCTGTGGTTGCAAGTCGATGCCAGTCGCAGGCAAAGCGATCCACGTAAGGAGACCAAAGCGTCTCTGATCATAGTGCGGCCTAGAAGTAAGACCTGCCGCAAAAAGCGAGAGGGCTAGTAGTGGGAGCGGGAACGCCATGAGCGAAGGTCCCAGCAGGCGAGTGTGGGGGTAAAAACCAGGTCAGACATGCATCAAGCTGTGCTATGCACAGCTTTTTTTATAAAATTAATGTTTGATTTTTTCTCATTAGTAGTGTAAAATGTAAGGGTATTTATTTCAGGCTGACAAAGGAGACGATAGTGGTGCAATATGATGTAGAAACCGTTGAACGGGCGATTCGCCACAATCCCTTTGATGCGTACATGGATTTTCATGTGAGTAAAGCTGATGAGAAAAGTACCATCCTTGTCTTTCACAACAACGGCATTACGTGGAATAATCCGAACGGTACCTTATATGGCGGCGTGCTATATTCTATGGCTGATTCAGCGATGGAAACAGCGTGTGCTGTATGTGGCAACGCTGTGCTGACACTGGATTTGTCGATGAATTATCTCCGGCCGGCGTTTGCCAATACGGTTATCCGGGCCGAAGTAAAAGTCATCCATAATGGTCGTACGACGATGGTTGCTTTGTGTGATTTTTATGACAATGATGACCGCTATCTGGCACATGGCAAAGGGACATTCTTTGTAACAGGCCCTTATACATTCGGACAAGGAGATGGAAAGAATGGATAAGAAGGTCTTAGAAGGACTCAGTGCAGAACAGAGGCGGATGTATCAGATATTTGAACGAATTTATAAGAACACACCCTACTTTAGAAACATGCCATGTACTATTGAAGATTTGAATGAAGGGCATGTGTGTCTGAGTTTCGATGTGAAGCCAGAATTATGTAACTATCGGGGCATTGCCTCTGGTGGTGTTTTGGCCGCTTTTTGCGATACCTTAATGGGCTGGGCCAGTCGCACCTTGGGATACCAGGTGACGACATTGGAAATCAATATGAACTACATCCGCCAGGTCGCAAAGGGACAACATATTATTGGTTTGGGAGAAGTTATCCATCATGGTGGCAGAACGGTTGTCGTTTCTTGTGAGCTATATGATGAAGAAGGCAATATCGTAGTCAAAGGGCGATCATCGTTTTACATTTTGAAGAAATTAGAATTAGATTGAATGGAAGGTTGGGTATTAGAATATGGATTTTGCTTATAACGACGAACAGAAAGAAATCATCCGGGTCGTACGTGAGTTAGTAGAAAAAGAAATTGTACCCTATACCAGGGAAATGGATGAAACGGGAAAACTTCATGAAGGTTTGCTCAGTAAATTAGCGGCGCAAGGTCTCCTTGGCGTAGCGATTCCAGAAGAATTTGGCGGCATTGGTTTAGATGCAGTTACTATTGGTGCTATTTACGAAGAATTAGCAAAAGGCTGTGCTGGTGTGGCAACGACTGTTGCTGCTAATGCACTGGCATCCTATCCTGTCATCATTTCAGGCAATGACGATCAGAAGAAACGCTATTTTGATATTATCAACAAAGATAGCTTAGCAGCTTTTGCGCTGACAGAACCGGGTACAGGTTCCGATGCAGGTTCCGTATCGACACGGGCCGTCAAAACTGCAGATGGTAAAGGATACATGCTCAACGGTACGAAATGTTTCATCACGAACGGGGCACTTGCTGAAGTATTCGTCGTATTTGCCAATACACGTAAGACCGGTGGCATCCGGGGCCTTACTGCGTTCATCGTTCGCAAAGGGACACCGGGGTTCACTGTAGGCAAAGCAGAAAATAAAATGGGTATTCGTGCATCGAATACGACAGAACTTATTTTCCAGGATTGCTATGTTCCCAAAGAAAATAGATTGGGCCGTGAAGGCCATGGGTTCCGTATCGCCATGGATACTCTCGATGCAGCTCGTCCCTTTGTAGGCGCTGTATCAGTCGGCATTGCTGAAGCAGCATTCCAGGCTTGCTGCGAATATGCGAAAGTGCGCGTTCAATTCGGTAAGCCTATTGCGTCCTTTGAAATGGTCCAGAGTATGATCGCTGATATGGCTATGCAAGTTGCAGGTGCACGCCTTTTGGTGCAGCATGCTTGCTGGATGAAAGACCAGGGTATGGAATTCAGTAAAGAAGCAGCAATAGCTAAATGTAACGCTTCTGATGTTGCCATGAATGTGACGACGAATGCTGTACAGGTCATGGGCGGCTATGGCTATATCAAAGAGTATCCCGTTGAAAAATATATGCGCGATGCTAAAATCATGCAGATTTATGAAGGCACGAACCAAATCCAACGGCTGGTCATTGCTAATAAGACGTTGTATTAATAGGCTGTACGGAAGAGTAGTTGGACTGGATGCGCCGCATAGGCATGGGAATCGACTTGCTTTTTTGTGCACAGTTGGTATATAATGAATAAAGTGTATGACAATACTACAGCGATGATGAAGAGAGCATAGGGCATGATGCCATGTACAGAAAACGCTGGCCACTGGCTGAGAGCCGCGTGATGACTGCTATATGCGTTCACTTTGGAGCTTTTTGCTGAACCGAGTAGGCAAAACGGGAATTCCCGTTACAGAATGATAGAGATATAATTAGGGTGGTACCGCGAAATCAGACTTTCGCCCCTTTGGGGCGGGAGTCTATTTTTTTGCAGGTGAATCAGCTGCAAATATCTAGAGGAGGAAATAAGCATGATCAGTGATAAGATTGAGGCAATGAAAGCGGCAGTAGATGAACAAATCGGCAAAAGTGAAGCACTCCAGGATGTTCAAGATATCCGCGTCAAATATTTAGGTAAAAAAGGCGAACTGACTTCTATTATGAAAGAACTCAAAAACCTTTCTAAAGAAGATCGACCGAAAGTAGGGCAGCTCGTCAACACGGCCCGTACGGTCATGGAAGAACATTTGAAGAGAAAAATGGAAGAATTGAAACAGCAGGCTTTGCATGCAAAAATCCAGTCGGAAAAGATTGACATCACTCTGCCTGGCCGTAAACCTATTATTGGACATGAACATCCCTTGCATCAGACCCGGCGGCTTATGGAACAATCTTTCTTGAATATGGGATTTTCTATCGTCGATGGTCCTGATATCGAATCGGATTATTATAATTTCCAATGCTTAAACTTACCAGAAGATCATCCGGCTCGGGATATGCAGGATTCTATGTATATTACAGAAAATATTTTGCTTCGTACCCATACGTCGCCGTTGGAAGCCAGAACTCTTCAGGCGCATAAACCGAATGAACCGTTCAAAATCATTGCTCCTGGTAAAGTATACCGTTGTGACTATGATGCAACACATTCGCCGGTTTTCCATCAGATGGAAGGCATGATCGTCGATAAAAATATTCGTTTCTCTGATTTGAAGGGGATGCTCGAAGATTTCTTGCGCGATATTTTCGGACCGCAGACAAAGGTTCGTTTCCGTGCCAGTTATTTCCCCTTTACAGAACCAAGTGCCGAAGTTGATATTTCATGTGTTATGTGTGGCGGTAAAGGCTGCCGTGTCTGCTCTCATACAGGCTGGCTGGAAATCCTCGGTTGCGGCATGACGAATCCGAATGTATTCCGCATGAGCGGCTATGATCCGGACCAAGTTACCGGGTTTGCTTTCGGTATGGGCGTCGAACGTATCGCCATGTTGAAATACGGCATCGATGATTTACGGTTATTCTATGAAGATGATATGCGGTTCTTGAATCAGTTCTAGGAGGTACGATCACTATGAAAAGTTCGTTAAAATGGATGCAGGATTATGTACATGTAGACATGACACAGGATCCGCAAAAATTTGCAGATACATTGACTATTGCCGGTATTCCTGTGGAACAAGTGGAATATTGGGGTGACGAAATCAAAAAAGTCATTACCGGTAAAATCCTGAAAATCGATAAACATCCTGATGCAGATAAACTTGTTATTTGCCAAATCGATACAGGAGATGAACAGCTTCAAATCGTTACGGGAGCGTCTAATGTCCGCGAAGGCCAAATCGTTCCAGTAGCTGTCCACGGCGCTCATCTTCCTGGAGGCGTCAAAATCAAAAAATCGAAATTGCGTGGCGTGCCGTCTAATGGTATGCTTTGTTCGGCTCATGAACTAGGTTTTGATGACAGTGTGCTTTTGCCGGAAGAACGGGAAGGCATATGGATCCTGCCAGCAGATACGCCTGTCGGTGTCGATGCAGCAGATTATTTGGATGCTCGCGATGTCGTGTATGAATATGAATTGACACCGAACCGTGGTGATTGCTTCAGCATGGTTGGCTTGAGCCGTGAATTTGCAGCTCTCAGTGGCCAGCAGGCTGCCTATCCGGATATTACTGTCGATGAATGCGGTGAATCTATTAGTGGCAAGGTGAAAGTATCTATTGAAGATGAAGAATTATGCAGTCGCTATACAGCACGCCTGCTGGTCAACGTCACTATCGGCAAATCACCGTTGTGGATGCAGCAGCGTCTGCGCAAGTCCGGCATTCGTCCGATCAATAATGTTGTTGACGTTACCAACTATGTCATGATCGAATTGGGCATCCCTCTTCATGCCTATGATTATGATAAGGTAGAAGGGCATCACCTCATAGCTCGTCGTGCTAAAGAAGGGGAAGGTATTACGACGCTGGATGATGTAAAACGGACGTTGACGAAGGATATGCTGGTTATTGCAGATGCCAAGACGCCCTGTTGCATTGCCGGTATTATGGGTGGTATGAATTCAGAAGTTACTGTCAACACACATACGGTTATTTTGGAATGTGCCTCCTTCAAGGGTTCTAATATACGGCACACTGGTCGTTCGCTAGGGCTGCGTTCTGAAGCATCAGGCCGCTTTGAACGGGGATTGGATGCAGAAAGCTGCATTCATTCTTTAGACCGTTGCGCACAATTACTGCAACAAATGGACGCTTGTGAAGTTGCCCAGGGGATCGTCGATGTGTATCCTCATCCGCAGGAAACAACGACGATTTCATTTACGGCAGCACAGATCAATGCCTTTTTAGGAACAGAAATAGCAGAAGCTGATATGGTATCGTTGCTCCAGACGTTACAATTCCAGATAAAAAAAGACGGCGATGTTTTGACGGCAGTCGTCCCGTCCTATCGCGGTGACTGCACAGAAATGCCGGATATTGCTGAAGAAGTAGCCCGTATATATGGCTATGAAAACATTCCATCGACTCGTCCGTGGAGTAATATTTCTAAAGGCGAAGCAGGATATCGCCATGAAATCGGCGAACGGATTTCAGCTATCCTCAGCAGCGGCGGTCTTAATGAAACCGTTACGTTCAGTTTCATGAATACAGACTCTTTGAAAAAGCTGTTGTTCCCGGAAACGGATCCACTGTACAAAGCAGTACCAATCCTGAATCCTATTACAGAAGAATTTCCGCTTATGCGGACGACGCTTATTCCGTCCCTCATGGATGCGCTAGTACGTAATCAGGCTGTAAAGAACCCTTCTGTAGGCATGTATGAAATCGCACCAGTTTATTTCCCTAAAGCTCTTCCAATAACAGAATTACCTGATCAAGAATATCATGTTGCCGGTTTGCTTTATGGCCGGCGTACAGCAGGTCAGTGGCCGGCTAGCAGTGAAAATTATGATTTCTATGATGTCAAAGGGCTGGTAGAAGCGGTATTAGACGGCCTGGGTATCCAAGCGGATCTGGAAGCTTCTACGTATGCACCGCTCCATCCGGGCAAAGCAGCACAGTACGTTAAAAACGGTGAAGTCCTTTGCCAATTTGGCGAGATCCACCCGGAAGTGATCGATAATTATGATATAGCAGGTCCGGTGTATGTCTTCGAAATGAATTTGAAGCATATATTGCCGTTAGTCAATCTCATACCAGATTATCACAAGGTTGCTAAATTCCCGGCTATTAGTCGTGACTTGGCATTCCTGGCACCGGTTCAGACTCAAAATGCGGATATTGTTGCTGTCCTTCGTGAAGATGGCGGCAAATATCTGGAAGCAGTACATCTGTTTGATATGTACCAAGGTAAGCAGGTACCGCGCGGCTTTAAGAGCCTGGCATATTCTCTCTTGTTCCGGTCTGATGAAGGAACCCTGACCGATGGAGATATTGAGGAATCGATCAATATGATTATCAAGGATCTCAAAGATAAACTGGATTGCGAATTGCGATAGAAATATAGTTTTGTGTAAGAAAATGGGCAGGGGGCGGCCGTAAGGCTACCCCTTGCTAATTCCGTACAAGGGGAAAATCCCATATTCCCCTAGGATTTTATTGTAAATATTGTGAATTTATGTTATGATTTAGAACGTAATATGGTATTTTAGAGATAATATAGGGCCAAGAGCCCATAAGGAGGACATAGTTAGAATGAACGTAACAGTAAACGAAGTAGACCAGTATAAAGTAACCCTGCACATTGAAGTACCTGCGAAGGATGCTTCCAAACAGGCCGTTGCCGCTTGCAAGAACCTGGCAAACCGCGTCAATATCCCGGGCTTCCGTAAGGGCAAAGCGCCCCGCATGGTATTGGAAAGCTTCTTAGGCAAAGATGCAGTTAAACAGGAAGTTTTTGATGCCATTGCTAATAAAGCATATAGCGATGCATTAAAAGAAAAGGAAATCATTCCTGTTACAGATCCGGAACTTAAAGTCATTTCTGATGAAAAAGGTAAAGATGTCGTATTTGAAGCTACCGTTACTAAAAAACCGATCGTTGTATTAGGGGAATATAAAGGTATCAAAGTAGCTAAAGATACAGTTACTGTCAGTGATGAAGATGTCTCCAAGGAATTGGCTAATCTCCAGAAACAACATTCTAAACTCACCGTAGCTCCTGAAGGTGCTGAAATCGGAAACGATGATTTTGCAGTCATCGATTTCAAGGGCAGCATTGACGGTGTTCCTTTTGAAGGCGGCGAAGGTAAATCCTACCCTCTCCAAATTGGTTCGGGCAGTTTCATTCCTGGCTTTGAAGAACAGCTTATAGGCAGCAAAGCAGGCGATGAAAAAGAAGTTACTGTCACGTTCCCTGAAGATTATTTTGAAAAGAAACTGGCTGGCAAAGAAGCTGTTTTTGCTGTCAAAGTAAACGACGTAAAACGCAGCGAATTACCGGCTATTAACGATGAATTTGCAAAAGAAGCAGGCAAATTCGACAGTGTAGATGAACTTAAAGCAGATATCCGTAAACGTCTCGAATCACGGGCTTCTTTACAGGCACTGGAAAAATATAACGGCGAAGTATTGAAGACCGTTGTAGATAACGCTGAAACAGATATCCCGCAGGTCATGATCGATGATAAAGTTGATCAGATGATTGAAGAATTGTCCATGAAATTGGAAACACAGCGTATGACTATGGATGATTATCTGAAATATATGAATCAGGACATGGATAAATTGAAGGAACACTATGCTGCTCCGGCTAAAGAAAATGTCAAGATGGATTTGGTCCTTGAAGCCGTTGCTAAGGCAGAAGATATCGAAGTAAAAGATATCGATCTCCAGGCTGAAATCATTACAATGGCACAGAACTTCGGTGCTGATCCCAAAGAAGTATATAAGATTATTTTGAAAGAACATCGCGTTCCGATGCTCGTTCAGTCTGTCGGCCGCAAGAAAGCAGCCAGCTTTGTGCTGAGCAATGCTGTCGATACGAACGAAGCAGCTAAAGCTGATGAACCCAAGGCAGAACAGGTGAAAGCTGAAGAAAAGCCGGAAGCGTAAGTCCTGTCCGGAGGTGTTTATATGAGTATGTATGTTCCTATGGTTGTCGAACAGACGACGCAAGGTGAACGGAGCTATGACATTTATTCCCGTCTGTTGAAAGACCGCATTGTTTTCCTCGGCGGCCCTATTGAAGATACGACGGCGAACATCATTACAGCTCAGCTTTTATTCCTTGAAGCGGAAAATCCTGATAAGGATATCCATTTATACATTAATAGCCCCGGCGGTGTCGTTACTGCCGGTATGGCTATTTACGACACAATGCAGTACATCAAACCTGATGTATCGACGATTTGTGTCGGATCAGCAGCCAGTATGGCGTCATTATTGCTGACTGCCGGTGCGAAAGGCAAACGATTTGCGCTGCCTCATTCCCAGGTCATGATTCATCAGCCTTTAGGCGGTGTTCAGGGCCAGGCGACAGAAATAGAAATTCATGCCAGGGAAATCTTGCGTATGCGCAAAGAATTAAATGGTTTATTATCGAAGCACACCGGCCAGCCTATGGATGTTATTCAGAAGGATACAGAACGGGATAATTTTATGACAGCCGATGAAGCAAAAGCATATGGCCTCATTGATGAAATCCTCACCCGCCCTCATGATGTAACGGCGAAATAGGCAGGACAGGAGGAAGATAGAGTGAACGATAAGAAAGATGAACCAAAATGCAGTTTCTGTGGTCGTCCGCAAAGTGAAGTAGGCAAACTGATTGCTGGCCCTGGCGTGTATATCTGTGATGAATGCATTTCCGTTGCCCAGCATATCATGACAGAGGAAGCCGTTGATGACTCTTCTGACTTTGAACTGAAAGAACTTCCGACACCACATGAAATTAAAAAGACGTTAGATGAATATGTCATCGGCCAGGAAGGTGCTAAAAAAACCTTGTCCGTTGCCGTGTATAATCATTACAAACGATTGCAGACGAACAGCATCGTTGAAGACGTAGAATTACAAAAATCAAATATTATCATGGTAGGTCCTACAGGCAGCGGCAAAACGTTGTTAGCGCAGACATTGGCCCGTCTTCTTGATGTGCCGTTTGCCATTGCCGATGCTACGAGTCTGACGGAAGCCGGCTATGTTGGAGAAGACGTAGAAAATTGTCTGCTCAAATTGATCCAGGCTGCCGACTATGATATTTCAAAAGCCGAACGAGGCATTATTTATATTGATGAAATCGATAAAATTGCCCGTAAGTCGGAAAATCCGTCTATTACGCGTGATGTATCCGGTGAAGGTGTACAGCAGGCCTTGCTGAAAATCCTTGAAGGAACCGTTGCCGGCGTACCGCCTCAGGGCGGACGCAAGCATCCTCATCAAGAAATGCTGCAAATCGATACGACGAATATCCTGTTTATTTGCGGCGGTGCCTTCGATGGCATTGACAAGACAATTTTAAATCGTACGACAGATAAGAACATGGGCTTTGGCGCAGATATACACTCGAAAACGGAACAGTCGATGGAAACCCTTTTCAAAGAAATCATTCCAGCTGACTTACAGAAATTCGGTCTTATTCCAGAACTTGTAGGCCGTCTTCCTGTATTAGTAACGTTGAATCCGTTAGATGAAGAAGCAATGGTTCATATTTTGACAGAGCCGAAAAATGCCCTCGTCAAACAGTACCAAAAAATGCTTGAAATGGATGATGTAGAGTTATCCTTCCAGCCCGACGCGTTGCAGGCTATTGCCAAAGAAGCGTTGCGTCGCAATACGGGCGCTCGCGGGTTGCGCTCGATTATTGAACGAATTATGCTCGATGTCATGTTCGATGTACCGAGCCGCAAAGATGTGGCTAAATGCATTGTTACGGAAGACTGCGTTACAAAAGGCGCTGAACCGGAACTTGTATTGCAACAGGCAAAATGATATAATGAAATATGATAAAACTCATTTCTTGTTGTTAGAAATGAGTTTTATTTTTAGCAAAGAAGGTGAATTCTATGGATGAAAATGTAACGATAACTGAATCTTCGATCATTGCCATGCCGTTTGTACCGTTGCGTGGCATTGTCGTGTACCCTAAACTTTTAAGCCATATCGATATTGGCCGGGAAGCATCATTGGCTGCCGTTGATTATGCAATGGAACATGACCGTCAGCTTATTGTAGCGACGCAGCTCGATGAAAACGAAGACAATCCTGAATTTGATGATGTATATCAGACAGGGACCCTGGTCAAAGTACAGCAGCTGTTGCGTATGCCTGGCGGATTGGTCCGTATTTTAGTAAATGGCATTTCCCGTGTACAGTTGCAGGGATTTTCTCAAAAAGATAAGTACATGGAAGCGGCAGCTGTCGAAGTCGAAGAGATTACAACGGATGAAACAGAAGGAGAAGCCTTACGACGCCTTATTCTGGAACGGTTTGCAGAATGGCTGGATAATATGCGCAATAGTGAAGAAGTCATTGAAAAAGCGCGTTCTATTACAGACCCCGGCGTATTAGCCGATTTTATAGCTTCGCAAATGCCGTTGAAACTCATTGTACGTCAGCAGATGCTGGAAATGGCGAATAGCAATGACCGCTTGCGCCGTGTTGCCTCTCTTCTTGATACAGAAGTAGATATTGCTAATTTGGAATCTAAGCTGAATACAGAAGTACGTGGCAAAATGGATCAGCAGCAGAAAGAGTATTATCTGCGTGAAAAGATCAAAGCTATTCATGAAGAATTAGGCGATAAAGTCGATAAAGATACAGAAGTAGAAGAACTGCGGAATAAGATCTACAAGATGAAGCTCGACAAAAAAGTAGAAGAAGCGCTGTTGAAGGAAGTAGACCGCCTTGACTCTATGCCGCCCATGATGGCTGAATCAGCTATTATCCGGACGTATCTTGATTGGGCGCTGGCACTGCCGTGGAAAAAAGAAACCCGGGACCGGCTGGATCTGAAAGAAGCGCAGACAGTGTTAGATGAAGATCATTATGGGCTGGATAAAGTAAAGGAACGGATTATTGAGTACTTGGCAGTAAAACAACTCACTAACAGCCTGAAAGGGCCTATTCTCTGTTTTGTAGGTCCTCCAGGTACAGGTAAGACGAGTATTGCCAAGTCCATTGCCAGAGCCATGAATCGGAAGTATGTCCGTATTTCCTTAGGTGGCGTTCGGGATGAAGCTGAAATCCGCGGTCATCGTCGTACGTATATCGGAGCATTGCCAGGCCGTATTATTTCTGGCATGAAACAAGCCGGTGTAAAAAATCCGGTGTTCCTTCTCGATGAAATCGACAAGATGACTTCTGATTTGCGTGGTGATCCGTCATCAGCATTGTTAGAAGTGTTAGACCCGGAACAGAATAATACGTTTAGTGATCACTTTATTGAAATCCCCTTTGATTTATCGAAGGTGTTTTGGATTACGACGGCTAATGTTATCGGCGATATTCCCAGACCTTTGTTGGATCGTATGGAAATCATTGAGTTTTCTAGTTATACAGAAGAAGAAAAGGTACAAATCGGCAAACGATACTTAGTGCCGAAACAGATAAAGGAAAATGGGCTGAAGGCAAGTCAGGCTAAGTTTTCTGATGCGGTATTGCATCATATTGTCCAAGATTACACTCGTGAATCAGGTGTGCGGTCCTTGGAAAAAACAATTGGTACGATCTGCCGCAAAGTAGGAAAATCTATTTTGATGGGCGATGAAAAGCCAAGCACCGTATCAGTGAAAAACCTGGAATCCTTGCTAGGTCCTATTAAATTCCTGCCGACTCAGATTAGTCAGTCTGACGATGTCGGTATCGTTACGGGACTTGCATGGACGCAAGTCGGTGGCGAGGTATTGGAAACAGAAGCGGTCGCCGTCAAAGGAAAGGGTACGCTCTTGCTTACAGGCCAGCTTGGCGATGTCATGAAAGAATCAGCAGAAGCCGGTATGACCTATATCCGTCGCCGGGCTGATGACCTGGGATTGGCTGATGATTTCTATGCTAAAACAGATCTGCATATTCATCTTCCTGAAGGGGCTATTCCTAAAGATGGTCCGTCTGCAGGTATTACCATGGCCACAGCTATTGCGTCAGCACTGACAGGTAAAGCCGTTCATCATGACCTGGCTATGACTGGTGAAATCACGTTGCGTGGTACCGTATTACCTGTAGGGGGAATCAAGGAAAAAGTCATTGCAGCACATCGCGCTGGTATCCGCAAAATCCTCCTGCCGGAAGAAAACAAGCGTGACATGGTCGACGTTCCGCAGTCAGTCAAGGATGACGTCAACTTCGTATTTGTTCGCAATATGGACGAAGTGCTAGAACAGGCATTGGTGAAATCATGAGTGACGATCGTATGATTCAGCTGATTCGTCCTGAATATACGGCTTCAGCTGTTCACATGGCACAATATCCGGAAGGGGATATGCCAGAAATAGCTTTTTTGGGCCGTTCGAATGTAGGGAAATCCAGCCTCATCAATTCACTATGCAACTATCGCGGTCTGGCCCGTGTCAGCGGTGCTCCCGGTAAGACCAGGACGATTAATTTTTTTAGTGCTGCGTTGCAGGTGAAAGAAGAGGACAGGGAAGAACGCTTTCCTATATTTCTTGTCGATTTGCCGGGATATGGGTTCGCTAAAACTGGTGGTAAAAACCGCCAGTCCTGGAGCGATTTTATTGGTGAATACGTGACAAAATCTCCACGGCTGGCCTTGCTTTGCCTGCTTGTGGATCTGCGTCACCCCGGTCTTCCTATCGATTGTCAGGCCTATGAATGGCTGGCCGCGCATGGCGTGCCCTTACAGATCATAGGTACGAAAGCGGATAAGCTTAAGAATAATGAACGACAAAAAAATCTGGCTCAACTCAATACGTTGTTTCCATCTGTCTATCCGGCAGTAGCCTATTCCTCCCTTAAACGGAGTGGCTGGCCGCAGCTCCTGGACCATATGGTCCAATGTATTACGGATCAGTAAACAGAACGCCTGGCCTGTGCCAGGCGTTTTGTTGTATCTGTGTGAGAAAATATGACCTCGCAGGAGTAAAAAATAGTTGCAATACTGGAAAGAAACGCCCATATTTGGTATAATTAAAGCGATATATATAAGACGAATGGGAGGTAAGCACAGTATGTCAGAAGTATCAGTAGAGAACGAGACCGATTTTACCTTGCAAGTGCTTCGGCATCCAGGCATTACTGTAGCATACTTTTGGGCGACCTGGTGCGAACCGTGCAAGATGGTAAGGGCTGAAATTAAACAGGCGTCCCTGACCTTTAAAGACCAGGTAAAAATCGTTCGCGTCAATGTCGATACGGCTAAAGACGTAGCAACACAGTATGAAATCATGGCTGTACCGACGCTGCTCTTTTTTAAACATGGCAAACCATTGAAGCGCATTATAGGCTATGCTTCACGAATTGAAATAGAAAAAATGATTAATGAATTAGCTACAGGTGATTGTTGATAATATTTTTTGACAGTAAAAACGTTGGGATGGTATAATAAAAAGTGGATGTATTTAATTTTGTAAATCGTAAACTGTTGTCCATCGTTGTGCCTGTCTTCAATGAACAGCTCAATATTGAAAAATTCTATGAAGAAGCAACGAAGGCAGTTCAGAATCTTGACATGGACTATGAAATCATCTTTGTCGATGATGGTTCTAAAGATACGACACCATTGTTGCTCAGCAGGCTGACGCAACAGGATGATCATGTCAGGGCGGTGATCATGGCCAGAAATTTTGGTCACCAACTGGCGATTACCTGTGGCATGGATCATGCCCGTGGTGATGCTATCATTACGATGGACGGTGACCTGCAGCATCCGCCGGCGATGATTCCCGAACTGGTCCAGAAATGGCGTGAAGGATATGATGTAGTCCAAACTGTTCGTAAAGCTACGGATGATGCCGGCTTTCTCAAACGCTTGACATCTAAATGGTACTATATTATATTGAATGCTGTATCACCCGTTTATATTACGCCAGGAGGTTCTGATTTCCGGCTGATTGATAAACGAGTACTGGAAACATTCCGTCTTTTCAGGGAGCATGACCGGTTTATTCGGGGCATGATCGGTGATATAGGGTATAAACAAACTTCAATCGATTTCGTAGCACCGAAACGATTCGCTGGTAAATCTAAATTTTCTGCTCGTAAGATGATACATTTTGCTTTAGACGGGATCACTGCATATTCTAAAATCCCATTGCGCATATCTTTTTATGCAGGCATGTTAAGCGGCCTGTTCAGTATTCTTATGATCTTGCATGTATTATATTGTAATTTCATAGGCGAAGCAGTATTGGGATGGACGACGACCATGCTGGCGGTCTGCCTCCTTGGTGGATTGCAGCTTATTTTTATCGGCGTTATTGGCGAATATATTGGCAGAATCTTTGAAGAGGTCAAACATCGTCCACTCTATTGGGTACGGGCAGAGTTAGGCCGTACAATAGAAAAAGAAAAATAATTTCATCATAACACAACAGAGCGTCGAATCCTCGCGAGAGGTACGGGGGACTCAATCTTTTGGGGTGAATCCAGCATAGCTGGAGGGCTGCCTTGGCCTAACCCGTCAGTTAACTTCGGAGACAGAGAGGAGCTTTTATGTGGAAAAAAACAAGTAAGGTAGTGTTATTGGCAGCGTTGATGGCAGTGACTGCGGCCGTACCGGCTGGGGCTTCGTCGTATACAGTCGGCAATAAAGGTGATGATGTCCTTCTCATCCAAAAACAATTGAATAAATTGGGATACAGAGTAAAGACAGATGGTGTATATTCAAAAGATACGGCCAGTGCCGTTACGAAATTCCAAAAGAGCAAAAAAATTGAAGCCAGCGGAAAAGTTGGCGGTTGGACCTACTATTTGCTGACAGGCAAGCGGACATTATTAGAAAAAGATGCTCCAAAAACGGCAAAAAGTGGTATAAAATATGGAAATGAAACGTCTTATAGTCACTATTCTAAAATGAAAAAATTCGATGAACATGATGTCATTGGTGATAAATTGGTATCTTCGGCATATAAATATTTAGGCGTGCCCTATGTGTTTGGCGGCAATACACCAGATGGATTCGATTGCTCCGGATTTACGAAATATGTCTTTTCACACAATGGCATTTGCTTGCCGCGCATGGCTGATGAACAATATTTATTAGGTGCTAAAGTATCGCGCAGAGAATTAGTGCCAGGGGATTTGGTGTTCTTTACGACCTATGAACCAGGAGTATCCCATACGGGTATTTATGTCGGCGATGATAATTTTATCAGTGCGACTAGCAGTGGCGGTATTCGAGTAGACAGCTTGAATAGCGGGTATTGGTCTTCCCGGTATGTCGGTGCCAAGCGAGTTCGGAATTAATGATAAGTGGCTAGTAAATCGAGCAGAAGAGCTGCTTTTTTACTAGCCTTTCCTTATGTAGAATTTTATGGGCCGTAAATTAAGTAAGTTCATAGCAAAAGGTTGCTTAATGGGGGTAAATGAGCGTATAATTTTCCCATAAGCGTATAAAGGGAGTGTTGTGATTTATGAAATATATGACGGGTAATGAAATACGCAAAGCATATTTGCAGTTTTTCAAAAGCAAAGAACATCTGGTTTTACATAGTTTCCCCTTGGTACCAAAAGACGATCCCAGTCTTTTGCTTATCGGTGCTGGCATGGCTCCGCTAAAACCATATTTTACGGGCAAACTGGTACCGCCGTCTTATCGTGTTACGACGAGCCAAAAGTGCATTCGTACAGATGATATCGATAATGTTGGTCGCACGGCACGACATCAGACTTTTTTTGAAATGCTGGGGAACTTTTCTTTTGGCAATTATTTCAAAAAAGATGCCATATCTTGGGCTTGGGAATTCTTGACGAAAGTCTTGGAACTCGATGTAGATAAATTATACGTTACTATTTATCCTGATGATACAGAAGCTTATGATCTTTGGCATAATATGATCGGTTTGGCTGATGAACGGATTTTTAAATTCGAGGATAATTTCTGGGAAATCGGCGAAGGCCCTTGTGGTCCTGACAGCGAAATCTTTTATGATCTGGGTCCGGAACGGGGCTGTGGCAAACCAACGTGTACTGTTGGCTGTGAATGCGATCGCTATCTGGAAATCTGGAATCTCGTATTTACGCAGTTTAACCGTACCAAAGATGGCAAGTATGAACCACTGGCTAAGAAAAATATCGATACAGGTGCCGGACTGGAACGATTGGCTTCTGTTATACAGCAAAAGGATTCTAACTTTGAAACAGATTTGATTTTCCCGATTATAGAAAAAGTCATTACTCTTTGTCAGGGCGACTATACAGATCCGGGACAAAAAATGGCGATGAAAGTAATAGCAGACCATGTCCGTGCTATTACGGTCATGATCGGTGACGGTATTTTACCGTCCAATGAAGGCCGTGGCTATGTATTACGGCGTATATTGCGTCGTGCTGTTCGTTTCGGCCGTCTCTTGGGAATCAAAGAACTGTTCTTGAGCAGCCTCGTTGATATAGTTGTTCAGATTCTCGGAGAAGAATATCCGGAACTGAAGGAACATATCGATATTATCAAGCGTGTCATCGATACTGAAGAAAAACAATTCAGCGCGACATTGGTGCAAGGGCTGGAACTTCTCAATCAAATGATGGAAGAAGAAGCATCGAGCAAGAAACTTTCTGGTAAAGAAGTATTTAAATTGTACGATACCTTCGGCTTCCCGAAAGAACTGACAGAAGAAATTGCGCAGGATAAAGGCTATGCTGTCGATCAAGAAGGGTTTGACACAGCCATGAAGGAACAACAGGAACGGGCTCGTGCTGCGCATGAAAGAGTATCGGCTAAAGTTGTTACGCCAGATACGACGAAGCTGGATCACAACATGCTAATAAATGATGAATCTGCAACAAGTGCTCATATTGCCATGTTAGGCAAGGGCGGTGTAGAAGTACAAGAAGCCCATGACGGGGAAGAAGTGACGGTCATTGTCGATACGAATCCGTTCCATGCGGATGGTGGCGGCCAGATCGGTGATACAGGCATCTTAAAAGGCATAGAAGGAACGGCAGCAGTAAGTGATGCTAAAAAGCTTCCAAATGGCCTTATATACCTCATTGCTACAGTAAAAGAAGGAGTGCTCCATAAAGGAGACAGTCTTGCCATTACAGTTGATAAAGCACGGAACCTGGCTATTGCTCGTAACCATACATCGACGCATTTATTGCAGGCCGCGTTGCGTAACGTACTGGGAAATCATGTCAATCAGGCAGGTTCACTGGTAACGCCGGATCGCCTCCGCTTTGATTTCACTCATTTTTCTCCTGTATCGCAGGATGAACTGCAACAAGTAGAAAATATGGTCAACGAACAGATTCTGAAAGATATTCCTGTAACCAAGGAAGAAATGCCCATTGCTGATGCTAAAGCTAAAGGTGCCATGGCCTTGTTTGGCGAAAAATATGGTAATATTGTTCGTGTTGTTACAGCCGGGGATTTCAGTTGTGAACTTTGTGGCGGTTCCCATGTAGACCGGACGTCTGTTATCGGATCTTTCCGTATTATATCGGAAACGGGTACAGGTACAGGCGTACGCCGTATTGAAGCAGTAACAGGCGCAGCAGCACTTAAAAAAGCACAACATGATGCAGCTGAATTAGGAAGGTTGGCAGGCTTGTTGAAAGCCAAAGTCGATGATGTACCGGCTAAATTGGAACATGTTCTGACAGAACTTAAAGATACAGAAAAAGAATTACAGCAATTTAAAAAGAACGCAGCGTTGTCTGATTTGGATTCTATTCTGGCAGCTAAACAGATGGTCGGTGAGGTGCCTGTCATTGCCGCGGCGGCACAGGCTGATGCGATGGACAGCTTGCGGGACTTGGCTGATACAGTCATGGACAAAGCTGGCAGTGGCGTCGTCCTGCTCGGTGCAGTTCATGATGATAAAGTGAGCTTCGTATGCAAAGTAGCCAAAGCAGATACGAAGAAGGGCCTTCATGCCGGTAAAATCATCAAGGCAGCGGCACAGGCAGCTGGCGGTAATGGCGGTGGTCGCCCTGATATGGCGCAGGCCGGTGGTAAAGAACCAGATAAATTAGCAGCAGCTCTCCAGGCTGGTATGGAAGCCGTTAAAAATTTACTGGGCTAAAACAGAATTTCCTGACATACTAGGAACACATAATGGTACTTAGAAGGATGTGATTATATGGCAGTCAGCGATGAAACGATGATCGTGCAGAACAAAAATGAAGAACAAAGCGTAGCTTCCATGATTTTGAAAGATGTATATCACGCGTTGGAAGAAAAAGGCTACAATCCAATCAATCAGATCGTAGGCTATCTGCTTTCTGGTGATCCGACGTATATTACAAGTCATAATAATGCGCGGAGCAATATTCGACGTATTGAACGGGATGAACTTATTGAAGAATTGGTTCGTTCTTACGTAAAACAGCATGAATTGTAATTATAAGCGGATCTTGGGGCTGGATGTAGGCTCTAAAACCATCGGCGTAGCTTGCAGCGATGCGCTGCATATTACGGCACAAGGGATAGAAACCATTCAGCGTCAGTCAAAGAAAAAAGATTTTGCCCGTTTGCAAGAATTGATTCGGGACAAGGAGGTCCAGCGCATCGTTGTAGGAAGGCCACGTCATATGAATGGCGACTACAGCGAGAATATGGATAAAATCGAGCATTTTGTCGATGAATTGAAAAAAGTAATGCCGGATATGGAAATTGTCTATTGGGATGAACGCCTGACAACGGTCATGGCGGAAAAAGTCCTTATGGAGGGAAATGTCCGCCGTGAAAAACGGAAACAGTATATCGACAAAATGGCTGCAATTCTTATTTTGCAAAATTATTTAGATGCACAGGGAGAATAACCAATGGCAGAAGAATTAGAAGAAGTCCAAGTAGTTACGATTACCGGAGATGACGGCTCAGAAGAATATTATGCAGAAGCCGCTATGCTCGACATTGATGGCAAAACATTTGCTATCCTCGTTCCTTTTCATGATGAAGAGGATGAACCGGCTGAAGACGAAGAAGCGATTATCGCTCGTCTTGACAAAGAAGAAAATGGCGAAGTCGTATATGTGGCACCGACAGATGAAGAATTTGAAGCAGTTGCCCACGCATATGAACACATGAGTGAAGCCGACACGCCGACTGATAACTAGAATAGGTGTACTGAAAGGCCCGGTTGCGTGCAACCGGGCTTTTTTGCTTTTTGTGGGACATAAAGCGTGCGGACATCTTGCGTATTTTATAGAGATAGATTATACTAACAATAGCGTGTTAAAAATTTTAAGTTTCTTATAAATTTCCAAAGAGGTGACTAAATATGAGAGGCGTTCACAGTGTGGTAGACGATATTCGCCGTAACGTATTTACGGAAGTAGCGAAAATTGCTTATGAAGGTGGGGACTACTCCCGTGTGGATTTGATTCCTTACAAACTCGTTTCAGGGAAAACACCAACGCATCGTAAAGATATATTTTTGGAAAGGGCTGTTGTACAAGAACGGGTCCGTTTAGCTTGTGGTCTTCCTGTAGAACCGATTGAAGTCAGAGCTCCGGCCAGTGCTGGTATAGAAGAAGCTGTTGAAGCAGATAATAACTTCTTTGACGAACCATTGGTCAATGTCATTACGTTTGCTTGTAATGCCTGCCCGCCGAATCAGGTCCGTATCACTGATAACTGCCAGGGGTGTATTTCACATCCTTGTATGAGTGTATGTCCTAAAGATGCTATTTTTGTCGATGCCAACCATCATAGTGTCATTGATCAGGAAAAATGTATCAAATGCGGTCGTTGTGTTAAACAGTGCCCGTATCATGCTATTTCTAAGATAGAACGTCCTTGTGCGGCCGCTTGTGGTATGGATGCTATCGAATCCGATGAATATGGCAATGCAAAAATTAATTATGATAAATGTGTATCCTGCGGCATGTGCCTCGTCAATTGCCCCTTTGCGGCCATTGCTGACAAGAGCCAGATTCTCCAAGTCATTACGGCCATGAAGAAGCAGCATAAAGTCATCGCCTGTGTGGCACCGGCCTTTGTTGGCCAGTTTGGCAAAGAAGCGACGCCAGAAAAGCTAAAGACAGCTATGCGTATGCTTGGCTTCGATGATGTCGTGGAAGTAGCTATTGGTGCTGACTTATGCACGATTCAGGAAGCCAATGATTTTATAAAAGAAGTACCTGCTGAGATTCCCTGGATGGGCACGTCTTGCTGCCCAGCTTGGTCCGTCATGGTCAAGAAAGAATTCCCGCAGTTTAAAGAAAATATTTCCATGGCCTTGACGCCAATGGTCATTACGGCACGAGTCGTGAAAAAAAGAAATCCTGATGCCCGTATTTGCTTCATTGGTCCTTGCGCTGCAAAGAAATTGGAAGCAAACCGTAAATCAGTACGGTCGGAAGTCGATTACGTATTGACCTTTGAAGAACTGCAAGGTATGTTCGATGCAAAGGGAATCGATTTTGCTACACTGGAAGCAGATCCGGCAGATAACTTGAATGAAGGTTCAGCAATGGGTCGTGGTTTTGCTGTCAGTGGCGGCGTTGCCGGTGCTGTCGTAGAAGCATTGAAGCATATTGCGCCAGATCGAGAAGTGAAAATCGAACAAGCAGCAGGCTTGAAGGAATGCAAGAAAATGATTTTCATGGCTAAAGTAGGTAAGCGTGACGGCTATCTTCTGGAAGGCATGGCATGTCCTGGCGGCTGTGTTGCTGGTGCCGGTACGATCGAGTCTATACCGCAAGAAACTGCTCATGTTAACCAGTTTGTCAAATCAGCACCGGTTGTCTCGTCAGTAGATAGCCCGTATGCCGATGAACTAAAAGATGTTGAAGACTAAGCATATTGTAAAACGGATTTTGCTAATTTATAGCAAAATCCGTTTTTTTAATTGCCTTGGAGTTCGCTCCATGGCGTATAATAGAAGCATAGTGTGATCTATACGTAGCTGAACAGGGAGACTGCATATGAGTAAAAAGATAAATCGCCGGCAGGCATTACAGATCATGGGAGCTGGTGCAGCAGGTTTGGCAGGAGCGGGCTTGTGGAATCGCAAACAAATCATTGATTTTTTTGATAGGGATGCGACGGTACAGGGCAGTGAGGCAGATGGGAAGGTAGTGACCAGGCTATATCCATCGAATGGGGCACAAGTGTCCCTGTTAGGATTTGGCGGTATGCGATTTCCTACACGGCTGACAGCCAGCGGTAAGGTGATTGATGAAGAAATATCTGAAAAAATGATTGCGTATGCCTATCGTCATGGTGTCAATTATTATGATACGGCGTACTTCTATCATGATGGAAAATCAGAAGCCTTTATGGGCAACGTACTGAAACAATATCCCCGTAATAGTTTTTATCTTTGCGATAAAATGCCAACACCCGTGTTGAAAAGTTTGGATCAAGCTAAGGAAATCTTTCAGAGACAGCTCGAAACATGTCAGGTCCAATATTTCGATAACTATTTGCTTCACTCCTTGTCGAGTCGGGACATCTTTGATGAATTGTATGTAAAAGGGGGCATTCTTGAGTATTTGCATAGTGAAAAAGAAGCCGGCAGGATTCGCTGTCTGGGCTTTTCTTTTCATGGCGATGTGCCTTTTTTTAATTATCTTATGGATAACTTTGCCTGGGACTGCGTTATGATCCAGCTCAATTATGCTGATTGGAACGATGAAGGCGAACAGCCTGATGGAAGTAAACAAGGCGGGTCATTGTATCGCAAAGCAGTGGAAAAGAATGTACCTGTTTTTGTTATGGAACCCGTTAAAGGCGGTAATTTAGCACAATTGTCCGTACCTGCGTCAGCAATTTTAAAAGAAGAAAATCATGATGCCAGCGCAGCATCATGGGCGCTGCGATATGTCGGGTCTCTGCCAGCTGTGGTGACCATGCTGTCAGGAATGAGTTCGATTGAACAAGTTATTGACAACATCCATACGATGGCTAATTTCCATCCTCTTAGTGAAAAAGAAAGACGGATTTTAGCCCGTTCGATGGGAAAAAGAACAGCAGAAACGCAAATCAACTGCACCTATTGCCGGTATTGTGATCCTTGTCCGTATGGTGTCGATATTGCCGGTATCTTCCATGTATATAATACGCAGGCAGATCGATTGGGCATAGATGATGGTACGGCGTCAGCAGAAGCTAAGAAAGAATTTCTTATACGCTATCAGAATGAAGTAAACCGCAGCAGTCGAGCGGGGCATTGCTCAGGTTGTAATGAATGCTTGCCGCGGTGTCCCCAGCATATTGCCATACCGCAACAGGTGCAGCAAGTAGATGCACTTGTTCGGAAGCTGGCTGACGAGACAGGGAAGGTCGTTATCTAATGAATAGAAAAAGAGCACAACGAACTCGTGTGGTTCTATCATGGATCGTTTTTATAGCGGCAGTTGGAACATTTTTAGCGCTTTTTCACGCAACTGTACCGCAGATGCAGTTTTTCCCGGCGCTACTGGCAGCTCATGGTGTCGTCCTTATCCTGATCCTGGCGCTGACCTGTATGACAGGGCGTTTTTATTGTGCTGTCCTTTGCCCTTTGGGCATATGGCAGGATATCGTCTTGTGGGTATCAAGACGGCGTAAGGACCATCGATTCATCGGTACGTATCGTCAGGAAAAACCAGTGTTACGTTATGGTATTTTGACTGTTGTAGCACTGTTGCTGGTCGTTGGTGTGACAAGTATACCGGCGCTGCTCGAACCGTACAGCATATTTGGCCGTATACTGACGCAGGTCATAACACCGTTGTATCAGTATGGCTTTGATTGTATTGGAACCATCGGGATGCAACAGGGGTGGTTCCTTTTAGAGCAGAAAGAAATTATTTTTCAAGGAACTGCCGTATTGGCAGTATCTACGATTTTTTTTATAGGCATTACCCTTACGGCGTGAAAGTATGGCCGTCTTTATTGTCATACGATCTGTCCGACCGGTACCTTGCTGGGGACGGTGAGCCGTTATAGCCTTTATGGCCCGGTATTCGATGCGGCGAAATGTGTTTCGTGTGGTCTCTGTGAAAAGACCTGTCGTTCGTCTTGCATCAATGTCAAAAAACATGCTGTTGATTATAGCCGGTGCATCGATTGTTTTGATTGCGTTGCCATTTGTCCGAATGCTGCTATAGGATATACCAGAACGATGAGGCGACCGGTAGAGAATAGCCATACAAGAAATGCAGCTGTTGCTACCGTAGGTGTAACGCGTCGCGATGCGCTTGTTCGAGGAGCTATTGCTGTCGGTGCCACTGCAACAGCATTGACTAAAGGAAACGTATCTCTATTACCGGTGGGGCAGGGCAAAAACAGCATTTTACCAGCAGGGGCAGTGTCTTATGCTAACTTTAGCCAGCACTGTACAGCCTGCCATCTGTGCATTGATACATGTCCTAGTGGTGTACTTACGCCGTCAGTGCTGGAAAATGGTATTACCGGGCTGTTTCAGCCGCACCTTGATTATACGAAGGCCTATTGTGCCTATAACTGTAATTTTTGCAGTCAAGTGTGTCCTGCTGGGGCTATCCATCCCATATCCGTTCAGGAAAAACAGCAATGGGCTATTGGCAAGGCTATTTATTATGAATTTCACTGTTTGATCAACGAAAAAGGGATCGAATGTGGTAATTGTGCCCGCCATTGTCCCAAAGAAGCGATCACAATGATAGAAAAAGGCAATACACTTATTCCCAAGGTCAATCATAAGCAATGTATCGGTTGTGGCGCTTGTGAATACTATTGCCCGGCTTCACCGAAAGCAATCACCGTCCGTCCTATGAATGAACAGAAACGATTGGGAGAAGCAGGTATGTTCCGACGGGGCAATTTGTCTTAGCTTTTAATTTCACTGATGAATGTAGAACCTAATACGAGAATGGCACCAATAATACTGACGATTCCTAATGATTCCTGTAAGAACAGTGCTGACAGCAAAATTGCAAAAATCGGATCAGTATAGCTGAAAATAGCGACGGTCTGTGCTTTTAAATAATTGATGGAGCCAAAATACAGGACATAGGCAATACCCGTATGGACAATACCAACGATAGCCAGCAATAATAAAACCATAGGAGTTACGGTTAGAGCGGCGAGGTTTTCTGTATAGCAAGTATAGGGAAAGAGCAGAAGGGCGGCAATCCCTAATTGAATAATAGTCCGGTCATAGGCAGTGAGATTTGTTAATTTTTTATTAAGAAGGATAATGCCAGCATAGAAACAAGCTGCACCTAATCCGCACAGGACCCCCGTCATGCTGCCGGTACCGTCATTCTGGCCAAGACCAGAAACGAGGATAATCCCGATCAGCGCAGTGACGATACAGATTGCTTTGCGGATAGTGAGCTTTTCCTGTAATACAAAGGGAGACACGACCATGACAAGAATAGGAGCCATATAGTAGCATACGGTAGCTACGGCTACGGTCGTATACCGATATGCTTCAAATAGTAAAATCCAGTTGAATCCCAACATACATCCGGATGCAAGAAGGCAGCCCGTATTCTGCCGGATAGCAGACCAACAGACCGGCTGGTGGCGTACAGCTAATAAAATAAGAAGAAATATGGTAGCAATTGAGCTGCGAGCCAGGGCGATGACACTGGAGGGCATAGGGATGTAGCGGACAAAAATGCCAATAGTGCCAAAAATGAGCATTGCAGATAATAACGCGAGCTTGGCTTTCGTTTCTTGGGATTGAGTCATAAAAAGGCCTCCTTTTTAGTTGCTTCTTATCTTTATATCATAATTTGGATTATAGTACAAGAGAAATACATCACAGTTATCTACAGAACATGTACGCTACTATTCTGGGCAAGACTAGTGAATTGTTTTCACGACATTTATAGACGACGAACAGCTACCCATACGAAACTCCGCGACGGCCAGGGGAACCGTAACGACTGCGTGGCGAAAGACGGGCCGGTGAGATGCTGTTATCCAGTGGGTTTCGGCCCATATACATGATGCGCCAATGAAAGAAGGGCCCTTACGGACGCCACTTCGCTGTTACGGTACGCCCTGTCCGCCGCGAAACGTATACGCCATTTGGATTTCTGAATCGTGGAAAGACAAAGTCCGTAGATGTGTGCATGTTTTGGCTCCCCACACATGGGGATAAGCAGGGCACTGCATTTGAAGGAGCTTGCGACGCGCAAATGCATGTGCATCGCTTATGCGTGTTTTCTAAAAGCTGCTGCCGACGAAGGAGGCTGAGGGGTTAGGATAAATATCTCTTTGACAACCAATCATCTGATTCCATATACGTGTGATAAATAGCCACACAGACCGGATTCCGCGTCAGCCAGGGGAACCGTAACGACTACGTGGCGAAAGACAGGCCGGTGAGATGCTGTTATCCAGTGGGTGTCGGCCCATATACATGATGCGCCAATGGAAGAAGGGCCCTTACGGACGCCACTTCGCTGTTACGGTACGCCCTGTCCGCCGCGGAACGTGTACATCATTTGGCTCCCTGAATCGTGGGAAGACACAGTCTGTCGATGTGTGCATGTTTTGGCTCCCCAAACATGGGGATAAGCAGGGCACTGCATTTGAAGGAGCTTGCGACGCGCAAATGCATGTGCATCGCTTATGCGTGTTTTCTAAAAGCTGCTGCCGACGAAGGAGGCTGAGGGGTTAGGTCAAATATGTTTTTGACCACTAATTGTCTGATTCCATATATGCATGGTAAATAGCCACACAGACGGAATTCCGCATCGGCCAGGGGAACCGTAACGACTACGTGGCGAAAGACGGGCCGGTGAGATGCTGTTATCCAGTGGGTTTCGGTCCATATACATGCTTCGCCAATGGAAGAAGGGCCCTTACGGAAGCCACTTTGCTGTTACGGTACATCCCGCCCGCCGCGAAACGTGTATGTTATTTAATTTCTTTCGATATTTTTAGTAAAAAGCTCAACAGTGAATGGTCAGGATAAATGCTGATGGGGCTATGGTACAATAAAAAAATAAGGAATTTTCACATGTTGTTGGCATGATATTCAAGATATAGTATCGAGAGGAGATAGCATGAATGCTAAATTGATAAAGCAGTATAAAGATGTTGAAAACGCATATTTACAAAAATTTGGTGCTAATTCACTTGATAGAGTTATACTGGGTGATCCTCTGCAGGGTTGTAAGAATACCTTTGCCGTCATAAAACAACTTGAAACAGCCATACAGACTAACGTGCCTCTTGTACAAGTACCCTTAGAGATATGGAAAGATGTAATTTTTTAAATATGACACTGCTGATATGTTAAAAAGAGAAAATGCAACATAGAAGACTATGGTATAATATAAGTATCAAAATCAAAAGGAGCTCATTATGGTGGAGCAAGCTGATAAAACATTTAGACAGGATGTCGTTCCATATCATACATGAGGTGATATATAATATGAAAAAGAGTTTTTCACCATCTGATTTAAAAGCTATATTGCACTCTAAGCGGGCCAATATTTACTATTTAGAAAAATGCCGGGTCATGCAAAAAGACGGCCGTGTGCTATATTTGACAGAAGGAAAACGGGAGAATCAGTTTTGGAATATTCCGATTGCTAATACGACGGTCATATTATTAGGGACAGGAACATCTATTACCCAAGCTGCTATGCGCCTTTTAGCTAGTGCCGGTGTCTTAGTTGGCTTTTGCGGTGGTGGTGCAACACCTCTGTTTTCAGGTACAGAAATTGAATGGCTGGAACCACAAAGTGAATATCGTCCGACTGAATATGTGCAAGGCTGGCTGAAATTTTGGTTTGATGACGAAAAAAGATTGGCAGCTGCAAAAAATCTCCAAAGAAGCCGATGCAGTTATTTGCAGTCTGTGTGGGAAAAGGATAATGATTTGCAAACAAATGGCTTTTTTGTCGATGACTATGAAATAGAAAGAGCTATACAGGCATTTCAAAAACGAATCGACCAGTCTCGGAACGTAACGGAGCTGCTTACTGGCGAAGCCGCTTTTGCAAAGAAATTATATAAATATGCAGCACAGAAAACAGAGGTGCCCGATTTTGTGCGTGATCATTCGGCTGGTGACGCAGCGAATGATTTTCTGAACCATGGAAATTACTTAGCCTATGGCTTAGCGTCAACGACATTGTGGGTGCTGGGCATTCCACACGGTTTTGCCCTCATGCATGGTAAAACAAGGCGGGGTGCTCTCGTTTTTGATGTGGCTGACCTAGTAAAGGATACGTTAGTTCTTCCTTTTGCGTTTATTTGTGCTAGAGATAATCTGAACAAGCAGGAATTCCGTCAAATGTGTCTGGAAAAATTCACAGAGCATAAAGCATTGGAGTTTATGTTTGATAACGTGAAGGAACAAAGCCGCTGTGGACAAAAAGCAGGTGATTCCCAATGATGGTCTTATTCACCAGTCGTAGTGAGAAAAAAGCGCGGACGACAGTACGACGTATTTTGGATGCGTTTGCTGATCGTATCGGTAATGATACCTGGCAAACGGTGATAACTGCGCAAGGATTGCAAATGGTGAAACTATTGTTGCGTAAATATGCAACTAAAAACACAGCTGTTGCTTGTCATTGGATTCGTTCGCGCAGTCGCAGTGACGTAGTTTGGATTGTAGGGGATAGAGATAAGTTTAACAGTGCAGGTCTCGTTCCCGTGAATGCGACACGAAAAAATTTACAGCATCTTGAATGGGAGAATGACTGGCTGTATTTGCCACATATTAAAGTGCTGTCAGCTATGACAGCACTGTTGCATGATTGGGGAAAGGCGAATGATTTTTTTCAAAACAAATTGGAAAAGCAAGAAAAAATTGCTGATCCCTTTCGTCATGAATGGCTTTCTTGTGAACTCATTGCGGCTTTAGTGGCAGTCGCTGGATCAGAAAAAAAGGACACGGGATGGTTGTCAATGCTTGCTTCCTGGGATTTTTCTGAAGAAGCGGTCATAGCAGCTGTGCAGCGACGACCGCTTAAAAACCTGGCTGAGTTGCCACCCTT
Source organism: Megasphaera sp. (assembly GCA_022486585.1). Lineage (GTDB taxonomy): Bacteria > Bacillota > Negativicutes > Veillonellales > Megasphaeraceae > Megasphaera. The sequence goes on from JAKVKI010000007.1 coordinate 63,014, forward strand.
GGCAGGCTTGCTCTGTTGGCTTATTCTCTCTCATCATCATTTGCCACAACTTTGTAAGGAAAAACGACAGGGCTTTGCTGGTGAGGAAATGCCTTCTTTTCAAGCTATGCTGCACGTTATTACGGCGCACTGGGGCTATGAAAATGATGCAATGAAAGAAAAAGTCAGTTTTTCCCAGGGGATACTGAAAGATGCTGCAGTATGGGCAAAACAAATAAAAAAATGGACAGCGCGAATGCTGGCGTTGCAAGATGATTTACAGAAACTGTTAGCATCAGAAGCGTTGCGGCCAGTCATAAGCTATGTCAGAGAATGTATCGTGCTAAGTGACCACTATGTGTCATCCAATGAAACAGCTAAAGGGAATTGGCAAACCCGTTTATATGCTAATACAGCTAAGGGAGAACTCAATCAAAAATTGGATGAACATCTTGTCAGAGTAGCAGATCAAGCGCTGAAAATTGCGCAACGCCTGCCTTCGTTTGCACAGAAAATGGAAAGAGCCTACGATATACGGGAATTAAAGAAGAGAAGTCCCCATCAATTTGCTTGGCAGGATAAGGCTGTAGAAGGAATTAAGGAGTGTCATGAGCAACAACGAGCGGGAAAAGAAGCAGATTGCAATTGGTTTGTTGTTAATATGGCCAGCACTGGTTGTGGCAAGACATTTGCAAATGCTAAGATAATGCAAGCGCTATCAGAAGATGGCAAATCATTACGATATATGCTGGCGTTGGGCCTGCGTTCCCTTACGTTGCAGACTGGTGATGAATATCGCAGCCGTATACATTTGACTCGTGATGAAATGGCTGTGCTGATTGGTTCGACAGCTGTAAGAACTTTACATGAAAAAGATCAAGAAGAAGCGAATAAACAGTTCGCAGGAGCCAATCCGGATTTAGCAGATGCGGACATCCAGGAGACGCTACTTGAAGGAGAACTGGATTATAGCGATACGTATATAGATAATTTTTTAGATATTTTTTTTGATGGCAGAAAAAATAAAAATGCCCCCAAAAACAAGGCTTTTCTCTATAAGCCTGTGTTAGTGGCGACTATAGATCATATGATGCCTGCCGTAGAAGCAACTAAAGGCGGTCGGCACCTGTTGCCATTTTTGCGTCTGATGTCATCTGATTTGGTTATTGACGAAATCGATGATTTTGACAAGAACGATTTACTGGCTATTTCCCGTCTGATCCATTTAGCGGGTATGTTGGGGAGAAATGTAGTTCTTTCTTCTGCAACGATTCCGCCTGATTTGGTCAAAGGATTGTTCAGAGCGTATCAAGAAGGCCGGAAAAATTATCGTGCTTTTTCGCAGACCATGGGAGGTACGGCGTGTGTTTGGTGTGATGAATTTAAAACTAAAGCGGCTGTTATCAAAGAAAATGATGCAGTGACAGCTAGTAATCAATTTGAATCCTTCCATAGGCACTTTGTTGGGCAGCGTGTAAAAAAACTGCAACAACAGGTTGTCAAGCGAAAAGCGTATGTGGTCGATTGTACAGATATACTGGCTCAAGGTGATGCTGTGACAACAAAGCAAAAAGAGAGACTGTATTTTGATAAAATAAGGGAAACAGCACAAGCGCTTCATACCGCGTGGGGAGTGATTGACGAAGTATCAGGCAAAAAGATTTCTTTTGGTTTGATCCGGATAGCAAATATCGGTCCTTGTGTAGCAGCTGGCCTTTTTTTAATGAATGCTTCTTGGGGAAAAGGCTATGCGCCGAGAATCATGATTTACCATAGCCGGCAGACACAAGTATTACGCCATGAACAGGAAAAATACTTAGATACAGTTTTGAAACGAAAAGGGCAATCACTAATAAAGGTAAAAATCACAGATCCCGTCTTGAGATACCATATTGATACTGCGCAGGAAGATAACCTGCTATTTATTGTCGTAGCGACACCGGTAGAAGAAATAGGTCGTGATCATGATTTTGATTGGGCTATTGTGGAACCTTCATCATACCGTTCTATTATCCAGTTGGCAGGTCGGATCTTGAGGCACCGCGAATTACTGGTCAATATTGACAAAGCCAATATTGCGGTCATGCAATATAATCTCAGAGGGCTGTGTAATAATGGTAAACCTGCTTTTTGTAAACCTGGTTATGAAAACGGCAGGCAATATAAATTGGCCAGTCATGACCTAAAAGACTTGCTTGATGAACGAAGAATGCAACAAGGAATTGATGCTATTCCTCGTATTATTGAGCCGGAAGATAGGAAACAACAAGGACTAGTACAGTTGGAACACCTTGTGATGCATGATTTTCAAGATATGTCCGTTTTGGGACCGGATGCCATGCATGGCTGGTTGAAGGAGTATTGGTGGCTTACCGGGTTGCCACAGGAATTTTCCCGTTTCCGTGATAGTATGCCAGAAGTGACACTATACTATTTATATCAGCGAGGGAAGTTTGATTTTTATGAAATACCGGATACGGGCAAAGATCCCGTCCAGTGTAGCAATCATTATACGATTAATACACTGGATATAGGGGAAAAAGCGCGCTCACGGGTGTGGTTGGAACGGGATTACGAAGCGTCATTGCAGCGATTGGCTGTACGTCTTGATCCGGATACAGAGGAAGAAAAGGCGTTGGAGACCTTGAGCAAAACATTTGGTGAGCTTACGGTGCCAGCACTACCTGAAAATCAGAATAGACCAAAAGAATATGCCTATTCTGATCAAACCGGTTTGTTCGTGACACAGAAAAGGGAATAAGCAATTGGCATGTTTCCTTTTCTGTGTTATAGTAAATTAATACCTGCCGTATAGGCAGTTTAGAAATAAATAAATTTATTATTGATTGATCCTATTATCCGCCGTATAGGCGGCTTATTTCTGAAAGAGGAGTATCAATAAATTTATTACCTAAATAAATTTATTATTAATATTTGCAAAATCAATAGCAGTGGCGTATAATAGAATCAATCAATAGATAGTAATAGCTGTTACCAATACATAGTAAGCAGAGAAAGGTGGGTGTTATATGAGTATATTTTTAGATTTTGTACAAACAGAAGCCGATAAGAAAAAGCAAACAGTAGAACAGTGGCTGTTGCATGCTGCGGACAATGCGTCTAAATGTACATGGACGACACATTGTGGACGGTTCACTAATCCATCAATCAATGGACAGGTATCGTTACAAGTCGTACCTGGAGAAGTACAAAAAGATGGGTATGTATATACGGCTAATGTACGATGCAAGCCCGATGTTATTACGAGCAGTGCAGCTTATTTGCAGACAGCAAAGTTGCTTTTCCTAAAACTGGAGGATGGTGAATCTGTTTTTACCCATTTACAGGAAAACAGTGAATGGATTCGTCAAGATTTCTCGCATGTGTCTGTCGATTATGAAACGATACGGCAACAATTTTTACAGGCAAAAGGAAGCCATGTTCCTGATCAATCAGATGAACGGTTGCGGCAAATATATTTTCCTGTTGGTGTAGGAACGTATCATCTCTTATCGGTCATGCCCGCATCGGGAATGCTCATGGAAATGAAATACCGTATACGGAAAATGGAACATCAGGCAAGAGAAGCTAGAAATAAAAAAGGAGAAAAGTACGGCCAGACCTACGAACGGATCCAAGGCTTGACAGAAGTAGGAATGGGAGGAACAAAACCGCAGAACATCAGTGTAGCAATCAACAACGAAGGCGGGCGGGTGTATATGTTGCCATCTGAGCCACCGCAACTGCAATACCGAAACGTCGTACGGCCCCATCGCGATTTTTTTGTTGAAACGTTGAAAATATGGAATTTTAGAGAAAGCTTTGAAAAATTGCACCATGAAATTCTTTTAGTACAGCAAAATAATATAAAAATACGTGACTGGCGTGATAGTATTATTGAGGAACAAATCATTGATGAAATGTTCCTCCGCGTATATCAATTACGAGAGTTAGGAGAAGGCTGGTCTAATAGAACAGAGTATATGACATTGCCACAGGCACAAAAAATCTGGCTGGACGACTACTATCGTCATTTGCGAAAAACAGAAAACACGTGGCTTACGGACGTTGCTGAAACCTTTTCCTACTGGGCTATTAGAACCTATGAAAGACTGATGAAAAAGAAAGCGTTCGTACTGGGACCGGCTGAACGTCAGAAATTTAAAGTTGCAGCAGTAAAGATGCTGAAAGAAGATAGGGAGGCAGATGAATGAAAACGTATCTGTTGATTCCGAAAATCGAAATACATAATGCCAATGCCATGAGTAGCTCTATCACCCTTGGATTTCCGGCTATGACGGCCTGGCTAGGGGCCATGCATGCGCTGCAGCGACGCTTGCAACAGGATGGCTGGTCTCAGGTTACATTGCGTAAATTAGGCATCTCTTGTCATGAATGTGATGTACAGACTTATTGTGGTCCTGGTGATTATAAAAAATCAATCATAGGGACAGCGAATCCGTTGCGTCGAAAAAATAAAGATTTTGTACGGCCGCCTTTTATTGAAGAGGCACGTTGTCATCTGAAGGTTTCGCTTCTAATTGAGCTGGCAGGTCTGGGCGGAGAAGATACAGATGCCTTTACGATGGCGGTGCAAAAACAGTTATATCAAATGAAAATGGCTGGTGGTGATATTTGTTCTTTTCGTCAGCCTTCTGTACAGTTCATTGACGAAGGAGAAGAAAGTGCTGTGCGAATGATTATGCGCCGGCTCATGCCAGGCTTTGTAGTCATTGAACGGCGAGATGTATTGCAGTCTGCTATGGACAATGGGCAAGATGCATTAGCAGCATTATTATCATTTTTGACTGTACGATATACGGCAGAAACTGATGAAAAAGGTGACATCAGCGCTTGGATTGGGAAGAAGAATACACTTGGATGGATGGTCCCTCTTGCTGTCGGGTTTAAAGATATTTCTGGTGCTGTGACAGTGAAAAATCAACGAGATCCAGCGTGTGAACATCATTTTGCTGAGGCAATGCTTACGCTGGGAGAATTTAAAATGGCTCATCGATTTTCGGATATAGATGACATCATGTGGGAATACCAAGTAGATCCAACATGCGGTTTATATATATGCAGGAATCAAGCACATTCTATTACGTACTAGTCAGTATTAAGAGGAGGTTGTATTATGGCAAAAAAAGAAACAAATGTAGCATCCGTGTTAGCATTTGAAAAAAAGCTAGTAGTTTCTGATGGATATCTTTATGGAACGAATTGGGAGGAACGATTGCAGCAAGCAACGCCATTGCACTTGAATGAAAAATCAGTGCGAGGGACTATTTCCAATCGTTTGAAATCAACGGTACAACAAGATCCATTAAAATTAAATGCAGAAGTTGAAAAAGCAAATCTTCAACGCGTAGATGCGTGCGCCTTGAAAATGGATCAGGATACATTGAAATTGAAATTTTCCATCAAAGTATTAAGCGGCATTGAAAAACCTTCGGCATGCAATAACATGGAATTTAACCGGAGTTATGCAATGACAGCTAAAAACTACATAGAAAAGACAGGCTTTCATGAATTGGCAAGGCGGTATGCTATCAATATTGCTAATGGCCGATATTTATGGCGTAATCGACTGGGCGCAGAAAAAATTGATGTACATGTATCTATCAAGAAAGAAAATAAACAATGGATCTTTAATGCATATGACTTTTCATTGAAAAATTTTGAAGAAAATGATGCAGTAACAGAATTGGCTGATTTAATAGCAGAAACCTTAAGTGGAAAACGCCCGTATTTACTTATTGAAGTAGAAACCTATGTTTTAGAAGGGAAAGGACAGGAAGTGTATCCTAGTGAAGAACTGGTGTTTGATAAAGGAAAAGGGGATAAAAGTAAAGTTTTATATCAGGTAGATGATATTGCTGCGATGCATTCACAAAAGCTAAGTAATGCTATACGTACGATTGATACATGGTATCCTGCCGCAGATACAGCCGAAGGAATCGGACCTATTGCTATTGAACCATATGGAGCGGTTACCAATCTGGGAAGAGCGTATCGGAGTCCTAAGGATAAGGTTGATTTTTATACATTATTTGATAAATATGCCCAAGGCGAAGCGCTGGATGCGGAAGAATTAGAAGATTATGTAATGGCCGTATTAGTTAGAGGCGGCGTTTTCGGACAAAGCAGCAAGGAGTGATGCATATGAAATACTATCAGGAACTGACATTGCTGCCAAGCTATGATGTTCCCGTAAACTTCATCTGGTCTAACGTATATCAGCAGCTTCATCTCGGTTTTGCGTCGCAGCAGAGAGAAGGCATCATGAATATAGGTGTTTCTTTTCCTGGCTATACAATAGGAGACGACAATCGAATCTTATTAGGGAATAAGTTACGCATTTTTGCTGAGAATGAAAATGAATTATCACAATTAGCAGTGTCTGATTGGTTAAAGCGGTTAGATGACTATGTTCATTTAACACGTATTCGAAGAGTGCCTAACGCAATGGGCTATGCTATATATAGTCGTTGGCATAAAGATGGCAGTCCAGAACAAAAAGCGAGAAGATTTGCTAAACGACATGGCATATCTTATGAAGACGCTGCGAGGTTGTTTTCAATGAAACGACAGAAAAATCTTTATCCATATATTCAATTAAAAAGTTTAACAAATCATCATTCTTTTGATTTGTTTATAAAAAAAGAAAAATCAGGACAGCCAGTTCAAGGTAGTTTTGGATCCTATGGATTGAGTAATGTATCAACAGTGCCTGAATTTTGACCCTTTTTTTTACGTGTGTTGGTAAAACGCGTAAAATCAAGGATCTGCTAGTAGCAAAAAATATTGGTAAAATAGAAGAAAATAGAAAAAAGCCGGTATATAGGTTGCTTTTTAGCACCTTTTGCTACAGTTTTCCACCGCATAGGTGGCTTAGAAAAAATCCTACGCTAGAAAATGGTGTGCTACTTTCGTTTTCCACCGCATAGGTGGCTTAGAAAAGCGGAATACTGCAGTTTGAGCACGATGATACGTTTTCCACCGCATAGGTGGCTTAGAAAGCTGGATTCGCTCTTTTGCCGTGAATTCGGGATGTTTTCCACCGCATAGGTGGCTTAGAAAACGCGTATTCTTTTGGAACTGGCAGATCCTCGGTTTTCCACCGCATAGGTGGCTTAGAAACGCGAGGGAAGCAGATAGGAATTGTTGTAAATCGTTTTCCACCGCATAGGTGGCTTAGAAAAAACAAGGCGAACATCATACTCTTTGGATCAAGTTTTCCACCGCATAGGTGGCTTAGAAAATCCAGTCGAGTTACAGATATGCATTAAGCTGGTTTTCCACCGCATAGGTGGCTTAGAAATAATGGATTACCAATTCAACAAAGTATGTTTAGTTTTCCACCGCATAGGTGGCTTAGAAAAAAAGGCGTCTCATACATGACCGCGTTATGGCGTTTTCCACCGCATAGGTGGCTTAGAAAATCTTGATTGAAATTGTAATACCACATTTACGTGTTTTCCACCGCATAGGTGGCTTAGAAAGTACTATTATCTAGTAACTTGTAATTGTTATCGTTTTCCACCGCATAGGTGGCTTAGAAAGAACCAGCTATTTGTCGTCAAAGCTGTAATAAGTTTTCCACCGCATAGGTGGCTTAGAAATGCGTAGATAACTACGTGCTGATTGTTTTCGTGTTTTCCACCGCATAGGTGGCTTAGAAATAGTATGTCACCTATGCTGTACATACATATCTAGTTTTCCACCGCATAGGTGGCTTAGAAATTTAAAATATGTATGTCTCATCTACTAAAAATGTTTTCCACCGCATAGGTGGCTTATAAATATGCCAGTGACATGACTAGTAAGTGAGCTATGTTTTCCACCGCATAGGTGGCTTAGAAAAAGTGATGATAGAAGTTGCGATACCATACCTAGTTTTCCACCGCATAGGTGGCTTAGAAAATTGATGTTGACCGTAATGGGAATATTCAGCCGTTTTCCACCGCATAGGTGGCTTAGAAATATAAAAGGGTACTCTGCACTCATAAGTTCACGTTTTCCACCGCATAGGTGGCTTAGAAAGTTGAAATCAAACGCAAAAAAGACCTGGATGAGTTTTCCACCGCATAGGTGGCTTAGAAAATTATGCAAAATAAAATCAGGTGTATAAATGTGTTTTCCACCGCATAGGTGGCTTAGAAAGCCCAAGGGTAAAATGTACTCGCTACGCTCGCGTTTTCCACCGCATAGGTGGCTTAAAAATATTCGTAGAAGCCTTGAATGAAGCTAATATCCTTTTTCTGTTATATTTCATACATATGTTGTATAATGATAATACAGTTTACGAATCATATATGACAGGGCATATGCGAAGGCAGGAGGGATGCACTATGTTTGAATTAGTACAGCTAA
>JAKVKI010000008.1 GCA_022486585.1 Megasphaera sp.
CCCTGACAAAAAAATTCTCTTGTCAGGGGTGCCGTAACATCTATGCGGTTATCACTACTGCTATACTGCTTTTTTCATGAGTGTTTCCATTTGTTGTTCATCCATCATGCCTATATGGTAAAAAAGGATCTTGCCATCTTTACCAATCAACAACGATACAGGGATGCCTTCGATATGATATGCCGTAAAGATTTGTTTCAAATCGCCGGTGTACAAGGGGACCGTAAATTGCCGGTTCGCCATGAACGATTGGGCATCAGAAAATTGTTCATCCACAGAAACAGCAACAAAGTTGATTTTATCACCATACTTCGCATGCATCGCATTAATATCCGGCATTTCCTTAACGCACGGCGGGCACCAGGTCGCCCAAAAATTGACATAAACTGGCTTATCCTTATGCAATGACGCCAATGATACAGTACTTCCATCAGCAGCTGTCAGCGTAATATCAGGAGCGGCTACGCCTACAGCGATCTCGCCAGTTCCTTGGGCTGATGCCGCCTGATTTTCTGCTCCGCTGTTATTCTTATCAGCCGTTCCATCGGCATTACAGCCAGCAGCTAACGCAACAATTAAAATTGCACTAAAAATAGTCACCATTTTTTTCATCATACTCATCAACCTTCCTTCTGTTCATTATGATGCATAGCTAGGGAGCCATGACGGAAATAGATAGCTTGTTCCGGACAAATATCCCGACAGGTACCGCAAGAAATGCACTCCCTGTCCCCGGCAATACGGACATCCATCGAACAAACAGCAGCACAACGGCCGCATTTTGTACAACGTGTTTCATGCACAGCTATACCGAAAAAAGCAAATTTATTAAATAAGCCGCACCATGCTCCTAAAGGACATAGAAAACGGCAAAACGGGCGATATATGACTATCATAGCCACAAGAAACATTCCAAGAATAGTAAATTTCCACACGGCCAGCCAGCCAGCTAAGCCTCGCAATTCCGGTCGCAAGACCAGCAATGGCGCGCCTGCCTCCAAGGTACCGACAGGGCAAATATATTTACAGAATACAGGTTCGCCAACACCTGACCAGAAAAACAAGACTAACGGCACTATCAAGACAAAGAGGAAGCCCCACAAATATTTCAAGCGGCTCAGCACCAAGGTGACTCGTGATTTCCCTATTTTAGCTACAGGGATACGAAACAATACGTCCTGTATCAATCCAAATGGACAGAACCAGCCGCAAAGGAAACGTCCCAGCACGAGCCCGCACAGCAACAGCCATGCTAAAACAAGAAAAGGGAACCGAAAAATACTGCCACTATAGAAGGCCTGCAAAGACCCGATAGGACAAGCACCGACGGCACCAGGACAAGAATAGCAGTTCATGCCAGGCAGACAGAAAGCTTTAAAAGACCCTTGATAGATCCTGCCGTTCTGAAAACCAGGCCAGTGAGCATTATATAACAGGGTGCTCACAACTTGTATTAGTATTCGCTTAACCAATTCCCATACACTCCAAACATATAAACATCGCCTTCGTTAACACCTGCATTGCATCGCCCCTGCTCAAACCGATGACCAAAAAAGCGGCTGCTATGATATATAAAACAACCTTCATATGACCATACTCCATTCTATCGGTGTATTTTATTTGTTACATTTTATCATATTCTGTAACAAATTGCACTACTATAAAGAAGAAATTTGTAATCAACTTTAATAAGTAATTGTTATCGCGTCAAAAAGATGTACCGTTACTCCATATAAATATTGCTTTAAACATATTCAAATTTCACATACATTCCTCCAACAACGATATATCTACGTTCTTTCTAAAAAAAGCTGCCGCACATGTTTATAATGCACGACAGCTTTCTTTTTAAACTTTCTTATTTTTTATGTAAGATTTCTTCTACTACCTGTGTTTTATGATCCATCATATGGCTATATCCAGGACGGATATCAACCTTCATGACGACTTCAGCACGAATACCTTGATCTGTCAGATATGCTGTCGCCTTTTTGATCGTAGCCATCACGTCGTCCCATTCCCCTTCTATTTCTGTAAACATAGAATTGGTCCGGTTAGGAAGACCGGATTCACGGATGATTTTCACGATTTCTGCTACATACGGCGCAAATTCATCACCTGTACCACACGGTGCAATAGCTACTGCTACTAATGTATTCATGGCTTATACCTCCTCTGCCGTAATTTCATTTTCACTGACATCCTGCGGTGTCGCATTATATAATTCATCTAAGAAATACATTTGGAAGGTTCCCGTACCGCCAGCCTTAGCTGCAGCCCGTTTCCCTGCTACATTATACAGATTGGTTCCTGTCAGTGCAGCAATAAACGGAGAGGCTACTGCAGCATAAACTGCAATGACGCCACCTAAGGAACAGCCAGACCCGGTGATCCGTGTCATCATGACGGAACCACCATACGACATAATGAGGTGGTTGCCATCGGTAACCAGGTCTGTTTCACCAGATACAGCCACAGCACCGCCAGTCCATTTCGCCAATGCAATCGCCGCTTCTTTGGCCGCCAAGACAGAATCGGTCGAATCAACACCGCGAACGCGAGAGGGCCCGCCTTCTTCAAGGAGTCCCCACAAATTTGCCAAGGCAATGATTTCTGAAGCATTTCCTCGCACAACAGACGGCTTATATTCTTTGAAACGTTTCAATACATACGTCCGGATCTTACCGGAACCGATCGCAACAGGATCCAACACCCATGGTTTATGCAATTCATGGAGGACCTGTGCCGTATGCGGCAACGATTCTTCATAAATCGTCTGCATCGTACCGACATTGATATACATAGACCCGCCATTACGAGCCAGGTTTTCTCCTTCATCAGGCATATAGGTCATCGCCGCTGACCCGCCGACGGCCAATTGGGCATTGGCAACGAAATTGATAGTAACATTATTAGTCATAGAGCCGCTTAAAATATCAGAATCTTTTGCCATTTGCACCGCTGTGGCAATCTGATGTTGTATTTCCTGTGTATTCACGAATACATCACTCCTTTATCTCTCTATGACTCTATTATATTTCATTTTTCATGAGTTGCAAGCCTGGGTTTCTTATGAGATGATCTATTTCATACTACCAGTCAGTCATTAGTCTTTATCAGCCCCATTTGGAACCGTGCTCTTTTCTGCTGAAATCAAATGACCATCACTGTCATATTTATTTTTGTAAACTCCAAATGCAAAATAGCATACCGTAATAACTGCAATGTATACCCACGAAGAAATGAGTGACATCCGTGTATCCGGGTTGAACCACATACCAAACGTGACCAATCCCAAAAACGCGATACAAAACCAGTTAGCATAGGGATACAAGGGGGATTTGAACGGATGCTTTGCCATGACATCTTTCCCCCAATATTTCCGGAAATTCTTTTGGGAGTATGCCAAGACGAACCAAGCAATCATGCCAGGAAATACGGATGCACTATAGAGATACAAGAATAATTTAGAATCTGGAAGCATGTAATTAAGGAGAACACCAATAATAAGGAACGCAATGGTTACACCGATACCAATACGTGGTACGCCTGTTTTTGACAAACGGGAAAAGATTTTCGGTGCCTGACCATTTTGTGCTAATGTATATAGCATACGACCAGAACTGTACAACCCTGAATTACATCCAGAAAGTGCTGCCGTAAGGACAACGAAGTTAATAATGCCAGCTGCCGTCGTAATCCCAACTTTGGCAAAGGTCATGACAAACGGACTGCCGATGTAACTGACTTCGTTCCACGGATAAATACACAGAATGACAAAAATAGAACCAATATAGAAAATCAGGATACGCCATACAATATTTTTAGTCGCCTTGCGGAGTGTATTTTTCGGATCTTGGGCTTCCCCTGCCGTTATCCCGATAAGTTCCACCCCTTGGAAAGCCGCTGCGACTACACACATAGCTGCCAGCATACCACCAAGTCCGTTAGGCATAAATCCGCCATTGACCCATAAATTATCAATACCAACAGGTATGCCGCCATTGCCGAAACCAAAAATGATAACAGCTGCACCCACGAAAAGCATGACAATAATCGTTGTAACTTTAATAAGTGCAAACCAAAATTCAAATTCGCCATAATATTTGACTGCTGCCATGTTTGCTGCAGCAACAATGATCATGCCGCCAAATGCAGATATCCATTGTGGTATGAGCGGGAACCAATATTTTACATAAATACCTACGGCTGTGACTTCCGATAAGCCAATAGCGACCCACATGAACCAATAACACCACGCCGTCAAATAACCGACATACGGACTGATATACTTATGCCCGTATGTAGCAAAAGATCCCGTCACTGGTTCCTGATACAACATTTCCCCCATAATACGCATAATGAAGAACATAACTAAACCTGTAACGGCATAGCAAATCAATACAGATGGACCTGCCATCATAATCGTATTGGCAGAACCCATAAACAACCCAACGCCGATTGTGCCCCCTAACGCAATCATTTCAACATGACGAGGTTTCAGACCCCGTTCCATTTTTCCGTTTTCCACTTTTATTCCTCCAAACATTCCTATGACAATCTCTGGACGCCTGACGGCACCCTGTACCTATGAATCTTCTCTATCGAGAGTAGTCAAAGCGGGAGAGGTCGATACGATTTCACGGTAGTAATTGCAAGCTTTTGCGCCTTTGACGCAAACATCTCTCTGCCCTCTCGGGCTTTCTCTACTCGTAAAGAGGTTGCACATACACCTTTAGTAGTTGTCTTATTTCAATTTAACGAAATATTGATGATCCTTCAAAACTTCCATCAGCCGTTCTGCATGCTTTTCATTTGCTGTTTCTAATTCTAATGAAACAGCCGTATTGCCAAAACTAATGCCATGCTGGCTGCGTTCATGCGTAATAGACAATACATTGGCACCAGAATCAGAAATGAGGGACAATAATTTGACCAATTCACCAGGCTGATCTGGAACCACCGTTTCAAAGAACACTTTACGCCAAGACCGAATAAGGCCATTATTGATGACTCGTGTCATGTTATTAACATCGATATTACCGCCGCTCACTAATGCTGCTACTTTTTTATTATGGATACCGGAAATCTTGCCACTAACCAATGCTGCTACCGGTACGGCACCAGCACCTTCAGCAACTGTCTTAACTCGTTCGAGAAGCAATAAAATAGCAGAAGCAATATCGGTTTCATCAACCGTTACAATGTCATCGACATATTTCTTACAAATCTCATAGGTCAGCTCTCCTGGTGTCTTAACAGCAATGCCATCGGCCAACGTGGCTTTACCATTATACGTAATAATATGTCCCTTATTGATAGATTCCTGCATAGACGGCATATTAGCTGTCTGTACACCGACGATTTTGATTCTCGGATTGATGGACTTAGCAGCCACTGCCAAGCCAGAAATCAAGCCGCCACCACCGATAGGAGCTACAATGACATCCACATCCGGTAGATCCTCAAGGATTTCCAATGAAATAGTACCCTGCCCGGCAATAACTTCCGGATCATTGAACGGATGAACAAATGTATAGCCGTGTTCTTTCGTAAGTGCAACGGCTTTTTCCGCTGCTTCATCAAAGAAATCACCATATAATACTATATTAGCACCATACCCGCGGGTCGCTGTAACTTTCATCAGCGGCGCATGTTTGGGCATGCAAATCGTGGACTGACACCCGTATGCACTAGCAGCTAATGCTACGCCCTGTGCATGGTTGCCGGCTGAAGCCGCAATAACGCCTTTTTCCCGTTCTTCCGGTGTTAACGAGGCCACTTTGTTGTAAGCACCACGTAATTTAAATGAACCGGTACTCTGTAAATTTTCCAGTTTCAAATATACCTTACAGTCTGCCAATTTACTGACCGTATTGGTATAGGATAACCCCGTATGTTGGGCAACACCTTTCAAACGTTGTTGTGCTTCCTGCACCATTTTTAATGTAACTCGATCTTCGCTCATATTCGTCTTCTCCTTTGAAACAAGTACATGTACTTTTCATATGAATAATTATTTATGCAAGCTAGACTCGTCTTTACATTTCTAATGATACTCTTTGTGATATCCACTGTCAATGGAGTAATTAAGACTATTCAGGACATTGTATCAGCTTCTTTCATTTTTATTACTCATGTTTATTTCATTTTTTAAATATTTTTAAGTTTAATATCTATAATTATTTTTATTTTTAATGATGCATTATTATATGTTCATTGATAATGTACATTTTATTATTATCAATAGATATATGTAAATTGCACATATATCATAATTTCGTCATGCTTTATGTACATCAGATCAATCAAGCAACACATGAAGATAAACGTACATATGAAAAAGCAATGTTTTTGTACGAAAAAAATGCTTGAAAAGCCGTTGATATCAACGCTTTTCAAGCATCTTGCTGCCAACCTTGTAACTATATTCCCTGTTTCATAAGTTGCAACCCTTGTTTTCCTGTCATGTGATCTATGGTTATTTCTATCATAGATACAGTCGCGCCGGAACGTTCAACGGACTGGCGGATATGTTCTTCCATGGCTGGTTGCGGTGCGTATTTTTTCCCCAGGACCGTAAGAGCCTGTCGTTTTTCCAGTGTATCTGCCATAAATGACGCCTGGCCGAATAAAATGACACTTCGATAGGCTACGGTCAGCGCTTCTGCTACGACATCACTTTTATCAATGACACAAAAAGAAACATGCGTATCCCTTGAAATGGCATCACGCCGATGACCGGCATCGGCACCGTGTAAATATATTTTTCCCTGATAATAGACGTAGCTCATCGGTATTCCATAGGGATAGCCGTCATCGCCATGAACGGATAAAATACCATAGCTTCCTTTGTTCAATATGGCTTCACACAATTCTTGTGAAAGCTGTTGTTTACTGCGTCGCATCGTTCTGAACATGTTTTTTCCTCCTTGTGGTATACTGACAGTCGTTTCCTTGCCTGCTTGTTACTTCTGCCAAAACGAACAGGGTACAGCAACGACACACTTACCGCAGACTTCACTGCCAGCACTATTCGGGCTGTCGTTGCTTTCATTCGTATAAGAGCTGCCAATATTCTTATACTTCTCTGCATTTTGCAAACAGACTTGGAAACATTTCTTTCTATCATACCCATTAACGGTTAACGCCCCTGAAGGGCAGTGCTCGACACAAAGACCGCAAAGCCCTTGGCTCTTATACAAGCAATATTCTTCATGCAACGGCTCATCTGGCACGACATCCAAATTTGTAACGACAGTACTATAGCGGCCACAACAACCAACTTTTGTAATGAGCATATTATTGAGACCAAAAGTACCTAAACCAGCAACACGGGCAATATGACGCTGTGACCAGTTACTAATGAGATATTTTCTATCAAAGGTCGTCGCTTCGCGGCTTACAGCCGCTTTATACCCCCACGACCGGACTAAGGCAATGATATAGTCGTTCAATTCGCCAAACATAGCATTCGTTTCTTCATAAGCCACCGCCCATTCTGGCGAAGACAATCCTTCTTTAGCATTCGTCAGCGCCATTGCTTTGGTAAAAGGAACAAAATAAGCAAGGATAACAGACGCATCAGGAAGTACATCATGAGGCAGCACATGATGTGGCGAAATGATTTCTCTCAACTTTAAAATATCCGGATGATTTGCATCAGCAAAACCAGCTAACGGCACGCCCCAATGGGATCGAATCGTATCTCGTTGCTCATATGCCAACACAAATTCTTGCATTTTCTTTACAATCGTTGCTTTGATGTCCATTATCTTGCCTCCTTTTTCCTAAAAAAACACAACGCCGTTAATACCTGCGTATCTCCAACGTTGTGTTTATCTCTTGTATAGTATACCTTACCTATCCTTTATTGGCAATGTCCGTTGCGGGCTCGGCAATTTTTAGATCACCCGCTCCTGCATGGTCGCTCCGGTTCAAAATTTCCATAAATTCATCGCCTGTGATTGTTTCTTTTTTTACCAAATATTCGGCTAAAGCATGGAGCTTATCTTCATTTTCTTCCAAGATCTTTTTAGCTTTTGCATGGGCATTTTTAATGATATCCATGACATCGGCATCAATTTTAGTTGCCGTTTCAGCAGAACAAGCCAGTGACGCATCCCCGCCAAGATATGCATTATTCACCGTTTCCAACGCCGTCATATCGAATTCGTCGCTCATGCCGTAACGGGTCACCATGGCCCGTGCCAGTTTCGTCGCCTGTTCAATATCATTAGACGCACCTGTCGTAATGGAATGGAAGATCAATTCTTCCGCACTGCGGCCGCCTGTAAAGGTTACGATTTTATTGAACAATTCTTCTCTGCTCATGAGGAATGTTTCCTTTTCGGCAACCTGCATCGTATACCCCAATGCCCCGCTCGTCCGAGGTATGATCGTAATCTTATGGACCGGTGCCGAGTTCTTCTGCCGTGCTGCTACTAAGGCATGTCCGATTTCATGGAAAGCAATGATCCGTTTTTCATTTGCTGAAATGACAACGCCTTTACGCTGGGCACCAGCAATGACCGCTTCGACGGATTCTTCCAAATCACTCTGGCTGACAGCATCGTGATCCATCCGTACAGCCCGCAAAGCCGCTTCATTCACTATATTCGCCAGATCGGCACCAGAAGCACCGCTAGTCGATAAAGCGATAGCATTAAAATCAATAGGCGATTCCATCTTTATATGACGGGAATGGACCTTCAAAATAGCTTCGCGGCCTCTGAGATCCGGTAATTCCACAGGAATGCGGCGATCGAATCGTCCTGGACGAAGCAGTGCCTTGTCCAATACTTCCGGACGATTTGTAGCAGCCAAAATAATAACACCTTTACTGCCATCAAAGCCATCCATTTCAGCTAATAATTGGTTCAGCGTCTGTTCTCGTTCATCGTTACTGCCAAACTGACCACTGTCTCGTTTTTTGCCAATGGCATCGATTTCATCGATAAACACAATGCACGGTGCCTTTTCTTTAGCCTGCTTGAACAGGTCTCGCACTCGTGCTGCACCCATGCCCACAAACATTTCAATGAATTCTGATCCGGAAATAGAGAAAAACGGAACATGGGCTTCACCAGCTACGGCTTCGGCCAATAAGGTCTTCCCCGTACCAGGAGGGCCTACGAGCAATGCGCCTTTAGGCATCGTTGCACCTATATTTTTATATTTTGAGGGGTCATGCAGGAAATTGACCAGTTCCATTAAGGCATCTTTCGCTTCATCCTGACCGGCTACATCAGCGAAGGTCTTGCCACTTTGCGATTTGACATAGATTTTTGCATTGCTTTTACCAAAGGTCATCGCATTTCGGCCTACGCCACCACCCATACGGGGTGCTAAAAAATGAGCTAATAATTCCCAAATGATGAAGAAAATAAAAATAGGAAGTATCCAGTCATTGAAGAGTTTTGTCAACGCTGATTCTTCCTTTGGCATGACTTGAGAAAATTCTATATTTTTTTCCGTCAATCGCTTGACCAGTTCCGGATCCTCTACCCGGCCGGTCACGTAAATAACATCTTTATCATCTTCCTTGCAGGAAATAGCGATTTTATTATCGTTTATTTCCACCTTTTCAGCTTGTCCGTTGTCTATCATTTTTAAAAAGTTAGTATAAGACACTTCGTGCACTTTCGGCTGAAAAAACATAGGAGAAATGACCATATTCAATACGATAATCATAATAAAAACGATGCCATAATAGTATAGCGTCGGCTTTTTAGGAGCATTTTTATTATCCATAGTACTAACACCTCTTTCTAATTAGAGTAACATTATCTTATTTGATTATACCATAATTCAAATTTCTATACAAAAAAGAGGAGCACTCCATTATGGATTGTTCCTCTGATATATTAAAATTGCCAACGCAATCCTACATCATATTGCCATTTCGTATTAATATCTCCGCTGAAAGACCGTTCTAAATCGCAATAGAAGAAGGTGTTTTCCCGTAATGCTATGTCAGCACCAATACCATAGTTAAACCACGTATCACTGCCATCTTCTTGACGGTATAACGTTGTATCGTTGCCCCGCAAATTAACAACGCGATCGCCGCAGAACTCATGTAGCATATCAAATTTCGCATAGAGCTTACTGCGCTTAGCCGGATCATTGTGATTAAATTCGCGACCGACACGAAAACCGATACGTCCGATGACACTATTCAAACTATCCTGATGTACTTTGATATGATTTGTCGTCGTATAGTCGTTCCCGGTTAAGTGAGTTGCCATTAGTTGTGCCTGTGGTTCAAAAATCCAAGCTTTTCCTATATCATTTTTACGCCCATATTCAACACTAGCTGTCAATGCATGGTTATGGAAATCACCATTGGCATGATCACCATTACTGTCTTGTGCTGTAAAATGTTCATTCAAGCGGCTGTATTTCAATACATAGTCAGTATAGTGTCCTTTATCACCGGCCCAACTTCCGTATAATGACACACCATAGCTGCTATTACTACCATCACCATTGGCAAAATCAGAATCACCATGTGTATAATGGAAAGCAATACCTTCACGCCATATATCTTTATCCGTGCTCTTACTGCTTTTCGTATCATAACCGATTTGATAGAATTGGTAATCATCCTTGAAATAACTGCCCTTAGAGCTTTCCATGGAGCCACCTTTAGTACGTATCCACACACCATCTTCAGGTGCATCATAATCACGCAATTCACCTAATCGTTTATTCAAGCTGTCGATTTCTAAGCGTGACGTAGCCATAGCATAGTTCAAGTTTGCTGAAGCAACCGTCGTATCGGTCGTAGCACTAGTTTCCTTTTTCACGCCCGTTAAATACCAATTATTACCATATTTCGTTATATCTGATGATACAACGTTTTTACCAACAACAGGTATGTAATCATATAAAAAACCTTCATCAATGCTTTCTTTTTTACTATACCCATCAAAGGTAATACCCGTAGCTGCATCAGCAAACCATATGGGAGTTGTCATATTCGTTAATTTCCCCTGATCCACTGCCTGCACATAATAATTTCCACTGCCATTGACTATATCCAAAAAATCGCTACCGTTCCGTCCATTTTCACCTGGTTCATCTGTATTAACGTCAATACGGAAAACGCCGCCACCACCTTCTAGGTTATGAATGGTCAAATGATTCGTCAATCCAGATTTTTTAACGTGTTGATTAAAACCATGAAGATTGATAATACCATTATCATTTAACGTGATCTTACTGATTTCCGCTTCTTCTGTATCTGGTATCCACTGGGCACCATTAGACAATTTTACATTCAGTACACCGCTATACGTACTTGTTCCATTTTTAGGATTTACTTCTGTTCCATGCCAAAAAGAATTACTCGTATCAAGATTAGCATTGATTTCTCCCATTTTACAGTCTAGATTCCCCAACAACTGTACGGTATGACCGCCTGCCTGATTGATATTGACAATACCTCCGTATTTACCGCTGATAGCATCATTTTTGGATTTTCCCGGTTGATAATCAGAAGCATAGGCTTCTTCAGTATTACCAATTATAGTATTGACATAGGTGTCCCCATTTAGATTGACTACACCATCAGTAGAAGCATAAATACCATTATTAGCTATAGATGCCTCTTCATCCTTTGATAGTCCTTCCTTATTTTCTATGAGGCTAGATATATCTGTCGTGTTGATATTCACCGTACCATTAGCAATGAAAAGAGCACTTCCTGCTACTTGTTTTTCCAAATACCCTTTATTGAAAGCACTTGTTTCTATCTGTGCCTGATACGTATATGTATCAATATTAAATGTGTTCCTTTCACCTGTCTGGTGAGAATAAAGTCCCCGAATAACATCGCCTGCTGTACCAGTATACTTAAAACTGACTGTACCAAAATTAGTTTCCCCTTGCATATTGCTAGCTTCCATGCCTTGTAACGCACAGGTATTTGTTGATAAATCACCTGTTCCGGTCGCTGTAACGGCATAATCTTTGCCGACGCCCTGCCCTAAGGTTATGACTAAGCTTTTATTTACCCCTTGATTTACATAAGAATAATCAGAATTCGTTGCAGTTACTGTAATCGACTCTTCTGCTAACGAATATTCCATGCCAGAACAAGAGAGCATCACTGCTAATACTAATATGCCCTTGTGTTTTTTCATACTGCACACACCTTTCTCGATATACCTGCTAAAATTTCATACGATTAACTAAAACATATACCTATAACTTCCAATTCTCCCCTCATATAAACAAAACGGTATTAACACTATATTTATTTTTATTAAAACATCCTAGTGTGAATGCCCATGAATAATATATATTTAACTTCTCGTGAGCAACAAGCAAGTCGCATCAAAAACAAAGCTTTTTCATTCTATCATATATTACGTTGTAAGTCCAGTATTTATTATTATGGTACTGTAGACATAACTATTATCAGCATAAAAAGTTAATAATAAATTGGCTGAAGGTATGCGTAGAAGATTTCGCAAAAATAAGTAATGATATTAAAGACATCTGTTGATTAGTTTGTTAAAATGTATATATGAGTAGCAATTATAAAATAAAAAGATAGGATATGGCCATGAAAACACTTCTTCAGAAAGACATTCACCTTACTGAAACTGCTATTGATGATTTCTCTGTAACGTTGCAGCAGATGTTAAAATCCGTAGGCTGCAAAAAAGAAATTATCTTAAAAACACGATTAGCCTTGGAGGACGCCTTGTTCCAATGGTTAAAAAGAGGCTTTCGTAAAAAAATAATGCATGTCGAATTAACTAAAAAATTCCGCCATTATATTGCATCCGTCACCATCGCCGGCGCCGAATCCAATCCATTTGTTGATATAGATGATATGGCCGGTGCTGAACTCCATAATTACTTGAATATCATTGTTCAACAAGCCTCGTATTCATATAGTAATGGTATAAATACGATTACCATACGGGCAGACGGCCCAGGTATGAACCATTTATTTTGGATTATCTCCGCTATCATATCTGCTGCGTTCTGTGGTATAACTATTCATCACATATCCCCTGATACGGCCTCATATTTATCTACTGCTTTCGTAGAGCCTACCTTTCAAACCATGTTGGGGATGCTGACTGCTATCGTAGCGCCATCCATTTTCTTATCTCTTATATCGGGAATTATTACTTTAGGTACTCCTAAACAATTAAATAAGATTGCTAAGCAAACCTTGGGGATTTTCATGGCAGCACTGATCTGTGTCATCTCTTTTGTTGCCATTGCAAGTGGATTTATCCTTTCCTTTACAAGCGTCGATAATCCTAACCTTGCCAATTACGCCGCTTCCGTATGGAAAATGTTCTTAGATTTTATTCCCACAAATATGTTCATGCCTTTTGTAGAAAAAGATACAATGCAAATTTTAGTATTAGCCATTATTTTCGGCATTGCTATCCTTTATATGCGTGAATCCATGGATGATGTCGTATCCCTTATCTTATCCTTAGAAAAATTACTGACTAGTCTCTTGCATGTAGTCTGTTCTTGTGAACCACTGCTTATATTCTTTGGCATTTTAAACGTTACGTTAGAAGATTTTTCTGGTATTACTACTAAAATCGGTATCATGTTAGGTGCCCATCTGATGATGTATTTTGCAGTATTACTATTAGCTATTCTATTTTTGGTATGCATCCAAAAACATCACGCGCTGGCCATCGTAAAAAAGCTGCTCACACCTGCGTTTATCGGCTTTGCTACTGCTTCCAGTACCGCTGCTTTCACATCTGTCGTGACCACCTGTACAACTAAATTGGGCATTCAACATAAATTAGTCAAATTTGCAGTTCCTTTAGGTCAAGTGCTCTTTAAAGTCGGTAGTAGTACCAAACTATTTCTTTTGACATTGATTTGCTTATATTTCTTTAATCTTCCTATTCATCCTTTTGCCATTGGTATATTAGCCATTTCGTCATTTATGTTATCCATGATGATTCCCCCCGTATCAGACGGAAGCGTAGCCGCCTTTACCATTCTTTTTGCTTACATGGAGCTTCCTAGTGATGCTCTAGCACTAGCAATTACATCGTCAGTATTTATTGATTTTATCAGTACCTTCATGAATGTATTTTGCAATCAATTATTCATCTTAATGGCAGCACTCCGCCTGCATATGGTCGATTTTCAAAAACTATATAAATGATAATAACGTCCATTTTATCTTGATAAACTACAGAAAGAAGGATGTATCCGATGAATATTGCCTTTACTATGGTTGTCACGGCCTTCCCTGTTTTATTAGCATTTATACTCCTGACTCGATGTCCTAAAAATAAATTTCATATTCCCATTATATTTTCTCTCTTCACCATACTTATCTTAGGTATTTTAACGGCACTAAGTATGACCGCAACACTCGCAGCCTGCAATATCCAAGATATCATTCCACTCTGTGCTGTCCTGCTATTCGGACCTGTCATCGGTTTAGGCACCGTTATTACCAGCTCCATTATATATTGTCTTATTTCTCCCGCATTTGAAGATTTGACGCCGTATATCGCTATCATCTCCCTATTCTTATCTGCTACGCTAGGCATACTGTTACGCCGCCATATATTTAACGCAAAAACACCATATTGGTGGCATGGCCTGTTTTTAGGAAACTTTACTGCCACTTTTCATTTACTCATATTATTATGGGTATATATTGATTACTTACAAATCGCCTATGATTTCATTGCAACGTATGCTGTACCTATGATGGGAATTAGTGCCGTATGTACAATGCTGGTGTTTCTATTTGTACCCCGTTCAAAAAAAGACAATCCGTTTTCATTTGCCCATAAAAAACTATTAGCCAGACAATTCCAAAAATGGCTTTTAGCCTGCATGATAATTGGCTTTGCCATAACCTGTTTATATTCTTTCATCGCACAAACCAGATTTAGCCAAGATGGTATACGCATTGAGCTCCGTACTGATCTAGATGGCGTCCGTGAAGATATATTAGCCCAGACAAAAATAGATTTAATAAATATTGCCAAGTTGACTCAAAAAAGAGTAATGCCTACAGCTGATATCCCCGAATCCGAACGAGCGGCCTATTATCAGCAGCAATTAGATTTTTTATTGACTACATATAATCTGACAGAAGCCAACATAATCACCAAACAGGGCATCATCATCGCCAGTACCCATCCAGATTTCATTGGATATAATATGTATAATGGTGTACAGTCGGCTCAACTCATGGCCCAAATAAAAGAACGTGGATATGCCGCACAGGATTTACTGCCTACCGCTTCTGATGCTTCGATGGAACGTCAATATGTTGTCCTGTCCTTGGATAATGGTGATTTGCTACAAGTCGGTTATAGCCGTGAAGAGTACGAAAAGCGATTTGCTTCTATTATCAAATCGTTTTCTTCTAATATTCATGTCGGAAAAACTGGCCATGTCCTCATTACCAATGCTGATCAAGTTGTCATCAGCGATTATACGCCTGAATATGAAAAGAAAAAATTGGCTGCTGATGATTCAGCAACCAATTTTACAGACAATCCTGAAAATACCATATTCACATCCACCATTCATGGTGAGTATTGCTTCTGTATGTATGAAACCTTAAAAGGATATCATCTGCTCGCGTATATCCCCTATAAAGAAGTCATGGCCGCACGCAACATGGCCGTGTATATGACGATTTTAATGCAAATCTTCTTATTTACTAGCATCTATTTTATTATTTATTTTCTCATAAAAAAATTAGTCGTCGATAATATGTTCCACATTAATGAAGCCTTAAATAAAATAACAAAAGGAAACTTAGATATTAAAATACAAATTCATTCTAGTGCTGAGTTTGAATCCTTATCACAAGACATCAACACTACCGTCACTACATTAAAACAATATATAGCTGATGCCAATGCCCGCATTGACCAAGAGCTGGAATACGCTCGTATTATCCAAACATCGGCTTTACCAACCAGGTTTCCACCCTGGCCAGACTTAAAGGCTTTTGATATTTATGCTGAATCTTATCCTGCCAAAGAAGTAGGCGGAGATTTCTATGATTTCTTCCTCTTAAAAGAAAAATTAGTTTTCATCATAGCCGATGTCTCCGGCAAAGGGATCCCTGCCGCCTTATTTATGATGAAAGCCAAAGCACAGATAAAAAGTCGCTTAGAACTAGGCGGTTCTTTAACGGAATCGTTTGAACAAATCAATCAGTCATTATGTGAAAATAATGAAACCAATATGTTTGTAACCGTATTTGCTGGTATTCTTGATTATCATACTGGCGAACTACAATATATAAACGCCGGCCATAATAAGCCACTTATTGGTCATAATGGTTGCTATCACTGGCTAGAAGGGCGATCGGGCATGCCCCTGGCTGCACTGGAAAAAGCACACTATAAACTATTCACTACACAAATACAACACGGAGATATAATATACGTTTATACTGATGGTATAACAGAAGCTGAAAACGAATCATCAGCCTTCTATGGCAATAAGCGCCTGTTCCAAATTCTAAACAGTAGTCCTATCATTCAAGAACAAAATCTGTGTAACCTCATGTCTTTCATCGTCGCTGATGTAAAAAAATTTTCCGGATCTGCTGAACAGGCCGACGATATTACCATGCTTGCTGTAAAATTAAATTAGAAATGCTTATACAGGCTAATTCTATTTTCATTATTACACCATTGATAGTCAACGTTATCCATCATTTGTTTAGTCAGGAAAATACCTAAGCCGCCTATACTCCGTTCAGTTACTGGCAACGTCGTATCCAAGTTGGGATGCTGTAAGGGATTAAAAGGGATTCCTTGATCTGTAATTACAATTGTAATGCTGCGGTCATCTTCACCGATTTTACAACGGATGCATACCTGTCCTCTTTTTTGAGGATAAGCATACGTAGCAATATTAACAAATATTTCTTCTACAGCCAGGTCAATTTGCAATACTATTTTATCTGGACAATCGAGTCCCCGCAATTGGCCATGAATGAAATCTAATAGCTGCGGTAATTGTTCTGTACATGCTTGTATCGTTAATATGGACATATGCATACCATCTTGTCACCTCTATTCAATCTCCAAAATATCACTGAATCCAGTCAACTCAAATACCTCATTTACAGCTTCACATACATTCAGGATTTTCATTTCTCCTTGTGTATTCATTTTTTTCTGTGCTGACAAAACAACTCTCAAGCCAGCACTAGAAATGTACTCCACATTGGAAAAATCTAATATCAATCGGTTAATATTTGGCGGCAACTCATTGATTTCTACGCCTAAGGTCGGTGCTGTTACTGTATCCAACCGGCCATTCAACGTATAGATCAACGTATTTTCTACTTGTTTCTTATCAATCATCATATGGATTCCCCCTTTCGTATGGATTAATTTCAATTTTATTATATCATAAAAACATCAAGAAGCCCTGAAAATAAAAAAATTTCAGAGCTTCTTAGGTGATTAACAAAAACTGTCTTTATGATGCTCATGATAGCCTAAAGAACACCCTGGGGTAATCGTCACTCCTGCATATAATCCACATTTACCATTCAACTGGTTCTTATCTAATAAAGGCGTGACTAAGATGACTTCTTAACTACCTGAAGCATGTTCTTTTTTGATCCTATCCATAATATAGGGTCTCTCTACTTCAACAAGAACACGTATCGGCCAGTAATTAGAAGCCTAAGGTATCTTTTACATCGTTGAAATATGGATTTTTCGTATCTTTTTCTGATAGTATTGGATGAGATACGCCCCAGGCTACAGCTATTTCCGGATCATTCCATCGGATGCCGCCATCTGCTTGCGGCGCGTAATAATTATCTGCTTTATACATAAATTCTACGTGGTCCGTCAAGGTAACGAAACCATGACCGAAGCCGCGAGGTATGAGCAGTTGTTTCTTATTGTCTTCTGATAATTCGACACCGACCCACTGTGTATAGGTCGGGCTGTCTTTGCGTAAATCCACGGCAACATCGAGGACGGCACCACGAGTACAACGCACTAATTTTGCCTGACACCATTCTCCTTTTTGGAAATGGATGCCCCGTAACGTTCCTTTTACGGTCGAAGACGAATGATTGTCCTGAACGAAATCATAATATAAACCAGCTGCTTCCATCGTGCGCTTGCTCCAGCTTTCCATAAAAAAGCCGCGATGATCGCCAAACACTTGTGGTTCAAGGATCACTACGCCATCGATCTTTGTTTTTGTAACATTCATCAGTATATTAGCCCCTTTCGTATGGTCACTGTTTTATTTCTTCTAAATAGCGCCGTAATGCATCCTGCCATGTCGGCAACGTATGGAATCCGTTCTGCAGCAACTTATCTTTACTCATACGACTGTTAAACGGCCGCTTAGCTGCTGTAGGATATGCACTTGTTGGGATTGGATTGACCTTGCAGGTCACGCCAGCCTGACGAAATATTTCTTCAGCAAAGTCAGCCCACGAACAGATACCTTCATTCGTCGCATGATATGTCCCGTATCGTTCAGTCATGACCATGTCACACAACAGCGGTGCCAAGTCCGCCATATACGTCGGTGAGCCGATTTGGTCAGCAACGACATTGATCTCATCATGCGTCGCTGCCAGACGCAGCATCGTATTAATGAAATTATTGCCATGTTTGCCGAAGGCCCAGGAAATACGGACGATAAAATGGTGATCCACTTCATTCCGAACGGCTTCTTCGCCTTCCCATTTCGTTTGTCCATACCAGTTTAGCGGCGCAATATGCTGCCTGTCATCAGGATCCCAGAAGGCTGTTCCCGTTCCCGGATACACATAATCCGTACTGATAAACACCATTTTCGCGCCGATTTCCCGGCATACACGAGCAATATTGGCCGGACCGTCCGCATTGACCTGACGGCACACGTCTTTATTACTTTCGGCTTTGTCTACTGCCGTATAGGCACTGCAATGGATGACAGCATCAGGCCCGTACGCCGTAATAAACCGATGTACGTCTTCATATGCCGTAATATCAAACTCTTTTATATCGGTGCCTATGCAGTCTATACTGCGACGTTGTAATTCTTGCACCACTTCATAGCCTAATTGGCCGCCAACGCCTGTTACGAGAATCTTCATGCTCGATCACCATACATCCTTTCGTAATACTGCTGATAATCACCACTGATAATATGTTCCCACCAAGGTCTATGATCCAAATACCACTGAATGGTCTGGCTGATGCCGTCGGCAAACCGTGTTTCTGGCTCCCATCCCAGGTGCGTACGTATCTTTGTCGGATCAATAGCATACCGACGGTCATGACCTGGCCGATCTTTGACGAAATGGATCAGCGCTTCACTTTTCCCTAATGTGTGGATAATGGTCTTTACTACATCAAGATTCGTTTGTTCATTATGACCGCCAATATTGTAGACTTCTCCGACTGTACCGTTACGAATGATCATATCGATAGCCCGGCAATGGTCTTTGACAAATAACCAGTCCCGCACATTTTCACCTGTTCCATAGACTGGCAGCGGTTTATCATGCAACGCATTGATGATCATGAGCGGAATCAGTTTTTCCGGAAAATGATACGGCCCGTAGTTATTGGAACACCGGGAAATAGTGACCGGTAATCCATACGTCCGATGGTAGGCTAAGACCAATAGATCAGCCGACGCTTTCGAAGCCGAATAGGGTGACGACGTATGGAGCGGTGTTTCTTCCGTAAAGAACAAATCAGGCCGATCCAAAGGCAAATCACCATATACTTCATCCGTAGATACCTGATGATACCGCTGGATGCCATATTTTCTGCAAGCATCCAGGAGCACGCCCGTTCCCATTATATTGGTCTGCAAAAATAATTCGGGATGGACAATAGACCGGTCTACATGGCTTTCTGCTGCGAAATTCACGACAATGTCCGGATGTACCTGCGCAAACAACGCATACACGTGGTCACGATCTGCAATATCACCTTTGACAAACTGGAAATTAGGCGCTTCCAGTACTGGCGCTACTGTTTCCATATTCCCAGCATACGTCAGCGCATCTAAACAAATAATATTGTCTTTTGGATACTGCTGCACCATCATATGGACGAAATTCCCGCCAATAAATCCGGCACCGCCGGTTACGATTATATTCATGCTATATATCTACCTCACTTTATATCCTATATATGGAGCATCCCTAATGCACAGAAGACATACTGCTTTCTTCTACAAATCGCCCTTCGGCAACTTTCTTTAGATACTGCCCATACGGGCTTTTACCATATTTTGCTGCACTCTCTTCTAGTGTTTCCTTATCGATCCAATGATTCTGATATGCAATGTCTTCCAATGCCGCAATATGAATACCTGCCCGTGTCTCTACTGCCCGCACGAATTCCGATGCAGCACTGAGACTATTCACGGTACCTGTATCCAGCCAGGCATAGCCGCGGCCCAGTGTGACTACTTGCAGCTTTTCCTGGTCAAGATATATCTTATTCAAATCCGTGATTTCCAATTCGCCACGAGCTGACGGCTGTACTTGCTTCGCGTACTCGCAGACATGTTCATCGTAGAAATATAATCCCGTTACGGCATAATTGGACTTCGGCACTTGCGGTTTTTCTTCAATAGAAATAGCTTTGCCAGCTCTATCAAATTCAATGACACCGAACCGTTCCGGATCTTCGACATAATACCCAAACACCGTAGCGCCTTCACGATGGACGGCGGCATTTCGCAAATGCTGTGTCAGGCCGGCGCCATAAAAAATATTGTCGCCCAGGATCATAGCACACGAATCACCATCAATAAACTCTTCTCCCAATATAAAGGCCTGGGCCAGGCCATCTGGAGACGGCTGCACTTGATAACGCAGATGGATGCCGTACCGCGAACCATCACCCAGCAAGCGTTCAAAATTCGGCAAATCGATGGGCGTGGAAATAATCAATATATCCCGAATCCCTGCCAACATCAAGGTCGACAAGGGATAATAAATCATGGGCTTATCATATACAGGCAGCAATTGTTTCGATGTTACCATCGTCAGTGGATACAATCTCGTTCCACTACCGCCAGCTAAGACAATTCCTTTCATAAAACACCCTCATTTCTTCATCAAAAAGCTATTCTTCATTCTATTTGTACATAATCACATTATACCATAGAACCAATAAAAAGTCGCAAATTCCGGTTCTGTGCGATATAATGGTAAAAAGTATTCTATTCTCCCCTTCCCTGCTACGGAGGACCTTATTATGGACAAAGATTTTCATTTTAGTACGATTTACGTATTATCCCGCTGGGCCGGATTTTCAAGCTATAATTCCCTCGTACTGGCTACAGCATCACAATTCGTCGATGACAACACGGCTACGATAAGCCGTAACAAACGACCTTCTGGCCATGACCCCTGGCAAAACGTAACGATTCAAGAAGAAAACAACAATATTTGGATTCCCTTCCATTTCTTGCCCGGCCTGGAAGGCACTACCAGAGAAGAACGACTAATTTGTAAAAAAAACAGCAGTTTTGCCAACCTGATGATGCATGAATTACCGCCTATAGCCGTCGATGACAGCATATCGATGTTCCGCCTGGGTATTGCCCTTCATGTCTATGCTGATACATGGGCTCATCAAGAATTCTCCGGCATCGATTCGCTATGGAATGAAGTCGATGGATTGACCATTCATCGCGGTAATAGTGAAAATGAACTGTCAGACGATGTTGCAGCTAACTCCCCGCTGCTGTTAGGACACGTTCAAGCCATGCATTGGCCTGACAGACCGTATGCAGCTTGGAGCAGTGATACTAAATTTGCAACGGTACGAAATAATTGGGACGAGTTCATAGAAGCAGCCAAGCATATCTATTCCTATTTAACAACATTTCACCATGCAGCACATCATACTTTGACAAAAAAACAAATCAATCTGTTATTATATAGTTTCAAAGATAATGTAAGTACTACTATCGAAACAAGGACCAATTCTTGGATAAAAAACATTCATGCAAACTTATATGATTTTGAAGATTTTGAAAAGGAGGATGCCGCTATCCATTACAGTACATCCTTGATCATCTATGATGCTGATTTTTCTACACAATTTTATGATGCCCTTGATGCACACTATGACTGGGTCAAAAAAGGGCTGGAAGTCAATGATATATACAAATTGAAGTAGCTTGTCCATAGGCCATACTATTTCTAAAAAAAGCGGTTGTCCATCACGGACAACCGCTTTCGTATTATCATATTGTTTTACATGTTGTTTGACAATAATTCATTCAGAATTTCTTTTACCCGAGCTGCTGCCGCATCGATGTCGACTACTTCTTCGGCACCAGTACGACGAACTTTGATTTCTACGGTATGATCTGCTGCGCTCTTCTTGCCTACGGTTACGCGAACAGGATATCCAATGAGGTCGGCATCGTTGAATTTGACGCCAGCCCGTTCTTTACGGTCATCGAGGACAACATCACCTCGTACACCGCCAAGACTATCATAAATAGCCGTGGCAATACGGATTTGGTCTTCATCTTTGCTGCTCACAGGGACGACGACTGCTTCATAGGGCGCAATCGCTACAGGCCACATGATACCGTGATCATCATGGAACTGTTCAATTGCTGCAGCGACTGTACGGGTAACACCAATGCCATAACAACCCATGTAGTACGGCTTTGCTTTGCCGTCTTTATCGAGGAAGGTGCCGTTCAGCGATTCTGAATATTTGGTACCTAATTCAAAGACCTGACCGACTTCGATCCCTCGCATGATTTCGATAGGTGCACCGCAATGAGGGCATACATCGCCATCTTTCATCAGACGGATCGTCGCAATGGTGACCTGTTTGAAATCCCGTTTAGGATTTACATTGGTATAGTGATAACCATGCTTATTAGCACCGGTAACACCATTAGGCACATTCATAGCCGTCGGATCGACAATGACATAGAACGACTTGTTATCAGGCGCATCTGCATCCATAGGGCTCATGTAGCCCGGCTGCAAGCCATGTGCTTTGAGCTGTTCTTCTGTAGCCGGATTGACCTGATTGCCGCCAACGAGATTCTGTACGGCTACATCATTTACTTCATGATCGCCGCGGACCATGCACAGTACGACTTTGCCGTCAATGTCAAAGGCTACGGCCTTAATGGTCTTTTCTACAGGAATATTCATGAATTTTGCCAAATCTTCAATGGTTGCACAATTCGGTGTAGCAATGAGTTCGACAGGTTGTGCCGGTTCTGCTGGCATTTCCAGTGTCTGCGGTTCTGCTTTTTCAATATCTGCTGCATATTCACACGCAGAGCATGATACGACTTCCGCTTCACCAGCTGCTGCCAGTGCCATGAATTCATGCGTATGGCTGCCACCGATTTGGCCGCTGTCTGCTTCTACTGGCTTATAGGTCAGACCGCAGCGTGTAAACACACGGTCATAGGCATCATACATCGTCTGATAGCTCTGGTGCAGTCCTTCTTCGTCGATATCAAAGGAATAGGCATCTTTCATGACGAATTCACGGCTGCGCATGAGGCCGAAACGGGGCCGGATTTCATCGCGATATTTATTCTGCATCTGCCAAAGTGTTACTGGCATCTGTTTATACGAACGCAATTCATTACGTACTAATGTCGTAATGAGTTCTTCGTGTGTCGGGCCAAGGCAGTAGTGATTATCATGGCGATCTTCCAATTTGAACATTTCCGGACCATAGGCATCCCAGCGGCCTGATTCATGCCAGATTTCGGCAGGCTGCATGATAGGCATCATGATTTCCTGGGCTCCTGTGGCATTCATTTCTTCACGGACGATGTTTTCTACTTTGAGGACAACACGTCGTCCTAACGGTAAAAAGCTGTACAAGCCGCCGCCATTCTTGCGAATCATACCTGCTTTGAGCATATACTGATGACTTGCAATTTCGGCTTCTGCCGGAATTTCCCGTAGTGTCGGGCTGTACAATTTCGATGCTAACATGTGACTAAGACCCCTTTTAAATAGATTTATGTATTTCTTCAAGCAAGCTTGTAACTAATTGATCTTCTGGAACGGTGCGCAAAACTTCTCCATGGGAAAAGACGATGCCCTTTCCCTTGCCGCCAGCAATGCCAAAATCCGCTTCACGGGCTTCACCGGGACCGTTGACGACACAGCCCATAACAGCTACTTTAATAGGCACAGACAGGTCAGCAATAGCCTGTTCTACCTGTTGGGCCAATCCGATGAGATCGACTTGCGTACGACCACAGGTAGGGCAGGAAATGAGCGTCGGCCCAAATTCCCGTAATCCTAAGGAGCTGAGAATCGTCTGGCCGGCTTTTACTTCTTCTGCCGGATCTCCTGTAAGCGATACGCGAATGGTATCACCAATACCTTCATAGAGGAGGGTACCGATGCCAATAGCTGATTTGATACTGCCTTCACGGACGAGGCCAGCCTCTGTAACACCTAAATGAAGTGCGTAAGGCACCTTAGCTGCCAGGGCTTGATAGGCTTCGATCATGAGCGGTACATCCGATGCCTTCAGGGAAATAACCATATTCGTATAGTCCATGTGTTCTAAAATACGGATATGGCGCAACGCACCTTCGACCATACCATCTGCTGTAGGATGCCCCTCATGGGCTGCCAGTATATCTGCCGGCAGTGAGCCCGTATTGATGCCGATGCGGATTGGGATTCCTTTGGGACGCACCTTCTGAACAACAGCTGCCACATTGTCATCAGCACCGATATTGCCCGGATTGATACGCAATCCTTGGACACCGCTGTCAACTGCCTGCAACGCCAGCCGATAATCGAAATGAATATCGGCAATGACCGGCACTGGCGATGCCTTGACGACGGCCGCCAGGCCTTTAGCAGCTGCCATATCCGGCACAGCAAACCGAATGAGTTCCGCTCCATATCCGGCCAGGCGCCGTGCATCGGCAATGGCTTTCGCTTCCTCTGCCGGATTGACTGTAGACATGGTCTGCACCGATATGGGCGCATCACCGCCAATTCGGACACTGCCTACCATAACCGGTATGGACGTTCTACGTTGTTCCATCATAGTTCCTTTCTAAAAACGGCTGATATCCATAAACATGGCAAACAAGAACAAGGAGCCCAGGATAGCCATGCCAACTACTTGAATGTAGTATAGCGCCCGTTTAGGCAAACGACGCCGGGTCACTCCTTCTATGAGAAGCATAATGATGTAGCCCCCATCGAGAAGTGGTACAGGCAATAAATTAAGGATACCTAAGTTGATACTCAAAAATGCCGTAAACATAAGCAAATTAGAAAAGCCGACAGAGGCAACCTGCCCGGCCAGCTGTGCTATGCCGATAGGCCCCGCTAAATCAGCCTTTTGTGTACCTGCCGCCATGTCATACAAACCGACGATCATCATCTTGCAGATTTCACCGGTTTTCTCTACAGATAACCACGCTGATTCAAAAACACCGTGATATTGACGCGTCATTTCTGGCATGACACCGAGCATGGCCCTGCCGGACTGGCTGTCTATACGAGGTATCATATCCAAGTCCATATCATTGCCGTCACGATTGACAACGACCGTCACGACGTCACCACGATGTGCTTCTACAGCTTTAGAAATGTCATTCCATGTAGAAATAGGCGTACCGCCAATCGAAATAATACGGTCCCCTTGCTGCATATCTGCTTGTGCTGCTGCTGAATCAGCCATCGTATTCCCTACGATTGGTTCTGTAGAAACATCTACTGTACCTACTGTCGCCATGAGTCCCCAAATAAGGACAATGGCCAGAACAAAATTCATAAAAGCACCGGCAGCGATGACAACTAAACGGTACCGAACCGGCTTGTTCAGGAAAGACCGGTCATCCAATGGTTCATCTTCCGTCATACCAGCAATGCGGTTGAATCCGCCTAGTGGCACGGCTCGTAACGTATACAGTGTTTCGCCGCGGCGATATCCGCAGACTTTCGGGCCGAACCCGATCGCAAATTCATCAACACGCATGCCCGTCATTTTGGCCGTAATAAAATGACCGAATTCGTGAATGAATACAATCAAACTGAATACGAATATAGTCGCTAAAATGGTAATGCCCAATAGAGAGCCGCCTTTCTAAATCAACGATGCAGCACAGCGCCGCGCCCAAGCGTCAGCACTGCGGATCGCATCGATCGTCAAGGTATGGCATACATCATGCCGTTCCATGACTGTACGAACAATTTCAAAAATACGAGTAAACGAGATTTCTTTACGAAGAAACGCATACACTGCCACTTCATTGGCACCGTTGAGGACGCAGGGCATCGTACCACCTTGCCGCCCGGCTTCATAAGCCAGCGGCAGCGAGGGGAACTTTTCGTTGTCCGGCGCAAAAAATTCAATGCAGGCCAAGGACTGCCAGTCGATGGTTTTACTCCCACGGACAGGTAATCGCTGCGGATACGTAAATGCATATTGGATGGGCAAACGCATATCCGGCATGCCTAACTGTGCCAGCACAGAGCCATCGATGAACTGCACCATAGAATGGATGATGCTCTGTGGCTGAATGACAACATCAATGCGGTCGAACGGCATATGGAATAACCAGTGGGCTTCAATGACTTCCAAGCCCTTATTGAACATCGTCGCCGAATCAATCGTTATTTTGCCGCCCATATTCCACGTCGGATGCTTCAGGCATTGTTCCACTGTAATCTGAGGGAATTCGTCCTGGTGTCGATGGAAATGCGGGCCCCCAGATGCCGTAATAATAAGTTTGTCTACTTCTTCCGGCCTTCGTCCCTGAAGACACTGAAAAATAGCCCCATGTTCGCTATCGACAGGCAAAATGCGTACGCCATATCGTTTAGCTTCGGCCATGACTAATGCACCGGCAGCAACGAGGGTCTCTTTGTTTGCCAGCGCAATATCCAAACCTTTTTCGATAGCATGAAGGGTAGGCTCTATCCCGGCAGCACCGACAAGGGACGTCAGCACCATATCAGACGCTGCTTCATCGATGAGTTTCAGCAAGCCTTCCGTCCCATCGAAGACCGTACATATAGTACCTACTTCACTGCGAAGTTTGTCTGCTGCCTCTTTTTCGATCATGCAGGCATAGGCCGGGCGATACTTCTGGATTTGCTTTGCTGCCAGCTGCCAATGGGATTTAGCAGCAATCGCCGTCACGGTAAATTGATTGCCATGGGCATCAATCACATCCAGGGCCTGTGTCCCAATAGAACCGGTACTGCCAAGGATCATGATTCTTTTCATATCATATTCCCCCATTCTCAGGCAAGGAGCAACAGAAACAGATACAGTGCCGGTCCGGCAAAGAGCAGGCTGTCAAAGCGATCTAATACGCCGCCATGACCTGGAATAATATTACCAGAATCTTTGATCTGGCAGGTCCGTTTCAAAACAGATTCTACCAAATCGCCAAGCGGTGCCATAATGCCGATAATAATGCCTATGGCGATGGCATCGATAACAGCATATTTGAAGACCAGGGAAAAAATAAGTGCCGTTACGATCGTGCCGATAAAGCCGCCCAGCGCCCCTTCTCTGGTCTTGCCGGGACTGATAGCTGGGCACAGCTTCACTTTCCCTTTGAGTTTGCCTGCGGCAAACGCAAAGGTATCACTGGCCCACGTCGAGAAGACCAGAAGGAAAACAAAAAATCGTGCCGGTTCCAGCATGACCGTTGCAAAGGATCCTGTAAAAAAGCTGGCTAATATGCCATTTCGCAATGCCAGCATCGCCAAAAATCCGGCTCCGATATAAATCAAACCATACAATGTATAGGCACTGTCGACTGGTTTGACCTTGCTGTGGAAAACAACCGTCCGCAACAACAGCCAGGCCATCATAAGTGCCGAAAAGAACAGCATCAGCTTGGTACTGCCGAACCAATAGGCTGAAAACAATGCAACGAGCCATACAGCACCAGTGCGGTCGGCCAGGTTCGCCTTCAGTTTGCTGACCATCTGACTGTATTCATACCAGCCTACGAGTGCCAGCAATACCATCATAAGGAAAAATAGCCAATTCCCTTCATAAATAATAAAAATCGTAAGGGCACCCCCTACGATGCCTGTAATGATTCGTTGTGCCAACATAGCGCTGCTACCTTCCTTATTTTAATCCACCAAAACGCCTTTCCCGCCCTTGGAAGGAAAGGATCGCATCAATCAATGTATCTTTCGTAAAATCAGGCCAGCACAGATCTGTAAACCAGAACTCAGCATAAGCCATTTGCCATAAGAGGAAATTGCTGACCCGCTTATCCGCCCCAGGACGAATGAGAAGATCGACATCATTATCCGGAGCCGTGTACAAATAACGAGACAGTACTGCTTCATCAATATCAGCAGGTAACAGTGTACCCTTCCTGACATCTTCAGCTACATGCTGCATGGCTTGTACCATTTCCAGCCTGCCACCATAATTGACGGCCACATTGAGGACGAGCCCCGTATTATTTGCCATCTCTGCTTCTGCTGCGATAAATTTCTGCTGCAGCGTCGCATGAAGGCGGCTCATATCTCCGATAAAGTGAAGCCTTACGTTATTTTCGTTAAGTTCTAACAGGTTCTTCCCCAGGTATTCATCCATCAACTTCATAATATATGTCACTTCATCAACAGGACGTTTCCAGTTCTCTGTCGAAAAGGCATACACCGTCAGGACCTTGATACCGAGTTCAGTCGCTGCAATGACGATCCGTTTCAACGTATTGGCACCAGCATGATGGCCATAGGCCCGAGGCATGCCCCGGCGTTTGGCCCAGCGGCCATTGCCATCCATAATGATCGCCACGTGATGAGGAATATTATTCATATCAAGAAGTTCCGCCGAAGACGCTGTTTGTTTTCTTCTCCGGATAATTCGATTGATCATGTTACGCTTCTCCATGAGACAGCACCGGTGCTACAGAGTCACTCGCCTGAAGAGTATAGTTGACCAACAGGCGGACAACACCGTCTTCTTCTTTAGCCCGGATAACATAGGACCGTTCCGGGTCACAGACAAAGAAGTGACTCCGTGACATCGTGCGATCGATAACATACGAAATATTTTTTTCCTGTAATACAGATATGGCATACCGTAACGGCATGCCACTGAAAATCCGTATATCCATCATACTTCCATGACTTCTTTTTCTTTTTTCGTCTTGATTTCATCAATTGCTTTGATTTTTTTATCAGTCAGTTTCTGGATATTTTCTTGTGCTTCTTTGCTGTCATCTTCGGTGATTTCTCGTTTCTTTTCCATCTTTTTGATGACATCATTTACATCGCGGCGGATGTTACGGACGGCTACTTTGGCTTCTTCAGCGTCTTTGCTGACCGTCTTGCTCAATTCCTTGCGTCGTTCTTCTGTGAGCTGGGGAATTTCCAAACGAATCATAGTGCCATCATTATTTGGATTCAGGCCCAGGTCCGATTTCAAAATAGCCTTTTCAATCGTAGCAAGCATGTTGCGTTCCCACGGTACAATCGTAATCAGGCGTGGTTCTGGAGCAGATACGTTAGCCACCTGCTTGACCGGTGTCGGTGTACCATAATAATCGACGGCGATACGGTCGAGGAGAGATGTACTGGCACGGCCTGTACGAATAGCGGCAAGATCCCGCTTCAGCGATTCGATGGTCTTATCCATCTTTGATTCATGTTGGTCTACTAATGTTTTGACGTCCATATAATCACTTCCTTTAACTATATTTATACTATTGTATTGTAATAACTATATCATACAGCGTTTAGCCTTCTTTGTCGACTAGGGTTCCCAAATCTTTTCCGCTGGCAGCTGCAATAATATTCCCTGGTACATCAATATTGAAGACGACAATAGGAATATGATTGTTCATGCATAATGTCGTCGCCGTAGTATCCATGACTTTCAATTCTTTATTGATGACATCAAGATACGAAAGACGTTTGAACATCTTGGCATCCGGATTGATTTTAGGATCACTATCATATACGCCGTCAACACCATTTTTCGCCATCAAAATGGCATCGGCTTCGATTTCAGCAGCACGCAATGCTGAGGTCGTATCCGTAGAAAAGTATGGATTACCTGTACCAGCACCAAAGATTACGACACGTCCCTTTTCAAGGTGACGAATAGCCCGGCGCCGAATATACGGTTCAGCGACTTGCTGCATATTGATAGCTGTTTGGACACGCGTGCAGACGCCGTTCTTTTCCATGGCATCCTGCAGAGCCAGGGCATTCATAACTGTCGCCAGCATTCCCATGTAATCCGCTGAGACCCGATCCATCCCTTTGGCACTGCCTGACAGGCCCCGCCAAATATTACCGCCGCCGCAAACAATGGCAACTTGAACACCGAGTTTGTTTACTTCAACGATTTGTTTGGCAATCTGTTCCACTGTCTTCGGATCGATTCCATACCCTTGCTTGCCAGCCAATGCTTCACCGCTCAGTTTCAAAACAATACGCTTATACTTTTTGGTTTCCATACGTGCCTCCTGTGTAATAGTTGACATCAAATTAGAAAATAAGCGAACACGAAGAAGGTGTTCGCTTACGAATCTTATTTAGCTTGTGCCATTACTTCAGAAACAAAATCGTCATTCCGTTTTTGTAAGCCTTCGCCTAATTCATAACGGGTATAACGGCGGATATCAATTTTTTCACCGATTTTTGCGATGTTTTCATTGATGACCTGCTGGATCGTTTTGTCGGAATCTTTAATGAATTCCTGATCAAGCAGGCAACTTTCTTTATAGAATTTTTCCAAACGGCCGATCGTCATCTTTTCTACGATTTTTTCCGGTTTGCCTTCGTTCAGTGCCTGCTGGCGCAATACTTCTTTTTCATGTTCGAGAACTTCTTCAGGAACTTCGTCTCTCTTCAAATATTTCGGGTTCGCTGCAGCGATCTGCATAGCAATATCTTTGCAGAGATCTTTGAAATTATCTGTCTGTGCTACGAAGTCTGTTTCGCAGTTGACTTCGACGAGGACGCCAATACGGCCATTGCCATGGATATACGAATAAACTAAACCTTCAGCAGCGATGCGGCCTGCTTTCTTGGCTGCAGCAGCTAATCCGTTTTCACGAAGCAAATCAACTGCTTTATCCATATCACCGTTCGTTTCTGTCAATGCCTTTTTGCAATCCATCATGCCGGCACCGGTTTTTGTCCGTAAGTCTTTTACCATGCTTGCTGTAATAGCCATGAATTATTCCTCCTAAGATTATGCATAATATATACAGTTTTAATAAAGGTAAGAAGTGCAATACTCCTTACCTTTATATATAAGCTTTTTGAAATTATCACCTGCGTGGTAATCCTAATTATTCAGCTGCTTCTGTCTTTTCTTCAGCTGCTTCTTCGTTCTGTTCGCCCTGGTTGCCTTCGAGAACTGCATCAGCAATTTTGCCCGTCAGCAATTTGACAGCGCGGATAGCGTCATCATTGGCAGGAACCGGATAATCGATAACATCAGGATCGCAGTTCGTATCGACCGTTGCAATGATGGGGATATGGAGTTTACGAGCTTCAGCTACAGCGATTTCTTCTTTTTTCGGATCAATGATGAAGATAGCATCCGGCAGTTTTTTCATGTCTTTAATACCGCCAAGATTTTTCTGCAATTTTTCCATTTCATGTTTAAGAAGGGTAACTTCCTTTTTCGGCAATACTTCGAAAGTACCGTCTTCCTGCTGTTTTTCCAATGCTTTCAAACGTTTTACTCGTTTGTCAATCGTCTGGAAGTTAGTCAGCATGCCGCCGAGCCAACGTTCGTTGACATAGAACATGTTGCAACGTTCAGCTTCATTTTTAATGGATTCCTGTGCTTGTTTTTTAGTGCCGACAAAAAGGACTTTGCCGCCATCAGCAGCGAGGTCGCGAACGAAGTTATATGCTTCGTCCATTTTCTTTACGGTTTTCTGAAGGTCAATGATATAGATACCATTGCGTTCTGTGAAAATAAAACGAGCCATTTTAGGGTTCCAACGACGAGTCTGATGACCGAAATGAACGCCTGCTTCCAATAATTGTTTCATAGATACTACTGCCATAATTGTGATTCCTCCTGTTTTTTCCTCCGCGCGTTCCACCCCGTCATACCAATACCATACTCGGAACAGATACGGGCCTTACCACGCGTGTGTATTTAGAACATTGGTATTATACCATATGTTGACCTGCCTTACAAGGTATTTTCACCAGTATTATCGCTAAGAACAAAAAAAATTCCGTGAAGAGATTCTCCACGGAATTCGATAAATCAGTCTTATGCTTCTGCTTCAACCGGATATACACTTACTTTACGGTTGAATTTGCCAACACGTTCGAAAGCAACTTTTCCAGCTGCCGTAGCAAACAACGTATCATCTTTGCCGATGCCTACGTTAGTGCCCGGATGGAAATGTGTGCCGCGCTGGCGAACGATGATGTTACCAGCTTTAACGACAAAGCCATCATGGCATTTTACGCCAAGGCGTTTGGATTCACTATCACGACCGTTACGTGTGGAACCAGTCCCCTTTTTATGGGCAAAAAGCTGTAAATTGAAATTAAACATTACGTCCACCTCCTGACGTCTATGGATGGAGTATGACATATTGGCCATACTGTTGTACAATTTGTTCAAAACCGAGAACCATTGTCTCCAAAATAACCTGCCCTTGCGGGCTGACCTGAGACAACCGGACTGATAAGAAACCATCTTCTACTTCATATGCCGTTTGACTGGGAACATATTTCATCAATCCCAGCAAGGCTGTCTGAGCTAGTGCAGATACGGCGGCGCAAACGATATCACTGCCTTCTTCACTATAGCCAGAATGGCCGCTAATGCGGAATCCTGTGATTTGATGGTCTGTATCATGCATCAAGGTTATGGTAATCATTAGCCTTCGATCTTTTCAATGCTGATCTTTGTGTAAGGCTGACGATGACCTTGACGACGGCGATAGTTAGATTTAGCTTTGTATTTGAAAACAAGGATTTTCTTTTCTTTACCCTGTTCCAAAACTTTGCCTGTAACTTTAGCACCTTCAACTAACGGAGAACCAACTTTTACATCTCCATCATTTACTACTGCCAAGACCTGGTCGAATACTACTTCGGAATCAACATCGTTAGTCAATTTTTCGACAAAAATCTTGTCGCCTTCTTGAACACGATACTGTTTTCCGCCTGTTTTAATAATAGCGTACATGAGTGACACCTCCTCATTAGTATACTCGCTGGATACGGCGCCTTACGGACTTGTGAGCCCCTCCACGCGGCTTATGTCGCTACGTATGCTACGACTTATTAACTATATCAAATTACAAGGCCCCTGTCAAGATATTTTCCTTACAAACCCCTAAGCTGCCCTTCAGAAGAAACGTTTCTATTTCATTCGACTTGCTTTTCATTTAACAAATCTTTTCACCAAAAGGGCTTGACTTAGAGTATATTCCATCTAGTATAGTATAGATATATACTCTGGGAGGCGAATACGATGAAAATCCATGAAGTAAGTACTACCTTCGATATATCTGCTGATACACTGCGATACTATGAACGCATCGGTCTCATTCACAATGTGCCCCGCAATCCGAGCGGCATCCGCGAGTATTCTTCTGAGAATTGCGCTACCATTGCCTTTATAAAATGCATGCGCGCTGCCAATGTTTCCATTGACGGCCTCAGCGAATATATCAAGCTCTATCAGGAAGGCCTTGAAACGATCCAAGACCGCAAAGCTATCCTTGTCCGCGAACGAAACCATCTGAAAGAACGTATGCAGGCTATGGAAGCTGCGTTAGAGAAGTTAAACAGTAAAATAGCATTGTATGATAATGGCGGCATGGGCTGCGTCCCTTGCAAGAAAAAATAAATGACATCCTAAAGAACAAAGGGCTGTTCACAGCAGGAATTATCCTGACATGAACAGCCCTTCTTTATGTACGAAAAGCTACATTGTTTTTATTGCATATCACTCAATCGGCCAATAGGCTGACGCTTCTTAGGAAGCGGTTTGTCACCGATCTTTTCGATGAGTATGAACAACATCGGAATGATGAATATCCCAAAGATAGTCGCAACGGATGTACCGAAGACGACGGCAATACCCATAGTCGACCGAGAGGCTGCACCAGCCCCTGTAGCAAGTGCCAACGGCACAGACCCTGCAACGAAGGCCAGCGACGTCATGATGATAGGACGGAGACGGATCTTCGCAGCTTCAATGGCTGCTGATGCCGGATCCATTCCCCGCTCTTCCACACGCACCTTGGCGTATTCAATGATCAGGATGGCGTTCTTAGCCCCCAGTCCGATAACTGCGAGGATCCCAATTTGGAAATAAATATTGTTCGTCTGATTCAGTAAGTACGTGAACAGTGTTGCCCCAAAGAGGCCTGTCGGTACAGAGAACAATACGGAGAACGGTACTTTCCAGCTTTCATACAACGCCGCCAGTACGAGGAATACGAAGAGGAGAGCCAAGCCAAATACCATGTAGGTCTTATTGCCCGCTTCGATTTCTTCACGGCTCATGCCAGCCCATTCATACGAATACCCTTCTTCAAGCGTATCTGCTGCTACTTCTTTCAGCGCATTGATAGCTTCACCAGAAGAATACCCTGTAGCCGGCGACCCCATGATCTTAATAGCCGGATAGTCATTGAATCGGTTAATGATAGGGGCAGTCCCCTGCATCTTCGGTGTAACGAAGTTCGCTACAGATACGAGATCATTATTAGAATTACGTACATAGATGTGATTATTAGCATCTATAGACTGACGATATTCTGGAGATGCCTGAAGAATTACTTTGAAGTTACGACCGAAAATAGTAAAATCATTGACCTGGTAAGAACCATAGAAGGATTGGAGTGTCGAATATAACGTACTCAACGTCACCCCTTCATGGGAAACTTTATCACGATCGATGTCGAACTGATATGCCGGCGTATCGTTAGAGAACGCCGTGTATATCGAGCCTATTTCCGGACGTTTTCTTGCTGTTGCTATCAATTTATTAGCAGTTGCAGATAATTCAGCTGTCGTATGGGAACCACGGTTTTCTAATTCCAGCGTGAACCCGGACGACACCCCCATGCCGTCAATAGGCGGCGGGTTGATAGCTACGACAGACGCCTGTGGAATCTGATTGCCATAGCCCATGATCTTACCAACTAATGTATCAACAGACAGATCCTTGGTCGTACGTTTGCTCCAATCATCCATGGATACGAAGGCTACAGCCCCATTCGGTTTAGCCCCGCCAGCCAGCATACTA
Source organism: Megasphaera sp. (assembly GCA_022486585.1). Lineage (GTDB taxonomy): Bacteria > Bacillota > Negativicutes > Veillonellales > Megasphaeraceae > Megasphaera. The sequence goes on from JAKVKI010000008.1 coordinate 35,241, forward strand.
TAGCCAACAACGTCCATAGCGTACTTAACGCCAGGCTGTGAACTGATCCAGGAGCTTAACTGCGATGTGACCTTCTTCGTTTCTGTCTGCGAAGTCCCTTCTGGCAAGGTTACGTTAACCATGAGGAACCCATTATCTTCTGAAGGTACAAACCCCGTTGGAATTGATGTGAACAATCCTGCCGTAAGGATACTGATCGTAACCAGAAAGGCAACACACCATTTCAAATGAAGTTGCAAATGCGCTAGTTTTATACCATACCAGGCAATGATACGATCAAAGATCGTATTAAATTGTTGGAAGAATTTGTAAATGCCCTTTGGATTTTCTGTCGGTTTGTGTACATTCAAAATGCTGGCACACATGGCCGGCGTCAAGGTCAAGGCAATAAATGCCGAAATCAATACCGAAATAGCAATGGTAAAGGCAAACTGACGATACAGGATCCCGCTCATTCCTGATAAGAAACCAACTGGGATAAATACAGACGCCAATACGCAGGCAACGCCGATAACCGGGTTTTGTACGTTCTGCATAGCGATGATCGTCGCCTCTTTCGGCGGCTTATTATGATATTTTATTTCGTATTCAACAGCTTCAATAACAACGATGGCATCATCGACCAGAAGGCCAATGGCCAGTACCATAGCGAACAACGTCAACGTGTTAATAGAGAAGTCGAGTACTTTAAAGGAAGCAAACGTTCCCAGCAGCGATACTGGAACAGCAATCAACGGAATGAGTGTCGACCGGCCGCTCTGAAGGAACAAGTATACAATGGCTGCAACGAGGATCAAGGCTTCAATAAAGGTCTTGATTACTTCTTCAATGGATGCCGTTACAAATTTTGTACTATCGTATACTACATTATATTTCATATCTGACGGGAAGCTTTGTTCCGCCTTTGCCAGTACCTTATTGACACCGCTAACGGTCTGCATCGCATTGGCATCAGCTGTAAGGCTGACCATAAAGGACGCACTGGGTGCATCTTTATAGTAACCATTTACGCTATAGCTCTTCGATCCTAATTCTACCTTCGCAATATCGCCGACACGGATCATCGATCCATCCGTATTCGTACGGATGATGACATTTTTAAACTGTTCTACCGTCTGCAAACGACCATCTGTACGGAGCGAATATTGATATTCCTGATCGTTCAAAGATGGCTGTGCCCCAATATCACCAAGGGCTGCCTGTTTGTTCTGTTCACTAATAGCCGAAATGACATCTGACGGTGTTACTTTCAGAATATTCATCTTCATCGGGTTCATCCAAATACGCATAGCGTAGTCGGACCCGAATTCTTGAACGTTACCGACACCAGAAACGGATTTCAATTCGTCCATGAAGTACTGCGTAGCATAGTTTTTCATGAACGTCGCATCATACGAACCATTCGGCGAATAGAGGAAAAATACCATTGCCGTAGAGGACGTAGATTTCTGTACAGTAACACCTGTGGACGTAACTTCTGACGGCAGCGTGCCTTGAACCTGGCTGACACGGTTCTGTGTATTGACCGTATCCATATCATCATTCGTTCCTGATTCGAACTGCGCTGTCATGGAATAACGGCCATCGTCACTACTGCTTGATTCCATACTAACCAGCTTATCGACGCCGATCATCTGACGTTCAATGACACTGGCTACGGTCGTGCCGATAACTTCGGCGTTAGCGCCTGTATAGGTAGCAGATACACTGATCTGCGGCGGCGTAACGCTCGGATATTTTGCTATAGGCAATGTCACCATAGCCAACAGCCCAAAAATACATATGATCAGGGAGATGACAATAGCGAAAATCGGCCTTTCAATAAAGAATTTTGATATCACTGTCTCGCCCTCCTACTAAGAATTACTGGTTGCATCATTGCTCGCTTCAATATCGCTCTTACTCAGCAAATGCTGATCCAGTGTAGCACCATTGGCCTTTTGATAGCCATCGACAATGATCAGGTCGCCGGCATTAAGGCCATCTTTGATGAGCCAGAATTTACCGATTTTCTGTCCGACTGTCACTTCTTTATTCTGCGCCGCACCGGTTTCATCAATAACAGAAACAAAGTATTTCCCTAAGGTCTGCTGTACAGCACGCTGCGGTACGAGAATGGCATTCTGCTGGATCTGTGTATCAGAAACAACAGTCGCGTATAACCCTGGTATGAGCATGTTTTCCGGGTTATCAAAGACCGCTTTCACGATAATAGATCCGGAATTTCCATCCATACCATGATTGACCTGCGTCACATGACCCGTATAGGCATACATCGTACCATCGCTAAGGCGGAGCTGCAACTGATCGCCCCAACTGCCGGCACTGTTCGTGTCTTTTTTCGCCATCTGCAAATACTCTGATTCACTGACACTGAATTCGACGAATACAGGATTCGTCGTAGAAATAGTTACTAACGCTGTCGACCCTGCCGTAGCATACGTACCGATAGGTACATCATCGACATTGAGTTTGCCACTGAACGGCGCATAGACAATCGTATCATCGACATTATCCTGTGCTGCCTGGACCTGTGCTGCATTGGCTTCTAACACAGCCTGTTGCTGATCCGTTGCTGCTTCCTGATCGGTCACGGTCTGCTGAGAAATAGCATCTTGATCGGCCAGCATTTGATATCGCCGTAAATTCAATTGTTGATTAGCTAAATTAGCAGCTGCCTGGGCCTGATTGGCTCTGGCTGACTGCAGGGATGCATCGTACTGCCGGCTGTCCAAGCGGAACAATGGCTGCCCTGCCGTTACTTCCTGGCCGCCTTGGACGTATTTTTCTACAACACGGCCTGAGATCTTCGGCCGTACCGGTACTTTATCTGTTGCCGTAACGGTACCACTATATTCAGCCGTTACCGGTGCGTCTTCAGCCGTAACTTTATACGTATTGACGGACACTGCCGCTTTCTGCCCGCCCTTTTGGGAACCGCAGCCAGCTAATAGTGCTGCAATGGCCACGATCGTGACCCCCCATGTTATCAATCTATGTTTCTGTACCATTCGTAATTTGCCTCCTGTCTTTTATTCCATATAAAATGATCGTCAAACATTTCTTCATATACGCAGGAAAAGAATAGTCCCGGTCTACATCATTGATGTATTCCAATACATCTTCAGCTGCACTGCGAAGCATGTGCATCAGCAGTGGTTTGTCGAAATCTATGAATCCGTTGCTAGCCTTGAGTTCGTCAAGGATTTCATCCATAACGGCCCAATCTCGTTCATGATATGCCAGCAGATGTTCCCCTACTTCGGGCATTTTCAAGAAAACATCGCTCATCTGCCGGACAGAACAGACTTCGATTACCTTTTCATATTTCGACCGAACTGTAAAAAAGCCCATAATTTTTTCTTCTGCTGTCAGTGACGTATCGTTCAACATGGCCAGATGTTTTTGATAGACATCCGTCATTGCAGATAAGATCGCTTCTTCTACGATTTTCTGCTTCGATGTGAAATGTTGGTATAACGTCCGTTTGCTGATCCGCAGTCGCCGGGCCAAATCATCCATATGGAAATCAGCTCCGTAGAGGTTCAATTCTATCAGTGCCTCTGTCAGGATTTGTTCCCTCATGTCCTTTGCCATGTCAACACATCCTATTGCTTAAATTTGAGTAATAGTAAACTAAAACGGAAAACCCAGTACCAACATATAGTGTAATATACACCCCTGTATAAGTCAATATAAAACAAAAAAATATATGGATCCTATGTGCGTTTACAATACGTATACCCAAATCTGCCACTAGTTTTTGCCAGCCATGATTTGCTGCAATTTCTGAAGTGGCAAAATTTTATACACTAATGCACCCAGACCGGCACCGATCATCGTATTCGGCAAGAAAGCAATAACAAAGAAATATAAAGCTACTACTTGAGAATCAAGGACGAAGGCAGCTACGGGATAGGCAATAAGACCGCCTAAGATACCGGTACCGAACACTTCTCCAGCTACAGCACCCCAAATGGATCCGGTTTTCTTGTAGACAAGGCCTGACAGGCAGGCTCCAATAAGGCTGCCCGGATAGGCCAGTATCGTACCTGCTCCCATAGCGATACGGATAGATGAAATGCAGAATGCTCCGGCAACAGAATATTGCCAGCCTACAAGGACCGATAATAATACATTGATCATGTGCTGCAACGGGAATACCCGCGCACCGCCGAACGGAAAAGATACAAACGGAGCTAATAAGACACCAATAGCAATAAAGATAGCCGTAACGGTCATCTTTTTTAAATTTTCAGAATCATGTTGCATAGTAGTCAAAACATCACCTTTCTTATATATGAATCTTCATAATAGCTTTACGAATAGGGCGTGCTACACCATCAGGTGCGCAAAGGCAGCGATGGCCGTCAGCCGGTGTGAAAATAGCAAAGGTACCTGGCTTCATGATAATAGCTGTATCGTTTTCTTGTGCTGGATCATAGAACCAGGCATCAGTACCGGCATGAGAATCATCTACGACAGGACCAGCATAACATAACGGCTGCCAGCCAATGATTTCATCCCCGTCAATGACATACTGGATATCGATATACTGACGATGAGCTTCCATGAGCCGTTCCTTCGCCGGGCCGGTCTCGGTTTCATCAATATTCATATAATGGAGGCCTTCCAGTTCATGCCGCCCTCGTTGCAGCGAGGCCATATCGAGTGATGCCAGCATCGCTATCCATGGCTGCAAAGCCGCAGGGATATAGTCTTTATCGTCTTGCCATTGTTTTAGATTACCTGCATACATTGGTCGTCCCTCCTGTTATTCGACTGCTTCTTCCTGTTCCCGTTGTTCCACATTCCGGTCAAACAATGCATCGGCAAATTTTGCTGCATCGAAAAGCTGCAAGTCCTCAACGCCTTCGCCGACACCGACCCAGCGAACGGGCACGCCCAATTCACGTTTGACTGACAAAATGACACCACCTTTAGCAGTACCATCCAATTTAGTCAATACAACGCCTGTAAGCGGCACGACTTCGCCAAAAAGTTTAGCCTGACTGACTGCGTTCTGTCCTGTCGTCGCATCCAGCACGAGAAGCGTTTCCTGCGGTGCCCCTTCAATATTACGACCAGCAATACGCGCCATTTTTTTCAGTTCGTCCATAAGATTAGATTTTGTTTGGAGACGGCCTGCCGTATCGACCAAAAGAATATCGATACCCTTCGCTTTAGCCGAAGCCGTGGCATCGAAGACGACTGCCGCAGCGTCAGCTCCTTCTTGATGCTTGACGATGGGCACACCGGTCCGGTCAGCCCAGATCGTAAGCTGTTCTGATGCAGCTGCCCGGAATGTATCCCCTGCTGCCAGCATGACCGTTTTTCCTTGATCTTTATAATACTTAGCCATCTTACCGATGGTCGTCGTCTTGCCAACGCCATTGACACCGACAATAAAGATGACCTCTGTCCCTTCTACTTCAGGAATAGGATCATTATTTTCTTCCAATAATGCAACGATACATTTTTCTAAATAAGGCACGACATCGTTACCGTCTTTGATTTCTTTCGATTTGACGCCTTCACGTATTTTACTGAGAAGATAGTCTGTCGTTTCGACACCCATATCCCCAGTAAGCATGACAGCCTCCAGATCTTCGTACATTTCTTCATCGATTTTAGCATAGCCGCGAACAACGGTTTCTATGTTCTTAAATACTGATTCTTTCGTCTTTTTCAGACCATCGCGTAATCTTGAAAATAATCCCATCATTAAGTTCCTTTCTGTATAAGTTCATCTACTTTGACTGTAAGCAGGCGGGACACGCCTTTTTCTTCCATCGTCACACCTTGCAGCGTATTGGCCGCTTCCATGGTCTTGCGGCGATGTGTAATGACAATAAATTGCGTGTTGCCACTGTAATTTTTCAAGTATTGTGCCATTCGTTCCACATTAGCCTCATCCAATGCCGCATCTACTTCATCGACGAGGCAGAAGGGCGCCGGATGATACGCCAGGAATGCCAATAACAGTGCAATAACCGTCAGTGCCCGTTCACCACCGGACAGCAGCGTCAGTTGTTGCTGTTTCTTGCCTGGCGGCTGAATATAAATATCCACACCAGAGGCCAGTATATCTTTTTCATCAGTCAGCGTAATCTGCGCGCTGCCGCCACCGAAGAGGCGGCTGAAAATACGCTGAAAGTGGACTGCAATTTCTTTAAAAGCCTGGCTGAATTGTTCTGCCATAGCTGCATCGATTTCAGCGACGACACCGACTAATTTTTCCCGCGATTCTCGCAAATCACTGCATTGTTTGTCATAAAACTGCTGTTGTTCTACAGCAGCCGTATATTCTTCTTCAGCATTCGGATTGATCTGTCCCAGTGCTGCTATTTTTTCCTTCAACGTTCCTACTGTATCATGAAGTTCTTTCAAAGACCCGTCACGGCGGCGTTCCATCGCTTCTTGCCGCGTCAGTCCCTGCATGGCCAGCCGTTCTTCATGATGACTGATTTCACCGTGATATTTTTCTAACTGTATATCTGCCGTATTGATGCGCTGGCTCCATTCTTGTTCACGGCGGCGTACATCTTGCAGTGTCTTGTCTATTTCTTTACTTTGACGGAAATTTTCTTCCCTGGTCTGATAAAAATCAGTTTTGGCCGTATCCTTTGCCGCTGCCTCCTGTTCTTTCCCTGTTATATTGCCAACTAATCGTTCCAGTAGCGCTACCGTTTCATGCTGTTCTTCTGCTAACGTTTGTCGACGCTGGGATAACCGCAGGGCATCGTCTTGTGACTGATGCTGCCATTCATCATGCTGACTGATCTGTTCTTCCATATGACGAACTTGTTCACTGACAGTTGCCGTATATACTTGGCGTTCTGTCAAGGTCTTACGGCATCGGTCAGCCTCTGTTTCGGCCGCTTCCCGGGCCTGTTCCAGTGCTTGCGTATTATCGGGACTTGCTTTTTCCAGGCCCTCCAGCAGGTCCTCTTTCTCAACTAACGCTGCTTGAATAGTAGCACGCAACTGCTGCAGCGCTTGGGCATCTCTGTCAAGTTTCTGCACCTGTTCTTGCAGCTGTTGCTGCGTTTTACGGGCAGCCGTTACTTCTAAGTCCAGCTGCTGTCCTGCCAGTGCTGCTCGTTGCTGTTGTTGTGCTGCCGTGGCAGCTTCCTGTTGTGCCCCTTCAGTCTCCTTGCGTAATCGTGCTCCTTGCCGGGCCTGTTCCTCTAAAGCAGTATGACAGGTACTATACTGCTCTTTAAGCTGGCCCAAAAGGACACGGCGGCTAATAAGAGAACCTTCTTTCGCCTTCATGCTGCCGCCAGTAAGGGAGCCGCCGGCATTGAACTGTGTGCCATCGAGGCAGACGATGCGCAGGCGATGACCATATTTCCCAGCGACACGAGAGCCTGTGTCCATTGTATCTGCAATAAGCGTCTTCCCTAACAGAGAAGAAAAAACAGGTTCATATTTGCTATCGTATGTTATGAGTTCACTGGCAAATCCGATCATTCCCTGTTCATGGGCAGCCGCTTCTTCATCACGGTTGCGACTCCGGCCGCGTATGGTCTGGAGCGGCAAGAAGGTCGTACGGCCAGCTTTACGGCTCTTAAGATAGGAAATAGCGTCTTTCGCTGCTCCTTCTGTATCGGTAACCACATCTCGCGATGCCGCCCCTAAGGCTATATCCAGCGCCACGCCATATGCTGGCGGAATCTGACACAATTCACCGACAATACCACAAACAGCATTGCGCCAAGGTGTCTTGGCCTCCAAAACGGTCTTGGCAGCCCGTCCGACACCTTCATGCTCTTGTTCCATACTTTCTAATACGCGAATACGCTGTTCCAGTGAATCTGCTGTACTGCGCAGCTGGCGATAGGCATCTTCTGCTTTTTTCATCGCTGCAGCGGTCTGGTGCAACGTATCCTCAGCCAGCGTTGCACTAGCAGCTGCTTCAGACGCTTGTTGCTGTGCCGTCGCCAGTGCTGTTTCCCGTTGCTGTACTAAGGTTGCAGCCTGTTCTGCTTCGTTGTTTTTAGCGGCTAACGCTTGGGCCGTCACGTCACAAGCCGTACCATTTTCCATTAAACGACGCCGCAGATCGTCGGCATCACGTCGTGCCATAAACAACTGCTGGTCATGTTGTGACTTAGCCGCGGCTTTTTCTTCCAATTCTTTCGCCGTCTGATTCGCTTTTGTTTCCGCTTGGCCGAATAACGTCTTTGTCAGTGCCAGGCTTTTTTGAGCAGCTGTCAATTCTATCTTTTTGGTTTCTAACTGATCCAGTAACTCCTGGCGCTGGTTGCTCATCGATTCATTTTTCTTTGCCAGGCGTTGTTCTTCTTCATCTAATTCTTTCAAGGATTCGGCAAGACTTGCCTGCCGCTGCGTAAAGGCTTCGCTGCGATTCTTCATGCTGTCCAATTCATTATGGGCATTCCGGGCTGCTTCATCAAGAAGACGTAAGGTCTCGCCTTCCTTTTCCATGACTGCCAGCAGCTGCTGGCGTTTCTCTTCGGCGGCAACCCGTTCTTTTTCTGCTTCTATCTGTTCCGTAACAGCTGTGGCGCGATTATTTTCCGCCTTTGACAGCAATCGTTCACTGTTACGCAATTCTTGCAAGGTCAATGTCCCTTCATAAGAAATACGTTCGCTATCTAAGGTACGAAATTGTTTCAATTTACTTGCTTGCTGTTCCATCGGCTCCAATCGTTCTTCAAGGATACTCATCAAATCGCCGATACGCTCTAAATTACGATCTGTTTCAGCAATTTTCCGCAAGCCTTCGGCCTTACGGCCCTTATAGCGGCTAATGCCGGCAACTTCTTCGAAAATGACACGCCGTTCTTCAGGCTTGCTGTTGAGAATACGGTCAACACGGTTCTGGCCGATGACGGACATGGAATCCTGACCAATACCTGTATCAGCAAAAAGAACATGAATATCTTTCAAGCGGCACGGCCGTTTATTAATGTAGAATTCACTTTCGCCAGAACGGAAGAAACGTCGTGTCACTACGACTTCCGTAAACTCAATATCCAGCGCGTGATCTGTATTATCAAAATAGAGAGATACTTCTGCTGCACCTGCAGGACGTCGTTTTTCTGTGCCGGCGAAAATGATATCTTCCGACTTTTGCCCCCGCAACTGACGGACATTTTGTTCCCCCATGACCCAGCGGACGGCATCAGAAATATTACTTTTACCGCTGCCATTAGGGCCTACAATAGCGGTGATCCCCTTATCAAACGTAAGTGTCGTTTTATCAGCAAAGGACTTGAATCCTCGCAGTTCCATCTTCAATAATTGCAATGTAAACCTCTTTCATTACCCTAACATGGCATAGTATATAATAGGAATAAACAGCCCCGGCAGGTAATCTGCTACTTTCAACTTAGTCAATCCGAGCATATTCAGGGCAATCGCTAAGATCATGATGCTCCCTACGGCATTGAGCTCCCGAATGACGTCTGCCGTCATCAGAGGCGCCACGAGGGACGCCAACAGGAAAAATGCCATTTCATAAACAAATACGACGATACCGACAGGAAGCGTCCCGATGCCGTAAATAGCACCAAAAATAAAGGCAGACGTTCCATCGAGAACCGATTTGAAATAGAGTAAACTCGTATCCCCGAGAAGAGCCGCCTGGACTGGTCCCAAAATAGACATGGCGCCAATGACCTGCATGATCGACAAGGTAACGAATGCACTGACAAATTTATCGTCTTTGTCCGATCGCATCTTTTGCCGCAGCCAATCTCCTAAATGATGCATATGGTCTTCAATACCTAAGGCAGTGCCAATGACTACACCTATACCTGTCGATAACAGGAGCAATAATAAATTTTCTGTTTTTACGGCCCCTTGTACGGCCATGATAGCAACACACAACGCAATGCCTGAAAACAGCGCATTCGTCAATTTTTCCGGTACGCCCTTCTTCAACAGCATGCCTAGCAAGGCGCCTAGTGTCGTAGCCAATCCATTTATCAGTATAGCGATCAACTTGTATCCCTCCAGTACAGTCCGGCTTCCCATGACTGCATATATACTTATTCATTATAGCAAATTCCACCCTGATAGAAAAGCCAAGATACAGGACAGATAGAAATTTTACGGTTCTATTGCGATTTACCTGTTTTTTACAGCACTATTTAAAAAAAATATATCGAAAGGGTTGACTTGCTGCTTATGAATGATTATATTAGAATTTAGAGTAATAGGCTCCCAAAATCATAACGGAAACGGAGAAATGGAATGCTTCAAGTTTACAAACACAATAACGGCCATTTAGAAGATAATATTTCCTTAGCATCTGCTGAAAAGGGCTCTTGGATCAACGTCATCAATCCTGATTCAGAAGATTTACAACTCGTTTCCATGGTAACAGAAATTCCGACGGACGTTCTGAAAACTGCGCTGGATACGGAAGAACGTTCCCATGTGGAATTAGAAGATAATTATATTCTCGTTGTCATCAATATTCCCATTATCTTAGAAACAGATAGTTATGACACCTTGCCATTAGGTATCTTCATTACACCTGATTTCATTATCACTATTTGCATCCAGGATACGGAAGTAATGCGTAATTTCACACAAAATAAGTATCCCTTATTTTATACCTTTAAAAAGACACGATTCTTATTTCAAATTCTCTATCGTTCTGCTACTTTATTCTTAAAGTACTTGCTGCAAATCAACCACCGTACTGATGATATCGAAGGAATGCTGCGCCACTCCATGCGTAATAAAGAATTTTTTCTTCTCTTGGAATTACAGAAATCCCTGACGTATTTCACATCGGCCCTGCGAAGCAATGGCATCGTAATGGAACGGCTCATGCGTTTGCGCCGCAGTACGTCTATGCATCATTTACTTAAAATGTACGAAGAAGATGAAGACCTCCTGGAAGATGTCATCATTGAAAACAAACAGGCTATTGAAATGGTTGAAATGTATTCTAACATCCTCATGAGCATGTCCGATACGTTTGCTTCTATCATTTCCAATAATCTGAACATCGTCATGAAATTCTTGGCCTCTATTACGATTCTCCTCGCTGTGCCGACTATTATTTTCAGCTTGTGGGGCGTCAACGTACCTGTGCCATTTGCTGACGATCCTATGGGCTTTGCCTATGTTATTTTCTTCGCCCTGTCCTTTACGATTCTAGCTATTATCATGTTATGGCGAAGAGATCTATTCTAATTTTTTCTCATGCCCTTCACTTTATCATTAAAAACGGGCCTGCAACAGCTGAAGCGTTAAGCTTCACACTGTTACGGGTCCGTTTTTACATTGTATTCACCATATCCGGCGGTCATGCTTTTGACCGGTTCAAAGCTTCGTCTATGAATAGGACAAGGCCCGTATTGATGAAGCGCTTCTACATGACGCTGTGTAAGATATCCTTTATGGACAGCAAAGCCATACTGCGGATATTGCTCGTCGTATTTCAGCATGAGCCGGTCTCGCGTCACTTTGGCAATAATCGATGCAGCAGCAATAGAGGCACTTTTCGCATCGCCATGAACAATAGATTCATGGCGCATCGAGAGGCGCTCTAACGGCATGGCATCGATGAGCACCGCCTCGGCCTGTACGTGTAATCCATCGATAGCATCATACATGCCCTGCATCGTCGCATGATAAATATCCAAGGCGTCAATTTCCTTTTCAGTCTTGGAAACGCAGGATACCGCCACTGCTTCAGCCATGATTTTATCATACAACAGGTCCCTTTTTTTTGGAGAAACCTTTTTGCTGTCATTAAGACCAGGACAGTCCCAGTACGGCGGCAGTATGACCGCAGCAATCATGACCGGTCCGGCAACGGGACCGCGGCCGGCTTCATCGACACCGGCAACATGATAGACAGCCTCGTTGTAATACGCCGTTTCAAGCGAATACATTTGCAAGACCCGTTCGCGTTCCTGTTCTTCTTTGCATTTATGTTTCCAAAACCGTTCCGCCAGGGCTGCGACAGATACGCGCTGATCCTGCTTCATAGCCTGCAGTAAGGCTGATATGTCTGTCCCGTCCTGTTGCAGCATAGCCTTCAGTTCAGCTGTTTTTATATGGGAAATATCCATCAATGGTGCCTGCTTTCGTTGGATTCCTCTACTCTGTCCAGGGAAATCGTACCGATTTTTCCTTCCCTATAATCTTTTAAAATCAGCTTATAGGTTTTTTCAATATCGATATGACCGCCGGCAATGAGACAGCCTCGCTTACGGCCGATGATTTCAATCGTATCTAAGGGCGTCTTCCCTAATTCATCAAGCTTGAAACGGCTTTTAAGTTCTTCCGGATAGAATTGTTCTAACTCACTGACCAATTGCGTCAACACGGTTTCCATATCAAACGCCGTATCAGAAATAGCCCCGGTCGCTGCCAGCCGGCATGCACTGACCTGATTTTCTAACTTCGGCCACAAGACACCCGGTGTATCCAGCAAATCGAGCTGACCACCCAGATGGACCCATTGTTTGCCCTTTGTTTCCCCCGGTTTATCTGCTGTCTTTGCCGCACTGCGGTGGGCCAGCCGATTGATAAGGGTCGATTTGCCAACATTAGGAATCCCCAGTATCATCGTACGGACAGAACGCGTCTTCAGTCCCCGGGCTTTCCAGTGATCCAGCTTCGGCGCAGCTAAGGAACGAATCGCCGTGACTAACTGCTTGACGCCTTTACCGTCCTTGCTGTTTAATGCCAGCACACAGCGCCCTTTCCCTTTATAATACCGGACCCACGCTTCCACTATAGCTGGATCGGCCAAATCAGCCTTATTGAGGACGACGATCGATGGTTTTTGGCCAATAAGCCTGCTGATCATAGGATTGGCACTGCTCATGGGAATACGAGCATCTACCAATTCAATGACCACATCGATACATTTCAGGTTGTCTTCTATCAATTTTCTGGCTTTTGCCATATGGCCGGGAAACCAGTTTATAATCATAGATCAGTACCTCTTTTCTTTGCATATATCAGTATCCATTGTAAAAGATTCATCATCGTTCGTCAATAGATGGAAAAGGCATGTCCGAAGACATGCCCTCCCTATACGTACGTATTGACTATTGATTTATCCTTTACGAGTAGCTGTAAGGTCTTTAATATGAGCAATAACTTCATCCAGCGTCTTCGCACCAAGGTCGCCTTTGGAACGATCACGAATGGATATGGTATTGCTTTCCATTTCTTTATCACCAATAACACCCATGTAAGGAACTTTTTCCATCTGCGCTTTACGAATCTTATAGCCGATTTTTTCATTACTTTCATCGACTTCTACGCGGATGCCCTGTTTTTTCAGTTTTAACCGCAATTCTTTTGCAAAGGCGAGATGTTTTTCAGAAATCGGCAATAATTTGATCTGTACCGGAGCCAGCCATACAGGGAAAGCACCAGCATAGTTTTCAATGAGAATCCCGAGGAACCGTTCTACACTGCCAAAGCAGGTACGGTGAACCATGACTGGACGATGTTTCTGTCCATCTTCACCAACATAGGTCATATCAAACCGTTCCGGCATGAGCATATCCAACTGAATCGTACCACACTGCCATGTACGACCGATAGAATCTTTTACGTGGAAATCCAGTTTCGGACCATAGAATGCGCCGTCGCCTTCATTGACTACATACGGAATGCCCCGTTCTTCTACGACTTCACGAAGCGTATTCGTCGCCAGATCCCAAATTTCATCAGAACCCATAGAATCATCCGGACGAGTCGACAATTCTACATGATATTCAAGGCCAAACACTTTGTATGCTTTATCAAAGAGGTTGATGACGCCAGTAATTTCCTTCTTCATCTGGCTGGGAAGCATGAAAATATGAGCATCATCCTGCGTGAAGCAGCGAACACGGAACAAGCCATGAAGGGCACCGTGCAATTCATGACGATGAACCAGTCCCAGTTCTGCCATACGCATCGGGAAGTCACGATAGCTGTGAACATTGCTCTTATAGACCAAGATGCCGCCTGGGCAGTTCATCGGTTTGATTGCATACGGTTCATTATCAATCGTCGTGAAATACATGTTGTCACGGTAATGATCCCAATGACCGGATTGTTCCCATAACTGACGATTTAAGATGGTAGGCGTGCTGATTTCATCATAGTCAGCTTCATCATGCAATTCATACCAGAATTTTAACAGCGCTTTACGTAAAAGCATTCCCTTGGGATGGAAGAACGGGAAGCCAGGTCCTTCTTCATGGAAACTGAAGAGATCCAACTGTTTCCCCAATTTACGATGATCACGTTTTTCAGCTTCTTCCATCATGTGGATATAGGCATCCAAATCGGATTTCTTTTCAAAGGCTGTCCCATAAATACGTTGAAGCATTTTATTATGTTCATCACCGCGCCAATAAGCACCAGCAACGGTCATGAGCTTAAAGGCTTTGACATGGCCTGTAGAAGCTACATGAGGGCCTGCACAAAGGTCTACGAAGTCACCTTGGCGATATAAAGAAATCTGTACATCTGCCGGCAGATCCTGGATCAATTCGACTTTATAGTCCTGACCAGCTTCTTTGAACATCTGGATTGCATCGTCACGAGATACGAGTTCTTTTGTCAGCGGAATATTTTCTTTGACGATCTTTGCCATTTCCGCTTCGATGGCTGCGAAGTCATCCTGTGTGAAACGATGGTCTGTATCCATGTCGTAATAGAAACCGTTTTCAATAGAAGGGCCAATTGCAAACTTAACGCCTTTATATAAATGCTGAATAGCTTGTGCCATAATATGTGATGCTGTATGGCGTACTGTATCTTTCCCTTCTTGTGCATCAAAGGTCAGGAAATCGACAGTGGAGCCATCGACAATAGCTTCACGTAAATCTGTTACTTCTCCATTCACCTTTGCCACTACTACTTTTTTAGCTAAACTGTTGCTCAACTGTTTTACTGCTTCGGCAAGAGAAATGCCGTCAGCAAACTGTTTTTTGCTACCGTCTTTCAATACTAATTCTGCCATTATGATTCCTCCTTAACCTGTTACAACCGCTTGTAAGCTTCGTCGCACGATACGATGCGCTGACGATTCCGGTTGAAATCAACAAAAAAAGCCCTCGTCCTCAAGGGACGAGAGCAATACTCACGTGGTTCCACCCTAGTTCACCGGCATAGCCGATGTACTCGAACGCCATAACGGTGCGACCGGATCACTGTACTGAATTCCAATGATCAGCTCCAAGGCGGTAATGAACCAATGCTCTATAGGATAGTCACACCCTGTATATCCTTCTCTGAATAGCGCATATAGACCATATTGTCCTTTTCAAAGCTATTACATATTTCTATGTATGTGTAGATTATACGTCGGCACCAGGCCCTTGTCAAGCAATTCTAAAGAAAATACTGCCTATGTCAAAAAAAGAGTTGCCACGAAGGCAACTCTTTTGTACATATAGCATATTAAATTAAGCTTTAGCTTTCTTAATAGCATCTGTAAGTTTCGGTACAACAGTGAATGCATCACCAACGATACCATAATCGCAGACCTGGAAGATAGGAGCATCTTCGTCTTTGTTGATAGCGATAATGCAATCAGAGCCGGACATACCAGCCAAATGCTGAATAGCACCAGAAATGCCGCAAGCAATATAGATCTTAGGACCTACTGTTTTGCCTGTCTGGCCAACCTGATGGAGAGCATCGATCCAGCCAGCATCAACAGCTGCACGAGATGCACCAACAGCACCGCCCAAGAGGTCAGCTAAGTCTTTCAACATACCTGTGAAAGGATCAGCGCCATTCATGCCACGGCCGCCGGAAACGATAACGTCAGCTTCTTCAAGTTTAACACCGCTGCCACCCATTTTAATGAGTTCAACGAATTTAGTCATGAAGTCAGCGTCTGTTAATTTAGCTGTTTTTTCGATAACTTCGCCTGTTGCAGAAGCATCAGGAACCGGTTTCTTAAATACGTTAGGACGTACAGTACCCATCTGCGGACGGTTATCCGGGCAAATGATTTCAGCCATGATGTTGCCGCCCAAAGCCGGACGAGTCCAAACGATGGTTTTTCCGTCATCATCAACAGCGAGGCCTGTGCAGTCAGCAGTAAGACCAGTTTTCAACGTGTTAGCTACACGAGGGCCGAGGTCACGGCCGATGTTTGTAGCGCCAACGAGGAATACGTTCGGTTTTTCTTCTTCGAAGAAATCGCTGATGCATTTTGCATATGCAGTCGTATTGTATTGTTCCAATTTCGGATCATCATATACATATACTTTATGAGCGCCGTTAGCGATCAGTTCTTGAGCCAACGGTTTTACGTTGTAGCCAATTAAGATAGCGCCTACTTCGTCACCGATGGTATCAGCCAATTTACGAGCCTGACCCAACAGTTCGAAAGATACGTTACGTAATTTGCCTTCAAATTGTTCAGCAATTACATAAATGCCTTTGTATTCTGCTAAATCCATTTTCACATTTCCTCCTTAGAATTAAAGTATCTTCTTTTCCGTCAAGTTTTCCATCAACGTATCTACAGCTACCTGCGGATCTTCTTCGTTGATAATCAGACCCTGTGTTCTCTGAGGCGGAGTGAAAATTTTACGGACTTTTGTCGGTGAACCACTTAAACCAAGGCGGCTTTCATCAATGGTGAGGTCGTCAACATGTACTTCAGGAATTTCACGACGTTTTGCTTTCATCGTACCACGAATGGTCGGGAAGCGCGGTTCGTTCAATTCTTTAACGGCAGTAATCAAAACAGGGAAGTTAGCTTCTGTTACGATGTAGCCTTCTTCATTTTGCTGTTTAACAGTAACTTTTTTAGCTGCTGCATCAACATCAATATGAGCTGCATAGGTGAGCTGCGGGATATTCAGTTCGCAAGCGATCTGAGGACCAACCTGTGCTGTATCACCATCAATAGCCTGTTTGCCGCAAAGAATGATATCAAACATATCAATTCCTTTATCAGCAGCAATTTTTTTGATAACCTGGGAAATGCTGTAGCCTGTAGCTAATGTATCAGAGCCGCCAACTTTGCGGTCAGTGAACAAATAAGCATCGTCAGCGCCCATAGCTAAACCTTCGCGCAATACGTCAGCAGCCTGCGGGGGTCCCATTGTAAGCAATGTTACTTTCGTATCCTTATCAGCATCTTTCATCTGGAGAGCTGCTTCCAAAGCATTCTGGTCAAAAGGATTGAAAATGTTAGGAACACCAGCACGAATGACGGTATGTTTTTCTGGGTCAATCTTTACTTCTGCTGTGTCCGGAACTTGTTTGACACATACCAATATTTCCATTTACGTTTGCCTCCTAAAATATCTTTTATTTAACAGGCTTGGCCGACCGGCCAAGCCTGCGTCAAACATAATTTTAAATTACCGCAACAAAGCGCCAGCTGTAACCATCAACTGAACTTCGTTGGTGCCTTCATAAATCTGAGTGATCTTAGCATCACGCATATGACGAGCAACCGGATATTCTTCGCTGTAGCCATAGCCGCCGAAGATCTGAACTGCTTCTGTGGAAACGCGCATAGCAACGTCAGAAGCAACTCTCTTAGCAATAGCTGCATCAATGCTGAACGGAATGCCAGCTTGTTTACGTGTAGCTGCTTTGTAAACGAGGTTACGAGCTGCTTCGATCTGCATCTTCATGTCAGCCAATTTGAAGGAAATGGACTGGAATTTGCAGAGCGGACGGCCAAACTGTACACGCTGTTTGGAATATTCAACAGCATCAGCCAAAGCTGCTTCTGCAATGCCGAGAGCCTGAGCAGCAACGCCGATACGGCCGCCGTCCAATGTCATCATAGCAATCTTGAAGCCTTTGCCTTCTTCGCCGAGGAGGTTTTCAGCAGGAACTTTGACGTCCTGGAAAATCAATTCTTCGGTCTGAGAAGTATGGATGCCCAATTTGTCTTCTTTTTTACCAAAGGTGAAGCCTTCCATGCCTTTTTCAATGATGAAGGCTGTAATGCCGTGGTTGCCTTTGGATTTGTCTGTCATAGCGAAGACAACATAGATATCAGCAGCGCCAGCATTGGTGATGAAGATCTTGGAGCCGTTCAATACATAATGGTCGCCTTCTTTGACAGCAACAGTCTGCTGACCAGAAGCATCAGTACCAGCGTTCGGTTCGGTTAAACCAAATGCACCAAGTTTTGTACCTTCGCAAAGCGGTGTGAGGTATTTTTCTTTCTGAGCGTCTGTACCAAACTGCCAAATCGGGTTAGCGCAGAGGGATACTGTGCCGGACAATGTGATAGAAACGCCAGCATCAAATTTAGCCAATTCTTCAACAACGAGGATATAGCTCAAAACGTCTGCTTCAGCACCACCGTACTGTTCTGGGAAATAAATGCCGCCCATACCCATATCAAGCAATTCTTTTGTGAGGTTTTCATCATAAATGCCCTTGTGGTCACGTTCCATGATCGTCGGTGCCAATTTCTTTTCGCCAAAGCTGTGTGCTAATCTTACAAACTCTTTTTGAACATCATCCAATTCAAAATCCATGTTTTTCCACTCTCCTTAGAATATGTGTTAAATAGTAAAAACTAAGAAATAACCTTGGTTGTGTCATAAACGATACCATACACAATCCTTAAAATGCTTACATTTGAATTGTACAACTTTTCACAAATTAAATCAATAGAAAAAGGCAACTAACAGACAATGTAACTATTCAATTTAGTAATAGCTTTATATTTGCTAGACCATTTAGTACTAAACAAATCCATTTCTAGCATAATTTTTCTATTTTTCTACCATATATAGGTGGTATTTTCTATATATGGTACGCTATTACCATGTACAATACATCATTTCCATCGTTTCCCCTATAGGGCACACAAAGGCCGCTATACGTTATACTGATTTCGAGCATTATTTCACAAGGCCTGCATCTGCCGCCGTATAGACAAGAAATTAGCAATGATCTGTGCTGTAATCCCCCAAATGATCCGCTGTCCATAGCGATAGAAAAGCACATCGTATGTCCGCCGCTGCTTCCATCCCTGCTGCCTCGACAAGGCCATATCAGACGGAAAGCCCGGTGCCGGTTTGGTCGCTATATCAATTTTATATACTTCAGGAATCGTCGCGGCAAACCATGGCAGTGGCACTGTAAAGGTTTCAGCAATTTCACCGCGGCTGATCGTAAATGTATGGGTATCCATACAGGCCGCAAAAGGCCATACAGTGACCCCTACTGGCGATTCTACATAATCGAGCGGCCCTAGTACATGGATCTGCGCCGCCGCTACACCCAGCTCTTCCCTCGTTTCACGGAGAGCCGCTTCGAGAGGGCTGTTATCGCCTTCTTCGATGCCGCCACCGGGAAAACAAATATCACCGGGTTGCCACGTGAGTTTACTGCTGCGCACTTCAAAGACGAGCTGCTCCTGTCCGTCCACGTGTACAACAGGGACCAGCACCGCCGTCTGTGCTGTATTCAGGCAGGAATTCTGCCGAACGACACGGTCCGGCCAAGGTTCGTAATTCATGGCGCTCCTTTCCAAAAAAAGCTGCAAGAAGGCTGACAACCAGTCCCCTTGCAGCAAGCTATACCTCTTGATTCTATTTTACTACGATGTTAATGATCTTCTTAGGAATGAAAATGAATTTCACGATTTTCTTGCCGTCAGTGAATTCTTTGACCCGCGGCAATGTAAAGACTTTATCATGCAATTCATCCTGACTGATATCAACAGCGACGTTAATGCGTTCGCGCACTTTACCGTTGATCTGAATCGGCATTTCGATTTCTTCTACAGCAAGCGCACTCGTATCGATAGTCGGCCAATCCTGTTGATGGACAGAACCGCTGAAGCCGCAGGTCTGCCACAATTCTTCCGTAATATGCGGTGTGAACGGAGCTAATACTTTCAACAGGTTCGTATTGACTTCATTCGCTACATCCTTACGGATCGTCGTATTTTTATCTACATAGGAATACATAGCATTGACATATTCCATGATGGAGCTGACCGCTGTATTGAGTGCATAATGACCATCTGTACCCTTTACGTCATTCGTTACTTTGACCAGCGACGTGAATTCCTGGAAACGAAGTTCCTTTTCTTCTTTTGTATACGGACGGCTTGCATCGTCACCAGTTTTAGCCAAATCATTGAACTGATGAGCAATACGCCATACCCGGTTGAGGAAACGGAACGAACCTTCTACGCCTGTATCATACCAGGCCAGATCACGTTCTGGCGGTGCTGCGAAAAGGATGAACAAGCGGCCTGTATCGGCACCGTATTTGCTGACGATTTCTTCCGGCGATACGACATTGCCTTTAGACTTGGACATTTTGCTGCCATCCAGCAGTACCATGCCCTGTGTCAGGAGCCGTTCGAACGGTTCCACCGCATCGCAAAGGCCGGCATCATGGAAGACTTTCATAAAGAATCGAGAATACATCAAATGCAGGACAGCATGTTCGATACCGCCGATGTATTGATCGACATTCATCCAGTGGTTGGCCTTCTTCGGATCCCACGCTTGTGTATCGTTACGAGCATCGATGTAGCGCAAGAAATACCATGACGAGCATACGAAGGTATCAATCGTATCGGTTTCCCGTGTCGCCGGTCCGCCGCATTTCGGACACGTACAATGGACGAATTTTTCACTCGTAGCCAGCGGTGATACAGCACCGGCCGTAAACGTGACGTCTTCCGGTAATTTTACTGGCAGCTGGTCTTCTGGAACGAGCTGTTCGCCGCATTTCGGGCAATATACGACCGGAATAGGCGCACCCCAGTAACGCTGACGGGATATGAGCCAGTCGCGCAACCGATACGTAACAGTGGCATGGCCACGATGATGTTCTTCCAGCCATTTGATGATTGCTTTCTGCCCTTCTTCAATGGACAGGCCGTCAAATTCACCGGAATTGATCAAATAGCCCGGTCCGCTGTAGGCTTCTTTGACGTCGCCGCTATAATCGATTTTGCCTTCCGGATCCTGAATGACATAGCGAATAGGGATATCATATTTTTTGCAGAATTCAAAGTCACGCTGGTCATGGCCGGCAACGCCCATGACAGCCCCGGTCCCGTAGTCGATGAGGACATAGTTAGCAATCCAGATAGGCACCTTTTCATCAGTAACAGGGTTAATTGCATAGGAGCCCGTGAACATACCTTCTTTTTCCGTATCGTTAGATGTACGTTCAATATCGCTCTGATTCTTTAATTTATCAATAAATGCTTGTAATTCTCCTTCGTTCGGTTTGCCCTTGATGAGCTGTTCGACAAAGGGATGTTCTGCTGCCAGTACGACGAAGGATGTACCACAAATCGTATCGACACGAGTAGAGAACATGTCCAAGGTTTCATGGATTTCCGGAATATCGAAGGTAAATGTAGCACCTTCACTGCGGCCGATCCAATTTTTCTGCATGGTCTTGACCCGTTCCGGCCAGCCCGGCAACAGTTTCAGATCATCTAACAGGCGGTCTGCATAGTCTGTAATCTTAAAGAACCATTGTTTCAAGTCTTTTTTGACGACAGGTGTATCACAGCGCCAGCATTTACCGTCAATGACCTGTTCATTGGCCAGTACAGTATTGCAGTGTTCACACCAGTTGACTTTCGCTTCTTTACGATACGCCAAGCCTCGTTTATACAGGAGTTCAAAGACCCACTGCGTCCATTTATAATATTTTTCATGACACGTTGCGACTTCCCGGTCCCAGTCATAGGACAGACCCAGGGCCTTCTGCTGACGCGTCATATTTTCGATATTGCTGTACGTCCATTCCGCTGGCGGAATGTTGTGCTGAATAGCGGCATTTTCTGCCGGCATGCCAAAGGCATCATAGCCCATCGGATGAAGGACATTATACCCATTCATACGACGGTAACGGGCAATGACGTCGCCAATCGTGTAGTTGCGTACATGGCCCATATGGAGATTGCCCGAAGGATACGGGAACATTTCCAATACGTAGTACGGCGGTTTGCCATTGTCATCAGGGCAGCAATCGCATTTCGTATCCTGCCAAATTTTCTGCCATTTTTTTTCTATTTCTTGAGGAATATATTTTTCCAATTCATAGGCCTCCTATTTCACATCCGACAAGCGGGATTTACCCATGGCTGTCGTAGCGCTGTTGTTAATATTATAGTGTGCGTGCGTCGTCAAGTCAATTCATGTTTAGCAAATCTTTGCCAAAACTCTTTTGTTTCAAAGCCTTTTCGCCAAAAACTTGCACCACCCAAATGATATGTCGGGATTAACTGCACTTTTTCCTTCAAGGATTGTTCATCTTCAAACCAGATCTTGACATGGCCAGTAACCAGGGGCAGATCCATATAATAAAGCTGTAAGGTCTTATTCCAAGTAACATGGGCTTTATATTTTTTGACGATTGCTTCACTGTCAGCCATCGTCAAGGTCCGTACAAAAAGCTTTGTCTGTCCCTTTGCTTTTGCAGCTGCCGGCGTTGCCGACACAGCCGGCCATTCAGCCAGGTTTTTCGGCAGATCACGGCCATTTTCTGATTCATACCAAATACGCATATATAAGGGCATGCCCAGTATGAGCTTTTCAGCAGGCACGACTTGCAACGTATTCTGCACAGCCTTTTCTACCCACGGATACGACGCTACCGGACCGGCAACAGGGCTGGTGCGGCCAGTCTGATCATAGGCCATGATCATCATATGATCCAGCCAGGGTGCTAAGTTGGCACGGTCATAGACTAACGACCAATTAGGACTGTCCGACGGCGGCGTAACATCCATCGAGACCGTCAAGCCATAGGCATGAAATGCCTGAGACATTTTTTTGACAAAAGCCGTCAGCTTATCTTTATCACTATAGTTAACATTTTCAAAATCAAGATTATACCCTTTGAACTGATACAATAAGGCATAGCCAACCAGTTCTTTTACCATTTCGTCCTGCAGTTTGGCATTGCTCAAGAAGGCATGTGTCTCTGTGGGATTGAAATTATTATCGACGAGCGGCCACATTGCATAGCCTTTTTCATGATAAGCGCCGGCAAGCATGGCAAAGTCGGGATTACGCAATTCCACGCCCTTCGTCGACAAGCGGAACGCACAGGGCGACATGACCGCTTTTTTTGTATTTACAGGCTGGAAATCAGCTTTTTCATCCATCAGGGGATCCCAAAACAGCGACAGCCCTACTTTCGCACTGGCCCCATGGCCTTCCTTAGAGGATACGACCGGTTCGTCAAGAACTTGCAACAGCGGCGCTGTCCTAGTCGCTTTAGACGGCGGCAGCAATTCATTTTTTCCTTCCCCTAAGACATAACTAATGCCCAAGGGCCGGCGTACATACCGGATATTGATGGTCCTGCCGCCTTTGACTGCCTGCCCCGGCAGCATCAGCGGTACCTGTTCATTGGCCCACAACGTGCTCCCATCATTGGCTGCAGGCAAGCGAAACCAATAGGTGCCTTTTTTATCATCAGCAGTATACACACCATATTGTTCCAATGCCTTGTCCGATACGAGCCAGCGGCCCTGGTCTTCTACGATTTGCAGGTCCTTGATCTCTTCAGCCGGAATGGGGTTGGCTACCTTAGGGACGACAAAGGCAGGATCACTGGCTTTGGAATCATCTGCAGCACCAGCTATGGTACTGACAGACAAACATACGAGCGCTGCCAGACAAGCTGTTTTCAAAGATGCGTAAGAAGTCATGTATTATATCTCCTATTATTATATAGAATACTGAAAAAAAGTTCCAAATCATGTATAATATTATGCAAGCATTACACATGGTTCTTATTATACCACAGAGGAGGCTTTTATATTGCATCAATATTTATTTTATATAGGTTCTTTTCCCATCCGGGCCTACGGGCTCCTGTTCATGCTAGGCATTATTTCTGCCGGCATAGTCGCCTATTACATCATGAAACGAGACGGCCGGGGCTGGCATGTCCATATTTTTGATTTCACTATGTACTGCGGTCTGGCCGGCATCGTCGGTGGCCGCCTATGGGACGTGTTCTTTTTCGACTGGGCCTATTACCATGACCACCTCACAGAGATTCCCTTTGTCTGGCAAGGCGGCATGGCCATCCAAGGCGGTCTCATCTTCGGCACCATTGCCGGTATTCTCTACACCCGGTATCATCACATCGATACGTGGGCCTTCGGTGACCTCTTGGCACCAGCCATCATTTTAGGCCAGTCCATTGGCCGCATGGCGAACTTCATGAATGGCGATGCCTTCGGTCATCCTACAGGCAGTTCCTTTGGCATCCTCTATCCCGAATCGACACTGGCCTATCATACGTACGGCAATCAGCCGCTATGGCCGGCCGAAGTATGGGAAGGACAGGGGGACGTCTTGATCTTCGTCCTATTACTCTTTTATAGTTCTTTTCCTCATAAAAAAGGCCAAGTATTCTGCCTGTACGTCATGCTCTATTCTTTAGAACGGTTCTTCCTGGAAATGCTGCGCGGAGACTATGTCAATCTTGCACTGGGACTGTTGAAATCAGCGCAAATGACCAGTGTCATCGCATTCATCATCGCCTTAGCCGTTTTCTTAGGTCTGCAATGGAAAGGTACGACAGACACGTCCAGCCCTTCTTAGTTCTGTAAAAAGCCCTGTTCCTATAACATGTGTATGCTATAGGAACAGGGCTTTTGTGTTCTCTATGAAGAAATCAGCGAAGGATCTACTTGCTTTCTCCCTTTTCAATGGCTTCTTTCAACGTATGCCATGCCAGGACAGCACATTTTACGCGCGCTGGCATATTAGAAATATTTTTCAAGGCAATGGCATCTTCCAGCTCATCCAGCTGGTCATCATCCGTTACTTCCCGTTTAATCATTTCCAGGAACAGGTCGACGAGGCGAAGCGCTTCTTTGACAGTCTTGCCTTTGATGAGGTCAATCATCATATCGGCTGAAGCCTGGCTGATGGCACAGCCATGGCCGGTATAGGCGGCGTCTTTGATAACGCCGTCTTCAATATCCGCACGCAGCGTAATATCATCGCCGCAACTCGGATTGTGTCCGTGTTCCTGCAAGGTAAAGGGGATCAATTCCCGTTTGTTTTCCTGATTTTGATTGTGTTCCAAAATAATATCAGAATACAATTCATTCATATTTTCCATTCGTGCAGCACTCCTTAGTCCTTAAATCCCATTTGTTTCCGTACTAACGGCAGTTTACTGAGGAAATAGTCAACTTCTTCCAGGGTATTATAGATATAGAAGCTGACCCGGTTCGATGCTTCAGCATGCACATGGGCTGCCAATGGCTGGGCACAATGATGGCCCGAACGAATAGCAATGCCATAACTATCGAGGATCGTCGCCGCATCATGCGGATGGACACCATCGATCGTAAAGGAAATGACGCCTGTCTTTTCAGCGGGATCCGTACTGCCAATGATATGGATGTACGGCAGTTTTTTCATGCCTTCGAGGCAGCGGACAGTCAGTTCATGTTCATGTTCTCCAATGGCATCAAAGCCGATATCTTCCAAATAATCGATTGCTGCATGGAGCGCTACGGCACCTTCTACATTTTCCGTCCCTGCTTCAAATTTAAAGGGCAGGACATTAAAGGTCGTCGTCTGTTCCTGCACATACTCGATCATGTCGCCACCTAACAAGAACGGTTCCATATCATTGAGCAAATCCCGTTTCCCGTAGAGGACACCTGTACCGGAAGAGCCGCACATCTTATGACCAGAAAAGGCATAAAAATCACAGTCCCATTGTTGCACATCGCTCTTCATATGCGGTGCCGACTGGGCCCCATCCAGTACAGCAATGGCACCGACAGCATGCGCTTTCTGAATAACTTTTTCAATCGGACGCTTCATACCCAGGACATTGCTCACAGCTGCAAAGGCAACGATTTTAGTCTTGTCATCGATTTTAGCATAATCTTCTTCTGTAAAATGGCCCTGCGCATCAAGATACATATATTCCAGTTTAGCACCCGTAACGCGGGCTACGCGCTGCCACGTAACCAGATTAGCATGATGTTCTGAAATAGGAATGACGATCTTATCACCTGCATGCAAATGGGTTTCACCATAGCTGCGGGCGACCAAGTTCAACGCTTCTGTCGTATTGCGAACGAAAATGACTTCTTCACTATATTTAGCGTTAATAAATCGGCGGACAGCTTCGCGGGCATCGTCATAGAGCTGAGACGCTTCGACGCTGAGGACATGGGCACCGCGATGAGGATTGCCATTATGATGTTCCAGCAGATCTACCATCGCATGAATGACCTGATACGGTTTCTGTGTCGTCGCCGCATTATCAAGATATACCAGGGGATGTCCGTTATGGACTTTAGTCAAAATGGGGAAATCTTTTCGTACATTTATCATGGCAATCACCTTTCTTATGACAGAACTGCATTTTTTCACGAACAGCCTGCAACGCTTTATTTTCCATATCCGCATCGCCTAGCGCATCAATGACCGGACGGATATTGGATTCGACAATGATGAGCTGTGCGCCGGCTTCGTTAAAGCCCCGACTCATCAGATAGAACAACTTATCTTTATCGATTTGTCCGGCACTAGATGCATGATTACCGACGACATCATCTTCCTTGCAAAGCAACAAGGGAATAGAAATGGAATGGACTCCCTTATTCAACAGCAAACATACATCGGATTCAGAACCGACGGCTTTCTTACCGCCCCGGAGAAAATCAATCGTGCCGCGGAAGTATTTTTTCGACGTATCCATCAGTGCCCCTGTCGTCAAGATATCCGTATTCGTTTTGACACCTTGTGTTGGCACCCAATAGGAAAAGTCAAAGATTTGATCGCCATTGCCAAGGTACATGGCCTGGCTGTTGAATTGGTTTTCGTCGTGGTTCAAATCCGTTTTATAGTATATGATAGACGTACTGCTCCCCAATTCTGCGCTCACGTAGTCGACAGTACTATTCTTGCCGCCTACGGCATAGCGATGTTCCACATGACGGACGTTGTGGTCGTGGAGCTGTACTTTACTCACCTTGAGGTGCGCATCATTACCGAGTTCAAAATATTCAGCTATGTTAATGCCGCCCTTTTCTGCACCGCCTTCAAACGTCAGGAACAGCTGCAAATCACTGCCGTCGCCAGCACGGACCCGCAACGGGCCATCGATCTGCCCTTCCAGATCGCTCAGCGTATATTCGAGCCACACAGCTCCTTTTGCGCCGGCTGGTACAGTGATGTCGATACCGCAGTTCCCATGATGTACAGCCTGTTCCAGCGCAGCTGCATTGGCACCGGCAAAGAGCTTCGTATCCGGCCAGTCTTCACCGTGATAGCCCTGGATAGCAATGGCATCGCCAGTTTGGCGGATATCCGGCTGAAAAGGGAATTGCGGCCCTTCCGTAAGCGGATCTAATTCCAAATGATTGACTTTCATCCAGCGGAAGGTCGGACGAGGCAATTCATTATACAGTAATTTTGTCATGACTATGGCCTCCCCTATTTCAAGGAACCTTTCAGTTCCAGATTAATCAAATTATTCATTTCAACGGCATATTCCAGCGGCAAGGCTTTAGAAACTGGTTCTACGAACCCCCGAACCAGCATCGCCCGCGCTTCTTCTTCGCTGAGGCCGCGGCTCATCAGATAGAACACTGCTTCATCGGAAATACGGCCGATCTTTGCTTCATGCCCTAAGTCGATATTGTCATTTTTGACGACAATCGCCGGGATCGTATCGGATTGGGACTGTTCATCCAGCATAAGTGATTCGCAGCTGACATTGGCTTTCGCGCCTTCCGCTTTTTCATTGATAACGACGCTGCCGCGATAAATACAAGCACCGCCGCTCTTGCTGATCGATTTTGAATTAATATTGCTCGTCGTATGCGGTGCATTATGCACTACTTTAGACCCTGTATCGAGGAACTGCCCTTTACCGGCAAAGGTAACGCCTGTAAATTCACAATGGGCACCTTCACCTTGCAAAATACTCATCGGGTACAAGCAGGATGTATGTGAACCAAACGAGCCGGTTACCCAATTGATCGTACCATTTTTACCGACGATGGCACGTTTCGTATTCAGGTTATACATATTTTTAGACCAGTTTTCGATCGTCGAGTATGTCAGGGTCGCATCATCGCCAATGAATAATTCAACACAGCCGGCATGCAGATTAGCGACATTATATTTCGGTGCGCTGCACCCTTCGATAAAGTGTACCTTCGCCCCTTTGTTGACAATGATCATCGTATGTTCAAACTGACCGGCACCTGGCGCGTTCAGGCGGAAATAACTCTGCAGCGGTATAGACACATCGACGCCTTCTGGCACATATACGTAAGAACCGCCAGACCAGACAGCCCCGTGAAGGGCAGCGAATTTATGATCCGTCGGCGGTACGAGCTTCATGAAATGAGCCCGCACGATATCTTCATAATCACGAAGTGCCGTATCGAAATCGGTGTAAATAACACCTTGCTGTACTAATTCATCTTGTATGCTGTGATAGACTACTTCCGAATCATACTGTGCTCCTACACCGGCCAGGGACGTCTTTTCCGCTTCCGGTATGCCCAGTCTGTCGAACGTATCTTTAATATCATCAGGAACATCATCCCAGTTCGCCTTCATTTGCGCATTAGGACGAACATAGGTGACGATATTATCCATATCGAGCCCGCTAATAGAAGGGCCCCAATCCGGATATTTCATCTTATAAAACAAATCGAGGGATTTCAAGCGGAAATCAAGCATCCATTGGGGTTCATTCTTTTTTCCCGATATTTCCCGTACAATATCCGGCGTCAGGCCGGCATCGGTTTTATAAGCACATTTAAAATCTTTTTTGAAGTTGTACATATTGCCGAAATCTGAAAAGGAATTGATTTTATCCCGTTCGGCAACCAGCTTCTGTTCTTGTTCTTCTGTACGTTTAGTTTCATCTGCCATATCCGTATCTCCTTATATCGTACTAGTGACAGGCTGCCGGCTGTTTATAGGCATCGTAGCCATTTGCTTCAATATCCTGAATAAGGGATCCATCGCCAGTCTTGACGATTTTACCATCGATCAGAACGTGGACTACGTCTGGTTTTAATTTTTGCAGGATCTCACTGTGATGGGTTATCACCAAGATCGCATTGGTTTCATTATGATACTTAGCTACTGTTTCCGATACGATACGGACAGCATCTACATCCAAACCGGAATCAATTTCATCCAGCATGGTCAATTTAGGTTCTAACATACACATTTGAAGGATTTCCGTCTTCTTCCGTTCACCGCCGGAAAAGCCATCATTGACATACCGTGACGCGTAAGAACGATCCATGGACAAGGCATCCATCTGCTGATGTAATTTTTTACGGAACGGCATGATGCGCTGTGTCTGACCTGTAATGGTCCCTTTGGCGTTGCGGATGAAGTTTTCTACACTAATGCCCTGAATGGCAATCGGTGCCTGGAAGGCCATGAAAACGCCAGCTTTAGCTCGTTCATTGACAGGCGCATCCGTAATGTCCCTGCCTTCAAAGAAGATTTTTCCCGCTGTGACGACATAATTCGGATTTCCCATGATCGCATTGAACAGTGTCGACTTACCGGCACCATTAGACCCCATAATAACGTGGGTTTCTCCTGTATTAACAGTTATATTGAGACCTTTTAGGATTTCTTTGCCTTCAACGGCAACATGCAATCCTTCTACTCGTAATAATTCGCTCATTCGTTATCACTCCTAAAGTAATATGATATATAAAGCACTTGGTTAAAGTATACCTTTTCACTTCACTTAGCGTACTCCAACTTGGTCATAAAGTCAACCTTTTTGGTGTCTTTTAATATTTCGTTTTACACATATCCATTATTCTCTATGGGAATACAAAAAACAGGTAGAAAGCACAAGGCTTTCTACCTGCGATGAGTCTCTATTTCATGATTTTTCCATTTCTTATAGGCCGTGCTGTTCACACATTCCTGCACTACGCAGACGATGACAGCCAGCCCCAGGAAAGCCGCCATCGTAACAGACGGGCCGTCTACGATCATGGCATATATGCAATAGATAAAAACGACAGCCCACAAAAACCGCTTCAACTTAGTCACAAGCACTGCACCCCTCACACGCTGCCGGTTCATCACCGAAGAGACGGGCCTTTTGTCCTTTCATGGCTAAGACGGCTTGGATATACATAGCACATTCAATACGTTTTTTCTGAATATCACAGCTCAGCTTATACGGTGTCTGGATACTGCCGCCATATTTGATATTATTGGCATGACAGCCGCCGCTGCAGAAAAATTTAGCCCAACAGGCGCAACATTCTGGCTTATTCAGTACGTGCATATCCCGGAACAATGGCGGTAATTCCGTATTGGTCACGCCTTCATAGACATTGCCAATAACATATCCATCCTGGCCAACAAATTGATGGCACGGATAAATATCGCCGTTCGGGACAATACACATATATTCATGACCGGCGCCACAACCGCGAAGCCGTTTAGCAATACAAGGGCCCCGATACAGATCCATAATGAAGTGATAATAAATAAAAGGCCGGCCTTCATCCATACGTTGCAGATAAAAAGCAACCAAGTTATCATATTCATCATAAATACGCGGCAGATCATCTGCCGTTATGGCATAGGAAAGGTCATCCCCAACGACTGGTTCCATCGACAAGCCTTCAAATCCCAAATCGGCCATATGCTGTACATCGTTGGTGAAATCAAGGTTGTATTTCGTATACGTACCACGCACATAGTATTCTTCCCCATGACGGTGTTTGGCAGCGTAGACTTGATTCTTGGCACACTGATCATACGAACCATGACCGCCGGCATCTGGACGCATACGATTATGTACTTCCGGCCGGCCATCCAGACTGAGGATGAGGCTGATATGGTTATCCGTTAGATATTTTACCTTCGCCGCATCGAGAAGCATGCCGTTCGTCGTCAAAGACAACTTAAAGATTTTATCATGGATCTTTTCTTGTTCGCGGATATATGCAATCGTCTGCTTGACGACATCAAAATTCATGAGCGGTTCGCCACCGAAAAAATCGATTTCGCAGTGCTGCCGTTTACCTTCTGTGCTCTTGACCAAGAGGTCGACAGCTCGTTTAGCCACATCAAACGGCATGAGTTCCCGTTTATGCGTATCATAATCCCCTTGCGATGCAAAACAGTATTTACAACGCAAATTGCAATCATGGGCAATATTCAAACAGAGCGATTTAATGACCGGTTCTTCTTCAGCAACAACCTTGAAATTTTCCGACATAGGCGCAAACAGCATTTCTTTAGCAATGAGTTCATCTAACTCGCCCAGCGTTTCTTCTATATCCTTCCGGTCATATATATCATTGAATTGGTCATACACGGCAGCCGCATTGGTGCCATCGTACACATCTAATATGCGATAGGTCATTTCATCGATGACATTGATAATGCCGCTATTTACATCAAGCAGCATATACGTGCCGTTCTGACAATATTTATGTATCATTGGGTTAATATGTTCAGCCATAGTTCCTCCATATAAAAAGAATACCCTTTACCTCACGGTAAAGGGTGTCCCCTCATCTTCAATATTATTTGTTGCAGATCTGATTGCCTACAGTGCAAGAAGTCTTGCAAGCAGACTGACAAGAAGTCTGGCATTCGCTGCAGCCAGCGTGTTGTGCCGTCTTCTGGATAGATTCTGTATTGATCGTAATAATATGTTTTGCCATTGTATTTCACCTCACTGTCAAGATTAGTACTATTTTACCACATTGCGTGAGTTTCTACAACATTAGAGAATTTTAAACCCTTCAAACAGGAAATGGGAGCCTACGCTGACGACAAGCGATCGTTCCGCAAACATACCGTGCGTATCAAAGAATATATCGAAGCCGCCTTCATAATTGGCATGTACAGAATTGATGCGCTTCAAATAGTCCGCAATCTGTTCTGCCGATACTTCTGGTTCCTGATCGTCCCGCCACTTCTTGTTTTTAAAATTGGCAATGAGCGGCGCATGGGCAATGACCCGGGAGCGGTGATCCAGTACCCAATCCCATACGATATTGCTATAGCGGAGTGCCTCGGCATCGTTTCCTTCATCGAGCCCTTCGAGCGTAAATAAAACGGGTTTGTCTTCGAACATGATTTCAGCCATGTAACTGCCTCGTACATATTTCAAATTCATCTAAAATGAACCCTCCCCACCACGTATTGGGCATGTTTAATATACATAAACTTACATATGTAAATATTACCTGCTTTTCTTCTGTTTGTCAATGAACAGGAAGTATCCCACAAGGTATGGTAAGTGAGATGTGATTACATAGTAAATCATGTTTTAAATTGTTTTATATAAAAAGCAGCACTCG
The DNA here is from genome assembly GCA_022486585.1 of Megasphaera sp. Classification (GTDB taxonomy): domain Bacteria; phylum Bacillota; class Negativicutes; order Veillonellales; family Megasphaeraceae; genus Megasphaera. Next base: position 67,537 of record JAKVKI010000008.1, read on the forward strand.
TCACAATATACCCATTGTGACAAGGCTGCTTCTATTTGCAGTTATTTATATTTTGAAATAAATCCAATTTTCGGTATAGCCAGGAACAACTGACATTCATCATATTGGCCGCTTCCTTTGCCGTAAGCTCTCCTTGCTGCCATTGTTGCATGACCAGGTTGAAATTACCAGGAAGGGGCTTATGGACACGACCAAAGTGGACGCCTCGGGATTTAGCTGCAGCTATTCCTTCAGACTGGCGTTGCCGAATACTGTTACGTTCCGTTTCTGCCACGTAACTAAGGATCTGCAGTACAATATCTGCCAAAAAAATTCCCATCAAATTTTCTCGTGATTTCCTTGTATCGAGCAACGGCATATCCAATACGACAATATCGACTTGCTGGAACTTGGTAATATGCCGCCATTGATCTTGTATTTCTGTATAGTTGCGTCCTAATCGGTCTAATGAAGTAATAACGATACAATCTCCTTTTCTTATTTTTCGGAGTAACCTTTTGTAATGAGGCCTGTCAAAATCTTTACCACTTTGTTTATCGCTATAAATATGTTTCTCTTCTATGCCGAATTTCAGCAATGCATCCCATTGTCGTTCTGTATTCTGATCTTTGCTGGAAACACGTATGTATCCATATAAAAAACTCTTCATCCTTCGTTTCCTCCATGCAGTTAATGTAGTGTATTTCGCCTATCGAGTATAAAAAATAACGCTGACCATCAGCTGACTAACGTTTCCATACGATCTATCTCAGCTATATAGAACATTATGGCTTTAACCATTGACCATTACCAGCATACCATCACCTCTTTCCATACACTCTAATTGATGTATTAGGCATATAATAGCATGAATAATTCTTGAAATCCACATTTTACTACACATTTTTATAAAATCGCTAGCATTTACGCTGGATTGTTTATGTCATATACGGAAGTACCACAATAAAGGGCTGCCCTGTATATGGACAGCCCTTTGACATCACCATACGGTTAAAGGCGAAGTTCTAACGTAATTGCATTAGGGTATTCATCAAAATTCAGGTATATGCCTCCGCCAATAGCATAATCATTCCCCTCGCCATTACGGTTAAGTATTCCTTTCAAATGATACATTGTATAATATTCTTGCAATGAGCTTTGACAATTTAAGCCACTATGATCGAACGACCGGTTTCCTCCATTATACATCGTGATTTTAGTTACACGATCACCCTGAAATGTTACTTTGAATTTTTCATTTCCATAGTGCCACTGTTCATAGCTTCCTGATCTAGTCTGTTTTGTCGGTATACCATAGGCATTCTGAACTGCATTTTTTCCCATGCCAATATAAATACCGCCAACAGACTCAACCGGATGGATCGTTTGTTCCCGTGTATACATGACAGCCTCATCTACGACAATATATTCAAACCCATCCGACGTATGCTCGATATAATGATCCTGATAGCCCGTCGCTGTACCCAGACGAACGATACAGTCAAATTTGGTAGCACCGCCAGTATAATTGTATATTCCCTGGATTGGAGCTCCATTGATCGTATCTGCTGTGATAAAAAACGCTGCTTTTCCTTCGCTATCATACCAGGTTCCAATAATTTTTTCCAGAAGTCCTGTAACTTTTTCACTGTTTAACTTTGCCAGCGTTCCTTCAATACAGCTCCGAGAAACTTCGACAATATAGTTCCCATCTGCAAAATGTTCTCGTCTGATGCTGACGTGTGTTTTACCATCTTTAAGCGTCCAGCATCCATATCCAACAGTCAAATCCGGATAGTCTGCACTAATTGCATTTAACTGCGGGGCCAATACGGTACACATTTTCTGATAGTATTGATCGGCTTTTTTCTTTGATTTCGTCATCACTAAAAAATGATACGCAACTAGTTGTCCATTCCCGTCTTCATTAATGTTTAATACTTCTTTTCCATCTTTGTTTGAACGACTGTACATCTTGTTCCAGGAAACCTGTTCCACTTGCCATTCATTGCTATTCTCTAATTTAAACAAATAGGCATTTATTTTCTCTGCCGGCATCTGCAAATACAATTCCTTCATCGTCAAGGGATGTGCAATCGCCTCTTCAACATCCTGATCCATATCAAAGGCATATACAGGCAAACTAACTAAACTGATCAGTATGGACGACATGAGCAGCGTCGATTTCCAAGATTTCATTCCACTCGCCTCCTCTTTTTTCCCTTTCAACGACCTGTTTACTCTATGACTTCAATCAAAAAACTAACCGGGCGGAAGCCGTCATTACAAGAAATCATCGCTGACTTCGGATTTTTCATCCACCCATCATAAATATTCTCACCGCCATGAGCCAAGGTCATGACAAAGGGGGACATGCTCTCCCAGGCACTGTCACAGAACCCTGCTGGCTTCTGCCAGCCATCGGCAATGTACACCTGCCCTTCCTGCATATCACACGCATGCGCAATAGGATTTTCATACTGTGCCATCAAATCTTCATGCCGCGTTACCTTCTTCACTGTGATCCTGCATTTTTTCATAAGCTCTATCACCTCACGTCGTCCTTGTTGGAAAACTCTTATAACTCAAAAGTATGTTGCTATAATAGTAAGTTAATTATAACTAAAATGTATTCTAATTACAATGTTTAAAAGACCACAAACGCCAATCTTATGCAGATTGGCGTTTGTCTTAGCAGATATGTTCAATTTACGTACGTATCGTATTTCCAGCTGTACCTAAGTTCTTTATAAATACCCGCGTTCACACAAGCTGACGTAGGTACCGTCACCGATGATGATATGATCTAAAATGGGAATTTCCATCATGCTGCCGGCTTCGGCTA
>JAKVKI010000009.1 GCA_022486585.1 Megasphaera sp.
TCACCGTACCGCTCTTAGCCGTCATATCATTGACATTGACCGTATAAATAGCATGACCATCCGTTGCATCTGTCGTTTTAGCTACAGAAGATACATTGTCTCCTGCTTTGACTTCTGTCGTCGCTGCTGCTGATGATGTTGTCAGCTGGCTGTAGTTGACAGCATCTGTCAGATCCGTACCTGCTGCTACGTTCGTGATCTTCTGGCCGCCGTTGTCGATACCATCTTTACTGATAGTAACGGTATCACCGGCTTTAACCGTATCTGCCGAAATAGAATCGAGACCTGTAATATCTTTGGCCAACTTGATTTTGAGCTTGCCGTTGTCACCATCCTGAGACGATACGACGCCGATATTGTTGTCGCTCAGCTTCGTGCTGTCTGTGACACCGCCAACGATGTTCACGGTCTTGTTCAGCTGTACTTTTGCTGTCGTACCGCTGTCGCCCATGTACTTCATGCCGTCATCCAATGTCGATACTTGATGTTCCTTACCATCTTTGTCTGTATATACGACACGGGTCATGGTCGTTCCATCAGCTCCATTAACGCCAGGATCGCCATCTTTAACCGAGATATCTGCTGTCGGACTTACACCATCTTTGCCGGCAGGTCCAGTCAATCCAATATAGCCTACACCATCTTTACCGCTGATGGATACAGCATCTTTACCGTCTTTGCCGCTGATACCGACTTTACCATCTAAACCGTTCGTTCCATCCACGCCGCCAGGGCCTGTAATGGATACACCGTCTTTGCCCGGTGTGCCGTCTGCACCATCTTTGCCAACCTTGACACTGTTCGTATCAATGTTGTTATCCAGCATAACATCAATCGTAGTATAGCCATCGGCATCATAACTGACTTTTGTCTTAACGTTCTTACCAGAGTATTCACTGTCAGCCTTCGTACCTGTGCCTTCGACTTTGACCGTACTGCCCAGTTTATTGGTCACTGTATCGCCGCTGTTGGCTGCGAATTTTAAATAACCATTTGTCACCCCAGCCGATATAGTATACTCTTCACCATTAATTTTAATTCCTGTTGTATTATTTTTATCGCCAATCGCTTCTACTTTTGTTCCTGTAGGTAAGGATACAGTTGTATCACCACTTGTAAGGGATACATATGTATCATGTTCTACGCCACTACCGCCAATACCACCACCACTAGCGATTTTAATTGCGCCATCTACAGGAACATTATTTTTATCGTCACCATTACGCATCAATTGAATCGTCGCAGTATTGTCTTCTTTCTTCATCTGCACTTCTTTTATATCATTACGATATAATTTTTGATCATTATCCGACAAAACCTGCAAATCATTCTGATAGTCTGTTACCCGATACGTCGACATAGTTGCGCCAGGATCCGTTACTTTAGCTGCCCAATAACTATAAAATTCCCCATCTTTCTTAGCAGTCATCAATACTTCATTATGACTGCCATATACATTCCCTGTATATACTTTGGAACCATCATAATTGGTAAAAACACCAATTTTATTGCCAATAACATACAGATTAGAATAATCTACAACTTTACCGTTATATGTGTAAGATTGTAACGCGTCACTCCATTTTAATTTATCACCTGCTGTAATAAAACCGAGAGGACTATCCCCGCCTGTCGTTAAATCAACATAACCATTTTTATAGTTAATGGAATCAACATGTCCTTCCCAGCTAGAATCCGCAATAATATAATCCCACCCCCCTGGTACCTCGGTTTCAGCAGAATTAGAGACTCCTGAATAACTACCCGCTTCTACTTTATTTAATGTTTCTCCCAAATTTGTGTTAGTTCCAGTAGATGAAACTGTTGATTGCATTGTTTCTAATATATTAGTCGGTTTTTCGTCTTCTGAACCAGTATAACTAACATCGACCCGAGTCCCTGTAGTAGATAACGGTGTATATTTTCCAGCATTTTCATCTACGGTAATGCTATATCCCTCACGAACTAAATATATTTTATCTCCAACTTTCACCTTATTATATATATACGTATTTGTTCCGTCAGTAAACTTTACTGCTGTCTTTCTATTCGTATACTGATAGTTCTGATATTTATCAAAAGCAACTGCTACATACTGCGTCGTACTCGTAGCATTAGTTGTCGGTTCTGATGCCACTGCTAGTTGGGATATACCCAAAACAGGCAATAACAGTGTGCCTGCCAACATCGCTCCTACAGCCATTTGCCGTAAAGTTTTTCCACCAGTACTATGTGAACAGTATCTTTGATCGCAACGTTTGCCGCTACAACTGCTAATAAATTCTGAACCGACAACATAACAGCCACGAGCCGCGTTAAATACAACTTTGTAAATCTTATTCATCTCTTCAAGACCTTTCTAAAAAAATACATACACCAATAGATATAATTCATTTTCTAAACATCGCCAATAATATATGAATTCGTGATATGATGTGCAAATTTCATCTAATGGTTGATAATAAACATCTCAATTGTATCGATTAAAAATGTATAAATAATATCATGTCTTTATTTAATAATAAAAAATATAAGATAAATCATATATTTTTATTATTAATATAGTTAAGGCAAGAATTATTTATATAAATTATGCCATAAAATATTATGATACAAATCGTGTTTTATTATATCACTATTTATAATTATGTCAAAACGTATTATGTTATAAATCGGTATTATATACCCCACAAAGTTATGTTTTTCTATTCTTATTTCTCATTTTTAAATTGACTTATACGGAATTATATTGTATACTTATTTTAATGATTAAGTCCGTACTTAAATAAATTATAAGGAGGCCCGTTATGATGAAAATTGCAGTTACCCATGAAAATGGACAGGTATTTCCCCACTTTGGTCATTGTAAAGAATTCAAAGTCTATGAAACAGATGGCCAACACATTATTGCGTCTCACATCGCTCCTGTTCACAGCCAAGGCCACGGCGCACTGGCTGGTTTTTTGAAAAGCATGCATATCGATACTCTTATTTGCGGAAGTCTCGGCGGTAGCGCAAAGCAAACACTGGGCGCTGTAGATATTACCGTGTACCCAGGCATATCGGGTCCGGCAGATTCCGCTGTTTATGCATTATTGACAGGCCAGTTGTTGTATAGCCAGAACGTCCAAAGCTGCCACCATGAATATCAAAACAAGGGCAGCCGTAAAAAAGAAAAGACTAATTGTAATACGGCCAAAACGGCGTATCGCAATGGTCAAGCTTTCCATTAAGGTTCCCTATGGAACATGCTGATCTATTACAACTACTGGCTGATCCTACACGAATGACTCTTATCGAATTATTGTTACAACGAAATTATTGCGTCAGTACGCTAGCGACCGTCACGGGTATTTCTGCACCAGCTGTATCGCAACACTTAAAGCAGTGCCTGCAAACAGGATTGGTAACGAGCGAAAAGATTGGTTATCAGACCCACTACAGTGTCAATCGCGAATTGTTGCGGGAGTTATCAACAGCTGTCGCCCGCTTAGCTGACGTAGAAACACTTCCTTGTGAAACAAGTGGTACTCGTTGTAACCATCGCAAAGGCCGCTGTGGCCGCAAAATAAAGTTACATAATAGTGCATTAGCCGACAAGTAGATTCCCCCCTTTCTATTTGTCATGACCCCACGATTTGGTAATCGTTTACCAAGTCTTGGGGTTTTTCTATTTCTGCCGTATAATAAAGGGAGTGATAAATTTACTATAGAAAGGATTTCTTACATGATCGATTTAAATACATTGGCAACAGAGCAACGCAATACGCAAAGCAGCCATATTGATGCGGTCTCTACAGAAGAGATGCTCCGCATAATCAATGAACAAGATAAGGGCGTTGCAGACGCTGTCGGCGCTATCGTACCGGCTATTGCCGCCGCTGTCGACATGATTGCCGAACGCTTGTATGACGGCGGTCGTTTATTCTACATGGGCTCCGGCACTTCCGGACGACTAGGGATTCTCGATGCCGTAGAATGTCCTCCTACCTACAGTACGGACCCCAGCCTTATCCAAGGGCTCATTGCCGGCGGCTATGATGCCATTTTCAAGGCCAAAGAAGGTGCTGAAGATTCAGAAGAAATGGGGCAAGCTGATTTACAGGAACATCGGATAACCGCACAGGATGTCATCGTCGGTCTCAGTGCGTCTGGCCGTACGCCTTATGTCATTGGCGGATTGCGTTACGGCACCTCCCTTGGAGCCGCCACGATTTCCATTGACTGTTCCCCTCATGCCGCGATTGCTCGTTACGCCCAAATCGATTTGTGCGCCCTCGTCGGACCAGAAGTTGTCACCGGTTCGACTCGCATGAAGGCTGGCACAGCACAAAAGATGATTCTCAATATGCTGTCTACAGGCGCTATGATCAAATTAGGAAAAGTATATGGCAATCTCATGGTCGATGTGAAATGTTCCAATCACAAATTAGAAGAACGGGCCCGACATATTGTCATGACAGCTACCGGTTGTACACGAAACGAAGCCATCACCGCCTTAACGGTCAGTAAAGGACGAGCCAAGACGGCCATCGTCATGCTCTTAGCTGGTATCACCGCCGCCAACGCAGAAGAAAGACTCGCTGCTGCCCACGGCTATGTAGCTGCCGTCCTGAAGGAGGCTGGTCATGACCAATAAAGAACTGGCCCGTGCGCTGTATGACTGCATCGGGCCGGCAGAAAATTTGGAACAGGTCTACAATTGTATGACCCGTCTGCGCTTCCATGCAAAACATGAATCCTTCACCAAAGAAGCGATTCAATCCATTCCCGGCGTGCTGGGCGTCAATAAATCCGGTGATGAGTGGCAAATCATTTTAGGTCCTGGCAAAGCGACAAAAGTAACACAAGAGTTCAATGCCCTCTTGCATGCAACGGCTGCCAGTGAAGCGCCTGCCTTGCAGGATCTGGCTGAGCATGCCTCTATTGGCGACGGCACAGCACTTCATGAAGCCATTCGTAAAAAGAATGCCACGCCAGGGAAATTGATCTTAAAAAAGATTTCTCATATCTTCGTACCTATTATTCCGGCGTTCATCGCCTGCGGCCTTATTACAGGGCTGCTCAACATCGCCTGTAAATTAGATCCTTCACTGGCAGCTGTACCAGCAATACAAATGTTGTCCATTGCCGGCAACGCTGCCTTTTGGGGATTAAATCTCTTCGTCGGCATCAATGCTGCCAAGGAATTTGGCGGTTCTCCTATTCTGGGCGGGGTCATGGCCGCAATTATCAGTCATCCCGGGCTGGCGAACATTACCTTCCTTGACGAACAACTCGTCCCCGGCCGTGGTGGCATTATTGCCGTCCTGCTAGTCGTCCTGTTCTCGTCTTATTTAGAAAAGAAACTGCATCGCCTCATTCCCGACATGTTTGACTTATTCCTGACTCCGCTCTTAGTTGTGATTATTTCCACCTTTGCCGCACTGTGTATCTGCCAGCCTATTGGCGGCTTCGTATCTGAAGCGATTGGGCTTGCTGCGACGGAATCCATCGGCCGCGGCGGTGCTATTACCGGCTTCATTTTAGGCGGCACGTTTTTGCCCATGGTCATGTTCGGTGTCCATCAAGGTCTGACACCTATTCATGCTGAATTATTGTCCCGCTACGGCGTCACTATTTTACTGCCCATTCTGGCCATGGCCGGCGGCGGCCAAGTCGGTGCCGCTATTGCCGTCTACGTAAAAACCAAAAACAGGACCTTGCGCAAAACGATTGCTTCGGCTCTGCCTGTCGGCATCATGGGGATTGGCGAACCACTCATTTACGGGGTCACCCTGCCTCTTGGCAAGCCGTTTATCGGTGCTTGTATTGGCGGTGCCTGTGGCGGTGCAGTACAGGCCGCCTACATGGTAGGTGCGGCAGCATTAGGTATTTCCGGTCTGCCCTTAGCTGCCAGTACAGATAATATTTCTATTTACTTACTAGGCTTATTAACGGCATATGCCGGTGGTTTCATTGCTACATGGTGTATCGGCTTCGATGATCCCATAGATTCGAATTAAAGGAGGTATTCTATGCAGACAGGTATTTCTATATATCCCGGTCTGGGCGGTTCCGCAGCAACCCATACAGCCCTGCTGGAAAAAGCCGCAGCTGCCGGTGTGACACGTATCTTCACCTCTCTCCATATTCCTGAAACTAATATAGACGAATTGCAAGAAGAGTTACACGGATTATTAGAAGCTGCACAGTACCACCATATGGACGTAGCAGCTGATGTATCACCAGCCACACAAAAAGTATTGAAACTGGATACGCTGACACCGAATGCTCTATTGGAACTAGGCATTACGACAGTACGATTTGATTTTGGATTTGATATTTCCAAAATCGCCTTATTCAGCAAGGCCATGCATATTCAACTGAATGCATCGACGGTCCAGCCCTCGTACATCCAGGAGTTGCGTCAGGCTGGTGCCGATTTCGCTCACATAGAAGCGCTGCATAATTTCTATCCCCGCCCGCATACAGGCCTTGGAGAAGATTATGTTCGCCAGCAAAGTGCTTGGTTGCAAGACGAGGGAATCGCCGTCGGGGCTTTTATCCCCAGCCAATCCGGCCGTCGCGGTCCCTTGTTCGAAGGCCTGCCTACACTGGAACTGCATCGTCCTATGGATGTAAGTCTGACATCGCGCCATATTGCCGCTATGGGTCTGCAATCGGTTTTCATCGGTGATTCTGCGCCATCACAAAAAGAATTGAACATGCTCACTCGTACTGGCCGGGAAGAAAAGAAAGTCGTCGTTATCAAAGCTCGTCTGCTAAGCCATGAACCGTATGTCCGCGACCTCTTATCGTCTACGTTCACGGCTCGCCTGGATCCGGCACGAGATGCTATCCGCACCCAGGAAAGCCGCCATTTCCTTGGCGATCGCACGATTGAAGCAGACGGACCGTTTCGCAGCCTCCGCCGCGGCGATATTACGATTGATAACGCTGATTACCACCGTTATATGGGCGAAGTCCAGCTCTTGCTGACAAATCAGCTGGCAGAAGAACGGACCAATATCGTCGCTGAAATCATGCCTAACGAACTATTTCTTCTGCCATATATTACGCCAGGCCGAAAATTTCGTCTGGAATTAATTCGCTGAAAGGAGTCATTTTTATGATCGGATTTAAAAAGCTGGCAACACATACGGCACTGGCTGTTGCTGTATGCCTGAGTGTCGGCACGTGCACCCTCCCGGTACAGCCTGTTGAAGCTGCCAGCAGCTCTGCTATCGGTGCGCTTCTCAATGTCGGCGCCCAGTATGCCTATCTCAATAAACAGCTAAACTATTTGGACAACGACGGCCGCAATGAATATATGGGACAAATCAAAGAAAAGTACGGCGTCAACACGGATGCCAGAGCTAATGAGATGGTTGCCCGCGTCATGAAAAATCTATCTGCATCAGTCGCTAAGACGGATCCTTCCATTACGAAAAAGCCTTACAATTATTTCGTCAACAATGACACGAGCTTCAACGCGTTCTGCACAGTAGGCCATAATATGAGTGTCAATATCGGCCTGTTTGAACCTTTGAATTACAATGAAAATGAAGTTGCCTTTGTCCTGGCTCATGAAATGGGGCACGGTCAAAAGAACCATTCTATGGAAGGCATCCGCAAATCGATGCCACTGGATCTCTTAGCTGCCTATTATAGTGCCGGCAGCGGTGCCGCCCAAATCGGTACAGCTATTTTAGACAAAATCGGCACAGCCAAATTAGTCACCAAACCGATGGAAAAAGAAGCCGATGCCTTGGCCTTTACTTATGCTTCTGGTGCTGGCTACAATATTGGCGGCGGTGCCGCTCTTTGGCAGCGCATGCTCGATAAGAGCAACAGTGTCAAGACCAGCAATGTCATGGAATTATTCAATGATCACCCCACAAACGTCAGCCGCCGTGATACCTACAGTTCGGACATTACCAAATATAGCGGCAACGTCGTCAAGGTCAACACCGATACAGGTATGATTTCATTGCACGACAAGAACTGGTACCAGCCGGAGGACATGTCCTCTATGAGCGGCAAAGAACGAGCCTACCTCATTGCCGGCAATTTATCCGCTGTATATCACAACAACAAGAACCCAAAATCCAGTGATGTCTATCGATCCGGTGATAATCTGCTCTACATCGGACAACAGCCCATTATGGATCTCAGTCCGGCCAAGAATCCTTCAGAAGTAACGAACACGCTGAAAAAGTTACTCTAGTACAGCAAAAAGACCAATGACAATATATGCAGAAGCATGTATATCATTGGTCTTTTTATTACAGCATATGTTCGTACAAATCATACAGGATGGCATCAGTAATGACGACAGGGTTGTTATCCATATTAGGATGATGGCTAATACGAACTAAGTCATCCACCTGTTGTCCTGTCAGATGCAGATCTTTTAAGTCACACCGCAGATGGAGACGTTGTTTTAATCCCACAATGGCGTCAGCAAGAGCCTCGCAATCAGCAAAGCCCAGTTTCCCTGCCAGTTCGCCGACCCGATGATCAGACTGACCATTCAAGCGGGTAAAATAATCAAGTGTCAAACCACAGGCCTCTCCATGAGGAATACCATAGATATTGGTCAATGGGAAACTGCACGCATGGGATGCTGTCGTCTTTGGCAGGGTGAAGGCCAATCCGGCCATGACCGATGCCTCACACATCTTATCCCGCGCTTCCTTGTCATCAGGCTGTGCATACGCTCGCAATAAATAACGGAACACCAAGCTGGCGGCATGGACAGCACAGGCATCGCATACTGGCTGATGGTGAATACTCCAATAGCCTTCCAGGGCGTGGGATAATACATCGATGCCGCAACAGGCCGTCAAATACGGTGGCATATCATAGGTCAGTTCCGGATCAATGACAGCATAATCAGGAAAGAAATTAGTCGATACGACAGGGGCTTTTTTCTTCAATGCATGGTTCGACAAAACAGCAACGGACGTCACTTCGCTGCCTGTCCCTGCTGTCGTAGGTACAGCAATGAGCGGTACATGCTGCAAGGGCAATGATTTTCCCGTACCGTGATACGCCTGTATAGATTCATCAGTCAGGCAGATAGAAGCAGCTGCTTTGGCCAAATCCATAGCACTGCCGCCACCGATAGCCATGACTACATCACTCTGTTCCCGACGCATAACAGCAGCACACTCATCTACCTCGCATACATCCGGATTCGGTGTAATATGAGAAAAAACAGCTGTTATGCTGTCCTTTCCTGCTGCCATCAACTGCCGTACTATACCGTTCTTCACGGCATGCGGTGTCGCAACAATGATTCCCCGCTTCCAGCCGTGTTGTTCCATCAGCGCCGCTATATGCTGTCCTGCCCCTTTTCCAAAACCTATCGTAACAGGCTGTTCATACATCCACATGATATACTCCTCCTTACTTCGCACCGGAACATTCTACTAGGCGACCTTTGACCCGTTCTTCTTGCTGGCGGTTCTTGCGCAGGCCCATCCGAATCTGAACATTGCCAAGGATCAGATAATCCATTTCCCGTTTAGAGACATTTTTAAAGCTTCTCCGGTACACTGCATAGAAGATAGCACCCATTGACACCCAAATACCGAGCGCGATGAAACTTTGTACTTCCATACATGCCGGCGAGCCTGGCACGACCAGAAGCAATAAAATGCTCAAGGAAATAAGGCATCCCAGCCCTGCCATTCCTTTAGAAATGCGATTGACATCATTGGGATGATCATATTTCCGGACTAATATATACGCACCGGCACAGGTAAAGAAATACCCTACAGCCGTACCTACAGAGCACATATCGACGACCCAATTCAATACTTCACGACCAAAAAATGGGCAAAACACACAAAGAATCGTTGTAAAGATGATGCAGGCACTAGGCGTCCTATATTTGGGGTGAATCCTGGCAAAGCTTGCTGGCAGCATCTTGGCTCTGGCCATGCAAAAAATCAAGCGGCTCGACGTCATGAAAAAGCCATTCAACCCGGTGAAGATACCCATAGTCACGGCAACGGCTACGAACGCCACACCGGCTTTGCCCATTGCCATATCCAGCATAGCTCCGGTCTGCCATTTCACTGGAGCGCCTGTTGCAGTCGTCAGGCTGGCCATCTCCATCCACGGCAAGACAACATCTGTTACTAACGCCATAAGTGCATATATCAATGCCCCTACCAGCAAGGCTGAAGAAATGAGCCGTTTTGCTTTTTGCGGCGGGAAATTATACTCTTCGGCAGCCTGCGGAATGCAGTCGAACCCGACATACATAAACGGTGCAATAGCTAATATAGAAATGAGACCTGTAATAAGGGTCTTGCCGCCTTCACCATAGGCCGGCATGAGGTTTTCCATATGGAAATTACCGGTGAAAACAGTACCGCTTACTGCAATGACTACGGCAGCACACATGATGAGCACCATCGTCAGCTGCATATTTCCCACTGATTTGGCCCCAAAATAATTCAATATGCCGAATAATAAAATAAAAAAGACAGATAAGGCAACTTCACCGATATATACATCATATCCGGCAATCGTATACAAAAAGCCTTGAGAAAAAATGCCAGGAAAGATATATCCTGCCAATACAGGCAATGCTGTCGCATTGAGAGCCACAATAGAAATATACCCTAATGACAGCATCCAGCCACAAATAAAGGCTGCTGTCCGCCCGTATCCCTGATAGGCATAAGCGAATTCACCGCCGGCTACGGGAAATTTAGCAATCATATAGGAATAACTACGGCCGACAACGCCCATCAGTAAGCCGCCAACGATAATCCCCAACATGAGCGGCAATGGGCCGCCAGCCCGGACCGTCCAATTAGCCCCTTGTATGAAACACCCCCAGCCGATGATCGAACCTACGGCGACTGCCCATATAGCTGCCGGACTCATGGTCTTGTTTAACACAGTTCTTTCTTTTTTAGCCATACGATTTCACCCTTTTCTTATTGCATACAATGTTATCTCATACTTCATCACTAATGGTATAGGCTTCCAGAACAGGCTGTACAAATATCTTTCCATCACCGGAACAACCAGTTGCGCCGGTCCTGGCACTACGCAGGATAATATCTACGACTTCATCTTTTTCTTCGTCTGCAACGATAATGTATAACATCTTTTTAGGCATTTCTTCATAAAACACAGGGCCCACCTGAATTCCCCGCTGCCGGCCCCGGCCAAAGAGGCTCCACTCACTAAACGCATTATATCCTTCTGCTTCTAAGGCTTTGGTTACAGTCCTGGCCCGTTCAGGCCGAACGATCGCAAATATAGCTAACATACTAACTCCCCCTTATCCAGTCTAGAAAAAGAGACAACGGTGCTGGATTGCTTTATGTATCCAACACCGTTGTTGTGTATTCCTGTTATTCCCGTATATAAATTGCTTATTTTATATATGTCGCATCGACCCATGTAAGGACATCATCCAGAATAGGCAAATATTCCTTTAATTCTTCTTCTGTAATGCTGAGAGGCGGACAAATATTGATGTTATTTTCCCGGCCGAAGGTAGAGAAGCCTCTCTTTTTTAGTTCCGCCATAATGGCTGGCATAATAGGACTTTTCACGCCATACGCTGTCATGGGAATCCGCTTTTCCTTATCTTTGACGATTTCCAAGGCTGAAAACAAACCAATGCAACGGGCTTCGCCGACACACGCATGCATTGCTGCCATTTTATTCAGGAACGTACTCAAAACAGTTTCCATTTTCTTTACATGTTCACAAATATGATGGTCTTCGTAGTACGTAACAGCTGCCACCCCGGCAGCACACGCTAAGGTGTGTCCGCTGTATGTCAAACCACACTGCAGCACATGGTCTTTGAAATAATCAGCTACTTTATTATTGACAATGACACCGCCTAACGGTACATAGCCACAGGTAACGCCTTTGGCAAAGGTAATCATGTCCGGTTTCATATCAAAGTTCTGCCATGCAAACATTTTCCCGGTCCGGCAAAAGCCTGCCATGACTTCATCACAAATCATAAGGATGCCATATTTATCGCATAATTTCCGTACGCCTTCCATATAGCCTGCAGGCGGCAGAATAACCCCGTTGGCACCGACAATACTTTCCATGATGACCGCTGCAATATGATCCGTTCCTTCGAAGTGCATTTGTTTATCCAACGCTTTAAGGAAATACGCAGTACACGCTTCATCATCGACACCCCTTGTATATCCATCTTGGTACATATGGGGATTCATAAAATGGACGAATCCATTTGCGCCGCCAATTTCTGCAGCAAACCGCCGCCAATCACCAGAAGCATTGCCAGCACCTAGTGTTGCCCCATGATAACTTAAGTAGGCACTGAATATTTTCGTCCGTCCAGTTACCATGCGCGCCATTTTAATAGCATTTTCATTGGAATCAGCGCCGCCGTTACAGAAGAATACCCGGCTATACGTATCAGCGCCAGCCGCTTCGACAAGGAGTTTCGCCAATTTTGATTTGCTTTCTGTTGCATACGCCGGTGCCATGAAACACATCGATTCCATCTGTTTTTTCATCGCTTCTGTGATTGCTGTATTGCTATGGCCTAAATTGGTACATACCAAGAGTGATGACATATCGGCATATTTTTTTCCATCATAGTCCCAAAAATAGATTCCTTCAGCCTTTTGAACAGGTAATACCTTTTTCCCTTGCAGCGCCCAAGGCTGCATCACATATTTTTCATGCAATGTTTCTACTTCCTTACCTGTCAATGCCTTATCTTCACTCATCATAAGTCCCCCTTACAAAATAAACGCCGCCGGCATCTTTGTTGCTTGCCGGCGGCGTTGCCAAGTTATATTTTCTTTTACGGTCTTCATTATGCCTTGTTATCTTTATCGGTTCAATAGGCTAAAAAATAATAATATATGTGTTGTATCACATATTACGTTAAATTTTTAATCATAAGAGCCAATCTCAGAGTGAAGCGTGTCGATAAGAGAGACACGTCACATCCCAATAGTTCTTCTGCTTTATGAATTTTATACGTAACAGTATTACGATGGATATACAATATATCTGCCGTTTGATGAATGCTGCCATTGGTTTCCAAATAGACTTTCACAACCTCCATTAATTGGCTGTCATGCAACTGGTCGTACTCTTCTAACGGCCCTAAAACGTCGCGGTAATATGCTGTAAGGACTGCCGCATGACCTGCATCCAGCAGTATTTTATACGCGCCTAGTTCATCGTACACAGCCATATTTTTCTGACACCGTTTTTGCAAACGACACATCTTCCCCACTTGATCATAACAGGCATGGAGCTGAGCCAAGCCGCGCATGGTCATGCTGACGCTGATATACACATGGCCGTCCGGCACCACTGTTTCCATACGGGTACGTGCTGCTTCCAATGCCGTTTTTATACTATCAGCCGGACAGTCATGCACGAGCTGAACCAGCTTTCCATCCAGGATAAATACACAGCAAGCATGATGCTGATGCAGTACCGCCTCACACTGCAGACTCATTTTTCTCAAAACAGCCGTTTTTTCCTGCTCAAGCATTTCCGTTGATGGCTCATATTGCACCGTCACGAGCCGGTATTCTCCGTTACCGTGGAATCCATGTTGCTCAAAAACAGGCACATACGCCTCTGTCGACAGGGGTGTATATAACGCGTATTTCAACGCACTTTTCAATTCGATGCTGCATCGTTCGTCTTCCGTAATTTTCTGCGCAAAAACATGCATGATTTCTGCCATATGGACACTCCACGGTACTTCAAACAATGGCAGTGCCACGTCGTTACAAAAGGCAAGGGCTTCTTCCGGAATGGTATCAATATACATACCCACATTGATGACTACTGCTGAGCCGCCATGATCATAAATGCTGTGCAGCAACCCTGTCAGTGTTTCTGTCTTCGTATTTTTTAATCCGATGCCTGTAATAAAAGCGATTTCTTCACCTTGGAGAAACGACGAAATTTCTAATCCTTCAACCATATGCATCCAACGTATGGCTCGGTCCATGCCGCCAGCACCGGCTACGAGTTTCATATCTGTGTGGTTCATTTCCCGGTACAAATTTTCCAATAATACAGCCATGCTCATCCTCCTTACAGAAACAGGAATACGCCTGATAAAATAAGCAGTATATATGATATTTTCATAAACAAAGACTGGCTTATTTTATCATGAATACGATTGCCTGCATACGTAGCCGCAACCAGCGGCAATATACTGGCGATCGTCAGAAAAATAACCTCTTGATCATAAAATCCGTTCACATAGTCTTTAGCCATGAGAAAAAGGCTTAAAATCAACCATACCGCCGCCAACGTCGCCCGGAACACCCTCTTGTTTTTGAACGTAACAGCGGCATAGAACACGAGCAAGGCCCCGCCAGATACGAACATGCCATGCATAATGCCGGCACCGAGAAGGACACCATAGGACAGGTACCGTGAAAGATGGGTATCCGAAGAAAAGCAAAGCTTCTGCAAGCCTACAGCAATAATAAATATGCCATAAAACGGGAGCAAAAAAGATAACGGGCAGATCGTATAAATATATATACCACCGATCATGCCTATACCCATGTACAGAAGAATCTTCCCCAGTTCCTTGCCGTCTATATAGCGATAGGAACAACAGCTGATGAATACGCTCGAGAAAAATGCCATAATATTCAATATGACTTTGGCCCGATCCGGCCCAATGAGAAGGATAGACGGCGGCATAGCCAATAACGTCCCGGCGAACCCAGTCACTGCTTGTATCGTATTGGCAACAAAAAGGACAAGGAGAAACATCCCCTCTTGTGCTACAGTCATTATACGCACCTCCATCATAAAAAAAGCAGCAATGAAACAACGGCTTCATTGCTGTTCATCCCCATCTATATTTTTATTGTATTATTTATTATATACCATTCTCATACAAACGGATATAGTCTAAAAAATAACTTTTACTGTGTTACAACACATATGCCATGATCTTATGCTATACGACGTCATTCCGAACTGGCATTTTATCTTGGCAAATGATAGAATAGAGAACAGGAGGCTAAAAACATGGAACACGAAATGAAATTAGCCGTAGTCATCGATGCTGAAAATATTTCCAGCAAATATATCGAAGTCATCCTCTCGGAAGCGAACAATATGGGTGATGTCATATATAAACGAATCTACGGCAACTGGACCACCCCGCAGATGGCTTCGTGGCGTGAAACTATCTTAGACAACGCCATCCAGCCTGTACAACAGTACAGCAACACCATCCGCAAAAACTCTTCTGACTCCGCCCTCATCATTGATACGATGGACTTATTGTATCAAAGTAACTTGGACGGATTTTGTATTGTCTCTTCTGACAGTGATTTTACCCGGCTGGCGTCACGCCTGCGAGAATCACAGAAGTATGTATTAGGCATGGGCGAAAGCAAAACACCGCGTTCTTTCATCTCTGCGTGCAACAAATTTCTATATTTGGATGTGCTCTTAGAAGAAGCTGGAGAAGCTGACGATACTGCCAGTGAAGCAGAAACTGAACCGGATCTGGAATCAGCCGTCAAAACAGCTGCTTCAACAGATATAGCCGCTGCTAATCGTATTATCCGCCGTCCTGTTGCACCAGAAAGCACCTCCGGCAAAGACTTCGCTACGATTAAGCAGACCTTGATCAAACTTACTGAAGAAAATTCCGACGATAACGGCTGGATTTTCTCAGGTACCCTCGGCAATCTGTTGAACAAACAGTTTTCTGATTTTGATGTACGTAATTTCGGATTCAAAAAATTCGTACCATTCATTGAATCGTTGCACTTGTTTGAAGTAAATACCTATACAGACGAAAAAAATAAAACCGTCAAACATAACTATTTCAAACTCAAACATGTACCGCAGCACCACACGCCCCGTACGTTCCATCCCTATTACAGGCACCACAAATAACGACAATACAGAGAAAAGGGTTGCAAGAAAAGAAGCAATTTGCTGATTTTCATTGCACCCCTTTTTTCTATATTGTAAAATGTATATAAGGGGAAGGGTATCAGTGGAAAGGAACTACGATATGCATGATGATCTGACAAAAGACGTATTAGAATCATTGGCGCAGCGCAAACCAGGTACATCCATTGCCATTGCAGCTGACCTTGCCAATGATAACTTAAATAGCATATGCCGTATCGCCCTAGCCTGGATCAGCAGTGGCAACGTCCATGGTGTTTCCTATTATGCTAAACCACCGAGTGCTGAATTTACATCTCGTAAAGTCATGCCTCAACAGGTCGCCGGCAGCCCTGCTTTTGCTGACCTGTGGGATACGGAAATTGCGCCGCTATTAAAGGGAGAGGTCCTGTCTGCCTATCGTTCAGAAGTACTTTTCCTATCTATCAAAGCTAGTTACGAAGCGAGCCGCACACCGTTCAACATAAACGATACGTATGTCCGGGATCTAAAATTTTTGGCTGGGACGTATATTTCTGAATTAGGCAACGATTCCTTCGTTACGGTCATGCACTACATGAAAATCCCTGTCGATCTGGACAGTGCCCTTAGTCGTGCTATGGCATGTGCCTGCGGCATCGACTGGCTGGAAGGCCAATATCCTGTCAGCAGCTACGGCATTCCCTTATCTGCCATCATGGCCGGCGCACTGCAGCCTGCCCCGGCACCACCTGCCCTGGAAGACACGGATAGTGACGAAGGCGACGATGAAACGACAGAACCAGCAGGGAAATATGCCCGCATTCTCCACTATACGAACACGTTATTCATTCCATTCCTTATCGTATGTATGGTGCTGACCATCTACTATATGCATCGATATACCGAATCCCATCAAGATGCCGTTGATTTCTCTAAATATTCGGCAACAGAGGTTCCCTACCAGGAAGATGCGCACCATTCGCCTGCTGTATTTGAAGCAGATAAGACGTATATCATGGTTCGCGGCACCTATGTCATTCTTGATACAAAGGATATTCCCCCTTTTCTCCAAGCGGCACAGGACCAAAACATGTATAAAATCCGGATGATGGTACGTTCCGGTAAGATCATCGTTTTCGCCACGCCTGTCCGCATCAAAGTCACTGGCGAGACCGATGAACATGGATTTGTCCCCGTTACGATTCAAGAAGGCGACTATGCCGGCAAAGAAGGCTACGCCTCTACTAAAATGATCACTACATAAATGATTACATAAAAACGACCGTAAGAAAAAGCTGTAATACGGCTTTTCTTACGGTCTCATCTTTATACATTTAAACGAAACAGCTCCCAATTGCGGAAACCATAAGACAATACGAGGATCTGACGACAGGCATACAGCATCTGATTGGTCAAGGTTTCTATATCTGCATCATTACCGGCAGCAATGCGATCATCTAGCAATTTATGATAATACGCAACTGTCAAATCATTGATGAGCTGAACTCGTTTTTCTGACATACGACCTGTAAAAAGAGGGCGCAGCACTTCTAAATTATGCGCATAAATGTCACCACTCCGCAACATCGCCTGCAGACTAATAGATAATCCTTCTAATTGCTCAGAAAACAAGTCATAATACGAACGGATAATACGGCTCAGATCATCACTGTGTTTACCGAAAAACAGATGCCGCATACATTCCGGATACTGGAACGAATACCGACAGAATAATTTCCAGCTCAATAAATAATCAATGCTGGGATTTTTTGCTGCCTGACGTGCATTTTGTTTGATCAGATCTGCTGTATACTCTTTGAGCAGATCTGTACTGGCAAAGAGGATGAGCTCATCTAAATCGCGGAAATATTTATACAAAACAGCACTATTGACCTTGGCTATGTTCGCTATTTTACGAATAGTCACCGTATCTAACCCGTCGGAAAAGATGATTTCCTGTGTCGCTTGAATCAGACGAGCTGTCACTTTTCTCTTTTCTTCTTCTTTTAATGGAGGGCGCGACATAGGCAACGTTCTCCTTTCAATAAATGAAACGGCCTTCATAATAAAAAAACTGCCGCGTGGGAATTCCCCTGCGGCAGTGTCAAATCTGGCGGGAAAGTGTAGGAATCGAACCTACCTAAGAAGCTATTAACTCCTCAAACTGGTTTTGAAGACCAGAGGGCACACCAGAACCCATACTCCCCCATAACGTTTAAATTATACCATGATTATAAAATAATGGCTAGCTACTTATCAATAAAATTTAGGCGCTTATTTATCCGCCGCCATCGGTGAAGAATCACCGATTATTTCTATGCCATCAACAAATACGACAGACGGATTCGTTTTCTTCTTTTCAATCAGATCCACGACTAAATGCAAACTTTCTTCGCCGATTTCCCCCATAGGGATATCGATGCGGGACAACGACGGAATCGCATAATCGTTCAGTTCAGCCATATTGATACCAATGGTAAAAATCTCTACATCTTCGGGAATGGATACCTGCAGTTGATGACAGGCATATAACATACCGTGTGCCAAGACGTCAGATTCACAGAACATCGCTTTAGGGAGACGGCCTTGGGCATGCAACTTTTTTGTCGCTTCAATGGCACTAGCCGATGACGTATTACATAATACAATATTATCATCCGATACAGGATGTCCTGCCTGCGCAAACGTATCAAGGAAGCCTTGCATCCACATACGCATAATAGGAAATGTCGTATCATGCGTAAGCACGCCAGCTTCGTAAATACCCTTTTTGAGGAAATGATGGGCGACCTTACAGCCTATTTCATAGTTATCCATCGTAACACTGCTATACTTAGGTGATTCCCTGTTAAATAGAACAACCGGGCAGGGTATATGTGTCTCATTGAGGTATTCCATATCCTTATTGGACATGTTGGCAATGATGATGCCATTGAAAAATTCATCCTGTGACGTTTCCAACTGCTGTTGCAATTGATCTACTTTATACGGTACTACTGTCAAATGTACCACTTTGTTTTGCTTCATCACTTCCTGCTGGATTCCCAGTGTAATACGGGCCAAATAATTGATACGGAAGTCTGTCGCCCAGAAGAACGCAATAGCATAGCTGTCTTTCTGTGCAGCACGAAGCTTTTTTGCTGATTGATTGGGAACATAATTTAATTCACTGGCAATAAGATGGATCCGATCTTGTGTTTCTTGGGAAATCTTGCGTTCCCGTCCTTTTCCATTAAGGACAATCGAAACCGTTGCGATCGACACACCAGCTTCCTTTGCAATATCTTTAATTGTTGCCATAGAGACACCCCCGATTATTTCTATTGTGACATAAAATCTTATGATTTTCAAGAGTCGTCCCATGAAAACTAAATGTTATAATGGTTTTTCTCTCTTCTCACTACTACTACCCAGAATATGATACAATAATAACCAGGGAGAGTGATACCTTAATGACCTTTCAAGACAAATTAGACCAACTCATAGACGATATGGCCAAGCCACCCAAAAGCCTGGGATTACTGGAAAAACAGGCCCGCCAAGTATTGACGGCCTGGGGTCGCTTCGACAAAGATTTTAAACCAAAACATATTATTTTCGGTGCCGATAACGGCGTTGTCCGCGCCGGCATTGTACAACAGCTCTCTGACATTACGTACATGCAGTGTCGCCACATGCTGGAGGGCACCTCAGCTGTAACCTGTTTTTGCCGTGCCAATGCCATCCCCTGGGAAGTCGTCGATGTCGGTATCGACAGCAACGACGCCGTCGGCATCGATCGAAAAATAGCGAAAGGGACAAACGATTTTACCACTAAGCCCGCCATGACTGAGGCCGAACTGGAAAAAGCCTTCGCCGCAGGCAAGGAACGAGTCCACGCAGCTAAGGCCGCTGGTTATAATTTTCTATCCTTCGGCGAAATGGGCATCGGTAACACGACGACATCAGCAGCTGTCCTGACAGCTATCGCTCCGAAACACAGTGCGTTCCTCACAGGATATGGCTCGGCAAAAGGGAATTTCAAATTATTACTGCATAAGCGCCGTATCATCCATGATGCATTGCACCGCTATGCACCCCATATCCACACAGCAAAAGACGCGTTGCGCTATGTTGGCGGTTTCGATTTGGCAGCCCTTTGCGGTGCCATGATGGCTTGTGCTGATGACCATCTTCCCTTTTACATTGATGGCTTCATCACCGCTGTTGCCCTGGCCTGTGCAATAGAACTACAGCCTGCTGTCCAACCTTATGCACTGCCATCTCATGTATCCCGCGAACCTGGCATGGCCGCCGCCTTGCGCCTATGCCATATTGATGAATATGACGTACCGATCCACGCCGACATGAGCCTCGGCGAAGGAACCGGCGCCGTTCTGGCCGTCGTACTGCTGCGCTCTATGATGTTTGCTATCTGGCACATGGCCACCTTATCCGGCATCACCAAAGAAGCAGAGGCTCACCAACAACATAAAAACATTAACACCTCTTGTACTGTGCTTAGAAAGGAACATCATGGACGAAACAATTCGTAACCAAGCTATTGCTATATTCAAAACGATGGGACTCACGGAAGACGAAGCCATCACCTTGTTCTATAAACGCACCATCGCTGCCGGCCGTATGCCCTTTAGCTCAACGGAACCGAAAAAGCCTAAACAAAAGAAGAAGCGCATGAATGAACGCTTCGCTGAATGGGACGCTTTTTAGGAGAATTTTCCATTGGTAAATATATGCCGGATTAAGAGTAACGGAAGGTGGCAAGAATGGAAGAAAAGGAAGCACAGGAAATGATGCTAAAAGTATGGGAAGACAAGCCAGTACCCGAAAGCAAACTGAGGGAAGCAATAGACATCATGTACGGGGAAAGCGTACCAGCGATGAGCTTAGTTCGGTATTACCGGAAGCAAGGGGAAACAGAATTACAAATAGCTCAGATGATGAAACTGTATTAAATAAATATAAAGGAATTACTACTATAGCATACACCTGTTTTTAACGAACCCAACTAGTTTGAAACAGTAATTTCCCTGAAAACATTTAAAAAGTATAGCATATGACACGTCTGTCCCTGTATGTTACTATGGATAAAAAATACATACTTGCTCCAGTACGACTATCTTTTTTGCATTTTCAATGTATAATAATAACGTATAATAATATATTGTTGTTAGGAACACCCCATTGAAAGGAAGGATGAGCATGAAGAAAACACAGCTGTTTGTTACTGCACTGCTAGGTTTAATGTTGCTCCTGCCAATGAGCTCCATGGCTAAAGTAACGAGTCCTTATTTACTGCCCGCTCAGGTCACAGAAGTATCTGTCAGTAACAATAACTTCACTTACAAATATCCGCAAGTACAAGGACTTCCGGAAGCATCTGCTCAGAAGTTCATCAATGAAGATATTCAAAAACACATTAACAATTTCATTTTGCCGATGCAAAAAGTCAATGAATTTGGTGCTAAACACAGTGATGTCATTACCGGCAAGGTACAAGCCAACATCACCTACACCATTCCTTGCAATACTGACGGCATTTTCAGCGTTATCATCAATGAATCGGCCAATGTTATGCACAAGAATGGCAAAGTAAATTCTTATAATGCCAAGAACTGCTTCAACTATGCGAAAGATGGTACGGTTATTACGGCTGAAGGTATCGCTCCTGCTTATAAATATTTAGGCGAAGCTGATCCATTTTCCAAAGCTTCCTTGAAAGCTTCCGTACAAACAGCTGCAAAAGCACAAGGTTTTACGTTGCTTCCTGAATTTGAACAGAATCTGTCTGATGCTGCTAATAACTTCTACTTTGATAGTGATACCAATATCCACGCACTGTATGCACCAGGCACCATTGCCCCTGAAAACAAGGGCTATATTGATGTGCCATTAACAAAATAAAATCGCGTACTA
This sequence comes from Megasphaera sp., assembly GCA_022486585.1. GTDB lineage: Bacteria > Bacillota > Negativicutes > Veillonellales > Megasphaeraceae > Megasphaera. The sequence continues at coordinate 21,805 of JAKVKI010000009.1, forward strand.
TTAAATCCGCCCAGCATTCGCTGTGGCGGATTTTTATGTTGCTTCCCTTGTAAAGGTATCTGTCTCTCTATCAAAATAAGGTTTGTATAACACTACAGATTACCGGGAAATCTTCTTCTGTCAGCGTGCGTACAGACAAACAGACTTTATCTTTTTGAATACGACTGATAACAGGGGGCTCTCCATGGCGGAGACGTCGTTCCAATTCTGCTGCAGTGTACTGCTCTGTTTCTATTGTGACGACGTATCCCGGCAACGTATATTCCGGATATGAACCACCACCGACCATATCGCGACACGGTTCTACAGCCGTCTTGACAGGCAACTTGCATTTCGCCAATTCCTGGCACAGGGCATCTGCCTTATTCATGCAGACCCGCTGACTTTGAGCCAGCATTTGCAATGCCGGTATATCCCGAACGGCAATATCTTCATCCAAATACAGATGCAATGTCGCTTCTAATGCAGCCAACGTCATCTTATCGACCCGCAAAGCCCGCAAAAGCTGATTTTTCTTCATTTGTTCAATATAACAGGACTTGCCAACAATGATACCTGCCTGTGGACCACCTAGCAACTTGTCACCGCTGAACGTAACGACATCGCAGCCTTGGCGCAGCGCTTCTCCGACTGTCGGTTCATACGGCAGGCCAAAACGACGCATATCAATGAACAAGCCGCTGCCCAGATCATTGATAAACGGCACCCCTTGTTCATGGGCTAACGCTGCCATTTCTTCTGCCGGTGCCGTTTCTGTAAAGCCGATAACACGGTAGTTACTCGTATGGACTTTCATAATAGCACCCGTATTTTCATTGACAGCCCGACGATAATCTTCCATATGGGTCTTATTCGTCGTTCCGACTTCATGGATCGTACCGCCACTGAGCTCGATAACTTCTGGAATTCGGAAAAAACCACCGATTTCTACGAGCTCCCCTCGGGAAATAATAACTTCCTTCCCTTTGATAAGCGTCGTCAGTGCCAGCAATACGGCAGCCGCATTGTTATTGACCACTAATACATCTTCGGCTCCTGTGAGTTTTTCCAAAATAGTTTGTAAATGATGATATCGTGAGCCTCGATGGCCGCCGTCCAGATCGTATTCCAGATTAGAATACGATGACGCAATAGCGGCAACATGGCGGCTAAGCCGTTTGCCTAAGACGGCCCGGCCCAAATTCGTATGCAGGATCGTACCGGTCCCATTCATGACAGGCCGTAAGTGAAGTTGCTGATGGTCTTGAAAATATTGGACAACAGCTTCTTCGATATGGGCTTCACTCGGCACCTCCTGGCAGGCCCCGCTGAGTACATCCTGACGAATAGCTGCCAGTACCTCCTGTACTGCCTGTTTTATGAGGTTGCGCGAATACGCCTGTTCCCACTGTTTCATCGACGGCTGTGCCAATATGACATCTACTTTAGGCAGACGCGACAAGATCAATTGCTTTTCATTTTTCATGATAAGGCCCCCTTTATGGCTTCACCAGGTACACGGTGATTGTCGAGGCGTTTGGTCACATGCTGTACATCCATGTAGTCCAACAACAGCAATGAGGCCTTGCGATTCGATTGGAGCAAGTCTCTGAAATCACTGAGCTCAATCGTTTCGTGGTCCTTAAAATACCCAATTAGCGCTGCTACTGCTTTATCATACCAAACCTTAGAAATGACATATTCTGCTGTCAAAAATAATACGGTCGTATCTTTCATCGCATCGAGGACAGTACCTGCCTGTTTATCCATAGCCAGCAACTCGTCTATTTTCATAGGTGTATATCCTGATACATCCAGTGCCTTTTCTAATTTTTGCCGTGCTTTCTTCTGCGCATCTGTAAAGCTCACCTTGAACCGGCTGGCAGCGACGATCTGTCCTTCAGTACGGCAACATTGGTCACTGATCATCATGGTTATAAGCGCCTGCATTTCTTTTTCCGGCAGCTTCTTGCTCAACCGTGACCGGAATTCACTCCCTGGCATGCCTGGCCGCAAGGGATATTGGCGATGATAATCGAGGAGAAGTTGCAACGCCTTGGCGCGCCACGTCTTATACGCTTCTTCGTGGATATATCCCAATGGCGTTTCACGGATAACAGCCTCTGCCAGAAGCTGTTCCAAGGCAATATCAATATCACTGCCATCAAGATGAGTATACGCAATGATTTCATCTTTTGTCGTAAAAGGTGATGATTTATGATGCAAGAAATCAGCAATGATTTCATCTGTATTCCCTTCATCTCTGGCTCTGAGCCGTTCTAGCACATCGGATTTGAAGCGACGGTGTTTTTTAGGATTCGCATCAAGGACTTCGCCGCCAGCAATCGTATGCATCGGTGAGAACGTCCTCAAAATAAAGTGGTCTCGTTCTTTCACGACGACTTGTTCCTGTTCCATACGCAGCTGCAGGAACCCTTCTTCTCCTGGTTCAATACTCTCCGTGCCGATAGGGACGACACGCGCCATTACTTCCCGTGTCCCAATGAGGAGACGTACTCTGTCCCATAAGCCAATAGACACTGGCGAATGATCGAGACACGTCACTTTGACATCGAGCATCCACGTCGGTTCTAACGCATCAGACGTACTGAGGACATCACCACGGGTCAAGTCTTCTTTGGCGATATTGGCCAAATTAAGTGCCGTCCGCTGCCGTGGCTCCGCTTTCGTCACATTCTGCTCGTGATTCTGGATATTGCGGATCCGCACTTTCCGGCAGCCCGGATAGACATATAAATCGTCACCGACAGCTACGCTGCCGTCCAATAAGGTCCCTGTAACGACAGTACCAAAGCCTTTAACAGAGAACACGCGGTCAATATTCATACGACCGTCACCGTCGTCCCCGGCTTCAGGAACTTCGGCGGTCATATCCTGTATTTTCTGGATAAGCTCCGGTATCCCCCGACCTGTAATCGCATCGGTTTCGACGATATCAGCCTCAGCAGCAGCGGTACCAGCCAATTGTTCCCGTATATCTTCTCGAACCAATTCCCGCAGCTCTTCGTCGACAGTGTCGATTTTGGTCAATACGATAAGAAATTCCTTAACACCCAGCAAGGTCAGTATATCCAGATGTTCAATCGTCTGAGGCATGACGCCTTCATTGGCATCAATGACTAAAAGCACCATATTGATCCCCGGCAGACCGGCGACCATGTTTTTGATAAATTTTTCATGTCCCGGTACGTCGACGATACCGACACGTTGTCCGTTAGGCAAATCCAAATAGGCAAATCCCAGATTAATCGTGAGACCCCGTTTTTTTTCTTCCTTCATCGTATCTGTCTCGATGCCCGTTAAGGCTTTGACCAGCGTCGTTTTTCCGTGGTCGACATGCCCTGCCGTGCCGATGACGATATGTCGTGCCATGACTTACCTCTCCTTTACCTTTTCATATGTAACAGCCAGACCTTCTTGTGCTGCATGATACAGGCCATCCCAGGACAGCTCGTTTTCTAGCAGCATATTCGTAAGCTCTTGTTCTTCCTCCAAGGGGTACTTCAAGGAAAAGCCACAGCTGGCATAGATTTTCCCTGGCGTCGGTACAATGCGTATATGCATGTGCCGTGCCTTGGCAATATCTTCTGCAGCCATGGCTTCCTTCGTTGATGAAATGAGCGCGATTCCGTAGTATTCCATGAGATTACGGACGGACGATACGGTTCGCCGTACGCATGATTTCAATGATGCGATACATATTCGTGATTTCCCCAACTGCAACTTTTTCCGTCAACCCATAGAAATTAAGGCAGGCGCCACAAGCATAGATTTCTACGCCTTGCGATGCTAATTTCTTCAAATCTTCCAGCGATTCTGACGCTTCCGTCACCAAGGATACGCCGCCATTATAGAAGACGATTTGTTTCGGCAGTACATCTTGTTCTGTCAAAGTATACAAAAAGGTTTTCAACAGACTCTTACCGAATTTTTCATCACCGACACCCATCATCGGCGAATTGACGACGACGATGTATTCATTGCTCTTGACGACTTCTATATCTTCCGTTTTGCCAGGGTCGGCAGCGCCTTCTGGTTTAGTAATGACAACCGTGAAATGTTCCGGCGTATCTTCCTTCATGGTATACGTATAACCAAGCTGACCTGCCATTTTTTTCAGGTTTTCCGTAGCAACTTTATTGTCCACTACTGTCGTAACAGCATCATGTTCTTTTAATGCCTTATGTGTTTCAATAACCGGTAAGGGGCACGCTTTTCCTAGTGCATCAACAGTAAACATATTCATTCCTCCTCTAAAAGATATATCTTCGTATAGTATATCACATACTGCGACCTGTAAACAGTCGCTATGTGAATATAAAAACGGGCTGAACCGCATGGATCATATTGCTTTCCTGGTTGTCAGGCCGTTTCTTATGCAGCGAACAACCGTCATTGTATATAATTGATATATTCTTGTGTCCTAGGGTCACAGGCATGCTTGAATAAGGCCGCTGTATCACTATATTCTACAACAGCACCTTCTTCCATATACACCGTATTATCGGCTATTCGTTTCGCTTGGGACAGATTGTGCGTTACGATAATGACCGTACAATTTGTCTTGATCGTTTGTAATGTTTGTTCTACTTTCAACATGTTTTTAATATCCAAAGAAGAACAAGGTTCATCTAGCAATAACACCTCCGGTTTGACCGCTAGTGCTCTGGCAATGCACAGCCGCTGTTGCTGCCCTCCTGATAACTCGCAGGCATCGTGCTCCAACTGGCAGGCTACTTCATCATAAAGCCCTACTTTATGCAGACAATCGACGACTATTTCTTTTTGTTCCGCTTTCGTACGTGTCCCTTCGTATTCCAAAGCATAGGTCATGTTTTTATATATGGAAAAAGGAAACGGTGTCGCTTTTTGAAAAATAAGACCAACGTGTTGCCGGACTACTTGTGGAGACAAGGAAAAAATGCTTTTATCGTCTATGCGAATATCTCCGTTTACAGTGACAGCTTTTTTTTCAATACTGCGATTCATCGTTCTGAGCAGCGTCGTTTTTCCACAACCAGACATGCCAATAATCGCCGTAATCTTATTGCGCTGCACCGGCAGGGTAATATGATGCAGAATCTCGTTTCCTCGTATACCTACGGATACATCGTCTATATACAGGCTCGCTCCCATATTATTCTCTCCCCTTTCCCAGATAACGGCAAAATAAATTGATTCCCAATAAGATAACAATCAGTACAAAGGCTGTTCCATACGCCATGGTCAGGGAATAACCTTCATTGACTAACACATACAGGTGATATGGCAGGGCCATAAAGGGATCTGTCAAATCCGGCAAATGGCCTGTATACAATACAGTCCCCGTATACATGATAGGGGCCGTCGCCCCCATCGCATATGCCGTCGCCAACGCCAGTGTCGACGCAATTTCCCGGCACCGAGACGGCAAAACAAGGTGTACCAGTGTATACATGAACGACACGCCTAAGGCTAACGACGCATCAATACTGCTTTTCGGAAATTCCAGCAATAGTTTCTCTACCCGTACCGTAATAAACGGAATAATCATAACGGCCAGTGTCAGCCCTGCTGATAATACACTGCGAGGTATGCCTATATTCATAAGAAAAAAGCTATAGCCAAAGAGACCAATCACAATGGAAGGGATACCTGATGTGCACTGAATAATAAATTGATTCACTTCATAGAAGAAATTATTTTTGCAATAAAAGACCAAGTAAACAGCTGTCGACAATGAAAATACTGCTGCTGTCACAGCCGCAACTGCCCCTATATAGAGGCTGCCTACAATAGCCGGAAAAATACCACCGCTCGTCCCTAACGGTGTCCCCTTAGGATATTGCAGCAGGAAATCCACAGTAACAACAGAACCACCGTGTCCTAAAATATACAAAAACACAAAAGCTACCGCCGCCATGACGAAAAAGCCGCATCCATACGCCCATATCATCAAAATCATTTTTTTCATCGGTTTCCCTCCTTCCGGAGATACCGCCGTAACACGTAAAACAGTATATTACACCCGATCAGCAGGAGCAACAGGATCATCGCAGCAGCATATAGCGCATGATAATGCGGACTGCCGTATTCAGCACTGCCCATTTCCAAAGCGATAAGAGCCGGAATAGTTTCTCCTTTTCCCAGTAAATGAGGCATAACCTTAGAATTTCCCATGACCATCATGACCGCCATGGTCTCACCCATGGCTCGGGAAAAAGCTAAAATGAGACTGACACAAATCGCTCTGGCCGCATGGGGCAAGATAATGTGATATATCGTATACCATCGATCAACACCCAAATTCAGGGATGCTTCTTCATATAAATCACGGCCCCGTTCCATTGATTCTGTACAATTCGTAATGATAAACGGCAATATCATGATCGCCAGTATGATAGCACCAGCCAAAATGCATTCTCCTGATGACATATGCCCATATTGTTCAAAAGCTTTGACCAGTACTACAAGGCCTATAAAGCCAAAGATGACAGAAGGCACACCAGCCAGCATATCGATAAAGGACAGAAATAAATTACGAATATGCTCTGTAAGGCAAAAGCAACAATACACTGCACAGCCTACACCCAAGGGTACTGCCAGGATGACCGCCAGCACTGACACGTAAAAGCTGCTCAGGATCATGGTCAGTATACCGAATTCTCCTGGCGTATCCAACGGATACCAGCGAAGCGAAAACAAAAATTGACTCACACTCGTATCCTTAAATACCAGCATGCCCTCCACACAGATATATGCCAGCAAAAAAAACAGTAACAGAACCGTCGCTGCCATACATGCTTTCATTATATATTCTAAGATGCCGTCCCTCACATGCATATACCCTGTCTCCTAACGACGTAAAGAGCGCCACTACTGGCGCTCTTCCGTATGTACTTGCTGCCTGCTTATTTAGTTGGAATGAATCCCATTTCTTCCACAACTGCTAAGCCATCAGCAGAGCGAATATAATCCATAAAAGCCTTTTGGATAGGCGATAATTCACCACTGCCTACAATAATCAAGGGGCGCTGGATCTTATATGTGCCATCCAAAATCGTATCCTTAGTCGCTGCCACGCCGTCTACCTTGAGCGGTACGACTTTACCGGCATTTTGTGCTGATACGCCGAAGGAGGCATAGCCAATAGCATTTTCGTTTTCAATGATTTTCTGTACCAATGCTCCCATCGAGGGTGCCTGGATGACCGTATCTGCAACTTTTGCATCGCCCATGATTTTTTGCTGGAATACTTCATGAGCGCCGCCACCAATATCACGAGTTACGACGATGATTTCCGTTTCCGGCAAAGACGGGTCTACTTGGTTCCATGTCTTATATTCACCAGAGAATATTTTCTTGATTTCATCACTCGTCAAATTATCTTTGATTTTGGAAATAGGATTGTTCGGATTGACAGCAATAGTCAAGGCATCGATACCCACTTTATATTGCTTGCAATCTTTAATCTTTTCTTTCTCACTATCTTTTAATTCACGGGCAATGAGACCAAAATCTGCTTTCTTATCTAACAAGGCTTTAACGCCGGCTCCAGAGCCGCCTGGCGCTACGACGATTTCAATTTGTCCGTCTGGCAGAGATGAATCCACTTTCTTCCATGTACCATTCTTTTCCGTAAAATTCGTGCCGATTTTTGAAATGACTGGTGACAATGTAGATGAGCCATTGAACGTAATCTGTGTCGTATTCTGCGCAGAATCTTTTTTAGCATTGTTGTCCCCTTGCTGTCCGCAAGCGGCGGTTAGCACCAATGTACCTATAAGGGCTGCTGCCAGCCAAACTCGTTTACCAAACATAGCCTTGTCTCCTTTACACATGCATGAAAATAGAAGCCCTGTCGTCATCTCTATACATCACTATTACTACATCGATATGACTACAGGGACTCTATTTCACGATATTATAAATTATATTTTCTTACGCTCTGTAACCAGATTCCTTCAGTATGCCGTCTGCTTTATCCAAATTAGCATCGCTGACGCGGATGACCGGACCTGTACATCCCATACCGCTTTCTGCATAAATACCTTTTTTCCACAGAGCTTTGACAGCATCTTCCAAGTCCATGATTTCAATGCCCAGGATCTGTGCTGTTACGACTTCTTTAGGCGGTGCTGTCACGTCTTCTTCAGCAGCTTTCGGCTGCGCCTTATACGTATCGAGAATACCGTCCAACCCAGCCTTCTTAGCCGCATCAAATGTCTCTTTGGCAACATCAAAGACATGTCCCCGGACCAGTTCGGCTGCATAGGTCATTGCCCCTGTAATGAGCGGCGCCCCAGAAGCCCGGGAAATGATCATGACTAATTTTTCATACCCTTCGCCAATGCCTGGGCCGTACCCATATCCCATGGATTCAAAAGAACCACCGGTAGTATACGACGACATCATCTTTATAAGGATATTGCCTGTCAGGGGATCCGTTACCAATACATCCGGCGTTCCCTGCAAGACATCGTTGCCACGCATCACACAGCCGCCGTCAGCACGGCTTGATTCAGCAAAATGAATCGTATAACCGCCATTGGACAATTCTTTCAAGGCCATTTCCGTTTGACGGGCTCCATCTACATTGAGGATACCGACAGTCGGTTCAGCAATACCACAAGCTTTCGCTGTAATAATGCCATAAATAGCGTTGCGGATCATGCCGTCGACGCGGTCCGTACTAGACGTCCCGGTAGTCGTAGCAATGAACATTTCTTTTCCCTTAGCCGGTGTAACCACACGGCCTACGGTAGATACGCCGATAGGGAAGGGGAAATGCATCGTAACGGCGCCATCGATCTGATGCTGATCCAGCAATTCTTCCATTTTGCTGTGTCCTTCTTCATCACTGGCAACCGGAACCGTCGTGATTCCATCATGCGTCGCTGTGCCAATATAGTACACATCGATGCCGGTCTTAGCTGCCGCTACGGCTGCTGCCATAGCATTATCTTCACCATGTTCACTGCCCATACCTGTCAGAGCAATTTTCGGTTTAGCTCCAAACGTACCTGTTTCCAACGCATCAGCCAACTGTAAAAACGTATTGGCGATTGTTTTTTCTACTGTTGTTCCCATATGACCACCCCTATTCCTGCGGTGCCAATGACTGGGCGAAGTCCCGCATCGCTTTGGCAATGAGGCTCCGTACTTGATCTTCCGATACGGTTCCTTCTTCTTCTGTTTTACCGCCATTCGGCTGAATAACAAAAGATACGCCATCGAAAAGATCCGTCATGCGGCCCAGGAAGAGGCTCCCTTTACCGATAACCATGAGACGCTGCATCTTGCCAGCCATAATATCCTGGCAGGCAAAACCAATAGCCGGTACACCAGACGGGATATGACCCTGCGTCGGTGCCCATCCAATATAGCCATGATCTGTCGTGAAATCCTTCAGTTGTTTACGGTCCAATTCGCCCCGCTTAACAGCCAAGGCACCAATCATCTTATAGTTAGCCATCGGTACGTCACCGGCGCCAGCTGGTTTAGTAATATCAGGATTTTGCATTTCCGGTGCAAATTTATCGATATCAGGAATCTTAAGGCCATTCTTTTCTAATGGTTCTGCTACAAGCGACGTAATGACGGCCTGCGGTGAAGAGCCTGTACCAACCGTATGACGGCCAACGATATCCAAGTTGATTTCTGGATGAACGCCATCATTAGCAGCAATGATGACGCAGAAGCCGCCCAGGCAATCTTCCAAAATGGGGCAATCCTTTTTGACATGGTCTTTGCCGTTCATGCCGAGTTTAGCCGTGCAGCCGCCAGCCGTAACAGCTACCATTTTAAAAGTGCCTGCTTTGACCAGGGAAGCTGCTGCAATAAGAGCATGTGCCGGAGCCGCGCAGAAGCCGCGAACATCAGAACCGGAAGCTGCGTTCAATCCAGCGATTTCTGCCGCTGCTTTAGCAAAGTTGCCGCCGCCACGCTGATTCATATCGCCACAGCCTTCTTCAGCGCAGTCGATGACGTATTCAATATCGTCTTTATTGACGCCAGCACTCTTTACAGCATGGAGAAGGGATAAAACGCTGGATGCTTTACTCATAATATTTTCATGCATAATATGAGCAGATAAGTTGACATCAATATCATGCGCCCGTTTAATGCAACCGACGAGTTTTCCATCAATGCGTAACGGTTCTGCCGCTTCATCATTGACAAAACCTTCGATTTCTGATAATTCTACGCCGTCACCAACTCGTGCTACGATTTCATCGGTAATGACCGGATCTGCAGCAAACGCGTCTTTAGTTGCTGCAATGAAATCTTTATCCAATTTGACTAAATCAAAAACGTCGCAAGCCTGTACTAGGAGCAAAAATTCATTTTCTGGCATGATTTCACCGAACTGACCATACCGTTTTGCCCCTTCCATTTTTTCTTTGAAATACGGGAACGGCAAATCACACAATGCTTCAGGATGAGCATTGCCAATATAGACCTGATTGGGCCAATACGATACGGCATCATCATAGCTGCGGATATGCGATGGCAATTCTTTTAAATATTCCGAATCAGGATTGACGATTCGTTCCGTGGTCTGTGTTGTGCCATTCTGCATGACCATATCCGGTGTGTGGACCAAGACGTAGCCGGTCCCCATGATTACACTGTTCATTTTTTGGTTCCTCCTATGTATTTATATGAAATGGGATGACAAACGCTCCCTTGTGTATTCGTAAATTTCAGCCTATATATGCGAACAGGGCAGCAGGTGGTGTGCATCAACGATGTATTTCCCCCATACTGCCCTATCCGTCAGTGGCCTGCACGCAAATTTTTACAGATACTTGCAGTACTCGTCACGGATTGCCGACATTTCTTCTACAATATCGTCGACATCCAATACCATTTCCATCATGCTGATCTGTTCTTCATATACGGCCGGATCCACTTCTTCTTTGATTTCCGGTTCGCAGATATGAAATACTGTAAGTCCTAACTGGACTCCTGTCAATGGACCTGCAAAGGTCGGGTCACCTGCTGTTACAGTTTCAGCTGCAAGACCTGCAGCTTCCCCCTCAGCAGCGCCTACTAATACGACCAGATTTTCTGGGCCGTACTGTTCGGCAAAATCTTTAACCCGCTTTTGATTTTCCAAGTCCATTGCACCAGCACTCGTTCAGACAAAGCATTCGGTCGATGCAAATACTACATCGGCGCCTGCTGTCTTCGCGCATTCTGCTATTGCTGGGCCCGGAATACCGTCGCGGTCGCCAATAATGACAACTTTTTTCCCGTTTAGAATGCTCATAACGCGATTCCTCCTTTATCAAATTTGCTTTATGTTAGAGAATAGATTCTCTCGCACAGCCTTATTTATAATATTCCAAAATCATCTTTTCGATGTTTTCTGGCGTAGCATCATCTTTTACACATTCAGCTACCTTTTGTCCACCCTGATAAATAGCCATAACTGGCAGGCCTAAGATTTTCTGGCCAATTGCCAGCCGGCGCGCTTTGGATGTATTGAGAGCGCAGAATTTAATCTTGTCGCCGTATTTATCGGCATAGGCATGTACTGTCGGCATGAGAGCTGCACAAGGAACACAGCCATCACCATAAAAATCTACAAACACAGTACCTTCTGCCTGTAATACTTCTGGTTCAAAGGTTTTCTTATCAACTTCTAACATGAGTGACATCCCCTTTATCCGTAATATTTTTCATTGTTCATTTCTGTTAAGTATTTGTTGACCTGCATAGCCGCAATAGCGCCATCAGCGGCAGCTGTTACGACCTGGCGCAAGAACTTCTTGCGCATATCACCGACTGCGAAAACGCCAGGGATATTGGTCTTCATATCTTCATCTGTCAGGATATATCCGTCTTCCATATCGATCTGTCCTTCAAACAACTGCGTTGTTGGTACGAGACCGATGAAACCGAATATACCGAACAAGCCATCTTCCGGATCGGCTTCTACTTTTCTCGTTTCGCCGGTCTTTTTATTGCGGACGATCATCCACTGGACAACATCATCACCGCCGATTTCATCGACGACAGAATCCCAGAAGAAATCGACTTTCGGATTGGCAAAGGCTTTTTCCTGTAAAGACGGGACAGCACGCAATTTATCACGACGATGAATAATCGTAACTTTGCGGGCGAATTTCGTCAGGTACAACGCTTCTTGTACAGCGCTGTTGCCACCGCCTACAACATATACGTCGAGGTCTTCAAAGAAGTCAGCATCACAGGTTGCACAATAAGATACGCCGCGTCCCTGGAATTTTTCTTCGCCTTTGCAGCCTATGGGCCGATGCGATGCACCTGTTGCCAAAATAACTGTTTTTGCTTTATAGGTCTGATTGACGCAAACGATTTCTTTGACATCACCAGATAATCGTACTTCTTTTACCGTATCGGATACCCGTTCAACACCGAATTTTTCTGCCTGCTTGGTCATGCGGGCAATAAGGGTAGGACCAGATTCTCCTTCGAGCATCTGTCCCGGATAGTTTTCAATAATATCCGTAATGGCAATTTGACCGCCGTCCTGTGCTTTTTCAATGAGCAAGGTCGGAATGCGGCTTCTGCCTGTATATATTCCTGCTGCGAGGCCTGCGGGACCAGCGCCTAAAATAATGACATCATATACGTCTTTCACGATGCAGCCACCTTTCTGTACACGTTTTTTTGATTGACCAGCCAGTGTTATTTCTCACTAGTCATCAAAGACTGTTTGTCCATCAACTTCTGTCGTGAGCGCTTTCAATGCCTTTTCTACTAAATGTCTGCGCAGCTTCTTTTCTTCTTCATGGGTGAGAGCCGGATTTCCCAAAGGATAGGGAATGGCCACAGTCGGTATGATTCTATTTGCACCAACTGTCATGGAAATCGGAGTAATCGTGCACATATGGACTACTGGGAATCCTGCACGTTCGATTTCTTTTACCATCGTTGCACCGCAACGAGTACAAGTTCCTCACGTAGAGGTAAGAATAACAGCATCGACGCCGCCATTCTTCAATTTTGCTGCGATTTCAGTTGCGAATTTTTTAGCAGACGCAACAGCTGTGCCGTTGCCTGTTGTTGTGTAGAAAGTATTGTAAAGCGATCCAATTAATCCTTCCTTTTCCATATCCCGTAATACATCGACGGGCAGGACGCGGTCGGAGTCTTCATTAGCATACGTCGGGTCATACCCGCCATGTGCTGTTTCGTACGTGTCTTCTGTTAAATCCATAACCCCTGTAATGTCGTATTCGCCATAGCGAGAGGCACTAGAGGCTTCAATATGATCCGGGTTGCCCTTCGGTACGATACCACCGGAGGTAACCAAGGCGATTTTAGCTTTTGTAATATCTTTGACAGCCGGGCTTGGCGCCACGCGGTCAAAGACCGGCATAGGATATTCTGTCGTAAATGGTTTGCCAGCGAGTTTTTTAATAAGCATCTTCACAGCCCGCTTCGACCCACGTTCTTTTTCAAAGAAGTTAACGCGAATGCCGTTTGGCATATAGCCATCTTCACAAGATGCGCCGATCGGTTCGCCTTTCGCCAGTTTCAAAGCCAGGGGAGCCATGACTGCAACGGCTTTACGCATACCTGCCGCACTATTTTTAGTCGGCGTAATGTATACCTTGTCTTTGAACATGTCTGCGCCAGGATTTTCTTCATACATCCCTGTCAGTACTGGCAGTCCAAGCTGTTCCTGTACAGCGTTACAAATAGTGCCGCAAGCTACGCCATAACGGCCAGCATTGAATGCCGGACCGGCAATGAACAAGTCTGCGTTTTGGTCTTTGACCATCTGCAAGATCTGTGCCTGTGCTTCTTTCATGTTTTCGTTGAAATACGTATCGCCACAAATAATCGTAGCAACGATTTCAGCTTCTTCGCCAAAAGCCTGCTTAAATGCAAGACCAGGACCAACAATTTCTTTACGGAGTTCCGGTGGATAATCCGCTTTTTCTTCGCCGCCGATTTGCGCAAAGAACTGATTGATATAGTGAACAACTTTAAGTTTTGTCATCGAATATATGCCTCCTTTCTTATCGAGCACTCATGTTATTGAACCCGAGTTCATTCGTAGCACCTGTGAATACCTGTAATTCTACTTCGATACTGCCGTCTTCATGAAGACTGTGTTCATTACCGCCAGCAATTTTAGTCACATAATCCAACGTACCAATGACTTTGTCCAATTTAGGAATCATGACGAGCTGGTTAGCATTACCGCCAGTAACTACAGCCGTTGCTGCCGGATCGGCATCAGCCAGTGACTGGGATTTCCCGTCGCGGCCTGCATATTCGTCTGTAATGATGACAGTTTTAACGCCTTCTGCTTCGATTTTCTTGCAGTTCATGATCAAGTCTGTATCAGGATTGCCAAAGCCTTCCTGAGAAATGACAACGCCGTCTAAATCGAGCATACGGCATAATTTAGCCGTCCAGTCTGACGAACGATGTTTATCTGCCAGGTATACCGTTTCGTTGGTAATAATGACGCAAACAAAATTCAACGTTTTGCCGTGAGCTTCATATAGATCTTCTACGACAGGATTGTTCAAATGATGGTATGTCGTGTTCTTATCGCAGGCTGATACACAGTTACCAGAAATAATGGCACCATCCATCAGTTCTGTCGGATAGAGAATCGTCGGAACAAGTTTCTTTGCATCAGCACCATATACATAGGTATCGTGCATAAGACCCTGGCTCTGGAGCATTTGTACGTACGCTACGCGTGGCAGATTGGGGAAGATATCTTTCCCAGCCATGATTGTCGGCGTTTCAAACACTTTCGTTTCTTCCGGTGTCAGTTCTTTTGCCAGGTCCCCGATATACGAGGCCACTTTAAGCCCTGCCATACGGATCGATTTTTCATAGGTATGACGTTCTGCGCTTTCGGCAGGTTCACAGACCAGACATAAATTGATGAGCTTGGAGAACGGTGTATATTTAGCACCGGGGCCTGTCATATCAATAATGCCTTCCTGGAAACCAACGATTTTGCCAGCCGTAACGACAGCCATGCCTTTAAGAGCATAGGTCTTGCCACAGCCGACTGTATTGACTTGAGAAATAACTCCCGGAAAGATTCCATTTTCGCCGCCCACCTTGGTCCGCGGTTCAATAACATCCTTTACGGGTGTAATACGGACGCTTTCGCCCGGTTTGGCAATGTCTGCATGGACAGAAGCGATGTTTTCATCTTCCAGTACCATGCTTTCAATCGTGTCTTTATTCACTGTCAAGACGCCGCCGGACAAAGACGATGTGCTGCCAAACACAACATCTGTAATATGGAAATATCCCATTTCTAACTTCACTGCAATTACCTCCTTTTGAAACTACTACTTGTATGAACCTAAAAGATTTCATACGGAAGTCACTGCATTGTCCATCAGCCCAACTCTTTTGCCGAAGCAATCGCGCTGGAAATAAGCGTATAATCAATGTATTGGAAATCACGCAAAACACTATCTGTCCATTGCCGATGCAAATCAGCAAATTTGCGGCACGCTGTGATGCATTCCTCAATGATGAGTTCCGATTCTGTATCGACAGACGGACCGGCCTTTACTGATACCATGACCGACTTATATGGCGTTTCGTTCGGCTTGACGCTCCCTGACAAGGGATGTGACAAGAGTTTGCAGCCTTGTTGTACTAAGCCGCGCACACGTACTAACACGTCCATATACGTTTCGGTATGAAATTCAATGGTGCAGTCTTTTTCACACGTTTGCTGGACAGCAGGATTATTGGTGATAATCCGGAATTCCATGACACGCCTCCTTTCTGATTGCAATGAGTGCTTCCGCACGTCGCCGCTGGTCTGGGATATCGACCGCTCTCCTGACCTGCGTACTTAAACCGCCGAGTATTTCGACGGAAGATACCGTGCTGTCATCTTTTTATGTCTACAACTCTGTCAGCCATAGCCGGATACAAAAAGAGGAAACGATATGTGTCCAACGTAATTGGACAACATTGTCGTTTCCTCTCTGTCAGTAACCCCTGCTGTGTTACTATATTCACTTTCAGAGTGCAGATTTTCTGCGTTCCTTTTGCTTGAAAGTTTCAATGGTCAGGGGACAACCTGACGATTTTGCCTCTTCAGCGGTCATTTAAGGCTCTCTCGCGCAGAAAATTCAGACTGCAAGTCACTATTATTTTGTTGTGAAATCAGTTTCTATATGTCTCATTATAACAATACAAAAAATAAAAGTAAAGGATTATTTTCACTCATGATTAGACGGCATGGAAAATGAAAAAGCGTTTAACCACTGCAATGTGTCTCTGTCCAGTAGGCATTTTGTCGCAACCAGTGTCCTCTACGGCTGAAGCAGCGAATACGTCCGGACTTCTTTGTCTGTCCGTCGCAACAAGCGGCCGTGCTGCACTAAATATTCGATATGGGCCAGCGTTTCGCCCATAGCAAACCATTTCTGCGTCGGCGGGAAATCCTTCCACTCTTTACCGCGCATAGACCACGTCATATGACGGGCAATATCGTAAGCCGTACTGTCCGGCCGCTGTTCAGCAATAGACATGACTTCGGCTAAGCGGTTACGATGATGCTCCTTGATCGTATCGATGCGTCCGACAATAGAGGATGCTCCGTGGCGATGGCCTGGCAAAGCTAAGGTCACCGGCAGATCCCGGACTTTGTCGAGACTGTGCAAATACTGTTCTAACGCATCGGGCATATGATACCATAGTTGAATATTCGGCGTAATATCAAATAAGATATGATCACTAGTAAAAAATATTTTCTGCTGCGGCAAATAGAGGCAGCACAACCCCTTCGTATGACCAGGTACGGCAATGACACGAAAATCGAGATCTGCCAGATGAAGGACTTCACCGTCCGTCACTGTATGGCAGGGGAAATGCGGATCTGGCGAGTAGGCTCTGGCATGATTGGTCAGTTGCAAATGAATATCTGCAGCCGGCATGCCTTCTTTCATAAAATTTTCTTCAGCATACTGCCATGTCGAACCATCTTCCGAATCGACAAGGTACTGATAATCGGCACTACTCATGTAAATACTGCAGCCAGCCTGGTTAAAAAGCTGCACCAGTCCGCTGTGATCCGCATGAAGATGCGTAATGAACAAATCCGTGCAGCTCAACGCAACGCCAAGTTCTCGTAATCCTTCGCACAGGGCCTTGCGGCATTCCGGACGGTTGAAGCCCGTATCGATGACCAGATTGCGCGTCGCCCCTTTTACAACGTATGAATTAAGATATTGCAGCGGATTATCCGGTAAATCCACTTGGATAACATATATATCCGGATGATGATAAAGTTGCTGTATCATAAATTTCTCCTTTTATACCTTCATCCAGAGGCTCCTTGTCTTCACGATAGCTCCGGATGAAACAAAAGCCCCCGCTTGCAGACGGGGGCTTGCTGTTATTCTGTTGTTGCAGCTTCGGCCGGAGCTTCTTCTGCTTTTTTCTTTTTCTTCTTTTTGGGGTTATATCGATTCATGCCCGTATCAACGCCGACCTTCAAACAGCCTTCCATCGCTGTGGCCGCCGCTTTTATGCCTTCTTCATAGGGCTCGCGGAGCTCTTCTGGAAAGGGTGTCAGGACGTGATCGATGACATCATGATGCGGCAGTGGCCGTCCGATGCCTACACGAAAACGAATGAAACCACTGCAACCATTGGCAAACAGGCTTTTAATGCCATTATGGCCGCCATCGCTGCCATTCTTACGAATACGGATCCGGCCTACAGCCAGATCAAGATCATCATAAGCAACATACACGTCTTCTTCATCTAATTTATACCAGCGCATGAGAGGCCCTACAGCCTGACCGCTGTTGTTCATGAAGGTCTGCGGTTTTACCAAGATGATTTTTTCACCATCGACCAGGGTCTGCGCCACTAAGGCATCCATCTTACGCTGCCACGTCGTCACATCCCAGCGCCGGGCTAACTCATCAATAACGTGGAACCCTGTATTATGCTTTGAATTTTCATATTCCCGGCCGGGATTTCCCAGCCCTACTATCATATGCACAGTAATCTGTCCTTATTTATCAAACAAGCTGCTGACAGAAACATCATGGAAAATACGCATGATTGCTTCACCGAGGAGAGGTGCTACGGACAGCTGTTTGATCTTATCGATTTTCTTTTCTTCCGGAAGCGGAATGGTATTGGTAATGATCAGTTCGGAAATAACGGATTTTTGGATCCGTTCTACAGCGGGATCAGTCAGAACAGCATGAGCACAAGCTGCATATACACGAGCAGCACCCATTTCCTTCAGCGCTTTAGCGCCACCACAGAGGGAGCCTGCTGTATCGACAATATCATCGACCATGATACAGGTCTTATCTTTGATATCGCCAATGACATTCATCACTTCTGCAACGCCAGGACGGGGACGGCGTTTTTCAATGATGGCGATTGGTGCACTGACACGGTCTGCTAAGTCACGAGCCCGGGTTACACCACCGAGGTCAGGAGATACGACAACGATATCGCCCATATCTGATTCTTCTTTTTTCTGATTAATATATTTCGCAATAATAGATGCTGAGCCAAGATGATCTACGGGAATATCGAAGAATCCCTGAATCTGTCCTGCATGGAGATCCATCGTAACGACACGGGTAATACCGGCAGTCGTCAGTAAGTCAGCAACTAATTTCGATGTAATCGGTTCACGGCCTCTGGTCTTGCGGTCTTGACGAGCATAGCCGTAATACGGAACGACAGCCGTAATGTGACGGGCAGATGCACGTTTGAACGCATCAGCCATGATCAGTAATTCCATCAATGTATCATTGGCCGGCTGACATGTCGGCTGGATAACGAATACATCTTTACCACGAACACTTTCATCGATCATAACCTGAATCTCGCCGTTATTGAATTTGCCAACAAAGGCTTTGCCCAGCGATAATCCTAAATAGTCAGCAATTTCTTTTGCCAGCTGTGGATTGGCATTACCTGTAAAAATCTTTAATTTTCTCCCGTCTTCGTAACTCATGTTGAGCCTCCCTGTGTAAATTATGTATTAGATAAAAGCAAAATAAAGATTTGACCTAACCCCTCGTACGTTCTAAGCCGTTTTCTAAGAAGAAATACAGCTGCAGACTAAGGTTGTCATCTTTGCTACTTATTTTTTATATGTATCGTCTTTGACCCAGCCTTCGATATTGCGTTGTCTTGCCCGTGCAACTGACAACGCCTTGTCGGGTACATTTTTAGTGATGGTGGAACCAGCACCCACATAGGCATATTCGCCAACAGAGACAGGCGCAACGAGATTGCTGTTGCAGCCTACAAAAGCATGATTACCAATGGTCGTACGATGCTTGATCTTGCCATCATAATTGACCGTAATCGTGCCACAGCCGATATTGACGCCGCTGCCGACATCACTATCGCCAATATAACTAAGGTGAGGCAGTTTCGTGCCGTCACCGACAGACGAGTTCTTGACTTCCATATAGTTGCCCACTTTAACATCATTACCAATCACCGTATTAGGACGAAAATGGACGAACGGACCGATTTCACAACCATTTTTGATTTCACAATCATGGGCATAGGTAAATTGAAGATGATCCTGATCACCCATTTTGACGTTCGTCATGCGGACGTACGGACCGACCTGGCAGTCTTCACCGATTACCGTAGCGCCTTCCAATATCGTTCCCGGATAGAGGACGGTATCACGGCCAACAGTAACTGTCGTATCTACATAGGTATTATTCACATCAATGACAGATACGCCATCAGCCATGAGCTGCACCAGCTTCCGGTACCGCAATACGCCTTCAGCTTCCGCCATTTGGGCACGCGAATTGACGCCCAAGGTTTCTTTATAGTCCGGTGCAGCAAAAGCACTGACGATCTTGCCTGCCGATACGAGCATACCGATGATATCGGTAAGGTAATATTCACCTTGTGCGTTATTATTAGTAACGCTATGGAGCATCTTCCATAACAACGACATATCAAAACAATAAATACCGGCGTTCACTTCATGAACTGCCAATTCTTCGGGTGTACCATCTTTCTGTTCAACGATTTTAACTACCTGCCCGGCAGCGTCGCGAATGACCCGGCCGTACCCGGCAGCATCTGGCAATACCGCTGTCAGGACCGTCGCCGAAGCGCCGCTTCGTTCATGACAGTCCAGGAGCTGCTTAAACGTATCTGCCGTCACCAGCGGCGTATCACCGCACGTGACCAGCAAAGTCCCGTTTACGCCCTGTAAAAGCGGTTCTGCCTGAAGTACGGCATGACCTGTACCGAGCTGTTGCGGCTGCATCACCGTTTCAGCCTGATCGCCTAAATATTCCTGCACGACTTCGCCGCCAAAACCAACGACGACGATTTGCCGCTGTGTACCGGCTTCTTTGACAACGCGAAGGACCTGTTCCACCATGGGAACACCGCCGACTTTATGAAGAACCTTAGGAAACTTGGATTTCATCCTCGTTCCCTTACCTGCTGCTAAAATAAGTGCAATAGTGTCTTTCATTCAGTATGAACCTCCCTGAAGTAAATAACTCTATAATGTCTTATAAGAATAACACAAAAGAGTGAGAAAATACATAGGTTTTTCTAAAAAACATGAAATTCAGACGAACTTTCCAAACGTGAGAAAAGGAGAGGCAGCTGCCTCTCCTTTCCTATCATTATTTCTAAATTGTCAGCTCTTACAACACGTATACAACAACATCACGTCTGCCAAAATCTAAGGCTTCGCTTGTAGAATCCATTGCCAGGTCAATACGATTGCCTACAATGGCTCCTCCCGTATCTTCGGCAACAGCGTAACCATAGCCTTCAACATACAGTTTTGTTCCTAACGGAATAACATCAGGGTCAACAGATACCATGCCGCGTTCCAAACGATGTCCGCTGGCAGTATAACCACTGCTGCCAGGATCATCGGCTGTATACGCCGTAGCTTCCATCACTATCCGTTGCTGATACCCGCCATTATTTCCCGATTCATCCGGAATTTCCCGGCCACTGGCTTCTGAAAGAGCCGCCATGGTCTGCGAACCTACGACGCCATCTGCGTCTAATCCATGATCCGCTTGGAAACGTTTGACAGCTGTGGCTGTCCCATCTCCGAACACGCCATCTGCCCCATCGGACAAATAACCTGTATCTTCGAGCATATATTGCACGCTCTGTACGACAGAGCCGCTCATTCCCATTTCGACTTTTGCACAAACCAGTGAAGAACATGCACAAACAAATAATGCTGCTAGTAAAATCAGTATACGGTTCCTCAAAAAACCACCTCTTTGAAAAAACATAACACTAAAAAATTTTGAACCGCAATAAATATTACAGTTCAATTACAAAAAAAATTATACCAAATTTGAACGAATAAGTCAAAAAAATGGTTAATTATACTGTCGTTTTAAGAACTTTATTTGATACTCTTCACGGTTATATTTCAAATGTGCAAGATAATATCCTGCTTTTATAGCTAATTTTTATGACCTGGTCTTATTTTTTATAATTATTATGCATTTTTACGTTTTTTCCTGCTCTACAAGATTGCGTACTGCTTCTGCCCCTTCGACAGAATCCGTCAGAACATATATATAGTCTCCTGTATGCAGACGAGTATCAATATCAGGAACTAATTCACTGCTTCCCCGCTTGATATCAACTAATGCGACGTGAGCCGGCCAATGGATACGGCCGATATATTTACCATCAACAGCACTGCCGCTGGTCACAGTCAATTCAATAATATTGCGCCGCTCCGAATCAGGAACCGCTGGCCGTTTCTTAGCTAACATCCGATTCATAAGGGCTTCATAAATAGGCTGACCGTGACAGAGCTGGGCCACGACGAGTGCCACCATTGAGGCCGTGCACAAAACAAGAAGATGTTCATAGGAGCTGGTCATTTCCATTATCAAAATTGTTCCCGTCACCGGTGACTGTACGGAGGCCGTAAAAAAAGCTGCCATAGATACGACAACAATATTGGATAAATAGTAAGAAGAAATGATACCAGCTTTGACCAAAACGATACCGAAAACACTGCCCGTCAACGCCCCCAACACCAACATAGGCAGGAAAAAACCGCCAGGAACGCCGCAGCCATAACTGAGAAGCGTAAACAAAAACTTACCAATGAGAAGGGCTGCAAATAATTGTAATGACAAGGGCAGGGTATAGAGACTATTGATCAAATCATTGCCACCGCCAAGAATCTGAGGAAAAATGTAACCGAGCACACCGGCTATGAGTAACGGAAAAGCAATACGCATATAGTCATTGCGAAATACAGGCAGGCTATAGAATTTAGGAATGCTTAGAAGCCCTTTATTGAAAATAATACCAGCAAATCCGATAACAATTCCTAAAAGCACAGCAATCCACATATACCGCAACGGAAAGGGCGGCAACATGCCAAAATGGAAAATAGGCGCTCTCCCGAATACGACCCGGCTCACCATCGTCGCCAATAGCGCCGCTGCCATAGCCGGTGCTAACACAACGCCGGAAAAGTTACGATGCAATTCTTCCAATGCAAAAATAACGCCGGCCAGCGGCGCATTGAACGCCGCTGCCAGTCCCGCGCTAGCACCTGCCGTGATCAAATAGCGTTCCTCCATCCGCGTCCGTCCCAGCGAACGACTGAATCCTTCAGCTGTAACGGCACCAATTTGAATGGACGGCCCTTCGCGGCCCAGTGAAAGTCCTAAGCCAATGCCAACGATCCCGCCTATGAGCTTGACCCAGAGGATGCGAAACCAGCGCATGCGAATCGCGCCGAGGATGACCCCCTTGACCTGTGGGATACCGCTGCCGCCGGCATTGGGTTCATAGGCCATCAAACGACATAACAAATATGCCGCAGCCAACAGGAGAAGGAACCAAGATACATTTTCCCACACTCCGCCCTCTATAAGAATAGTATTATATATATATATCCTATAATATGTTCCCGCCTCCAGGGCCCAGCGAAAGAAGCTGATGACCAATCCGGACAACACGCCGACAATGGCCCCTTCAAAAAACAACCGCAGCCGAAAATCCGGCCAATGACTCAAATCCTGTATAGTAGAATAAAGCTGATTCATATCGTTTCACTCCCAGCATATGCTATGTTGCTATATATTATTTTTTCATTATACCATAAGAGCTGTACCTATGGGCACCATCTTTGTCCTTCCTTTCGTACGGCTATTGGTCCTCCCTGGCAGGATAAACTTCAAAAAATTGCTCAGATTTAAATTTTTCTTAAAGAAATAGTCAACATTCGCATACATCCATTGCCTTTTGTTCAGAATGTATCTATATTATAGATAAAACTATTTCTGAGGAGTCCTGCTAATGAAGATCCATTCATTTCCTGCGCATATATTACACAGCAACCGCAATAAGCTCATCGCCTTCGGTCTCGTATTTTTGCTGGCCTGTCTGGCCATTTATGCTTACAGTCATGCCGGCATCGTCAAGAAAATAAAGGATGATACGGTCCATGCTACAGTACAAGCGTACCGTCTGGAACGTAAAGACATGTTGCGCCGCATTACCTTGTCCGGACAGACTGTTCCGGTCGCACAAGTCGACTTATCAACAAAATATGCCGGCAAAATCAGTGCGATTTACGCCGAACTCGGTGATACTGTAGAACCTGGACAAGTGTTGCTCGTCCAGGACACACAAGACGCCCTGCTTACCTTACAACAAAATCAGGCCGCATTACAACAAGCGGCGGCTGATACGACCGCCACACAGTCCCAATTCGACGCCGATCTGCAAAAAGCAGAAGTGGACTATGCCACAGCCAGTATGAACTATAACCGCTACGTCATCTTGAAAAATGAAGGTGCCGTATCACAGAAAGAATTAGACACGATGTACCAGGCCCTCATCGTTGCCAAATCAGCGCTCGACAACTTACAGTCGCAAAACGTAGGTGATACGCCAGCTGTCATTGCAGCCAAGCAGGCCGCCCAAGCTAAAGCCGGCTATCTCGTCGACAGTATGTCTGAAGAAGTGAATGATCTGACCCTGCGGGCACCTCGTTACGGCGTCGTCACGTATCGTAATGCTGAAGCCGGCGCTATGGCACCGGCCAATACAAAGGTCCTCACTATTACTGACACGAGCGGCATGTACATCGACTGTTCTGTATCCGAAGCCGACGTCGCAGCTATGCAGGTCGGCATGCCCCTTAGCGTATCTATCGAATCGCTAGCCTCTGATTACGATGGTATCATTACGTATGTCAGCCCGACGATGGATGCCACGACGAAAACATATGTCATCCGCATCACCCTATCCCATCCGGACACAGCACTGCGAGGCGGTATGTTCGCCCAATCTTCCGTTCAAGTCCTGCAACGTCCTCAGACCTTATGCGTCCCTAAAGAAGCTGTATTGGAACAAAATGGTACGAGCCAGGTCTATGTCATCAACAATGACTCTACCATCGAAATGCGCACAGTCAAAACAGGGCTGCGCAACGATACAGATATCGAAATTCTCGACGGCCTCGCTGAAGGCGATGTCATCGCTACGACCAACCTGGCCCGCCTGAAAGACGGTTCGGATGTCACCATCGAAAAGGAAACCAGGTGAGCTAATGAATCTGACTAAATTTTCTATCGATCGCCCTATTGGCATCTGCATGGTCGTTGCGTTTTTCGTCGTATTAGGATTATTCAGTTTCTACCGTATTGGCGTCGAATTATTGCCGGCCTTGAACACTCCATATGTTACCGTATCCGTCACCTATGACGGTGCCAATGCCGATTCAGTAGAACAGCAGGTCGTCAAACCTGTCGAAGATGCCTTATCCTCCGTCTCTAATGTCAAACACATGACCTCAACGGCCTCATACGGCCAAGCCCGGGTCACACTGGAATTGGATTTCTCGGCTAATGCAGACGCTGCCGCGATTGATGCTACAAAAAAAATCAATGCCATTCGCGGCAAATTGCCTGATGGTATTGACGAACCAGTAGTCATCAAGCGGGATGTCAATGCTACGCCGATCATGTATATTGCCATCCAGTCGAATCAATCATTAGATACTATTTATTCTAAAACACAAAATGATTTCCAAGACATTGTCCAACAAGCCGACGGTGTATCAGAAATCGAACTCCACGGCGGCCGCGATAAAGAAATCGCCGTCGAAATCGATAAAGATAAGCTGATCCACTACGATATGACGCTGACAGAAGTCGTCAAGTCCCTGAAAGCAGAAAACATCCTCATGCCTTCCGGTACGATCTATTCCAATGCCACGACGACAGACGTCCGGGTCAAGGCCCAATACGCGGATGAAGCCGACTTATCTAAAATCCAGGTAACGAATGTCAAAGGAGCAAAAATCCCCTTGACGGCCATTGCTTCTATTAAACGCAAAGACCAGCGGGTCAACCGCTATGCCCGCGTCAACGGCGATGATGCAGTAGTCATGGTCGTCTACAAGAACAGTGATGCAAACGTCGTCTCTACTGTCGACAACGTCACCAAAAAATTAGAGACCTTACGCCAAGATAATCCCGACTACACGTTCACCGTCACTAACGAATCAGCCTCCTATGTCCGCAACGCCTTGCACAACACGTTGCAGACCCTGTTAGAAGGGCTGTGTACGACCGGTCTGGTCCTGTTCTTCTTCCTGCGAGGCTGGCGCTCCACCCTGGCAGTCATGATTGCTATTCCAACGTCCCTCATTTCTACGTTCTTCGTCATGTATTCTGCAGGGTTCACCTTCAATATGATGTCCCTCATGGGCATGGCACTATGCGTAGGTATTCTCGTCGATGATTCTATCGTTGTCCTTGAAAACATCCATCGTCACCTTATGCTGGGCGAAAAGCCTAAGGAGGCGGCCCTGCATGGGCGAATGGAAATCGGCATGGCGGCCATTGCCATTACGTTGTGCGATGTCGTCGTCTTCTTGCCTATTGCTTTTATGACCGGTATGGTCGGCCAATACTTCAAACAATTCGGCTTGACCATTGTATTTGCCACGTTGTTTTCTCTGTTCATATCCTTTACGCTGACACCGATGCTGGCTTCCCGTCTTTTCCGCGACGGCCTGAAGATTCCTGACCGACCTATATGGCATAAAATGGATGCCTTAGAAGAGTGGGCCCGCAGTGGTTATACCCGGATCCTGCACTGGAGCTTTGCCCACAGCAAACGACTGATCCTCCCTGTGGCGATTTGTTTTATCGCCGCTATTGGCCTCATTCCCAGCGGTCTCGTCGGTTCTGAATTCATGCCGCAAACTGATGAAAGCGGCTTCCGCATCACCTTGCAGTTGCCGACAAACGCTAATTTGGAACGAACTGATAAAGTAACCAAACAAGTAGAAACATACCTGAATTCCCTGCCGGAAGTGACGTATTACACGTCCATGATCGGCGGCCGCAATTTGAATGAAGCAAATATCCAAGTAACATTGAAAAACCGGCAGGATCGTTCCCGCACGATTTGGCAGGTAACGAACGATATCCGTGATTTTGCTGCCAAAAATGTCTTCGATGGCGATGTCCGGGTCAAAGAAAACCAAGCTTCTGTTTCCGGTACATCTGGCGGATTTGGCGGCGGTTCCGGCAATCTGAGACTGGAATTGCGTGGCAAAGATACAGACGCTCTCCTGGCTAAATCCAAAGAGATTGAAACATTGATGAAAAACGATATTAATGGCGTCCGCGACATATCCAGTTCCTA
Source organism: Megasphaera sp. (assembly GCA_022486585.1). GTDB lineage: Bacteria > Bacillota > Negativicutes > Veillonellales > Megasphaeraceae > Megasphaera. Next base: position 48,469 of record JAKVKI010000009.1, read on the forward strand.
TCAGGAAGGTATGCCAGAATATCAGCTCGATATTGACCGCAACAAACTAAAACAATATGGGACCTCCTTAAGCGATTTGACCAATACTTTTTCTAATGCCATCAGTGGTCAAAAAGCCGGCGTTCTGGCAAATGACAAGAAAAACGACAACAACGATACGGATATATACGTCCGTCTGAAAGGATCCGATGGATACACCTTGTCCGATTTGAAGACCATCCCTCTCAATGCATCGGGCCACATTATCTATGTTGCCGACGTAGCAAACGTCCGGGCCGGCACAGGACCTGTCACAATCAAGCGTACAGATAAAGAACGATGCATCACCCTAGGCGGTTCGCTTCAAAACAGACCGCTGAACGATGTCATTCAAGACATATCGTCCCGGCTGGACACGATGGATATGAGCGGCATTACGTATCGCTTCACCGGCCAGGCCGATCAGATGACGACGACGTTCAAAGACTTGGGTGAAGCGTTGCTCTTGTCCCTTATTTTGATTTACATGATCTTGGCTATTCTCTACGAATCAGTAAAAACGCCGTTTATCCGCATGTTCTCCCTGCCGCTTGGCCTTATTGGCGCATTGTTTTTGCTGTTCCTGACTAACAACTCCTTAAACCTCTATTCCCTCATCGGCATATTAGTCATGGACGGACTCGTCGCTAAAAACGGCACCTTACTGCTGGATTATACGTTGACCCTGGAAGGACGGGGCCTGAGTCCCAAAGAGGCTGTCATCGAAGCCGGCCGGGTCCGCTTGCGGCCTATCTTCATGACCACGCTGACCATGGTCGTTGGCATGCTGCCAACAGCGCTGTCCATGACGGCCGGATCAGAAACACGAGCCAGTATGGCTGTCGTCGTCATTGGCGGCTTGCTCAGCTCCACTGTATTTACCCTTTTAGTACTGCCGCTCCTCTTTGTTTTTCTGGAAACGCACAAGATCCGTCTCCCTAAAAAAGAAAAATCCTGCTGAAAAGCAGGATTTTTTATACATGTTATCGAAATACATGTAATAGTGAATAGTGGTTATTTCACGGGAGGTGTCCGTCTATGAATGATACATTCAGACCCACATTCAATATTCGCGAAGCTGTGCGCAAAACACTGCCATATATGATGGAAATGCGGGAATATTTCCACGCCCATCCGGAATTGAGTGAAAAAGAATTTGATACATGCAAAACAATTTTTCAAGAACTGTCCCTTATGGGCATTGAAGACGTAAAGATCATTGCCGGTACCGGTGTCACCGGCCTTATCCGCGGGGCTCTGCCAGGCCCGGTTATTTTATTGCGAGCCGATATCGATGCCCTGCCTTTACAAGAAAAATACGATTGCCCCTATTCCTCTCTCGTCAACGGTGTCATGCACGCCTGTGGCCATGACGGCCATGCAGCGAATCTGCTCGGCGTCGCAAAAATATTGAACCAGCACACAGACTGTCTGCGCGGTACGATCCGCCTGGCATTTCAGCCTGCTGAAGAAGGAAATGGCGGTGCCTCCCGCATGATTGATGCCGGCATCCTCAATAATCCGCACGTAGACTATGCTCTGGGGCTTCACGTAGCTGGCGGCATTCCTAAGGGCTACATCGGTATCCGCCAAGGAGAAATCTCCGCTTCCTGCGATGACTTCACCATCACCCTCCACGGCAAAGGCGGTCATGGTGCGCAACCGGCACAGTGTGTCAGCCCTATCCAAATGGGTGTCGATATTATCCAGTCGGTCACGAACTATGTCTATAATCGCAAAACGGATGGCGACGGCGTCGTCCTCACGTTCGGCCAGTTCCAGGCCGGTCGCAATCCTAATGTCATACCCGATTCGGCAGAACTCAAAGGAACACTCCGCACCTATAACGAAGCCAAACGCCGCAATATTCTCGAAACACTGCACCATATTCTCGGTTCGGTCACTTCGATCTATGGTGGTACTTACGATTTAAATGTCGTTCCCTTCTCACCTGTCTGTGTCAATGACGAACAAGTCACAGCTGCTGCTGAATCCATCTTAAAAGAGCACTGCAATGACCGCGTCACGGTCCTGCCTATGCAACGCAGCAACGGGTCTGAAGACTTCGCCTATTTCAGTGCTGCCGTTCCCAGCACCTTCTATTATGTAGGTGTCTTCGGCGACCAGCCAGTCGTAGGGCACTCGCCAAATTTCCATTGGGACAGCAACGCCTTGAAATACATGGCAGAAACGATGGTCACCATCGTATATTACTTCATGAGTTATCGATAAAAAATCACCTGTTTACACGTACCGATGTAAACAGGTGATTTTTTTATGATTGTCGTGTCACTACCAGTACGGTACAAATGATGAGAGCCGCCCCAACGGCTTCTGCCACACCAAAGGTAAGATGGAAAATCAGCATAGACAAAACGATTGACGACAGAGGTTCTACCGAATTGAGAAGTCCGGCTTCACTTGGTTCAATATATTTCAAGCTTGACAGATACAACCAAAAAGCAATGGCCGTACCGACGACGATGACATAAATAAGTGCCAGTATCGCTAAGGTATCAAAATCCCCGGCAGGCTGCCAGGGCCGGGCAATTGGGGAAAAGATAAGACCGCCTGCCAGCATGGCCCAGCCGACGATCAGCGACGCCCGCCAGCGTATGATAAGCCCTTGTGGCTGTACCGTGTAAAAAGCCGCTGCAACCGCAGACAGGAGCCCCCAAAACAGTGCCAGCGGGGAAATCGCCAACGTCCCCCAGGTCCCGCGAGTAACGATGAGGAATGTACCAATAATCGCTAACGCACAGCAGATACACGCCTTCTTCCCCGGTAAAGTATGGCTTCGCAACGCCGTCCACGCTAAAATAATGATTGGCATCATATATTGTAAAATAGTCCCGGTCGGCGCATTACTGTACAAAATAGCTGCAAAGTACGTATACTGTACGCCTAGCATGCCTACGACAGAAAATAAGATAAGTCGCGCCGCTTCCCGTTTTTGCTTCCAAATGGAAAAGATATCGCCATGATGACTGGCCGCATCATATGCCAGCAGCAATATACCGGCAACTATCATCCGTACTGCTGTAAGCCATTCAGCCGGAACTGCACGGAACTGTAAAAGGAACTGCCCGGATATACCGGAAGCACCCCACAAGATAGACCCCAGCACGGCCAAAGCAATTCCCTTCATATGTCCTGTTACGACCATATGACAGGTCAAACTGCGTACTGTCATAGCCATCCCTCCCTCTCGTATAATACGTGGAGTGTATCACGAAATACACATAAATACAAGGGAGATTGCCTGGTGGCGGCATTTCTTTCTTGCTTTTTTATCTTTATAATCCTATAATATCATAGTATTTGTATTTCCTATGATTTTTTAAACAGATTATAAAGTGAGGTTTTTCCATGGTTTTTTGGTTTATCATCGAAAATACGATGCTGCCGATTTTCCTGCTCGTCTTCATTGGCTACGCCTTGGATAAAAAATTTGGTCTCGATGTAAAAACATTATCGAAATTCATGTTTTATCTCGTTATTCCGGCTTTTATTTTTACCAGTGTTTACGAAACAGAATTCCCGCCAGCCAGCAGCGGCATCATTGCCTGTATTTTCATCTTTATGTTCATCAGTTTCATCATTGCCGATATAGTCACCAAAATACGGCACTACGATATTGGCATGAAAGAATCATGCCGCAATGCGCTCATGTTCAACAATACTGGCAACCTTGGCGTAGCGCTCACGCTCTTGGTCTTCTCTCATGAGCCCTTCATCGTAAATGGGCAGACGCCATATTTAGCCGAAGCCATGGTCATCCAGATCATTATCTTCATCGTCCAAAGCATTTCTCTGAATACGCTAGGCCTCTATCAGGCCGGCCGAGGCCGTTTATCAGCGCACGACGCCTTGAAGGTCATGTTCAGCATGCCTATGGTCTATGTTCTCATCGCTGCGCTGGCAGCTCATTATTCAGGATTTCCTGCGGATACGTGCTTCTTCTGGCCTGTTCTGAAAATGGCCGGCAGTGCCTTATTGCCCGTTGCTATGGTCAGTATTGGCGCCCAGCTATCGCAAACAAAGATCCATTGGCTCGATAAAGACGTATGGATTGTCATCGGCTTGAAGACATTCATCCTGCCGCCTATCGGCCTGGCTGTTATTTACGCCGCTAACCTGATCTGCCCCGGTACGTTCACAGCCGTCGGTGCTATTGTCTTCCTGATCTACTGTGCCATCCCGACAGCCGTCAATACAGCGCTGTTTGCTATGGAATTCGGCAACAATCCGGACTATGCCACACAAATAGTCATGAATACGACAGCACTCAGTGCCATTTCCCTTACCATATATATTTTCATCGGCCATATTCTGTTTGTATAGCCGTCTTGACGAAGGCCGGTGTTTTCGATGCTTATATTTTATAACGATTTTCATAAATTTAATTGACAAATTGTATGGATTTCTTTATAATACTTTTATCAACATAACATTGGCAATGAAGCCATGAATTCCTTTCACAGGTGATTCATGGCTTTTTATATGCCTGTTCACTGACAATAATTATATACAAAAAGATAGGACAAAGACGTCTTACAGGAAGCTGCCATAGAGGACAGTACTGTAAGGCGTTTTTTATTTCCAAAGGGGGAAGCTTGTTATGAAACGATCTGGTCTTATTTTACGGGTACTGCTGCTCTGTCTGAGCATGGCCGTCCCAACAGCCTTTGCTGCCGATGGCGGCGCCGGTCAAATCGACACCGGTGATACTGCCTGGGTCCTCATCAGTGCTGCATTAGTGTTCATTATGACACCGGGGTTGGGATTTTTCTATGGCGGCATGGTCCGCGGCAAGAATGTCCTGACCACGATTATGCAAAGCTTCTTTATCGTTGCTATGATCTCCGTCGAATGGTTCATCCTCGGCTATGCCATGGTATTCGGTACAGATATTAACGGTTTCGTCGCATCACTCGATAAAATCGGTCTGGCCGGTGTCGGTATGAACTGTCTTGAAGGCGGCACTATTCCAGAACTGGCTTTCGTCGCCTTCCAGTGTATGTTCGCCGTCATTACGCCTGCCTTGATTACCGGTGCTTTTGCTGAACGGATGAAGTTTCGTGCGTTCACGGTCTTCATTCTTCTTTGGGCTATTTTCATTTACAATCCCATGGCGCATTGGGTATGGGGCGGCGGCTTCCTTGCCCAGCTCGGAGCCCTCGACTTTGCCGGCGGTTTAGTCATTCACATCTTATCCGGCGTATCGGGCCTGACGTTATGCCTCCTCCTCGGGAAACGCAGTGGCTATGGGAAATACCCTATGATGCCTCATAATCTGCCTATGACCGTCCTCGGTGCTACATTGCTGTGGTTCGGCTGGTTCGGCTTCAATGCCGGCAGTGCCCTCGGCGCCAATGCACTGGCAGCTAATGCCTTCGTCACGTCCCAAGGTGCTGCCGCTGCAGCTGCTGTCACCTGGGTATTAGCTGAATGGATTTTAAACGGCAAGCCAACCATCCTCGGCGCTGCTTCCGGCTGCATTGCCGGTCTCGTCGCTATCACGCCGGCTGCTGGCTTCGTCGCTCCTATGCCCGCTATCCTTATCGGAGCCATTTCCGGTGTCATCTGCTACAGTGCCGTCGCCTTCGTCAAGGTAAAATTAGGCTATGACGATTCACTGGATGCCTTCGGTATCCATGGCATCGGCGGTACGTGGGGCTCTATTGCCACTGGTCTGTGGGCTACGACAGAAGTCAATCCGGCCGGAGCCAATGGCTTGTTCTACGGAGAAACACATTTACTTTTTGCTCAGCTCATATCTACGCTGATCGCCTATGCGCTGGCTATTGCCGGCACCTTCATTCTTTATAAGCTCATCAGTACATTCATGAAAGTCCGGGCCGATAAAAACGAAGAAATTGCCGGTCTCGATATTACAGAACACGACGAACGAGCCTATAACCAAGCTGTCATGGCCGTCGGCAGTCCCTTTGAACATCCCTCAGGCCAGCCCTTCCAGTCTCCCGTTTCTACGATTCAGGACCTTGGCACCAATGGCCATCATTTATAGGAGTGACTACTATGGAAACAGAACAACGAAAAATAACTAAAATAGATATCATTACACGGCCGAATAAGCTGGAAGAATTAAAAGAAGCCTTAAATGCAATCGGCGTCATGGGCATGACTGTGAGCCAGACCTTTGGCTGCGGCCTGCAAAAGGGCTATGTAGAAGTATACCGGGGACAGAAATATAACATCAACCTTCTTCCCGGCATCAAGGTGGAAACGGTCGTCTGCGAAGTACCGGTAGAAAAAGTACTGGAAACAGCCCAGCGGGTCTGCAAGACCGGTGCTGTCGGTGACGGGAAGATCTTCGTTTTCGACGTCACCGACGCCATCCGTATCCGTACTGGCGACAGAGGCCCTGCCGCCATCATGGATGAAAAAGAATAAACATCGATAATCCCTCTTTCCTTCCTTTTTCATTTAAGTAAAAGTTGCTATAATAATAGTAACTTTTACCGAAGAAAAGAGGGATTTACATGTATTATTTCGACAATGCCGCTACGACAGCACAGAAACCGGAGGCCGTAGCCCAGGCTGTCTATGAAGGACTGCACTCCGGCCTGTACGGCAATCCATCCCGCGGAGCCCATGGCTATTCCCTGCGAGCATACAGCAGCGTACTGAAAGCCAAGGAATTAGTCAAGAAGCTCTTCCACGGCACCAACGACTACGACGTCGCATTCACCCATAATTCCACAGCAGCGCTGAACATGGTCCTAAAAGGCCTCATTCATACAGGCGATCACATTCTGACGACAACGTGGGAACACAATGCCGTCCTGCGACCGCTATATCAGCTGGAAGCCGCCGGCGCTAGTATTGATTTTGTCTCCAGTGATGCCGTTACCGGCGCCTTGCATTACAATGAATTTGAAGAAAAATTGCGACCTGCTACTAAAATCGTCGTGTGCAATCACGCCTCCAATGTCACTGGCAACGTCCTTGACCTGGCACGGATCAAAGCCTTCTGCCACGCTCATGATCTGATGCTGGTCGTCGACATATCTCAGACAGCAGGTGCCTATCCGGTCGATGTCTCTGACGGTATCATTACAGCAGTCTGTTTCACAGGCCATAAATCGCTGTACGGGCCAGGCGGCACCGGCGGTATCTGCATTCGTAAAGATGCCGTGATTACACCCCTCATTACCGGCGGCGACGGGGTCCATTCGTTTGAGCATGAACAGCCTGCTGTCATCCCCGGCGTATTCGAAGCCGGCACAGCTAATGTAGCCGGCATCATGGGTCTGGCTGCCGGCGTCAACACCATTTTAGAACACAGCGTCGACAAGGCCGTTGCCCACCAGCAGGAACTCGCTTCTATTTTCATTCCGGCAATCCGCGCTATCCCCAATATCACCTGTTACGGTGACTACAACAGCCCTCATGTCGGCGTCTACGCCCTTAATATACGTAATGCCGAGTCGGCTGTAGTCAGTGATATCCTGTGGAATGATTATGAAATGGCTACACGACCCGGTTTCCACTGTGCCCCGCTGATGCACCAACAGCTCCATACAGAAACACAGGGAATCGTACGTTTCTCTTTTTCCAGTTTCACCACAACAACAGATGTCCATGCCGCAGTCCAAGCGTTGCAACAAATCGCTTCCCGCGCATAAAAAGAAGACCACACGAGAGCTCATCATCCTTGCTCTCATGTGGTCTTTTTTATGCTGTTGTTATATACCGAACCGAGCGAAGATCGTATCTACGTGGCTGAGCATTTTCTTGACGTCGAAGCAAGCTTCGATTTCGTCCGGACTCATTACCTTCGTAATATCTTCGTCTTTCTTGAGGTTTTCCAAGAAATCTTCACCTTGGAGCCAACGTTTCATTGCATTGCGCTGCACCCAGCGATAGGCTTGTTCACGAACAGCGCCTTTTTCTACTAGCGTATTAAGCAAAATCGGGCTGTAAATAAGGCCGCCTGTAAGGTTCAGATCCTGCATCATCTTATCCGGATATACGATAAGGCGATCAATGACGCGAGTAAAGGTCTGAAGCATATAATCCAACGCGATGGTGCTATCCGGCAGGATGATCCGTTCGACAGAGGAATGGGAAATATCCCGTTCATGCCACAAGGCTACATCTTCAAATGCTGCCTGGGCATTGCCACGGATAACGCGGGCCAGACCACACATGCGTTCACATGTGATTGGATTCCGTTTATGTGGCATAATAGACGAACCTTTCTGCTTAGGGCTGAAATATTCTTCAGCTTCGCGGACTTCCGTACGCTGGAGGTGACGGATTTCCGTAGCCATCTTATCAATAGAGCTGGCAATAACAGCTAAGGTCGCAATGAAGGCCGCATGACGGTCACGCTGCAACGTCTGTGATGAAATAGGTGAAGCTTCGATTCCTAAATGTTCACAAACATATTTTTCGACAAAAGGATCAATATCGGCATACGTGCCGACAGCGCCGGAAATTTTGCCAACGGCGATGGTCTTTTTGGCCTGTTCCATCCGTTCGATATCCCGTTCGATTTCAGCCATCCAGTTACATAATTTCAAGCCAAACGTCGTCGCTTCGGCATGGATACCATGCGTACGGCCGATGCAAGGTGTATATTTGAATTCGACAGCGCGGCGGCGCAAGACATCGTGGAAGGCATGGAGGTCTTTGAGCAAAATATCCGAAGCCTGTTTGAGCATATATCCCAATGCTGTATCTTTGACGTCTGTCGATGTCAGGCCTAAATGGACATACTTGCCTGATTCACCGATATTTTCAGAAAGAGTAGAAACGAAAGCAGCAATATCATGATGCGTTTCCGCTTCTATTTCATGGATACGTTCGACAGTAAATGCAGCTTTGTCGCGAATATCCTTAGCCGCAGCTTTAGGAACATTACCCAATTCGCATTGGGCTTCGCTGGACAGGATTTCGACCTGTTTCAGCGTATCCCATTCATTGTATTCCGTCCAAATATGACCCATTTCTTCTTTCGTATAGCGTTCGATCACGTTGAATCTCTCCTTTATAACACACAGATGTTAAAAAAACTTACTTCGTTCATTATACACCATAAGTGGAAACGAAGGTAGGGATATTTATATAAAAAAAGCCGCAGGCATCATATATATACCTGTGGCTTCAGCTGTGTCGCTGCCTATATTGTTTTGTCCACCGGACCGGTTCACACCGTTCCGGTCATGTTACGATAATATCAGCTTCTTCTTTAGCTGTGACATACCCGACGATTTCCGCACAAGGTACTTGACTCTGCAGCTCCCGGAGAAGCGCCGGACCGTCTTTTTCAGAAACAGCGATCATGAGACCGCCTGACGTCTGCGGATCATAGAGGATATCCATCATCGCCTCTGATACATCACCTTGTACAGCAACGCACCCTGCCGTATACTCACGATTACGGTATGCGCCTGCCGGAACAAAGCCCATCGAGGCCATCTCCAAGGCTTCATGATGGAAAGGAATCGCCTTCACATCAAAATGGATTGTCAAGCCGCTTCCCCGCGCCATTTCAAACGCATGCCCCAAAAGTGCGAATCCAGTCACATCGGTACAGCCATGGACATCATATTTCACCATAACATCCCGTGCTGTCCTGTTGAGCTGGGCCATTTCCCCATGAATGGTCTTGAGCAGCGTTGCATCGACTAAATCGCCTTGCGCAGCCGTCATGAGAATACCCACACCTAATGGTTTCGTCAGGATGAGCATATCGCCCTCCAGGGCCGACGAATTGCGCAGCAACTTCTGCGGATGGACGAAGCCCGTAACCGACAACCCGTATTTCGGCTCTTTGTCTTCAATGGTATGGCCGCCTGTAATGAGAGCTCCTGCTTCATAGACTTTATCATAGCCACCTTGCAAGATCTCCCGAACTGCTTCTTTGCCCATACGAGAATTAATGCACATGACATTCATCGCCAGTTTCGGTTCGCCACCCATAGCATAGACATCACTCAAGGCGTTCGCCGCTGCGATTTGGCCGAACAAGAAGGGATCATCGACGATAGGCGGGAAGAAATCAACGGTCTGCACCAGTGCCAGATCATCATTGATGACATACACCGATGCGTCGTCGCTCTTGTCATAGCCAACAATAAGCCGATCATCGTGTCTCGTTGGAATACCTTCCAACAATTGTGCCAGTACACCGGCACCAATTTTAGCGCCTCAGCCAGAACAAGACGCCATTTCGGTCAAGCGAAGTTTATCCTTCATCATGTTTCCTCTTTTCGTATCAGAAAATATATCTTCTAATCTTCCGCCTTATATACGATTTCGTACCCCAAATCTGTTTCTCGTACGATTTGCTCGATTTCAGCCGTATCTTCGGGAATCGTCCAGTCGGCCGCACCACTAAAGCGGACACAGGTACCACAGGACGAGCTCAATTTACGCGGTACCGGCATAAGGCGCGGCGAAGTAATGCCTTTAGTTTCATTTTTAAAGCGAATGGCCCCGAAATGGGAATAAAACGTCGCAATGTACTGCATCCCTATCCTACTTTCTGTGCATATGAAGCGTGAATTCTTCACCGTTTTCCGTCACGTCTACTTCATAGCCTTGATGACGAGCATAGCGGCTGACATTTTCCTTGGATGTCGGATTATCCACCATCATATCGTATGCCTGTTCCCCCGATTCCATTGCTTTTTTGATCATGATTACCGGTTCCGGGCACGAATACCCTCTCGCGTCTATCATAGTTCTCCTCCCTTTCTATGCTTTTTGCGAACGAAAGGTGTTCGCAGCAGCAATGCCAAGTACGATGATAATACCGATAACGACGGCGATTTGACCATTTGCAGTCGGGCCTGCGCCAGAAGCTGCTAAGCCGAAGTTATGAGCAAAAGCCGCACCAACAGCAAGTCCTATAATGGCAATCGCCGAGTCTGTATTGCCTTCGCCGGCTAATACGAGCTGCCGCAACGGGCAGCCACCGAGAAGAACACAGCCAAATCCGGCAAGGACCATGCCCAAAAGATTCCATAAACCATCCGTATGGGCAATAGGCTGACTGGCAAAGCCAGGATTGAAGTTACCCACTGCCAGGTTAACGGCGAAGCAAGCAACAAAAATCGCAATAAAGCCTAAGAGAAGCCGAGTTTCGTGGAACAAGATAAGGTCACGGATACCACCGACCATGCACAACCGTGTGCGCTGTGCCAAAGCACCAACGACAAGGCCAGCACCAAGGGAGATCCACAGACCAGCATGACTGGCACCAGGACCGCCGCCCGCTTTGGTAAAGAAAATAAAAGCCGGTGCTGCTATCAGGAACAGTAATAAAATAACCTGTATCGACGGCATGACAAAGCCTTCAAATTTCGGCAGGCTATATGTCCGTTTCAGCGAATAGCCACGATTCAGGAAGAATACGCCCACACCAATGCCGACAGCAAAGCCGACAAAGCCAAACAACGCATTCCAGTCCCCGCCAGCAAGACGCAGGATCATGCGGAACGGGCAGCCCAGGAACATGAGGCAGCCAATCATGACGAAAAACCCTAACACAAACCGCGTAAGAGGTGAAGAGCCGCCTTTAGGCGCATGTTCATGCCGCACCAGGGATAAAATACAAGAACCTAATAAGAGACCAATAATTTCCGGGCGGATATATTGAACGGCGCCTGCACGATGCAGACCCAGGCCGCCCACCGTATCACGGATAAAGCAAGCAATGCAGAACCCCATATTTTTAGGGTTGCCAACAACAACTAATAAGCCTGCAATAGCGCCAATGATCAATCCTGCAATAACGATAGACCATTTTTCACGTGTCATTTCCATATGTAGTAGTCCTCCTTCCAATAAAAAAACATATACGCTTGTATGCAGGCAACGACACATCTTGATTATACCGTATATTATGGAAAACGTAAATGCATGTATCCATTTACATACTAGCAAAAACAAAGGCCATGAGATATACTGTAATCAACAATGAGAACCGCTAAAGGAGGCTTTACTATGAACCGTATTTATTTAGACAATGCTTGTACGACTTTCCCAAAACCTGCCGCTGTTCCTGACGCCATGAGCGACTTCATCAAGAACCATGGTGTCAACATCAACCGCGGCTCCTATTCCCCTGCCTACGATATGGAAGAGCTGGTCTATAATACACGCCGCTGGCTCAGCGAACTTTTCTGTTTCCCGGACTGCAAAAATGTTATTTTTACCCAAAATATCACGATGAGCCTGAATATGGTCATCAAAGGTCTCTTCGGTGCCGGTGACCACATACTCGTGTCTTCTATGGAACACAACGCCGTCATGCGACCCTTAGTACAGCTGCAACATCATGGCCTTACCTTTGATCGCATTCCCTGTACTGCTGACGGCAGCCTGATTCCCGGTGCTGCCGAAAAGCTATTGCGCCCGAATACAAAGGCCGTCATTATGACCCATGCCTCTAATGTATGCGGCACCATGATGCCCCTTGCCGACGTCGGCGCCTTCTGTCGTAACCATGGTCTGCTGTTCATTGTCGACTCCGCCCAGACCGCCGGGGTCATTCCTATTGATATGGCAGCTATGGCAATCGACGTCTTGTGCTTTACCGGACACAAAGGGCTCTTAGGTCCGCAGGGTATTGGCGGCTTCCTTGTCACCGATGCCGTTGCCTCCCAAATGGAGCCCCTCATTAGCGGTGGCACTGGCAGCGTATCTCATTTAGAAGAAATGCCAGATTTTCTGCCCGACCGTTTTGAAGCAGGAACGATGAACCTCCCTGGCATCGTAGGGCTCCATGCAGCCTTATCATATATCAAGACTATAGGCATCGATGCTATCCGAGAAAAAGAAATGGCACTGACGGAGCAATTCCTAACCGGGATTGCTGACATCAGCACCATTACCATTGCCGGTAAAACGAACTTGGATCATCGCACAGCTGTCGTATCTGTCACATCGCACACGATGGATAATTCAGAAGTAGCTGTACGCCTGGAAGAAGAGTACGGCATTCTCACACGAGTCGGCCTCCACTGCGCCCCTTCAGCCCACAAAACCATGGGGACCTTCCCTTCAGGCACGGTTCGTTTCTCCTTCGGCCACATGAATACGCCTGAAGAAATCGAGACGGCTATTACAGCATTGCACGACATATGCATGTAACGTAACATTACTCTCTGCTAAGGATCTCCTGACCTACAGTGACACCGGCCGCCGAGGCCTGCACAAGGCCTCGGGTAATGCCGGCCCCATCGCCGATAGCAAAGAAATTAGGAATCTTTGTTTCCAATTGGCGGCTCAGTTCCAACCGGTTAGAATAAAACTTCACTTCCACACCGTAGAGCAGCGTATGGCGTGAATTAGCACCTGGCGCAACTTGATCCAGTGCTTCCAGCATTTCTTTGATATCCATCATATGGCGATAGGGCAGGACCAACGACAAGTCACCTGGCGTTGCATCCGGCATAGTCGGCCGCACGAGGCCACGCTGGATCCGTTCCGGCGTAGAACGGCGCCCATCAAGGAAATCACCGAGCCGTTGGACAATGACACCTCCGCCGAGGATATTCGCCAAATTGGCAATATATTTACCGTATTTGATTGGTTCATGGAATGGTTCTGTGAATTTCTTCGACACGAGAATGGCAAAATTCGTATTTTCACTGCGTTTATGGGCATAGCTGTGACCATTCACGGTCAGCAAGCCATCATTGTTCTCTTCAACGACAAATCCATATGGATTCATACAGAAGGTACGAATGCGATCATCAAATGATTTGCTAAAATAAATGAGCTTTGATTCATACACGACTTCCGTAATGCTTTCCAGGATCTCAGCCGGCATTTCCACACGAACGCCAATATCTACCGCATTGGAGGTCAGCTTCAAGCCCAATTTTTCTACTTCGTGAATGAACCATTCTGAGCCTTCCCGTCCTGGTGCACTCACTAAATAGCGGCAACGATAGAACTGGTCATGAATGAGTACGCCTTGAACAGCCCCTTTTTCAATGACAATGTGTTCCACCGCCGTGTCCGCCATGATATCGACTTTACCTTGGAGAAAATCACGCATATTGGTCAAGATCTGAGCATTCACATCTGTACCTAAATGGCGGATCCGCGCCGGAATGAACCGTAAATCCGCAGCTGCCGCTTTGCGTTGCAACAGCCGAATACGATCACTGTTTTCATCACCATATACCTTACGGTCTGCACCACCGAATTTACAATACACGCTGTCAACATACTTTATTTTATCCATGAGATCGGCTTTAGACATATAGTCATCCAGATTACCGCCGAATTCCGTTGTCAACGTCAGTTTCCCGTCACTGAAGGCGCCAGCACCGCCCCAGCCGCATACGACATTGCGTACCTTGTCTTTGGGCAACGCGTTTTTATTACAGCTCGTCGCGATCCGTTCGCGGATATCCTGCCCTTTTTCGACCATCAATATATGAAATCCTTTATCGGCTAATTCCAAAGCTGTGAATATCCCGGCCGGACCGGCACCGATAATGATGACATCGTAAGTTTTTACTGCTTCCATAACAAACACTCCTCTCTGCAGGGCATAAAAATAGCCCCAACGGGGATTCCATTCGGGTCATACGTATGGCGTACGCTATTTGATTTTATGTATCCTCGTTCAATGTACCACGGAAATCCAGCGTTGTCAATGTAGATACCCTCTATGTATGCTATAATAGATACGATATTATAAAGAAAGGAGTGGTATCCTATGGCTCGAAACCGTAACCGCATATCGCCCGAAGCA
>JAKVKI010000010.1 GCA_022486585.1 Megasphaera sp.
TTAGGTGATATCAAAAAATTGAACTGATAGGGATAGAATTGAGACTGCAATGATGTCACAGATTATGCACAATTTGCATAGCTATTTGCGGCTTTCCTTGTGTTTATAATTTCACATATGATATAATGCATAATAGATGCAAGAGACTTCTTGCATCTATTATTTGCTTACATGGGGACAATAGCGTTTCTATACATGGAGAAAGGATGATGCACATGAATATGAAAAAAATTGCTGTTGCACTTCTGAGCGTCGCTTGTGTCGCCAGTACGACGGCCTTTGCCGCAGCTGGCGAAGTCATGACGATTAAGAGTTCTAATTCGGACAGTGTCGAAGTTGTCCAGGTATTGAAAACAAAAGATAAAAATTATTACCAATATTACAACAGCCAGTATGGGTACACCATTGATATACCTCGTACAGCGACACAGGCTGATACATCTGTTAATGGCGATGGCTGCTATTTCCAGGACCCTAAAGACCGGGCTGTCATTACGACGTACGCAGCTAAAAACGGTATGGGATTTTCTGTAGATGAATTGTACAACATGGACGTCGGCCTCAATGGGTCGCCAAAATTGACGACAGATATTAAAACAAAGAACAGCTACATTATCGCGTGGACAGATGGCAAGGTATCGTATTATCACGAACTCTATGTCAACGCTAAAGATAAGAGCTATACGGCATTTTCTGTGACCTATCCTACAGATAAAAAGGCAAAGTATGCAGAAATCATTGCCCACATGGATCGCAGCTTCATTCCGAACGGTGTAAAAATGGAAGGCCGTCTCATGAACGATTATTAAACAGTTTTTTTCTGCAAAAATAGGAAGAAAGCCTTTACAACGCCTCGTTTTTGCGGTACAATAATGCTTGTTAATTTAGGCACTCCTCTGTCTGCAAGACGATTACTGTGAAACAGGGCAGCAACGATAGGCACGAATGTCTTATAGGAGGAAAAAAGTAATGAATATTATCAGCGTACTTGAACAAGAACAGCTTCGCAGCGACATTCCCGCATTCCGCCCTGGCGATACAGTCAAGGTCCATGTAAAGGTTGTCGAAGGCAATCGCGAACGTGTCCAGATTTTTGAAGGTGTCGTCATCGGCCGTTCCAACGGTGGTGTTCGTGAAACCTTCACGGTTCGTCGTATTTCCTACGGTGTCGGCGTAGAACGTACTTTCTTGGTACATTCACCGCGTTTGGCAAAAATCGAAGTTGCACGCCGCGGTATTGTCCGTCGTGCTAAACTGAACTACCTTCGCGGTCTTACAGGCAAAGCTGCCCGTATTCGCGAACGCCGGTAATTTCCGGACAAGAACACGGAGACAAGGATTGGGAGAAATTCCAGTCCTTGTTTTTTTTTGCCTGTTCACTAAGCCCTACATATGGTATAATAGCTAGCAGATAATTTAAATCTATAATATTATTAATGGGGTGATTCTAGTGACAAAACAGATTTTTGTGACAGGGCATAAAAGCCCGGATACAGATTCAATTTGTTCATCTATAGCATTTGCGAAATTATTGCAGTTGCAAGGTAACGATGCAGCAGCAATCCGTGCAGGTGAAATTAATAAGGAAACGGCCTATGCATTGGATTATTTCCATGTAAGCCCGCAGCCGCTCGTCAGTGATTTTTATGTAAAAGTTGGCGATGCCGTCCATACGGATGTTGAAGCGTTGAAGATCAGTGCCAGCTTAAAAGATGCAGCTAAATGGTTCGCTGCTCATGCAAGTGATGTAGCTCCTGTTGCTGATAATGGCCAGTTTGCCGGCGTCATCGATAAGGCAGCTCTGGCAGATCAATTCATCAAGACTGTAACTGGTGAAGAGTTGGCGACAGTCAAATCATTGACGCATGATCCGGAATTATTCTTCCAGACTGCAGATAATGGTCATGATGTACCGGCAGAAGGTACATATGCTGTCGTAGATAATGGCAAATATATGGGCATGGTTTGTGCTGATTGTATTGCTCACGTAGAAAAACAGCCTGTTTTCCTCGTCGATCATAATGAAGCAAAGCAGATTATTGACGGCATTGATGAAGCTGATATAGTCGGCGTTATCGATCATCACCGTATTGGTGGTACCCTTAGCACCAGCGGTCCTATTTTCATTCTCTTTAAGCCCGTAGGCTGTACAGCTACGATCGTGACTTCCTTGTATGCACAAGCAGGTATTACTATTCCTAAAGATATTGCCGGCTTGTTACTGTCTGCTGTTATTTCTGATACGGTGTTGTTCCGCTCGCCTACGTGTACGCCGGAAGATAAAGAAACGGCACAAAAATTAGGTGCCATTGCTGGTGTCGACGTAGAAGCGTATGGTATGGAAATGCTCAAAGCCGGTGCCAATGTATCGGATCTGACACCTGATCAGATCGCTCATAACGATATGAAGGAATTTTCAGGCGGTGGCAAGACGTTCACCATTTCCCAGGTCCAGGTCATGGATACGACAGATCTTCTTAATCAGAAAACTGTCCTCGTCAGCGCGCTTGATAAAATGCGTGAAAGCCATTCGTATGATGCATCGTTCCTCATGATCACCAGCATCATCGACGAATCGACAAATCTTATTTTTGCCGGTAATATGGAAGATACAGTCAGTGCTGCTTTTGGTAAAGATATTCTCGATAAAGAAGTCTACTTGCCTAAGGTTATGAGCCGCAAAAAACAAATCGTTCCGCCTATTTTGGACGCTTTGAAATAAAATAATATGGTACAAGGGGCCCATCATCACGGTGCGGCCTCTTTTTATGCCAATATGTAAGGAGCATGTATGAACCCCATTTTTGATTCATTGAATGACCGGCAGCTCGAAGCTGTCAAACATACAGAAGGGCCGCTGTTGATAACGGCAGGTGCCGGCTCCGGCAAGACCAAAGTCTTGACCTGCCGTATTGCCCATTTATTGGAAAAGGGTGTAGCACCCTATCAGATATTAGCTATTACATTTACCAACAAAGCAGCCAAAGAAATGAAGGAACGAGTCCAGAACCTGGTCGGTACAGAAGCAGAACGGATCTGGCTAAGTACGTTCCACTCATTCTGCGCTAAATTGTTGCGTTTTGAAATAGATGGTTTCCATGGCTATACTCGTAACTTCACTATTTATGATGCTAGTGACCAACTGACGCTAGTCAAGGATTGCCTGAAGACGACAAATCTGGATGATAAACAGTTCCCGCCACGTTCCGTATTGGGAACGATTTCATCGGCTAAAAACGCACTCATGGATGCTAAGACGTTTGCCGGACAGGCCGGGGATTTTTACGAACAGAAGGTCTCCGATATATACGATATGTATGAAAAAAAATTGAAGGAAAATAATGCCGTCGATTTTGATGATTTATTGTTCCTTGCAGTGCGTCTGTTGCAGGAAAATGATCAAGTACGGGAGAAATATCAGTCCCGTTTCCATTATATCCTCGTCGATGAATATCAGGATACGAACAGAGCCCAATATTTGCTGACCAAGATATTGGCAGACCGGTGGCAGAATATTTGTGTCGTCGGCGATGCCGATCAGAGCATTTATGCCTGGCGTGGCGCTGATATGCGCAATATCATTGATTTTACGCGGGATTATCCGCAGGCGGCTTCTATTAAACTAGAACAAAATTATCGTTCTACGAAGACAATCCTGAATGCGGCCAACGCTGTTATTGACAACAACGACAGTCGTCCTAAGAAAAATCTCTGGACAGAAAATGCGACTGGCAATAAGATCATCCATTATCATGCGCAGACAGAACACGATGAAGCGGATTATGTTGCCGGAGTCATATACAATCGCCATGAAATCGAACAGGAACCCTATGGTGATATGGCTATCTTATTCCGGACGAACTCCCAGTCCCGTGTTCTTGAAGAAAAGCTCATGCGCTATGCGATTCCCTATACGATGGTCGGTGGTACAAAGTTTTATGACCGCAAAGAAATCAAAGATGTCATTGCGTATTTGCGGTTGTTGTATAATCCGGAAGACAGTCTCAGCCTGACGCGTATCATCAATGTGCCAAAACGAAATATTGGTGCGACGACGCTGGAACACATGGCTGAATATGCTGAGGAACGGAGTATATCCCTTTTTGAAGCGCTGTCATCGACAGATGAATTGCCAGTAACCAAACGAGCCAGAGCCTCCTTGGAGACCTTCGCGGCTACGGTTTTTGACCTGTTAGGACATGTCGGTGAATGGGACGTACTGACGCTGATTGAAGAAGTATTGAAACAAACCGGCTATGGAGCTATGCTCGATGCCGATGCAGCTCATGACCCGCAAGGCGAAAGCCGTAAGGAAAATGTAGGGGAATTTCTTTCTGTAGCCAAGGATTATATGGATTCTAATCCAGAAGGGAATTTGCAGGATTTCCTGGAAAACGTGGCCTTAGTCAGCGATGTAGACGAATTTGAAAGCAGTGCATCGAAAGTAACACTTATGACACTTCATGCTGCCAAAGGGCTGGAATTTCCTGTGGTCTTCCTCGTCGGTCTTGACGAAGGATTATTTCCTCACAGCCGGACGCTCTTAGATCCGTCTCAGGTAGAAGAAGAACGGCGACTGGCCTATGTGGGTATTACGCGGGCTGAACGGCAGCTGTATGTGACCAATGCTTCGACGCGGACTATGTATGGCCGTCTGACAGCGTATATGCCGAGCCGCTTTTTGGCGGAAATACCGCCACAGCTTTTGGAAGAATATAAGCGTAAGACTGTCATGCCGCAGCGACAGACGTCGTCCGTACCGGGACAGCAGCGTGTTTCTATTCTGTCCAAGCCTGTAGCGACAAGTCTGCCGAAGAAGCACGCCGTAGATAGTTCTTTTGCAGCGGGTGATAAGGTGCGCCATAAGATTTGGGGTATTGGTACCGTATTGGAAGTCATCGGTGAAGGACAGAACATGCAAATGAAGATCCAGTTCCCTACGAAGGGAATTCGCCAAGTTGTCGTCAAGTATGCGCCTTTAGAAAAGGCCTGATTTATAATTGTCTATATCATATGGTGAGCAATAGGAGAAAAGGCATGGATGATATGCAACAAAAGGCCCGGCTCAGCGAGCTGCGCCAGAAAATAGATGAACTAAGTTACCAGTACTATACGCTGGATAAGCCGACGCTGACGGATTATGAATATGATATGATGTATCGTGAATTGGAAACGATCGAAAAAGCCCATCCAGAATGGATCACTGCTGATTCGCCGACGCAACGCGTCGGTTCAAAGATATCCGGCGGCTTTGAAAAATATACGCACGACAGGCCTATGCTCAGTCTTGGAGATGTTTTTAATGATGGCGAACTACGCGAATTTGACACTCGTGTCCGCAGTGATCTAGGCGGCGAACACCTGGAATATGTAGTAGAGCTGAAGATAGACGGGCTGGCCGTCAATCTTATTTATGAAAAGGGCATATTTGTCCGTGGTGTAACGCGCGGTGATGGTGCTGTAGGTGAAGACATCACTAATAATGTCCGTACTATTCGGACAATCCCATTACGGATCCCTAGTGCTTCGCCGCATATTGAAATCCGTGGTGAAGTGTATATGCCGGTTGCGTCTTTTGAAGCCCTTAATGCACAACGGCGTGACGATGAAGTGGAACCCTTTGCCAATCCGCGCAATGCTGCAGCCGGTTCGTTGCGCCAGCTTGATCCGCATATTACAGCACAACGGAAATTAGCCTTTTTTGCGTATGCGTTAGGTGGCAATGCTGGTATCGATATTGCCAGCCAAGAAGAATTGCTCAGTGATTTGAAAGCATTCCATTTCCAGGTTAATCAAGAGTATCGGAAATTCACGGATATAGAGGCTGTCATTGCGTTTATCC
The DNA here is from genome assembly GCA_022486585.1 of Megasphaera sp. Classification (GTDB taxonomy): domain Bacteria; phylum Bacillota; class Negativicutes; order Veillonellales; family Megasphaeraceae; genus Megasphaera. Next base: position 5,843 of record JAKVKI010000010.1, read on the forward strand.
ATACCTGGGATGACAAACGTGATTCCCTCCCGTATGCAACAGATGGTATGGTCATTAAAGTAAATTCCTTTGCCCAGCAAGCGCAGTTAGGCAATACCGTCAAAATACCACGCTGGGCTATTGCTTACAAGTTCCCGCCAGAACAGGCGAAGACGAAGGTGTTGGGAATCTCCGTGTCCTTGGGACGTACAGGGGTACTGACACCGGCAGCTGATCTGCAGCCTGTCCATTTGGCAGGAACGACTGTAAAGCGGGCGACACTGCATAACGAAGATTATATTAAAGAGAAGGATATCCGCATTGGTGATACAGTCATTATTCAAAAAGCCGGCGAAATCATTCCTGAAGTCGTACGAGCAGTTGCGGCGGAACGGGACGGGTCGGAACGGGAATTCATCATGCCAGCAGTTTGTCCCAGCTGTGGCGGCCCTGTCGTTCGTAAAGAAGGGGAAGCGGCTACACGCTGTATCAATCCAGCCTGTCCGGCTGTGATTGGTGAAAAAATAGCCCATTTCGTATCGCGGGATGCCATGAATATCGACGGTTTGGGTGATGCTATTGTACAACAGCTCCTGGCTCATGGTCTTATACATGATGTGGCAGATATATATGGCCTGACTAAAGACGATCTCATCAATCTGGAGGGATTTGGCGAAAAATCTGCAGATAATCTGTTAAAAGCCATTGAAGCCAGTAAATCTGTAGGGCTTGCACGGGTTCTCTTTGCCTTGGGCATCCGTTTTGTCGGGGCTAAAGCAGGACGTGTCCTGGCAGAAAGTTTTGGCTCTATAGAGGCTGTTCAAAGGGCCTCTGTAGAAGATATGACGGCTATTGATGATATCGGTCCCCGTATTGCCGACAGTATCGCCTCTTATATTGCTGATGAAAAGAACCGGATACTGGTGGAGAAACTAGCAGGCTATGGCGTCGTCATGACTGCAGAAAAACGACAGCTCCTCAATACGACCTTTGATGGAGAAATCGTCGTCCTTACAGGGAAACTGACCCTGATGACTCGTAAAGAAGCGCAGCAAGCTGTCGAAGACAGAGGCGGTAAATGTACCGCCGCTGTTACTAAGAAGACGACACTGGTCGTAGCTGGTGCCGATCCTGGCAGCAAGTATGATAAAGCAGTCAAGCTTGGTACGCATATTATTACAGAGGAAGAATTCAATGATTGGCTGCATCGAGAATAATCCGTTCCGCCACTACCCACAGTGACAGAAAAATGGTATAATAACATATTGTGAATGAGTATTAAAATGTTGTGAATCAGTAGAATACTAAGCGAGGAGTGTCAGTATGAAAATCAGTGCCGAAGAAATCAAAAAGATCGCACTGTTGTCCCGCCTGGAAGTCAAAGAAGACAATATAGAATCTGTCGGGAAACAGCTGAGTGACATCTTATCGTATATGGACCTCATGAGCCAGGTCGATATTACAGATGTACCGCCTACGGCCCACGCCGTGTCTATGCGCAACGTCATGCGTGACGACGTGTTGCAGCCGTCATTGCCTAATGACAAAGCGTTGCAAAATGCACCGGAAGCAGAAAATGGCTACTTTAAAGTACCGAAAGTCATTCAAGATTAAGGAGGGATACTGTGGAACCGTTAACCATTCAAGGATTGCACCATAAACTTATTAACAAAGAAATCTCTGCAGTAGAACTAACGCAGAAATTTTTAGCCCATAAAGATGCTGTCGAACCGCAGATCCAGGCTTTTCTGTCGGACAATCGTCAATATGCTCTGGAAGCAGCAGCTATCGTCGATAAAAAGATTGCCGCCGGCGAAGCTGTTTCTGATTTGGCAGGCATACCAGGAGCTATTAAAGATAACATGTGCATCAAAGGCCAGCAGGCTACGTGTGCCTCGAAGATGCTCCAAAATTTCAAATCCCCGTATAATGCGACGGTTATCGAAAAATTGATGGATGCTGATTATATCAGCTTGGGCAAGACCAATATGGATGAATTTGCTATGGGCAGCTCTACTGAAAATTCAGCTTTCCAGATTACGCACAATCCTTGGGATCTGGCGTATGTGCCTGGCGGTTCTTCCGGCGGTTCAGCTGCTGCTGTTGCTTCTGGTGAATGTGTCTGGTCCTTAGGTTCTGATACAGGCGGATCTATCCGTCAGCCGGCTGCATACTGTGGTGTCGTTGGCATGAAACCGACGTATGGCCTTGTTTCACGATACGGCCTCATCGCTTTTGCATCCTCACTGGATCAAATAGGACCTTTTACTAAGACTGTAACGGACTGTGCCATTGTCCTCAATGCGATTGCCGGTCATGATGCTAAAGATTCGACGTCGATTAACCAGACACCGCAAGATTATAAACAGGCACTGGTTAATGATGTCAGCGGTCTGAAAATCGGTATTCCTGAAGAATTTTTTGCAGAAGGCCTTGATGCTGATTGTCGCAAAGCTCTCGATGAAGCTATTGATACTTATAAAAAATTAGGGGCCCAGATCATACCGGTCAGCATGCCCCATATGAAATATGGCATTGCTGCTTACTATGTCATTGCGCCAGCTGAAGCAAGTTCCAATCTGGCACGGTATGATGGTGTCGGCTTCGGACTGCGCGTCGATGGTAAAGATATTATTGATATGTATATCAAGAGCCGTTCAGAAGGGTTCGGTCCAGAAGTACAACGTCGTATTCTCTTAGGGACATACGTATTAAGTTCCGGCTATTATGATGCGTACTATCTGCGGGCCATGAAGGTTCGGACACTCATCAAACAGGACTATGATGCAGCCCTGAAAAAATGTGATGTCCTCTTGACGCCGACAGCACCGGATACGGCCTTCAAAATCGGCCAAAACAGTGATAATCCCCTGGCAATGTATTTAGGCGATGTTTGCACGGTTACATTAAACATGGCAGGCCTGCCTGGCATGAGTATCCCCTGCGGCTATAAAAATGGTCTGCCTATTGGTATGCAGCTCATTGGCAAAGCCTTGGATGAAGCGACATTGCTCCGTACGGCCTATACATTTGAACAAAATCGGACGGATCTTCAGAAGCCGTCGCCTATGGGGGAGGTTGAACTGTAATGAAATATGAATCCGTAATCGGCTTGGAAGTCCATGTCGAATTAAAGACGAAAACAAAGATTTTCTGTGGTTGCAGTACAGAATTCGGTGCCGAACCGAACACCCATGTGTGCCCAGTATGCCTCGGTCTGCCCGGGGTACTTCCTGTACTCAATAAAGAAGTCCTTCATTTTGCCATTAAAGCGGGCCTGGCCCTGCATTGCGATATTTTACCGTACAGTAAATTCGATCGCAAAAACTATTATTATCCTGATTTGCCGAAGAATTTCCAGACATCGCAGTTTGATTTGCCTATTTGCAAGGGCGGCTATGTTGATATCGATGTAGATGGACAGACACGCCGTATTCGCCTGACTCGTATCCATATGGAAGAAGATGCGGGGAAACTAGTACATAGCGGTGCGACTATAGATACTTCTGACTCAACGTGCGTCGACTATAACCGTACAGGTGTACCGCTCTTGGAAATCGTTGGTGAACCAGATCTGCGCAGTGGTGCTGAAGCCAAGGCCTATTTGGAAAAACTCCGTTCTATCATGCAGTACCTCGGTGTATCTGACTGCCGCATGGAAGAAGGCAGTATGCGTTGTGATGCTAATATTTCCGTTCGTCCTGCCGGTTCTGACAAATTGGGGACAAAGGCGGAAATCAAGAATATCAACTCCTTCAGTGGTGTCCAAAAGGGCATTGAATACGAAGCAGTCCGGCAGGCGCAGATCCTCGATGAAGGCGGCACGATCCAGCAGGCTACCCGCGGCTGGGAAGAAGCAAAGGGTATTACTGTGCTGCAACGTGTCAAAGAAGGAGACAGCGATTATCGTTATTTCCCGGAACCGGACCTCATTCCTATTGAAGTATCACCGGAATATATCGAAGAAGTACGTAAAGAGCTGCCAGAAATGCCAGATGCCCGTTGCAAGCGTTTCCAAGAGGAACTGGGGTTGCCGGTATATGATGCCAATTTGCTGACGTTAGAAAAGCAGACAGCTGACTATTTTGAAGCGGTCGTCAAAGATGGTGTCGATGCCAAGACTGCATCAAATTGGATGCTCGGCGAATTTGCCAAAAAGCTCAACGAAGAAGGCGTGAGTGCCGATGCGTCTCCAGTAACACCGGAAGCATTGGCAGGATTGATCAAGCTCATTGCCAAAGGTACGATTTCTGGCAAAATCGCTAAAAAAGTGCTTCCTGAAATGTGGACTTCCGGTAAAGCTGCGGCTGATGTCGTAAAAGAACAGGGCCTCGTACAGATTACCGATACAGGCGCATTAGAAGAAGTAGTTAAAAAAATCATTGCTGCTAATCCTCAATCAGTAGCTGATTATAAAGCAGGGAAGAAGAAAGCTATCGGCTTCCTTGTAGGACAGATTATGAAAGAGACAAAAGGCCGTGCTAATCCTGGCGTAGTAAACCAATTGCTGACCAAAAATTTACAGTAAAAAAAGTATGAGCCCCGCTGATGCGGGGCTTTGTTTTACCCTACTAACAGCAGGAAAAGTATGTTATAATTGGACTACAACATTTGCAACTATACTCTGAAGGGGGAGTTATTGATGAATTTCAGAAGTACCCGCTCGAATGAATGTGTCTCTCCATCTTTTGCCTTGCTCCATGGCTTGGCTCAAGATGGTGGCTTATATGTACCGGAAACGTTTCCGGAAAATGTCCTGTCGTATTCCGAATTAGCAGGGAAATCATATCAGGATATTGCAGCTGTCGTCCTGTCTTATTTTTTCACCAATTTTACGGCAGAAGAACGAAAACAGATGATCGCATCGGCATACAACGATACGACATTCCGCGATGACCGTATTGTGCCGTTACATTCCATTGATACAGACCTGTCTATTTCTGAATTGTTCCATGGCCGGACCTTGGCTTTCAAAGATTTAGCCTTGTCATTATTCCCGTATTTGCTCACAGCGGCTAAGAAGCAGGAACAAGAAGACCGGCAGATACTCATCCTTACAGCGACCAGCGGTGATACAGGCAAAGCGGCGCTGGAAGGCTTCAAAGATGTAGACGGAACGAACATTATGGTATTCTATCCCAGCGAGGGTGTTAGTCCTATGCAGAAGCAGCAAATGCAGAAGCAAGAAGGTGCTAATGTTCGTGTTTCAGCTATTCACGGTAACTTCGATGATGCCCAAAGCTTCCTCAAACGGGTCTTTACGAATAAAGAAGTCAATGCATATGCCAATGAAAACAATGTGCTATTTTCCAGTGCAAATTCCATCAATATTGGCCGCTTGTTTCCGCAGGTTGCCTATTATGTGTCGACGTATGTCAATTTGGTGGATAATGGAGCGATTGATGAAGGAGAACCCTTTGATGTCGTTGTACCGACAGGGAATTTTGGTAATATCCTGGCAGGTTTCTTTGCCAAGAAGATGGGAGTGCCGATTCATCAGCTGATCTGCGCTTCTAATAAAAATAACGTGTTGTCTGATTTCTTCAAGACAGGCGTATATGATATGAATCGCCAGTTTTATATGACAGACAGTCCGTCCATGGATATTCTGCTGTCCAGTAATTTTGAACGCTTCTTGTTTTATGTTGCCCATGAAGACAGCGCACAGGTTTTCCAATGGGAAAAAGATCTCCAGGATACAGGAAAAATGGCTGTGTCGGCGGAAGCATTGGCGGAATTACAGCGCCAGTTCGCCGGTGGCTGGATCGATGATGATGAAACAGAAGCAGTTATCAATCACGTCTATAATGATTTCGGGTATCTGTTAGATCCGCATACAGCCGTAGCCTATGGTGTTTATTTGAATCGTCATAAACAGGGACTGGATGAAGGACGGCATACTGTTATCATGTCTACAGCCCATCCGTATAAATTCCCGCCGACGATTTGCAAAGCCCTGGCCTTGCCGCCTCAAGAGGATCCTTTTGCCATGTTGGAAGAAATCCAGGCGATTACGTCTATGGCACTACCAAAGCCATTGCAGGAGTTGAAAAACAAACCCGTTCGTTTTAGTGATGCCATCGATAAAGAGAATATGAAATCAGCAGTGCTCTCTTTTGTCGATGCTATTGCCAAGGCTTAACATCAGGGCAGTCGCCGCTGTTTGTTTTCTGTTTTTTAAAAAAGTGAGGCCTTGTATTGAATAAAGGTATCTTATATATGATATTGTCGTGTCTGGCTTTTAGTATCCAGAACGTCATTGTCAAAGAATTATCCTCGTATATGGGCACTGGTGAAATCGCGTTTTTTCGCGGCTTCATCAGTGCAATCATGATTTTAGGGCTCATGAAAGCGCAGCACGTTCATTTTTCCCGCTATGACCATAAGGCCTTGTGGTTCCGCGGAATCATGGGCGGTGCTGGCATGATTTGCATATTTTATGCGCTCCGGGGCATGCCCTTGGCAGATGTATCTATATTGGCCAATACGTCAGCATTCTTTGTTATGCTGTTTTCAGCGATCTTTCTCAAAGAAGTCTTGCCGAAGGGAGCTGGCATTCCACTATTGCTCATCTTTATGGGGGCTTGCCTGGTTGTACGGCCTTGGAATTTCAGCTCGTTCAATTATTATTCCTTGTTTGTTTTAGCAGAAGCCGTATTTGCTGCTGCGGCCTTTACAACTATTAGCAAACTGACTAGTTCAGGGCGTCATCACCAATATGAAATCGTTTTCTATTTTCTCGTTTGTGCTGCTATATCCGGCTTATTGGTCATGGGATTCGATTATCAGGATCCGACACTGTATGAATGGGGACTATATGGCGTATTAGGTATCATTACTGTAGTGGCACAGATTTGGCTGACTATGGCCTATGCAGGTGCCAATCCTGTCGTTGTCAGTTTTGTCGGCTATATCAGCGTCTTTTTTAATGCCTTGTGGGGCTATGTCGTTTTTGACGAAATGTTGACACTATTAACCGTTGCTGGCGGCATATGTATCATTGGCGGGTCGATGTATTTGACTAAACTAAAAAATGATCGTATAGCGAAAGCAAAATCGGTGACAGTAAGGAAAGCGAAGTTCTAAGTACTATGAAAACAAACCGTATTTCTGAAAATCACATCAAAATAGCTTTTTTTGTCGGTCTCATCGCTGTTTTTGCTGCTATTTACCTTGCCATTCCTGATTTTTATACGACGATATGGCAATTATCGACGAGTGGAAATATGCAGGGGACGATCGATTATCTGCGTTCGTTTGGCGTATGGGCTATGGCAGTCAGCATTATTATTGATATTGTCATCAATATTGTTGGCTTTTTACCATCTATTTTCATTTCTACGGCCAATGGTGTCATTTTCGGCGTCGTTGTTGGGACCGGTGTATCATGGTTTGCCGAAACAGTAGGCGTCATTATTAGTTTCTTTTTTATGCGGACCTTGTTTCGCCATAAAGCAGAAGCAGTCATAAAAAAAAGTAAAATGCTTAGCAAGCTTGATGAGTATAGTACGCTGAAGGCCATGATCCTGGCCAGAGCTGTACCATATTCGCCTAATGGACTGGTAACGGCTTTAGGGGCCTTGAGCCATATCAGTTACAGAGATTATGCCATTGGCTGTCTCCTTGGCAAACTCCCGTCTGTAGCAATTGAAGTCGTTGTCGGCCATGACGTAGTCATGCTGAACGATCATGCCATGCGTCTTACTATCTTGCTCATCGTCATTACTATTGTCTACGGTGGTCTGTGGTACTGGCATCGTCGCCAAAAAGCAAAAGAAGTGTTAGAAGAAATCAAAGAAGATCTGGATAAAAAAGACGGACGCTCGTGAGAGCGTCCGTTTTGCGTTACCTGTATGAACGAAAACCTTATTCTTCATCATCTTTAATAGCGAGTTCATCTGGCGTCGTACAGAACGTAAATTCAGGGTTCCGTTCGATGATCCAGTTCGTTTGCCATTCGTTGGTAATGAGGAGGACAACGCGCTGTTTATGGTCCTTGACAATCATAGCGCTGTCGATATTCTTCAAGTCTTTGTAGTCGTGGCCGTTATCTTGGATCCAGCGGGCGACAGTATATGGCAGGGAATTGATTTCCAAATCTACATTGTATTCATGTTTGAGGCGGTATTCTAATACTTCAAACTGCAACTGTCCGACAGCCCCGACGATGAAGCTTTCCATAGAGCCAAGGTTTTCATAAATTTGTACGGCCCCTTCTTGGGCGAGCTGGGTCATACCTTTGAGGAATTGCTTCCGTTTCATAGAATCTTTCGCCCGTATGCGGGCAAAAAGTTCTGGCGGGAACGTAGGGAAGTCTTTAAAGGTGACTTTCTTCTTGCCTGAGTAGAGAGTATCGCCGACACCTAAGGCGCCATTGTCGAATACGCCGATAATGTCACCAGGATAGGCATCATCAATGATGGTCCGTTCTGTTGCCAAGAATTGTTGGGGCTGCATGAGATGCAGTGTTTTACCAGACTGGCGATGTGTTACGGACATACCTTTTTCAAATTTACCAGAGCAAATCCGCATGAATACGACGCGGTCGTGATGCTGGGGATTCATGTTAGCCTGAATTTTAAAGACGAAGGAAGTGAATTGCTCCGATGTCGGTTCGATTACGCCTTCCAGGCATTTCCGCGGCTGTGGCTTCGGAGCCATACGCAGGAATTCTTCGAGGAAGGGTTTGACGCCGAAATTGGTCATAGCTGAACCGAAGAACATCGGTGTAAGCTGACCATTTTTGACTTTTTCCATGTCGAAGTCGTCACCGGCTTCATCGAGGAGTTCAATATCATCGATAAGACCTTGGTGGACATCGTCATCGAGGAGCTCTTTGAATATAGGGTCATTGGCGGAACCAATGGTTGATGCCAATTTATGCTGGCCGTGGGAGGTATCTTTTTCAAATAATTCGATAGATGAAGAAGCCCGGTCATAAATGCCTTGATAATTTCCGTTCAAACCGATAGGCCAATTCATAGGATAGGCGTGAATACCCAGATTGTGTTCGATTTCATCCATCAAATCGAAGGGATTACGGCCGAAATGGTCGATTTTATTAACAAATGTAAAAATAGGGATACCCCGTTCTTTACAGACACGGAATAATTTCTTCGTTTGAGCTTCAACGCCTTTGGCGACGTCGATGAGCATGACGGCACTATCAGCAGCCATAAGTGTCCGATACGTATCTTCACTGAAGTCCTGATGGCCTGGTGTATCGAGAATATTGATATGATGTCCTTCATAATCGAACTGCAGGACTGAGCTCGTGACGGAAATGCCACGTTGTTTTTCAATCTCCATCCAGTCTGAAACGGCATGTTTGGCAGTTTTTCTGGCCTTGACAGAACCAGCAAGATGAATGGCTCCTCCGTAAAGTAATAATTTTTCTGTAAGCGTCGTTTTGCCGGCATCCGGGTGAGAGATGATGGCAAAGGTACGGCGGTTATTTACTTCATCAACTAATGACATGTTCCACCTCGTATTGATAACCTAAAAAATTAAATCACTATTTATTATAAATGTTTTTTGTCTTCTATGCAATCATTTCACCAAAGCGAAATAGAGTGTACATCTATGTTAAATTGATATACATCAAAATAATAAAAATCGTGCAAAGGGTAAACAAAGCGTGTATAATAGTAAAATGAATATCAATATAGACAATACGTTTTTGTAATAGGTTAAAAAGTCATAGACGTATGTTTTATAAGAAAGGCGAGGGAGATTCTTTTGATTATTACGAGAGAAACAGATTATGCTGTCCGTATTTTAAGATGTTTGGCTGATTTTCAGCTCAAAACGATCCGTGAAATCAGCGAGGACCAAATCGTTCCACGTCAATTTGCTTATAAGATTTCTAAGAAGCTGGAACGAGCCGGATTTATCGAGATTATTCGTGGAGCTACTGGCGGTTGTCGTATGAAAGCAGATCTACATGACGTGACGCTTATGGATTTGATCAATGTCATGGATAGGGATAACATGATCAGTAGTTGTCTGAATCCGTCAGTCCATTGTCCGTATAGAGATAAAAATCACGGATGCTGTGTTCATGATACCCTTTGCCAAGTCCAGCAGCATATTATCAATTTATTTACGGGATTGAATATGTACGATGTTATTTTTAAGGAATGTGACTATACGGAACATAAAAAATAGTTTAAAACCGGTATGATATACCGGTTTTCTTTTACCTAGTATTGCAGAGACTGATTCTGCCATTGCCTGCGCGAGCAGGAGACAGGAGTGTATATGATGAAATTCAAAAAAACAGTAGTTTTACTTGCAGCGGCAGCACTATTGATGGTTCCTGCTGTATTACCGGCAGGCATGACTGCCTATGCTGCCAAAGGTGGCGGCGGTGTCCGCATGTCCCGTCCGGCAGCACCAGCACAGAAATCATTGCCCGCAACGACACAGAAGACAACTGGTAATACGACGACTAAGTCTAATGATACGACAAATGCAGCCAAATCCAATGCACAGCAACAGAGCCGTACTAACACAACAGCCAATCAGAACCGCAGCAGTACCATAGGCAGTGCGATGCGTAACATCGGGCTGTTTGCCGGTGGCATGTTCTTGGGCAGCATGCTGAGCAACCTTTTCGGCTGGGGTGGTATGGGTTTCATGTCGGATATATTAGGTATCCTCGCTAATATCGCCATCGTGTTGGCAATTGTCATGATTGTCAGAGCCCTTTGGCGTAAATTTAAAGGAAAATCAAATCAGGAGGATGACTATCGCAAAGGCTACGAAGCGGCCATGCGTGATCAGAATCATGATGATGGCCAGACGATGCATCGTCAGGAAGATACATTTCAGCCCATCGATATTAGCAATCTCTATCGTAAAGGCGATAAACGAAATAAGAATCAATAAGTAGCGTTAATAAAGCGGCTGCATCGTTCGGATACGTTCCGAATGATGCAGCCGCTTTGTTATACGCATACTGATGTGTATGCATGATTATTTTCTAAAGCAGTATGTATTTTAAAACGAAAATGACAGCCAGGCAATACATGAGCAGACTGATTTTTTCACGTTTTCCTGTCACCAGATTGATGAAGACGTAGGAAATGATGCCGAAGGAAATACCTTCTGAAATACTGTAACAGAATGGCATGGCAATAATCGTGATGTACGCCGGAATTGATTCACTGAAATCGTCGAAATCGATGCCGACGACAGACGTGAGCATGAGGAAACCGACGATGACCAGTGCTGGTGCCGTAGCAAACGCAGGAATAGCCATGAAGAACGGTGATAAGAACAAGGACAATGCGAAGAAAATGGCCACAAACACAGCGGTCAGACCGGTCCGGCCGCCTTCGCTGACACCCGTAGCGGATTCGACAAAGGTCGTCGTCGTACTCGTACCGAGGACAGCACCACAAGTAGTAGCAACAGCGTCGGCCATCAGGGCGCCTTTGATACGAGGAAGTTTGCCATTGGCATCGAGCATATTTGCTTTAGATGAAACGCCGATCAAGGTGCCTAAGGTATCGAAAATATCGACAAATAAGAAAGCAAACATGACGACGATAAAATCAATACTGAAGACGCGGCTGAAATCGAGGTGTCCGAATATAGGAGCCATACTGGCAGGTGCAAAGGCTGCAGCACCGGCAGACAGATTCGGTATGACACTGAACATATGCAGTTCCGGATTAGGAACATAGAGGCCAGTGAGCTCGCAAAGGACGGCGAGAATCCAGGTGAATAAGATACCCCAGAGGATGTTGCCGCGGATTTTCTTGACCATGAGGACGGCTGTGAACAAGATGCCGATCATAGCCAGTAAAACCGTAATGCCAACGGTATTGAACGTACCGGAAGCTGCAGAGGCTTTGAAGGAGAACAGGGAAATCTTCGTTGCTGGATTAGCGACGATGATTTGGGCATTCAACAGGCCGATGAGGGCAATAAATAATCCAATGCCGGCGGAGACGGCTTTTTTCAGTGTCATCGGAATGGCGTTAAAAATCGCTTCACGAACATTGGTCAGGGACAGGATGATAAAAATGACACCTTCGACGAAGACGGCGGCCAGGGCCATTTCCCATGTGTAACCCATTTGCAGTACGACCGTATAGGCGAAGAAAGCGTTGAGCCCCATGCCTGGTGCCAAGGCAAAGGGATAATTAGCGAAAAAGGCCATGCACAGTGTACCAATGAGAGATGCTACAGCCGTAGCTGTAAGGATAGCACCTTTATCCATTCCTGTAGCACTCAAGATGGTCGGATTGACGGCTAAAATGTAAGCCATCGTCATAAATGTGGTAATGCCAGCTAGCAGTTCCGTTTTTACGGAAGTGCCGCTTTCTGTCAGATGAAAGAAACGGTCCAGGAAACCTAATTTTTCTTCCAAAATGATCACTCCTTTACATAGATGAAATATAATTTCATAAAAATGATACTATGAATAAATACTATTATACGAGTTGACAAAAAAATGAGCAACTGTTTTGGACAAATTTGTGATACAATACGAAGTAAAGAGTGACGTAAAAGGAGGAATTATATTGTCTTCTATAACGAGAAATATATTAATACGGCGTATACAAGCAGCTCAAGGCCTCATCCCTGGTGATACGGTCATCAAGAACAGTCATATTATCGATGTATACAGCCAATCTATACGTGATGGCGATATTTGCATGATTGACGGCAGTATTGCTGCTGTGGGAGGCTCCTATGAGGCCCGGACTGTCATCGATGGTACAGGCCTTTATGCGGCACCAGGTCTGATTGACAGCCATATCCATGTTGAATCGTCTTACGTGAGTCCTGAAGAATTGGGACGGCTTATCGTGCCGCTGGGAACAACGACGATCGTTGCTGATCCTCATGAAATTGTCAATGTCTGCGGACTGCAGGGCTTGCAATATATGATTGACGCAGCGAAGAATACGGCTCTTGATATTCGGTATATGATGCCATCGTGTGTTCCGGCAACACCATTTGACCATGCCGGTGCAGCCATTACGGCAAATGATATGAGAGAACCCTTAGGAGGGGACGATATAGTAGGGCTGGGAGAATTTATGAACTGTCCTGGTGTGACGTCGTGCCAGCCAGAGGTGCTGGATAAATTAGTGGCAGCCCATGAAGCGGATAAACCTATTGATGGTCATAGTCCGGGTCTTAGCGGTCAGGCATTGCAAGCTTATATAGCGACGGGTATCCAGACAGATCATGAATGTGCCACGATAGACGAAGCCAAAGAAAAATTGGCACTAGGCATGTATATCTTATTGCGCAATGGTTCAGCCTGTCATGATTTGCCGCATCTCATCGGTGCAGTGACGCCGCAGACGTTACGGCGTTTCTTGCTCTGTTCTGATGATCTGCATCCGAAAACGATTCTGTCGCAAGGCCATTTGAATGCGCATCTGCGTCTTTGCGTCGAAGCGGGCCTGTCACCGCAGGCAGCCATTACCATGGCAACGCTCAATGCTGCGGAATGTTATGGGTTCCGGGACCGTGGTGCCCTTGCGCCGGGGAAACGGGCGGATATTGTGCTTTTTGAAGATGTACAAGACTTCCATGTGGTGAAGACTTTTATTGCCGGTCGTGAAGTTGCTTCACAAGGGAACTATCTGTTGCCGGTCACACGGGCTGATTTCAGCAGTGTTGGCAGTTCCGTTCATATTGCTGATTTTTCCGTTGAAAAATTGAAGCTTCATTTGACACAGCCAGAGGTGTACACTATTGACATACTGCCTGGCGGCGTAGTCACCCATAAGGGGACAGCAACCGTTCAGATTGATGAAAATGGCGATTTTATCCATTCTCCAGATGCAGATATTGTGAAAACGGCTGTCGTCGAACGCCATCACGGTACGGGCAACGTAGGAGTCGGTTTGTTGCGAGGCTATGGCCTTACACGAGGTGCTGTAGCCGTATCTATTGCTCATGATTCTCATAATATCATCGTTGCTGGGGCTAATAATGAGGACATGGCTAAAGCGGTAGACACGCTGGCTGAACTAAAAGGCGGCATGGCGATAGTCCTTGATGGCAACGTCCTGGCATCTATGCCGTTGCCTATTGCCGGGCTCATGAGTGATCAAAGCGGTGTTTGGGTGGACCGGCAGATGGAAGATATTTATGAAAAAGCCTATACCATGCTGGGCATCCATCGAGATGTCGATGTCATTATGACCTTATGCTTTATGAGCCTGCCCGTTATTCCGGCGATTAAACTATTAGATACAGGACTCTTTGATGTAGAAAAATTTGATTTTATGGATATTGAAGTCAAAAGATAATAAAACGATCCACTCTATTGAAAAATATAAATACCTGCGGTATACTATAAGTCATAACAACGGCGTTATCCTATAGGGAGACGCCGTTGTTGTATTACCATACAGATGAAGAAGGGTGGAGGTATTATGGATGTGAATAAAATCAAGCTGGTTGTTATGGAGTCGAAATGTGACTTATATCGTCCCGGTGATGAAATCGTTTTTGATGGGCCCGTCATTGATACGAAAAAATCAGGTGCATTATGCATGACAGCTTTACAGGCCCTGTATCCGTATGTCTTTGCCGGACGCCAGGGAGCTGTGTGGGAATCGCCGATACAGTGTCCTGACTGTGCAGAAAAAGTTGTTTTCCGTGTAGAAAAAATAGAGTAGTATAGTGAAGTTGTAAAAAAAGTATAACTAAATGGCTTAATCTTCCATGCCTGTTGTGATATAATAAATAGTAATAACAGAAAATAAAAAGCCCGCACCGTGAGGTCAGGCTTTTTTGTGTCGATTTCATGTAGAAAGGATCGGTCCTATGGTTGGAAAAAAAATAGTAGTAAAAGCAGCGTTAGTATGTATGGTTGTCGCTTCTGTATTTCAGGCACAGGCCATTACGCCAGAAGAAATGGTATTGAGCCAAGTCAGTAAGTACGTCAACAGCGCTCCAGAAGCAGCATCAATTGCTCAGGAAATTTGCGACGCATCGTATGCTTATAATGTAGATCCTATTTTAGTGGCAGCAGTTTTTACGACGGAAAGCCATTTCGACAATACATCCCGGTCTAGTGTCGGGGCTGTCGGCATTGCCCAGCTTATGCCAGATACAGCAGCTATGCTCCACGTGAATCCGTATGACCGCAAACAGAACATCATTGGCGGTGTTAAATACTTAGGTCAAATGGTAGATCGCTATAAAACTTGGGATAAGCCCTTTGTATATGCCGAAGCAGCGTATAATGCCGGTCCCGGTGCCGTTGATGGCGCTCGTGGTGTGCCGCATTATGAAGAAACCATGAATTATGTCCAGACAGTTGAACAGACGCGCAGTGATATTTGGAAAATGGCCGGTCGTGAAGCCGGTGGCTTTACTTATGGCGGTCCATCTCGCGTAACGGCGCAGAAGGCTGAAGTCTTCCCGAGTTTGAAAGAATGGAATGATCAAAAGGCGGAAGTGACACAGCAAAGTAAACATGTCGTTCCGGCCTATCATAAGACGTCTCGCAATAGCATGACTCGTAAATGATACACCATTTGTTCCACTACTATCAGCCATATAGAAACATATTAGCCGGCGTCATTATCGGCACCTTCGTGACGTCGGCTTTGAGCCTCGTATTTCCTGTTGCCGTGCGGGACCTCATGAATCGAGTCCTGCCAGCAGGGGATATGCAGGCTCTTTTTATAGGAACGATGGTACTACTGCTGTTATATGTCATTAATTTCATCCTCCAGTACGGCATCACCTACTACGGTCATGTCATGAGTGTATCAATGGAGCATGACATGCGCCGTGATATGTTCCGCCATATGGAAGAACTGCCTTTCCAGTATTTCGATAATGAACGGACAGGACAGCTCCTGAGCCGTATTACCAACGATATAACAGAAATCAGCGATTTTTCCTTCCGCGGACCAAACGATATCCTTATTTGTGCAGTTACCATGATGGGGACGTTGGTTATTATGATGCTGTTAAACTGGAAACTGGCGCTAGGTATTGGCTTTCTGCTCATCGTAAAAGCTGTCCAGACGGTGCATACGAATTATAAAATGAAGCTGGCATTCCGCAAGAACCGTGTAAAACTCGGTGAAATCAGTGGTATGGCAGAAGAGAGCCTGTCCGGTATACGACTGACCAAAGCTTTTGCGCAGGAACCCTATGAGTTAGAGCGGTTCCGTGTCAAGAGCGATGAATTATGCCGTTCACGGTGTCAATCGTACCGCCTTATGGCGATGTTCTCGTCAGGTATGAATTTCTTCACTAATTTCATCAATGTGGCTGTCCTGTTAGGCGGCGGCGTGATGATCGTCATGGCTCAACTGGCCTTGTCCGATTTGGTAGCATTTTTACTGTATGTGGGTATTTTCATGCGGCCTGTATTCCGTCTGACCGTATTGGCAGAAGTTTATCAACGGGGCATGGCAGGGCTGCGGCGTTTTGAAGAAGTGATGGAAACAGAAAATACGATCAGTGATCCAGCGTGTCCGGCACCCTTTGCGGAGCCCTGTGGCGAAATTGCTTTTCGTCATGTGACCTTCAGTTATGATGGCGTGCATGAAGTGTTGCAGGATTTGGATTTGACGATGCACCTGGGACAGACGACGGCATTGGTCGGTGAGACTGGCTGTGGTAAAAGTACGTTAGTCAATCTCCTGTTGCGATTCTATGATCCCGTCCAAGGGACTATCACCTTGGATGGTCACGACTTACGGGACTATGACCAGCGAGAGCTGCGCCGTCATATAGGAATTGTACAGCAAGATGTATTCCTGTTCTCTGATACGATAGCTGATAATATTGCCTATGGCAGGCCAGGTGCGGCACAGTCAGATATCGAGGCTGCCGCCAGCAGGGCTGCAGCGAATACCTTTATTAGCGACCTTCCTCAAGGCTATGAGACGATTGTCGGTGAACGAGGTGTGAAGCTCTCTGGTGGTCAGCGGCAGCGCATTGCCCTTGCCAGACTTTTTCTGAAGGATCCTCCTGTCCTCGTATTGGATGAAGCAACGTCATCGCTGGATACGCAGACGGAAGAGCAGATCCGCAAGACCTTGGAGCGCCAGTCCCAAGGCAAGACGACCATCATCATCGCCCATCGCCTGTCTACTGTCCGCAATGCAGATTGCATTATCGTTCTGGATCATGGTACGATTTGTGAACAAGGGACGCACGATGAATTATTGGCTAAAAAAGGAAAGTATTATCAACTCTATGAAGCGCAACGCAAAAAGCCCTTATCAGGCATGTAATCCTGATAAGGGCTTTTTCATGGTGGAGATGAAGGGGATTGAACCCTCGACCCCCAGATTGCGAACCTGGTGCTCTCCCAGCTGAGCTACATCCCCATGACAAGCGATATGTATATTATACCGTATTAGCAAAGATTTGCAAGGGGAAATATAAAATCAGAATTTATCCATGCATATGATTTCATATGGTATAATGGAATCACAATTTGATGTAAGGAGGTCCAGTATCATGACAAAAGAAGAAATGCTGCAGCTATTACATGTCAGTGTAGCACCTTCCTTAGGTTGTACAGAAACGGTATGCGCTGCTATTGCAGCTTCAGCAGCGGCTGCTGCCGTCGGAGGAACACCACAGTTCATAGCACTTGCAGTGAGCCGGCGGTTATATAAAAATGGTATGTCAGCCAAAATCGCTGGGTTCCATGGAAATGGTCTTGATTACGCGGCCGCATTGGGAGCATACATTAGTGAGGCCTCACCAGATCTGGAAATCATGAACAAGATCACGCCGGATATAGCAGCGCAAGCCAGGCAGTTTGTTAGTCAGGGCAGCTGTACAGTTACTATACAGGACGACGTTCAGGGCGTATATGTCCGCGCATCTGTACAGACAGAGCTGGGAACGGCTGTGTGTCTTATTGAAGGTTACCACGCCAATATTCGGTGGATTCAAGTCAATGGCAGCATAGTATTTCAGCAGACGGAAGAAGACGCGTCTTTTATTACTGATAAGATCCATATACTTCAAGCCTGCACGATTACGGAATTGCGTCAATTAGCTGCTTCGGCCAGCGAAGAAGAGTTGCATTTTCTGCTGAAGGGCCATCAGATGAATGAACGACTGGCAGGCTATGGCCTGACGATGCCTGTCGGCAGCGGTATTGGCCATGCATTATTTGAAAACAGTAAAAAGGGTGTGATCTTTCAAAAAGGACTGATGGAAACAATCGTCATTCGTGTTGCTGCGGCGATGGAAGCCCGGTTGGATGGCTGTCCTTACACGGCTATGAGTAGTGCCGGCAGCGGTGCTAAAGGCATTGCTGTCATTCTTCCTATTATGGAAGTCGCCCTGTCCCTTGGTGTGAGTCGCAGGCAGGCCTTGCAAGCAGTGGCTTTTGGTCATTTAGTCAATGCCTATATTAGTTCTTTCATCGGCAAACGAACGGTTCTCTGTAGCTGTGCACTTGCTGCGTCGACGGCGGCCAGCGCAGCCATTACGTGGCTTCTAGGCGGTGGTGACAGGGAAATCGCCTATGCGATCCGTAATATGACGGGCAGTATTACCGGTATGATCTGCGATGGAGGTAAGACGGGGTGTGCGTTGAAAATAGTCGTATCTACGTCAGCGGCTTTATCTAATGCTGTCTTAGCGTCCCAAGGTGTCAGTATCAGTGTCGATGATGGCATCTGTGCAGAAACGCCAGAACAGTGCATCCGTAATATGAGCGAAGTTGGCCAGCAGGGTATGGTCAATACTGATAAAACTATTTTGGACATCATCATGTCTAAAAAATAATACAAGATTTTAAATGATAGTATTTCATTGCATTCTTGTAAAGCATAGAAAATCATTCCAAACCTGTATGTAGTATAAAAACATCGCATACGGTAAAACGTAAAACTATTAGGAATAATCCTGCGTAAATGCATTATTAAAAAATAGATTAAACGATATACCTGAAAAATAGCAACCTTTACAAGCTATGCAAACGTGTTATACTAACGTCAATCACCGTAAAGCCCCCCAGTGCTTGACGGTGTGATGGGTAAAGTAGACATGGAAAGAAGGGGTTGCTGTTATGGCAGCAAAATTTAATCCGGTAACGGAAGCATTGTTAGATGATTTACGGAACGTGTTGGGGGAAAAACACGTTAAGACAGATGAAGAAAATTTAGAAAAATATCAGACAGATGAAGAAGGGAATTCGTACTATTTCCGTAAGCCTGAAGTCGTCGTATTTCCGGGCACGACTGAAGAAGTAGCGGCAGTTGTGAAGCTGGCCAATCAGTATTTGGTACCGATTACGCCGCGGTCTGCTGGTTCCGGTGTTGCCTGCGGCGCCATCCCGGTCTACCATGGCATCGTCATGGAATTGGAACGGATGAACAAGATCCTGACCTTCGATGCTGATAATATGTACGCTGTCTGTCAGACGGGCGTATTTACTGGTCAGCTCCAAGAAGAAGCGCGCAAACATAACTTGCTCTATGCAGGAGATCCTTCGAGCTCCGAAAGCTGTCAGATTGGTGGCAACGTCGCCAATAATGCCGGCGGCAATAAAGCTGTTAAATATGGTACGACACGCCATCAGATTTATAGTTTAAAAGTCGTTACGCCGACAGGGGATATCGTTACCGTAGGGGCACGGTTGCAGAAATGTTCTACTGGTCTTTGCTTGGAACAGCTCATGGCTGGTTCCGAAGGAATCTTAGGGATCATTACGGAAGTGACAGTTAAACTTCGTCCCTTGCCGCCATATAACTTTAATATGGTCTGTGTATTCAATACAGACGAAGCCGCGTTTGCGCTGCCTAACAAAATTCTCAAAGCCGGCATTGATCCGACGAGTATCGAATTTATGGATAATGAAGCACTGGTCATGACCAGTAAATTCCTCGATATGACGATGCCTCACGTTGCTGATGGCTGCGACTATGTGATCGTGACAGTAGAAGCATTCAATCAGGATGACTTGGATGGAAAAATGGAACAGCTTTGTGATCTGGCTGAAGATAACGGTTCCATTGATGAATTTGAAGCAGATAAACGGATCTGGAAATTGCGTAAACAGTTTGCCGAAGCTGCCCGCGATGTCGATAAAATGTTCCAGACCGAAGATTTTGTTGTACCTTTGGACAAGATTCCCGATATTACGAGACAGATCCCGGAACTTCGCGAAAAATATGGCCTTTATTGTGTCACCGTTGCTCATATCGGTGATGGCAATATTCACGTTCTTCCGTTAAATAAACAGGGATTTTCGCCAGAAGAATGGTTTGAAAAAATCAAGGCGTTTCATGCCGATTTGTTCCCTCGTGTCTATGCTTTAGGCGGAAAAATGTCCGGAGAACATGGCATTGGGTTCAAAAAAGTACAAGAATTCGCTAAATGTACGCCTGATGGTGAATACAAGATGATCAAAGCTATTAAAAAAGCCTTGGATCCGAATAATATCATGAATCCAGGCAAACTGATCGATATGGATTAATACGAGCAAGAATCGTATATGAAAAACAGACAGGCAATGAATCGAAATGATTACATCACCTGTCTGTTTTTTTAGGTATGCCTGATTTTTTTATCCCAAGGCTACATCAAGAGCCATCATGAGGGTGAAGCCGACAGCAAAGGATATAGGCCCTATATGGGAGTGTTCCCCTTCAGCCATTTCCGGAATGAGTTCTTCGACGACGACGTACATCATGGCGCCGGCAGCGAAGCTAAGGAGATACGGAAGGATAGGAACGACGAGACTCGTCAGGAGAATCGTGAGGATGGCACCAATTGGTTCTACAGCACCGGACAAGGTACCAGCTATAAAGGCTTTGGTACGGCTGTAGCCGTTCGTCACTAATGGCATAGAAACAATGGCACCTTCTGGGAAATTCTGGATAGCAATACCGATGGACAGGGCCATGGCACCGGCCAGTGACATGCCCTCCTGACCAGATATCCAGCCAGCATATACGACGCCGACAGCCATACCTTCGGGGATGTTGTGGAGGGTGACCGCCAGGACCAGCATCGTCGTCTTGGCCAATTGACTTCGCGGCCCTTCAGGGATATCACTGTTGAGATGAAGATGAGGGATAATATGATCGAACAGGATCAGCATGAAAATACCGATCCAAAAACCGATGACAGCAGGGACGAAGGCCCACGTGCCCAAGGCAGCAGATTCTTCCATCGACGGAATGAGCAGGCTCCAAATAGAGGCGGCTACCATGACGCCAGCAGCAAAACCGGACAGGCCCCGGACGTAGATCCGGCTGATTTCTTTTTTTAATGCATAGACGCAGGCTGCGCCTAACGTTGTGCCAATAAAAGGGATGGCAATACCGATACAAACATTTTCCATAAAAACCTCCTATAATATATCTTCATTATTATAGCATAGGAAATACGAAAGATAAATTTTTGTTTTTATCTCTTGACAGAGCCATGATAATTATGTACCATTTTAGTAGACATTATATATAGTCGTATATGAATGGTCATAAGGGAGGCAAAACACAGTGGAATTAACAAAGGAACAGGAAGAACGATATACACGCCATCTTATATTGGATACTATAGGACGAGACGGACAGGAAAAATTGTTGCAAAGTAAAGTACTGGTTATTGGTGCCGGCGGTCTGGGTTCACCAGTATCCTTGTACTTGGCAGCAGCAGGAGTAGGGACCTTGGGAATCGTTGATAATGATGTGCTTGATTTGTCCAATTTGCAGCGTCAAATCATACATTCGATGGCTAATATCGGCAAGGCCAAAGTAACGTCGGCACAAGAACGCATTGCCGGACTTAACGGGGATGTCCATGTCATTCCCTATAACGAACGAATGGATGGACAGACGATCCGTGATGTCATAACAGATCAAACGTATGATTTCGTTATCGACTGTACCGATAATTTCACTACGAAATTCCTTATCAATGATGCCTGCGTTCTCTTGAAGAAGCCCTTTTCCCATGGTGGCGTCTTACGTTTTCAAGGGCAGACCATGACCTATGTACCAGGGCAGGGTCCCTGTTATCGCTGCCTTTTTGAAGACCTGCCGGCAGCGGACGTGCCGACTTGCAAAGAAGCAGGTGTCTTTGGTGCTGTTGTCGGTACGATCGGTACGATTCAGGCAACAGAAGCAGTAAAATATATACTCGGCAAGGGGAAACTGCTTACAGGGTATTTCCTGACCTACGATGGGCTGGCTATGGAATTCCGCAAGATCAAAATAGATCGCAACATTCACTGTCGTGTATGTGGTGACGCGCCGACCATTACAGCGTTGACGGATCAGCCATAGTGATTTGTCGTATATGACGACGCAGGGACAGGATACGTAATAAAAACAACACAACTTAAACGTTTATTGTAAAAACTTTATATTTTTAGCATTGACAGGGTCATAACTTAGTGATAGTATTAATTTCAACAAAAAAACGTCACAAACGTAGTGAAGCAAACTAGTACATCTGACTGAACGTATCAGAGAGCTGCCGGAAGGTGTGAGGCAGTACAGAAGGCAGGTCGAACTCATTGCTGAGCGGAGAGGCTGAACGGAGTAGGCCAATACGGGAACTCCCGTTATAGAGCATGGATATCGCGTAAAGCCGTATCCGAGAGGGCGTCCCTGCGTTAGGACGAAACAGAGTGGTACCGCGGAAGATATTTACGTCTTTCGTCTCTTAGTACATGTGCTGAGAGACGAAAGGCGTTTTCGTTTCTCAAAAAATACTTATGTTATATTTTGGGGAGGAAATCATCATGCATACACCAAGTACTGCAACGACTGCATCACTGGGTATCTGCTTTTCTGTAGGTGCTGTACTGTTTAGTTCTCATGCCGGCGGCGGCTTTGCTACGGGCAACCAGGCTAACGCCTATTTCATCGGGCTGGGCTGGCTGGCTCCCATTACGGCTGTCATTACGATGCTGCTCCTTACGCTGACCATCAAAGAAGCGATGAATATGTATAATTCTCGTCATCTGAAGAGCTATAAACAATTATTTGAAAATTTATATAGTCCGGTCAAAGCCGTTGAATATCTGTTTGAATTCTTTTTCTATATCATGGTCCTCATGGCTGTTTCAGCAGCTATTTCCGGCGCAGCATCGGCATTGGCAGATCAGCTGAAAATGAATTATTACCTGGGAATCGTCATCGTCGGTGCAATCGTGTTCGTCTTGACGATTTTTGGAGCCGACCTGGTTCGTAAAGCGACGACGTATATGGGAATCGCTATTCTGGCTACATCTGTTATTATTTTTGCCATTGGTATTGCCATGGCCGGGGACGTTGCAGGAACGACGACGGTCATGAATGCTATGGCGGCAGATTACGAAGCACAAGGCTTTGCTATGCTGCCGAAAGCGATACTGAATGCAGTAACGTATGCAGGCTTCCAATGCGTTGTCATTCCGACGATGATCGTTGTCGGGATGCCCTTGGTAACACGGCGCAACTGTGCTACCTCCATGTGGATCTCCTTTGCTATGAACGCAGTAGCGCTGACCTTATCGGTTTGCATGCTCTTAGGCTGGACCGGTATCTATGGCAAGTCGCCGCTGCCGACACTGACGAGCTGCCAGGCCATGGGTATGCCGTGGCTGACCGTCGTCTATAGTATCTGTCTGCTGTTATGCCTGATTTCTACAGGTGTTACGACGGTATTTGGTTTCACGGCCCGCTTCTCTGAACTGAACATACTGAAAAAAATCACATCGAAATCAGTCATCCGTTCTGGTATCGTAACGTTGTTCATCATTATCCTGTCCATGACAGTATCTATTGTCGGCCTGACGAACATCATTAAATATGGCTATGGGTACTGTGGTTATTTAGCCATTGCCATCATCATCATTCCTTTCCTGACAGTAGGTGTCTACAAAAATAAGAAGTATGCCAGCGACAGCGACTATCGTGCCCGTGTCGATGCAATGAACGAAGGCGACGCGGCGTACAGTCCGGCAGCAGGTATTCAAAATATTACAGAAGGACATTGATAGACCGATAGGAAGGCGTGTATAGTAAAAATCATGATCCTATTCAGAAATGGATGCGCGTATATTATTGACACTGTTTTATGGTCATGCTATAGTTATATAAAACTATATATAGTATAGTCATATATGTCAGGTGTATTTAGACTTAATAGAGAAGCCGGTGTAAAACCGGCGCGGTCCCGCCGCTGTAAGGAGGAGCCGGCTGCAATGGTCCACTGTATCCTAACGGGTATGGGAAGGCGCAGTCCAGGCGATGATTCCGAGCCAGAAGAACTGCCTGACAGGTAATCACCGATAGACCTGCGAGCGATGGGAATGGAGATTTATAGCGTATAATACTGCCGTGAGGATATCCTCACGGCTTTTTTTATGTCTTAATATAAGGTTCACTATTGGACGGAGCCCGCAAATTGATACGAAGTCTATTTGGTTTTAGGAGGATGTTATGGACGTAGTGGTACAAGGGATTCATTTATTTCAGCAGGGCGGCGTAGTCATGTATATATTATTGGCCTGCTCCCTGTTTGTTGTGTATATTGGCGTAGAGCGGTTCTTGTTTTACCGGACGATGGACTCGGGGCGACGCTTTGCCAATGATTTTTATACGTATATGAAGATGAAAAAGTATGCAGATGCTGCGGCCTTGGCCCGTCAGGGACAGGGAGGGCTGGCGCGTATTTTGACAGATGCAGCTGGCGGCGAATATGGCGCGTCGATGAAAGCCTTCATGGAAACGCAATCAGGGATCCTCATTGCTAAATTCCGCAGCCGCCTGTATTATTTGAGTGTCATCGTCACGATGGCACCGCTGTTGGGACTCTTAGGAACTATTAGCGGCATGATCAAATCCTTCAGTATTTTTAATATCGAATCAGGTCAGGCCGTCGCCATTACGGGCGGTGTTGGCGAGGCCCTTATTGCTACGGCTTTCGGCCTGTGTGTAG
The DNA here is from genome assembly GCA_022486585.1 of Megasphaera sp. Taxonomy (GTDB): domain Bacteria; phylum Bacillota; class Negativicutes; order Veillonellales; family Megasphaeraceae; genus Megasphaera. Next base: position 30,725 of record JAKVKI010000010.1, read on the forward strand.
CCGTGTTATCCCTGGCCGTCCATGCGTATTTTACGCAGCGGCTGGATACGATTATTACGGATATGGAAATGTGTTTCTCGGCTTTAGAAATGAAGCCGCAGCACCAATAGAGGTGATATCATGAGATTACGGGACAGACGTTCTTTTACGAAGCCAGAAGTCATGATTATCCCTATGATCGATATCATGTTTTTTCTGCTGGTCTTCTTTATGATTAGTACCTTATACATGGTCGATATGAAGACTGTTCATGTCAATTTGCCGCAAGCTGTTCATGCAGAGGCACAGACGAAAGTAAATTACCTCGTCACGATCAAAAAAGATGGGACGTTGTGGCTCGAAGACAAGGAAATTGATAAGGCGACGTTGCTGAATCGGGCAAAACAGGGACAACAACGTAATCCTAATTTTTCTGTCGTCATTCGTGCTGATCAAGGATTGGACTATGGCAAAGTCATTGCTCTTCTCGATGAAATGAAGGGGGAAGGTATTACACATTTTGGCCTGGCAACAGAAAGCAGTGGTCAAAAATGATGACCGAACCGTATCGTAAACATATGGCAGCCTTAGTATCAGTGACTTTCCATGTGGTTGTATTCGGAGTGTTGGCAGCAAGTGGTCTGTTTACATTTCTGCAGAGCCATGCCCAGACACCTGTCGACGTATCTGTGTACAATGAAGATTCTCTCCGCGACGAAGCCGGCCCTATAGGCGGCGGTACTGCTGGTGGCGGTGGCGTAGAGACTGTTGAAATGGCAGCCGCATTGCCGGCTATTAGTGAAACCTATACGCAGGAAGTAGAAAAGGAACGGGAAGTAAAAAAACTCACAGCCCAAGGCATGGATCAGCAAACGGCGGAACAGAAAGCAAGCAATGGACCAAACGATAGTACTGATAGTCAGCAAAAAGGGGATCCGACAAAACCACTCGGCTCTGGCGATACAGATGGGGCTGGCAATGACAGGCCGCCAGGTGCGGGGAACAGTCAGGGGAAACAGCCTCCCAAAAAAGCTGTTTTAGTAGGGAGACCAAGTGATTTCAGATCCTACATGCCAGAGGAATTGAAGGAAAAAGGAGTTCATGGTTCTATCAGTGTCTCTTTGACTATAGGAACGAGCGGCGCTGTCTCCGTTACTATTACAGGGCCATCACCATACGCAGCACTGAATGCCGCTGCAGAACAATTTTTTTCTCAATACAGTTATGAACCAGCTACCGATGAAAATGGACAACCTGTCGAAGCTGTAAAAAGCGCATCTATAACTTATTAATATAAAGAGAGGGATTTTTACATGATATATTATTCGTCACCTAAACTGATTTCGCTGCTTGTCGGACTATCACTGGCAGGTTCTTTGTCTGTCTGCGCTGATACGACTACCTTTGAATCGACTGAGGATGAAGAAAAAGTAGTGTATACGTATGATACGCCGCAGCCAGTACAGGCTGCAAAACCACAACAGCCAGCACCGCAGCCCATTACGGCAGCACCAGCTAAACTGCCAGTAGCAGCTAATACGGCAGTAGTGACTGCCAAGGATATAGAAACCAATAACTATACGTCCGTGCAGGAGGCCCTGCAGCATGTCAATGGTGTGACCGTATCAGAACAAGTGCCGGGAACGACCTCCTTTATCCGTCTTAACGGGGATGATCGCGTGGCCATCCTCATTGACGGCCAGAATATTGCCAATGCCCAGAGTCAGCCGTTTGGCCGCGGAACTGTCGATCTGAACTCACTGCCTGGCGTGTCTGCCGTTGACCATATTGAAGTCACAAAGGGCAGCGGGTCTGTTAAATACGGCAGCGGCGCTGTAGGCGGCGTCATCAACATCATTACGAAGAAAGGCGACAAAAACAGTACGACTGTCGACCTTAATACAGGATCTTGGGGCACGCACAACTATACGCTGACCAATCAAGGCCATAGCGGCCAGACGAGCTGGTATGTCACAGGAAGCCTGAATCACCGCAACTACTACAAATTCGCCGATGGATATACTACCGATACGAGCCGCGGTGACTACAACAATAACTCCCTGACGGCACGGGTCGACCAGAAACTTAGCGACAGTACGTCCCTGACTATCAATGCGTTCCATAAGACGTATAACGGCCATAGCTCTACCTTCGGTGATACAGTGGACGGGAAATATAACCTGACGCAGAACAAGACGGTACAGCGTCTTAATAATAATTACAGTGTGACCTGGCATTTTGATGAAGACAAGGACATTCCCGGGTTCATCCGCTATTATAATGATTATTCGCAGAATTTCTGGACCTATCATTTCCATACCCGTACGCAAGGGGTGCAGGCTGAAAAAGGCTGGCATAGTGGTATTCATAGCATCACTGCTGGTGCTGAATGGTCTGAAGATACAGGGACTAATAAAGAAGCCGGCTATGTCGATAAGGAACGGACGAACCGGGCGGCCTACGTTGAAGATGCGATGAATTGGGGCAAATTGACGGTCACGCCAGGTATCCGTTTCGACGACAACAGCCAGTTCGGTGTCCATAAGACACCACGCATCGCTATAAATTATAAAGCCAACGACAAATTCAGTGCCTATGCCAATTGGAGCCGTGTCTTCAATGCGCCGCGCCTGAACGATTTATATTATTATATGGCTACGAGAAAAAAAGTATCTAAGGGAAATCCGGATTTACGCCCTGAAACGGGATATACGCAGTCTGTCGGCTTCAATTATCAGTATGATCATAAGACCTTGTTCAATGTAAATCTCTTCCGCAGCTCCCTGAGCGATGCCATTCGCTGGTACCGTTCGGCGACCTATTCGGAAGTAGAAAATCTGAATAAAGAACAAAAACACGGCATCGAAATATCTATGAACAAGACAATCAATCCGTCTTGGGATTATGAATTGGGCTATTCCTATATCCACAGTAAAGTCGACAATGGTACAGGTATGGAGTATGATAAAGAAAATAATCAGCCTAACGGCTATCGTGCAGGCTTGCATTATCATCATAAGGCCTGGAAAGCCAATCTGCTTATGACGGCCGGGACAGGTCGTAACGATACGTACTATACAAATAATTCATATATTACCTGGGATGCCAGCGTCAGTTATGATGTCAATAAAGATACGACGATTTACGCGCTCTGTAATAACCTGGCTAATGAAGGCTATGACTTGTATCATCAATATCCGGCTGCTGGCCGCTACTGGCAGGCAGGCGTACGATATACGTTCTAGAATAGGAGCTGAGTACAATGAGAAAATGGATCACCATAGTAGTGACGGTATGTATGGCAGTGGCATGTCTCGTTGGTTGTACACCACAAAATGAAGCTACTAGCGGTACCCAAAAGAGTGCCGGAGTCTTTGCTGAAATCACTGATGATGCTGGCAGGACCGTAACGCTGCAGGAAAAGCCGCAACGCGTCGTCGTCTTGTCTACGTCGCTCCTTAATTTTGTCGATGCCGTAGGTGGAGACTTAGCTGGCAGAGCTACGGTAAAATCAGAAGCGGCTACATTGCCGGAACGGTATGCGACTGTACCTGAAGTGGGGCCTGTCTACAATGTCAGCGTAGAAAAGATCATTGCTTGCAAACCGGATCTGGTCATTGTCAGCAAGACGCAGCATGAAAAACTGATCCCCCTGTTGGAACAAAACAATATTCCTGTTCTGGCCCTGAAGACCAAGACCTTTGACGATGTGAAACGGAACCTTGCTGTCATCGGTACGGTCTATGGGAAAGAAGATGCTGCCAAAGCCAAAGCGAATGAACTGGATGCAGACGTGCAGCATATTATTGCTGCCATGCCGAAGGATAAGAAAAAAGTCGCCATTATCCACGCTACTCCCAGCGAGGTGACTGTCGAACTGCCGGCCAGCATTGCTGGTGATGTTGCCTCTATTTTAGGGTTTGACAATGTCGCAGCGGACGGGCAGGTCACAGATAAGGATGCTGAACGAGTGCCGTACAGTATGGAAGCGCTTGTAGAAAAGAACCCGGACGTCATTTTCATTACGTCCATGGGGCAGAGTGATAAGATTCAAAAACGGCTGAAACAAGACGTAGAAAATAACGCAGCCTGGGCGACATTAGATGCTGTCAAAGCTGGCAAAGTCGTCGTCCTGCCGGAAAATTTATTCCTCCTCAGTCCGGGGCTGGCCTATCCCCAGGCTGTCGAATTCATGGCTAAAGCAGTCTATCCAGAGGTGTTTTAAGATGGTGACGCCTGCTTGGAGTGGAACGCGATACCTATGGCGCATAGGTATGCTGGCAGCATTTGCGCTGCTGGCAGCAACGGGGATTTTTCTCTCTATCGTGCAAGGTGTCGCGTCCATTTCCTTGTCTGATATTATGACGATATTGGTGCATCCCACAGCCAGTACAGCAGATCAGATTGTATGGAATATCCGCCTGCCCAGAGCCGTTACGGGTGCCCTCGTCGGGTCTAATCTGGCCTTGTCTGGCGCTATTTTGCAAGCTGTAATGCGCAATCCTCTGGCAGACCCCCATATTATCGGGATTTCTGCCGGTGCGGGTCTGGCTGGGATTTTGGTGTTGATACTATTTCCGGCGTATGCGTATTTGATGACGCCTGTCGCTTTTTTGGGGGCTATGGGCGCAGCTGGTGCTATTTATTTCCTGGCCTGGAAGAACGGAATCAAACCGGTGCGTATCATTTTGGCTGGTGTAGCAGTGTCAGCCTTTTTGAGTGCTGGCATTTCCAGTATCCTCATCTTTTACAGCGACCGTGTCCATGGGGCGCTCATGTGGATGGTCGGCGGACTGGCGGCACGCAGCTGGACTGATGTGACTGTCATTACGCCGTATGCATCGATCGGCTTCGTTTTAGCCTGTATCGGTGCATACTATCTCAACGTCCTGCAGCTTGGCGATGATATGGCTCGTGGTCTGGGGCTATCTGTTGAAAAGGCACGTATCCTATTGACGGCCTTGGCGGCGCTGCTGGCAGCCAGTGCTGTCAGTGTCGCCGGTCTGCTTGGCTTTGTTGGCCTCATTGTGCCGCATATCGTACGGTTGTTAGTAGGGACGGATTATCGCTTTATCATTCCCGGTGCGGCGCTATTTGGTGCAGCTGTCGTCACGTTGAGTGATACGGCGGCGCGGCTCCTGCTGGCTCCGGTAGAGTTGCCAGTAGGCCTGATCATGGCTTTCATTGGCGCTCCGTTCTTTCTGTTTTTGCTGCGGAAGGAGGTCTGACGATGGCGAAGGCTATTGAAGCTTCCCATATTTCGATATGGCGCAATGAAAAGGAAATTCTCCATGATGTCAGCCTTACTGTAGAAGAGGGCGCGATGGTATCGGTCATTGGTCCCAATGGCTGCGGTAAGAGTACCCTTTTAAAGGGGCTGTGTGCTATGCTGCCTTTGCGAGAAGGTACTGTATCCATGGGTGAGCGGAATATCCGTACCTTTGGCCGTAAGGAGCTGGCCCGTCATGTTGCAATTCTGACGCAGGTCCATGAAGCTCCTGGTGATGTGACTGTTCGTGATCTGGTATGGATGGGACGATTTCCGTATCGTAATTTCTATAGTGGCGCTGCCAAGGAAGATAGTGCCTATGTAGACGAAGCAATCCGGGAAACGGGGCTGGTGCCGTATGCCGACCACGTTGTCAGAAATCTGTCCGGCGGCGAACAGCAGCGGGCCTGGCTGGCAGTTATGCTGGCCCAGCGGGCGCCGGTACTGCTTCTTGATGAACCGACGACGTACTTGGATATACATCATCAGATTCATATGATGAAATTACTGCGCCGTATCCACCAAGACTTGCATCGTACGATTATCATCGTAGTCCATGATATGAATCAGGCGATTCAATATACGGATCAGGTCGTAGTCATGAAGCAAGGGCGTATCGTAAAGACAGGTGCGCCGGATCAGATCATTACAGCGGAGTTGCTCCGCCAAGTGTTTGGCGTACAGGCAGAACAGTTCCATACACAAAATGGCAAGCCCTGTCTCATGCCTGTAGACGCCGTATGACTGGATCATATGGCAGGGAGCTGGTGACAGGGATACCTTTACGGGAAAAGGAGACATGCGTATGGATACCTTTGAAATAAAAAATGGCAAAAAATTGCGTTGCGGCTATACGACTGGCTCTTGTGCCGCTGCGGCAGCCAAGGCGGCAGCGACGATGATTCTGACAGGGCAGCCGGTCTGTGCCGTTCGTCTGGCAACGCCGAAGGGGATCGTTCTCCAGCTGGATATTGAAGATTGTCGCCGTCAGCCTGATGTAGTGACTTGCGCCGTCCGCAAAGATGCCGGTGATGATCCGGATATTACGGACGGTCTTCGTATATATGCGACTGTAGAAAAGATCGGCCAGGGCGTAGACATCGACGGTGGCAGCGGCGTAGGCCGTGTCACTAAAGAAGGGCTGGCTTGTGCTGTCGGCGAAGCGGCTATCAATCCTACACCACGGCGCATGATTCGTGAAACAGTCCTGGCAGTAGCGCAGGAATACGGCTATACAGGCGGTTTCAAGGTGACGATCTCCATTCCTGGTGGTGCAGGACTAGCCTGTAAGACCTTCAATCCCCGCTTGGGCATCGTCGGAGGCCTGTCGGTATTAGGCACATCAGGCATCGTCGATCCAATGAGTGAACAGGCGCTGATCGATACGATCCATGTGGAAATGAATGCCCGTCAGGCTGCTGGTGAACAACATCTGCTGGCCTTCTTCGGCAATTATGGTGTTGATTTCAGCCGTGATATTCTTCATGCAGATGTATCGAAGCGCATCACCTTCAGCAACTATATAGGTGAAATGCTAGATTATGCTGTATACTGTGGTTTTACAGATGTATTGGTCATCGGTCATATAGGAAAGTTAGTCAAAGTCGCTCAAGGCATTATGAATACGCACTCCCGCTATGCCGACGGCCGTACGACCCTCCTGGCCTTGGACGCTGTGTTTTCCGGTGCAGCTCCAGCAACAGCCCGTGCTATCTATGATAGTATTACGACAGATGAAGCGGTCCGCATTTTACAAAAAAATTCATTACTAGAACCCGTTATGGCGCAGATTTGTGATAAAATAGACTATTATATGAAGCAGCGTGCAGGAGATACGATCCGTACGGGTGCTATCATATTTTCCAATACGTATGGCGTGTTGGGATATACCGGGCAGGCCCAGGCACTTTTGGCCTTGCACCAGCAGGAGGAGAAGAGCATATGAAAGGTAAATTCTATTGTGTTGGCATTGGTCCTGGAGATCCAGAACTGCTGACCATAAAAGCTGTAAAATATATTACTTCGTGCCCTGTTCTGGCAGTACCACAAGGGCGAGTTGGCATGACCATTGCAAAAAATATCGTTCTTAAGGCCGTAAGGTCTATGAATGAAGTCCATTTGGAAGATAAGGAAATCGTAACCGTCGATATTCCTATGACTCGTGATGAAGCCGTTATGGCAGCAGCTCATGCCAATGGTGCAGCTGCCATCGAACAGCGTCTGGATGAAGGAAAGGATGTCGTCCTCATCGTCTTAGGTTGTCCAACTGTCTATGCATCCAGTATTTATGTACACCGTATTATTGTTAAAGACGGCTATGATACAGAAATCGTGCCTGGCGTTACCAGTTTTTGTGCTGCTGCAGCGAAATTACAACAGCCTTTGTGCGAAAAAGACGAACCGGTCATGGTCATTCCCGGCAATCGAGCAGATCGCAAGGAGTTGTTGCGTCTTCCTGGCAATGCCGTCATTATGAAGCCGTCCGGTCCGTTAGCAGATCTGAAACATGATCTGGAAGAGTGTCATCTCCTCCATCAGGCGGCTATGGTCGAACGATGCGGTCTCGACGGGGAGAAGGTCTATCCGTCTATGGCCGATGCTGAAGAATCAGCATATTTTTCTGTCGTTTTAGTGCGTAAATAGGGGGGCGTGACCAATGATATATTTCGTAGGGGCAGGTCCGGGGGCTGCTGATCTCATTACGGTTCGGGGCAAGACACTGTTGGAGCAGGCTGATCTGATCATTTATGCCGGATCATTAGTGAATCCAGAATTATTGCATTATGCGAAAAAGACGTGCACTATCATGGATAGTGCCCATATGACACTGGAAGAAGTCATACAAGCGATGGAAGAAGCTCAGCAGCAGGACTGCCTGATCGTACGTCTTCATACAGGAGATCCATCTATTTATGGTGCCATTCGGGAGCAAATGGATATATTGTCCCGCGACGGCATGGCATATGAAGTCGTGCCTGGTGTGAGCTCGTTCTGTGCAGCAGCGGCGGCTGTTAAAGCCGAGTATACCTTGCCTGCAGTAAGTCAGTCTGTCATCATTACGCGGATGGAAGGGCGGACGCCTGTGCCGGATAAACAAAAAATTGCTGATTATGCGGCTCATCATGCGACGATGGTCATATTTCTCAGTGCTGGTCTCGTCGAGGCGTTACAGGAAGAATTGCTGCGTGGCGGTTATGAAGGGACGACGCCTGCAGCAATCGTATACAAGGCCTCATGGCCGCAGGAACAGGTGTTCCGCTGTACTGTAGCGACGTTAGCTGCAACGGCAGCACAACACCAGGTCACTAAAACGGCACTCCTCCTCGTAGGCGATTTCCTCGGTACGTCGTATGATCGCAGCCTTTTGTATCATCCAGGATTTACGCATGGATACAGACAAGCCGACCCTGGTCAGAAAAAATATAATGATACGATGCACGGACCTCATAAGGAGGAAGGACGATGAAAGCGGCTATATTTTCCTTTACCAAAACAGGAACGACGGTCAGTTTGAACCTTCAAGCGTATTTAACGGCAAATGGCTGGGAAGCAAAAGCCCTGACAGGACGACGGTTCATACATATGAGTCCTAAGCTGCAACAGATCGATGGCAGTCTCAAGACGACGGTTGGAGAGGTTTTCCAGACCTGTCGGTTGCTTATTTTTGTCGGAGCCGCTGGCATTGCTGTCCGCAGTATTGCACCGTTTATCCGCCGCAAAGAATTGGATCCGGCAGTTATCGTCATTGATGAACGAGGGAAATATATTATTCCTATCTTGTCCGGACATATTGGCGGTGCCAATAGTGAAGCAGAGAAGCTGGCAGCTTATTTGCGCGGGCAGGCGGTCATTACGACAGCGACAGATGTCAATCACCTTTTCGCCGTCGATGAATGGGCCCATCGCAATCACATGACCATTTCTTCTATGCGCGAAGCCAAGGCTTTTTCAGCAGGTTTGTTAGAGCATGGCCATGCTGGTGTATACTGTGATTTTCCTATTGCCGGAACACTTCCAGAGGGACTGGAAGTAGCCGGCAGCGGTCCTTTAGGAATGGCCATCACCTTGCAGCAGGATTGTTATCCCTTTGCCCAGACTGTCGTCTTGCGGCCCTGTATCATCCATTTGGGGATTGGCTGTCGTAAGGGCATTAGAGAAGATGCCATTTCTAAGCTTGTTTTTCGGGAGCTGCGCCGCTTGCATATTGGCCTGAGCCAGCTCGTCGATATCAATACGATCGATATTAAAAAAGACGAAACCGGGCTCAATCGTTTCGCCAAAGATTATGGGCTGCCATTGGTGCTGCATACGGCGCAACAGCTGCAGCAGGTGCCAGGACCCTTTGCATCGTCTAATTTTGTCCTCAAAACGGTCGGTGTCGACAATGTGTGCGAACGAGCGGCATTACAAGGCTGTGGCGGCAGTGGCCATCTCATGCTGCCCAAGACAGTATCTGATGGAGTGACACTGGCCATTGCTTGTGAGAATTTTATTGTTAATTTTGATATGCCCCAGTAAGGAGAATTTTATGAATCCTGTTATTTATGTCGTCGGCATCGGGCCGGGCTGCCTGGAAGAAATGACTATCCGGGCACGTAAGGTCTTAGAGGACTGCGACTGCATCATTGGCTATAATACATATATAAAATTGATACGCGAGTATTTCCCAGGGAAGGAATTCTTGATGACTGGCATGACGAAAGAACGAGACCGCTGTCAGTTAGTCTTAGAAAAGGCGCTGCAAGGGAAGAAAACAGCCCTTGTATCCAGTGGCGATGCCGGTGTCTATGGGATGGCCGGCATTATGCATGAAGTGGCAGCCAGCCATCCGGAAGTGACGGTTACAGTCGTAGCCGGTATTACGGCGGCTTGTTCCGGCGCAGCTCTGTTAGGGGCGCCCTTGGTAACGGACTTCTGCCTCATTTCTTTGAGCGATTTGCTCACGCCATGGGAGAAAATCGCCAAACGGCTGGCCTGTGCGGCTCAGGGAGATTTCGGTATTTGTTTGTATAACCCATCAAGCAAGAAACGGGCCGATTATTTGCAACGGGCTTGCCAGATCATTCTGCAGTACCAGTCACCGTCTATTCCAGCAGGAGTCGTCCGCAATATCGGTCGTGCTGATGAAGCGGCTGAAGTGATGACGCTCGGCGCCTTGCAGCATGCGCATGTCGATATGTTTTCTACGGTTCTTATCGGCAACAGTCAGACCCGTCTCATCAATGGCCGTATGGTAACGCCACGAGGCTATGCCCTGTAATTTACGTCGTGTTTTACGCATACTTTACATTGACACGCCTAGTTCTTTTTGATAAAATGAAAGAGAATTTGATGTTTGATGAAGGAATAGGAGATGCATCATGTATATTGCTTTATGGACTGGTAGAAAAGCGGTTTATAAATTGCAACAATATATGTGCGTCTAATTGCATACAGCCCAAAGGTGAACGTGTCACTTTTGGGCTGTATTTGCCTTTGAGGAGGGGTTTATTGTGAAAGTCGGCGTAGTTATGGGAAGCGATTCAGATTTTCCTGTCATGAAAAAAGCGTTGGATATTTTCAAGCAATTTGGCGTAGAATATGAAGTATTATTGGCTTCGGCTCACCGTACACCGACGGCGGTCCGTGAATTCATCAGCACAGCTGAAGATCGCGGTATCAGTGCTATCGTTGCCGGTGCCGGTATGGCAGCGCATCTGCCAGGTGTCATTGCCAGTTATACAACGCTGCCGGTCATTGGTGTACCGCTGGAAAGCGGCAGTCTCAAAGGTATGGATGCGTTACTTGCTATCGTGCAGATGCCTTCTGGCATGCCGGTTGCGACGATGGCCATTAATGGTGCTAAAAACGCAGCCTTGTTCGCCATCCAAATCGGTGCTGTCAGCGATGCCGCATTGGCAGAGAAATATAAGTCTTACCGGATGGATATGGCTGAACAAGTCATGGAAAAGAATCAGAAGTTACAAGAAACAATCAAGGATATGTAGTATACAAGCAGCAGATAACCATAACTAACAACTAGCATTTTTAAGAGGAGGTTTCCATGTTTTACGATCCGATTTGGGATAAGCAGCATGAAGAATGCGGTGTTTTAGGCATTTATGACAAAACCATGGATATTCCCCGATTTGTATATTGGGGTTTATTCGCATTGCAGCACCGTGGTCAGGAAAGTGGTGGTATCGCCTTGACTGATGGGGAAGATATCCATACGTACCGCGGTATGGGGCTGGTAAGTACTGTCTTTGCAGACGGTGTACCAACTGAAGAAGGCGGCCCTATTGGCATCGGCCATGTCCGCTATTCGACGACGGGCTCCAATAATCCCCGCAATATACAGCCATTAGCTGTATATACGCCGATGGGACAGATCGCCTTGGCACACAATGGCAACCTGACCAATACGCGTCAGCTCCGTCAGGAATTAGATGATGCCGGCGCGACATTCCAGACGACGATGGATACGGAAATCATAGCGAATCTCATTAGCCGCAGCCGTAAAGATACCATTGAAGAGCGTATTATGGATTCGATGAAACGGATCCAAGGTGCTTTTTCACTGGTACTCATGACGAAGAGCAAGCTTTACGGTGTCCGCGATCCTCACGGCTTCCGTCCGTTATGTATCGGCCGAACCGATAATGGCGGCTGGGTCTTGTCTTCGGAAACGTGTGGCCTCGATGCGATTGGGGCATCCTTTGTTCGTGATGTTAAGCCTGGCGAATTCGTAGAAATCACGGAAAATGGCGTAAAATCGACTATATATGATACAGCAGATCGGAAACAGCTTTGCTCCTTTGAATATATTTATTTCGCTCGTCCAGACAGTGTCATTGACGGCCAGGATGTGTACCAGGCTCGCTTGAATATGGGGCGGGAAATGTGGAATGAAACGCAGTATGATGCTGATTTGGTCATATCTGTACCAGACAGTGGCAATACGGCAGCGATTGGCTATTCCATGGCTTCTGGCATTCCTTTCAACCACGGCCTCATCAAGAACCGCTACATGGGCCGGACGTTTATTAAGCCGAATCAGAAACAACGTGAATTGGCTGTACGGATGAAGCTCAACGTCGTTAAATCCGTAGTCAAAGGCAAACGCATCGTCATGGTCGATGATTCCATCGTCCGCGGTACGACTAGCGGCATTATCTGTAAGTTGCTCCGCGAAGCCGGTGCCAAGGAAGTATACATGTGTGTATCGGCACCGCCGATCACGTATCCTTGCTTCTATGGCATCGATACATCTGTACGGAAAGAACTGATTGCATCGACCTTGAGTGTCGAACAGATTCAAAAATATATCGGCGTCGACAAACTCCATTTCATTACAATTGATGGACTGTGTCGTGCTATTCCCAATATACCCCGCAAGGATATGTGCTTAGCCTGCTTCAACAATGACTATCCTACAGATATCCCCCAGTCAAATGAGGAAGGAGAAAAATATGCTCTCGAACACAAATAAAGGACTGACCTATGCTGATGCTGGTGTCGATATCGACGCTGGGAATAAAGCAGTAGACCTTATGAAAGACTCTGTCAAGGCGACCTACCGGCCGGAAGTACTCGGTGACCTCGGTGGTTTCGGCGGCTTGTTCTCACTCATGAACAGCGATGTGAAAAAACCGATTCTAGTCAGTGGTACCGATGGTGTCGGCACGAAATTGCGCCTGGCTATCATGATGGATAAACACGATACAGTAGGTCAGGACTGCGTAGCTATGTCTATTAATGACGTTCTCGTCCAAGGGGCAGAACCGCTCTTCTTCCTGGATTATATTGCTGTCGGCAAATTGGATCCTGACCAAGTTGCCTCCATCGTCAAAGGTGTTGCTCATGCCTGCGAAGAATCAGGCTGTGCGCTCTTAGGCGGCGAAACAGCAGAAATGGCAGGCTTCTATGGTGCCGGTGATTACGATTTGGCTGGCTTCGGCGTCGGTATCGTTGACCGTGATAAAGTCATTACAGGCGACACGATTAAAGCTGGCGATGTCCTCATCGGATTGCCGTCTACAGGGGTCCATTCCAATGGGTTCTCCCTGGTTCGTAAAATCGTTTTGGAACGACAGAACATGAAGCTCGACCAATACGTGGACGAACTGGGTATGACGATTGGCGAATGCCTGCTCACACCGACACGCCTGTATCCTCGGCCGTGCCTGCCTGTTATCCGTAACTTTACGGTCAAAGGTATGGTCCATATTACGGGTGGCGGCTTCTATGAAAATATTCCTCGTGTCCTGCCAGCCGGTGTCGGCGTAGAAATCGACGTGACGGCATGGCCGCAACTGCCGATCTTTGGTCTTCTCCAGCAGTGGGGCAATGTCGACAAGAAAGAAATGTACCGTACCTTCAATATGGGTATCGGCATGATCATGATTGTCGATCAGAACGATGCTGATGCGGTAATGGCTGACTTGGCAAATCGTAATGAAAAAGCCTACGTTATCGGCAAGGTTGTCGATTCTGATGTACCTGTCGTCTTACAGGGAGGCGCCTTTAATGCCTAAGAAGAAAATCGTTCTCTTTGCATCTGGTCGCGGTTCCAATGCCATTGCTCTTCATGACGCGATGGTGCAGGGTGTCATCAATGGTGAAGTACAGGCACTGGTCTGTGATATTCCCGGTGCACCGGTCCTGGAAACAGCAGCCTCCTGGGGCGTACCAGTCATCCTGGCAGATCGCAAGAAGCTGGGTTCCAAAGCAGCATTTGAAGAATTTATTCTAAAGGCTATTGAACCGTATCAGGCCGACCTCCTTTGTCTGGCCGGATTCATGCGGCTCCTCAGTGGTGATTTCATTTCCCATTATGCTGATAAAATCATCAATATCCATCCGGCCTTATTGCCATCTTTCCGTGGTCTCCATGCACAGGGACAGGCTGTTGCAGCAGGTGTCAAAATCGCCGGCTGTACGGTCCATTTCGTCGTTCCGGATATGGATGCCGGTCCGATTATCCTGCAGTCCGCCGTTCCTGTATGCGAAGACGATACGGAAGATACTCTGGCTGCCCGTATTCTGACGAGAGAACATCCGACTTTTGTTAAAGCCGTGTCGCTGTTCTGTGATGACAAGCTGTCTATTGATGGCAATGTTGTCAAGGGTACTACAGGGTGGGACCCGTTTAAAATCATATAAACAGGACGAATGTGTGTCCGTCATAGCGTTGTGCTTTGGCACAGATAAGGAGAAGTTACAATGAAAGTAAAACGTGCACTACTCAGTGTATCCGATAAAACAGGCATTGTCGAACTCGGCAAAGCATTGACCGAACTCGGTATCGATATCATTTCTACAGGCGGCACCATGAAGGCTCTCCAAGCTGCAGGTGTTCCTGTTACAGCTGTTTCTGATGTCACGGGATTCCCGGAAATGATGGACGGTCGTGTCAAGACGTTGAATCCGAAAATCCACGGCGCTATCCTGGCTGTCCGCGACAATCCGGAACACGTCAAAGCCATGAAAGACCATGACATTACACCAATCGATTTAGTCGTTGTCAATCTGTATCCCTTCCAGCAGACCATTGCCAAACCGAATGTCACCTTGGCAGAAGCCATTGAAAACATCGATATTGGCGGTCCTTGTATGGTACGGGCATCAGCAAAGAACAATAAATACGTTGCTATCGTTACCAATCCTGATACATACGGTGATATCATTGATATCCTCAAAAAGGATGGCGAATTCTCCGATTCATACCGTTTGGAACTGGCGTATGAAGCATTCCGTCATACTGCTATGTATGATACGGCCATTGCAGCTTATTTAGGCCAGCAAGTACAGAAGGGAGCGGACAAGTAATGAAGGTAGCAGTTATCGGCGGCGGCGGCCGCGAACACACCTTAGCCTGGAAATTGGCTCAAAGCCCGTCCGTAGAAAAAGTATATGCTATTCCTGGCAGTGCGGCTATGGCAGAAATTGCCTCCTGTGTAGATATTCCCCTGTCCGATTTGCAGGGAATTGCTGACTATGCAGCCAAGGAAGGTATTGATATGCTTGTCGTCGGTCCGGAAGTTCCCTTGACAGAAGGACTTACCGACGTTTGTCAGGCTAAAGGTCTGGCTGTGTTCGGCCCTACAAAAGCAGCGGCACAAATTGAAGGTTCTAAGATTTTTGCTAAGAATCTCATGCATAAATATAACGTTCCAACAGCAGCCTATGCCTCTTTCACGGATGGTGATGCTGCTAAACAATACGTACATCAGCAGGGCGCACCTATTGTCATCAAGGCCGATGGTTTGGCTGCCGGTAAAGGTGTTGTCGTCGCGCAGAGCGAAGCCGAAGCGGTAGAAGCAATCGACGCCATGATGGAAGATCACATCTTCGGTGCTTCTGGCGGCCGTATCGTCGTAGAAGAATGCATGATCGGCGAAGAAGCCAGCTTGCTGGCTTTTGTCGATGGTACTCATATCGTACCGATGATTTCTGCACAGGACCATAAACGGATCTTTGACCATGACAAGGGCCCTAATACAGGCGGTATGGGTGCGTATGCACCGGCGCCGGTATTAACAGCAACGTTGCAACAGGAAGTCTTCGACACGATCCTCGAACCGGTTGTATCAGGAATGGCTGCAGAAGGCATGCCCTATCAGGGCTGTCTCTATGCCGGGCTCATGATTACTGGCGGTGGTCCTAAAGTCGTAGAATTCAATTGTCGTTTCGGTGATCCCGAAACGCAGGCAGTCTTGCCGCTCCTTGAAGGTGATCTGGCACAGATCATGTATGCATGTACACAGGGAACCTTGCGTGATGATATGGTTCAGTGGAAAGATGCATCGGCATGCTGCGTTGTAATGGCGTCTAAAGGCTATCCGGCATCGTCCCATAAAGGGGATGTGATTACCGGTCTCGATAAGGTAGATACAGATGCCGTCGTATTCCACTCTGGCACAGCGAGCAAGGACGGGGCATATGTCACTGATGGCGGCCGTGTCCTCGGTGTTACAGCCGTAGCACCGACACTGGAAGAAGCGATTGCTAAGTCCTATGCCAATATCGATAAGATTCATTTTGACGGGCAACAGATTCGTCATGATATCGGTGCCAAAGGCTTGCGTCATTATCAACAACAGTAATATATAGCTATTTTGCTAAGGCAGCAGTTCACAATCGGGATCTATACCGGTTATAGCTGCTGCCTTTATCCGTTGCTTCCTTGTTTTGGGAAGTTGTCATAGTCCAGGGATCAGTATTCCTCTGATCTCGGTATTGGTAACAGGAGGACATACATGGAATATCGCATAGAAAAAGACTCGATGGGTGAAGTAAAAGTACCTGCTGATAAATTATGGGGTGCCCAGACACAGCGCAGTTTTGAAAACTTTAAAATCGGCACAGAAAAGATACCGCCGGAAATGGTGACGGTCTTTGCCTATTTGAAAAAAGCCGCCGCTATGGTCAACAACGACTTAGGTGTCGTTGATACAGAACGGGCGGAGGCAATCGTTGCTGCTTGTGATGATGTGCTGGCTGGGAAATTAGCTGGGAACTTCCCCTTGTCTGTATGGATGACCGGCAGTGGTACCCAGTTCAATATGAACATGAATGAAGTCATTGCCCATCGGGCAATGGACATATTGCGTCACCAGGGCAGTGACCTCAATGTCCATCCTAATGACCATGTCAATCATTCCCAAAGCTCTAATGATACCTTCCCGACAGGCCTTCATATTGCTGGCCTTATGCTGATTGTCAACCAGTTATTTCCAGCGATGGATCGCCTTTATGAAGCTCTCCATGAAAAAAGTGAAGAATTCAAGAGCATCGTCAAAATCGGCCGGACGCACTTACAGGATGCGACACCATTGACACTGGGCCAGGAAGTAAGCGGCTGGGCCCGTATGATTGAACGAGATAAAGAGATGCTTACAGCAGGCATTGATTTCCTCCGCGACCTGGCTATGGGCGGCACTGCTGTCGGTACGGGCATTAACTGCCCCAAAGGCTATGATGTGAAATTCGCCGCTGCCTTATCGGCGTTGACTGGGGAAACATTCCATACAGCACCGAATAAATTCCAGTCTCTTACTAGTAAAGATGAACTCGTCGCCGTTCACGGCATGCTCAAAGCATTGGCCTGCGACCTCATGAAAATCGCCAATGATGTGCGCTGGCTGGCTTCAGGACCGCGCTGCGGCATTGGCGAACTCACCATTCCGGAAAACGAACCGGGCAGCTCTATTATGCCGTCTAAGGTGAATCCTACGCAGTGCGAAGCCGTTACGATGGTATCTGTCCAAGTTATGGGCAACGATGCGACTATAGGCTTTGCTGCCAGTCAGGGAAATTTTGAACTGAACGTGTTCATGCCAGTCATGGCCTATAACATCATCCAGTCCATCCGTCTCCTTAGCGATGTTATGGACTCCTTCCGTAAACACTGCGTTGAAGGTATTCGTCCGAACCGCGTGAAAATTGATTTCAACCTGCACCAGTCCCTTATTTTGGTGACGGGCCTCATTCCTCTCATCGGATATGACAAGGCTTGCATCATCGCTAAAAAAGCTGCTCACGAAGGCCTGACGCTTCGTGAATCAGCTTTGGAAACAGGCTGGGTAACAGCCGATGAATTTGATGCAGCCATGGTACCAGAAAAGTTGGCAGGCATACAATGATATAACGGACAGGCAGCATTTTAGAAGAATAGAGTTGGCAGTAATGCCATGATGTGAATACGAGGCTGCTCAGGTAAAAGGGCAGTCTCGTATTCGCATACAGAAGCTACTCATCCTTATGATTTTATGGTACAATGTGTCATAGACGAACGTAAGGAGCCGTGAACATCCATGAAAACGATTATAGGAAATATCATGCCTGAAGAAACACGCATGGCCATTGTTGAAGATGGCCGTCTCCATGATTTTGCTGTGGAACGGGATGATGAGAACCATATTGTCAATCACATCTATAAAGGAACGATCCAAAATATATTGCCGGCTCTGCAGGCGGCATTTGTGAATATAGGCCGCAGGAAAAATGCATTTCTCTATATGGGTGATATTTTCCCGCGGGCTGCTACAAAGGAACAGATCCAGCAGACACACATATCTGTAGGTCAAAGTATACTCGTACAAATTGTCAAAGAAGAACAGGGCACTAAAGGCTCAAAAGTAACGGCCAATATCAGCCTGGCCGGCAGATATGTCGTTCTCATGCCGACGGTGGACTATATTGGTGTCTCTAAAAAAATCCGTGACGAACAAGAACGGGACCGCCTGCGGTGCATTGCCGGCACAGTTACGCTGCAGGGCATGGGGCTTATCATCCGAACTGTCGCTAAAGGTGTCAGTGAAGAAGCACTGTTGGCCGATATCCAGTATCTCCTGGGCACCTGGGACAGCATCCAGCAGCGCTATAAACTGGCCAAGAAACCGAAGCTCCTTTATCGCGAGGCGGACCTGGTCATGCGCATGGTCCGCGACCACATGACGCCTGATGTAAAGAAAATCGTCGTCGATGATAAAGATGCCTACGACCGGCTCTGCCAGATTTGCTGTGGCAGCCAATGGGACCATAAATTGGAACTGTATGCAGGGACGCAGCCTATTTTTGAGACCTATCAAATTGAAGACGAGTTGCGCCAGCTCATGGCTCGACAAGTGCCGCTGCCCTCAGGCGGGAATCTTATTTTCGACCACGCTGAAGCATTGACGGTCATTGATGTAAACAGTAGTAAATATACAGGAAATGGTACCTTGCAGGATACGATTTTCCATGTCAATAAAGAAGCAGCCATAGAGATCGCCCGCCAGCTTCGGCTTCGTGATATTGGCGGCATTATTATCATCGATTTTATCGATATGGCACAGCCTATCAATCGTGATGAAATATTGCAGATACTGGAAAGGGAAACAGCTGCCGACAGCAGTAAAGTCCGTATCCTCGGCATGACTGCGCTGAACCTGGTAGAAATCACCCGCAAGAAATCTCGTCAGGGCATTCATCAGGTGGAATTCAGCCCTTGTAATGTCTGCGGCGGTTCAGGATATCTGTATTCGGCTGAAACCGTAGCTATCCAAATCATTCGCCGCCTGCGCTATATGGTACACGTACGCCATATCAAAGGGGATATTCTCATTAGTGCCCATCCTGATGTGTTGGATATTTTTCAAGATAAAAAACGCCGCGAATCTTTAGAAGGAGAATTTTGTCGCAGTCTCCATTTTGAAGATACACATCACCCTAATCGTGAAGTATTCTCCATCCTGTCATACACTGGAGAATAAACGTCAGAAACAAAGGAGATAGTCGTCATGATGTTGCGAATGATGAAATCAATCGTCGTATCACTGGTCGCAATCTGTTTAGCATTTCCTGTGTTTGCCAATTCGGAACAAGATTTCCTCAAAGCTCGTACGGAATACCTGTGCTCCTGGATGGCTTTGTCGTCATATCAGGATAAATTAGGTGATCTGGCACGAGATGAATTAGCACAACGGGGCTGGACTATTGTACAGCAAGTCAATAAAACAGCAGATGCCGAAGCTAAATTTAACGTTGCTACTAAGACCGATGAAGATAACGGGCAGACAACGACACTTGTATCCGTAGCTGGTACGTCAAGTCTAGCCGATGTCAAATCAGACATACGTCTCCGTACGGTGCCGTTCCATGAACAGGGCAGCGACGATATGAAAGTCCATGGCGGATTCAATACGTATGCGAATACACTCCTCGATAGTCCTTATGACAAGGGGACGGTGCGCAGTATGTTACAGCGTACGGCTGTCAATAACCAACAACCTGTTATTTTTACAGGGCACAGTTTAGGTGGTGCCGTAGCAGCACTTTTAGGCGCTCGCTTAGTCGATGATCGGGGACAACACGTCCATGTCGTGACCTTTGGAGCTCCGGCTGTAGGGAACCAGGCCTTTGACGAAGCGTATAGTAATGCCATGCATTTAGATCGCGTTGTCATAGCAGGGGATCCTGTGAAAAATATTCTCCAAGATATATCCGGTTCATACAAACAATTTGGTAATGAAACGAAATGGCACGAAGACGAAAGTCTCGACCATTTCCAGCATAAGATGATCGTTTATACCGATGCGGCACTGCGCAACTACTATGATGCTAAAGAACGGTATGAAAATGAACTGGGGCGTGAACTCATCGAGCGGACTGGGGCTATACGAACAGTGAACCTCTTTGTGGTGCCGCCGGAATTCGATTTGGATGAAGATATTGCTGGTGATCAGCGATATATGGAATTGGCCTCTAATGATTACTTACACGACTACTGGCATGGTCTCGTATTCAGCCGTCAAGACACACGGTCGCTCAATGAAGTGTGTGCGCAAGCGAAGAAGGCCGGTTGCCAGTATATCCTCGTGCGACGGTTCATTGGACGGAAAATAAAAGATGCTCGGTATACGTTTCGTATGAATTTACAAGAAGAAATATATGATACACAAGGACGGATCATTTCAGCACAGCAATACACAACTCATACAGAGGCCATGACGCCTATTGAAGCGACGTTGTATCTTACGAGTTTAGGACAAAAAAAGAGAGTATTAGTACAATAAGCAGGCATCGTCAGTCATAGTGGTGCGTACATACAAAAAAAGGCAGTTACAGATAAATTTTCTGTAACTGCCTTTTTTTGTATGTACGCAAGAATATTGATTTAGTCGATATAGAAAGTCATGCGGATAGATTCACTCATCGTGTTTGTTCCCGTTTCGATAGGAGCAGAATCAGCTATCATCTTCGAAGACATACGCATTGCATTCATGGTGTAACTCCGTTCATAACTAGGGGAGTTACCGGTAATATTGATTTCCTTGACGCGACCTAAGGTAGCGCCGGCAGCTGTTGCCGCTGATGCTGCTTCGCGGCGTCCATTGGCGATGGCTTCTTTGATCAAGTTATCGCGAATCTGATCGGCATGTTCCGTTGCGAAACGAATACCTTGGATCGTATTGGCACCGGAATTGCTGGCTTTAGAAATGATGCGTGATACCATGTCTAAATCCGTGATTTTGATTTGCAAATTGTTCGTGACCGTATAGGACACGATTTTGTTGCGGCCATTCGTATCGTAGTTAGGTGATATGTTGAAATTAGTCGTTTTCATATCTGTCTTAGCAATCCCCATAGACTGAATAGCACTCGTGACTTGGTTCATGACAGTGTTGTTTTTGGAACGGGCTTGCTGTGCATCTGTATCGGTAGATTCCATACCAATAGTAATGTATGCCGTATCTGGCGCGACTTCCTGTTGTGCATAGCCTGTGACATTGATGACGCCCGGCTCTGGTGTTGCAGCAAAAGCTGGTGTCACAAACAGAACCGACGAAGCGATGACGGCAGCGGCAACCAGTTTTTTCAGTGATGTGTGTTTCATATGTAATGGCACCTCCTTATGTGCATATATTGCAACGCTATTATACCATATTGAATAGAAACAAACCAGTCAGCAAAAGGGGGGCCTTGGGGGGATGTAGATGAAGGAAGGGCGGGAGATAAATTCAATACCTTCTTCCATTCGATATGAGTGAATGATATATGTATGTCATTTATTATGATATAGTTATATCATAATATTAAAAATAAAATGATATAACTATTGCATTTAAAAAATAGAACAGGTATAATAAACTCATCAAAAGAAAGTTAACAAAGAAGTATGGCAATTATAGAAAGGATGGATATACGATGACAATGGATTCTGCAAACCAAGAAGTATGGATTGGCGTCGATGTCGGCACTACAGGTGTACGAGCTATCGCGTATACAGCAAAGGGGACGAATGTGTGTTCTGCCGAAGCCTTTTACCCGCTGCTGACGCCGCATCCAGATTGGGCCGAAGAAAACCCTCTTCAAATATATGAAGCGATTGAAGAGGTCGTACGTAAGACTGCCGTGCAGCTCCGTTATAAGAATAAAAAATTAGCAGGATTAGCTCTGAGTACGGTCATGCACAGTTTTGCCGGTCTTGATGAACACAAAGAACCCCTGATGGATATGCAGACTTGGGCAGACAGTCGCAGTGCTGCTATTGTCCGGGAAATGAAGCAAGACCCGCAACAGTGTCAAGACTTCTATGAACGGACAGGGTGTCCCATTCATGCCTGCTATCCTTTAGCAAAAATTATTTGGCTTCGCCGCAATCAGCCAGAACTGTTCAAACAGATGACCTATGTAGGATCACTTAAAGACTATATTTTTTATAATCTTACAGATGAATGGGTCATTGATAAATCGGCAGCTAGTACAAGCGGTATGTATAATGAGCACACCTTAGAATGGGATGAGGATATTCTTGCGTATGTGGGCATATCCAGACGCTATATGCCACCTGTAGTATCTACGACGTACAGTCACAGTATTACTGATACGGCGGCAGCGTCTATGGGACTGCCAACAGGTCTTCCTGTAGTCATCGGTGCGACAGATGGTGTCTTAGTCAATGTCGGTATCGGAGCTGTTCGTCCAGGTCAGCTCAGTGCTACCATCGGCACCAGCGGTGCTTTGCGTATGCTGACAGCCAGACCGAAAACGGATCCGGCTATGCGTACTTGGTGTTATAACCTGACAGATGATATGTGGGTGGCCGGTGGTGCTATCAATAATGGCGGTATGATCTTACGCTGGGTCCGTGATAAGATTTGTCATTATGGCGGCAGTGCGTTGGAGACTCTCGACATTGATCCGTATGATCTGATGACCATGAAAGCCGAACATATCGATGCTGGTTCAGACGGACTCATTTGTTTGCCGTATTTTACAGGTGAACGGGCACCGTACTGGAATTCAGAATTGAGAGGGATGTTCTTCGGATTCTCGCTGAATCACAGCCGGTCTCATATGATTCGTGCAGTAATGGAAGGAATTTGCTATAGCTTGAACAGTGTCATGGCAGCGCTGAAAGAGTTTGGTGACATTAAAGATATCCGTGTCAGCGGCAGTTTCACCAAATCGAAAGTATGGTTACAAATTCTTGCTGATGTCCTCGACCAGGAAATCACATTGCCTGATAACAGTGAAGGTGCTGCTTTTGGAGCGGCTGTGCTGGGATTTATTTCCAGCGGTCGCCTGACATCTATTGCTGATACGGCGGATCTGGTCCATCCCAAGAAAATCTATGTACCTGACCCGAATAATGCGGTCGTATATACGCAACTGTATGATATTTTTGTACGGCTTTATGATCATTTACAGCAAGAATTTGCTGATATTGCAGCGTATCAGAAAAAGATATAGGAGGGAAACAACATGGTATTACATCATATCGGTGTCATTGGCATGGCCGTTATGGGCAGCAACCTGGCTCTTAACATGGCTGACCATGGATTTTATGTCAGTGCCTATAATTACACGCCTGACTTGACGAAACAATTTGTGACTGAACGGCCTCATGAAAATATTACAGGATATTATGATATCAATGAATTTATAGCTTCTCTGGAAAAACCCCGTAAAATCATGCTTATGATCATGGCCGGGACCCCTGTGGACAGCATGATAGAGACCTTGCTGCCGTTGCTGGATGAAGGCGATATCATCATTGATGGCGGTAACTCGTATTTTGGTGATACCCGGCGTCGTTGTGAGCGCTGCCAAACAGCAGGTATCCATTTCTATGGGATGGGCATATCTGGTGGTGAAGAAGGAGCCAGACGAGGACCAGCAATCATGCCTGGCGGTAATAAAGATACCTATGCCGAAATCCAGCCTGTTTATGAAGCAATCGCGGCTAAAGCTGCTGACGGCAAGCCTTGTTGTGCCTATATGGGGACAGATGGAGCCGGTCATTACGTAAAGATGGTACACAACGGTATCGAATATGCAGATATGCAGCTTATTGCCGAAGCGTATTTGCTTCTCAAGTACGTAGGCGGTTACAGCAACACTGATATTTCTAATATTTTCCATAACTGGAATCAGGGAGAACTGCAGAGCTTCCTCATCGGCATTGCTGCTGATGTTTTTGCTGAAAATGATCCAGCTGGCGGTCAAGTCATCGATTATATTGTCGATGCTGCCGGACAGAAGGGTACCGGTCGCTGGACGAGTATTGAAGCGATGAAGCAAGGCGTCGACATATCGATGATCACAGCGGCCTGTAACAGTCGCGTCATGTCTAATTTAACAGGGCGTACGCAAGCACAGCAGCGTATTCAGCGGCCCGTTGAGCAGCAACGACAAGGGGCGGACTTCATTGAAGCAGTCCGACAAAGTTTATACCTTGGCAAAATCGTTGCCTACGCCCAGGGATTTTCACTCTATCGCAGCGCCTCTGAAGCGTATGATTGGCATCTCGACTACGGTAGTATTGCGACGATCTTTCGGGCAGGCTGCATCATTCAAGCCGACTTCCTCAATAAAATAACGGCAGCCTATAAGAAAAATCCTGCCTTGGATAATCTCCTCTTCGACGACTTTTTCCTTAATAAAATAAATGTAAATCAAGATAGTCTGCGCCGTATGCTTTGTTTAGCCATTAGTGAGGGAATACCTGTACCAGCCTTCGCTGCAGCTATGGAGTATATAGATGCGTACAGTAGTCCCTGTGTCGGTGCCAATCTGATCCAAGCGTTGCGTGATGATTTCGGTGCTCATACATTTCAGCGGATTGATAAAAAAGGTATTTTCCATCATCAGTGGAATCATCATTATTCTAAATAAGGGGGAACATCAATATGCCACTCATCATTCTTGCTATCGGCATTATTATTCTGTTTTTCTTGATCGTCAAAGTAAAATTAAACAGCTTTTTGGCTTTGCTTCTCGTTGCCGGCATCGTCGGTTTGGCAGAAGGCATGCCCATTGATCAGCTCATTCCTACTATTGAAAAGGGGCTTGGCGGAACACTGGGAGGACTTGCTATCGTTGTATCCTTTGGAGCCATGTTAGGGAAACTAATGGCTGAAAGTGGCGGTGCCCAGCGCATTGCTACAACACTTATTGACGTATTTGGTCGCGAAAACGTTAAATGGGCAGTATGCCTGACTGGTTTTGTCGTCGGCATCGCATTATTTTATGAAATCGGATTTGTCTTACTTATTCCCTTGGTATTCACGATTGCTGCTGAAGCCAAGATCCCGCTGCTGGAAGTAGGTATTCCTATGGCTGCAGCCTTGTCGGTTACGCATGGTTTTTTACCACCCCATCCGGGCCCGACAGCTATTGCTATCATTTATAATGCCGATATTGGTACGACCTTGGTGTATGGTGCGATCATCGCTATTCCTACAGCGATTGTAGCTGGCCCATTATTCTACAATACGACAAAGGGGATCAACCCGACGATTCCTAAGGGGATGTATAACCCAAAAATATTTGCCGATAATGAAATGCCCTCCTTTGCTGTTTCCGTATTCACGGCACTCGTACCAGTCGTTCTCATGGCGGCATCAGCTATTGCCAAACTGACACTGGATCCAACATCAGCAGGGCGCCATGTATTGACCTTCCTGGGACAGCCGGATATGGCGCTGACTATTTCTGTTGCTATTGCTATTTACACCTTTGGTTTGGGTCGTGGCAAGACGATGGAAGAAGTCATGGATACTGTTAAGGACGCAGTTCTGACGATTGCCATGATTCTCCTCATCGTTGGCGGTGGTGGCACACTGAAGCAAGTTCTCATTGATAGTGGTGTCGGTGCTTATATCGGTCAAGTTGTCGCTGGTGCCAGCTTGTCACCCTTATTGCTGGCGTGGGCCATCGCTGCCGTTATCCGTACAGCCTGCGGATCGGCGACTGTAGCAGCCCTTACGGCAGGTGGTATTGCAGCGCCTATCTGTGCCGTTACTGGTGTCAGTCCGGAGCTGATGGTATTGGCTACTGGCGCAGGTTCGCTTATTTTTAGCCCGCCTAATGATCCTGGCTTTTGGTTGTTCAAAGAATTCTTTGGTCTGACAGTGAAACAGACGATTCGTACATGGTGTGCGTTAGAAACGATTATTTCTTGTATGGGTTTGGCAGGGGTCTTGATTTTAGAAATGTTTGTAGGGTAAAATAGAATAAACGTTAGGAAAAGGGAGTGTCATGATGGAAGTAAGCGATCTCATCAAAAAACTTCCTGTCCTGCGCAGCGCTTACGGCGGTCTGACTAAGTCAGAGCGCCGTATTGCCGACTATATGGCTGGGCACGCTACAGAAGTCATGGAGAAGACAATCTCAGATATTGCTGCCAGTACGGGAAGTTCAGAAATTACGGTATCACGGTTCTGTAAAAAGTTAGGTTTCAGCGGTCTTCAGGAATTGAAACGAAATATGGCAGCTGAATTATCTGTAACAGAACCAGAAGAGTTTCACGATATCCACAGCGATGATTCGTGTCGTGACGTAGCGGCTAAAATCTTCAATAATATTTCGGAAGGACTGCAAGATACATTGAGCTTGCTCGACTATGAGCGTATCGACGATGCAGCCCAAGTCCTCGTGCGGGCACGCCGTATTGCTGTCTATGGATTTGGCAATTCAGCAACCGTGTGTCGTGATATAGAGACGCGGTATCTGCGTCTGGGCCTGACCATTCAGGCATACTCTGATTCACATATGATGGTTACCTCAGCAGCCCTGATTTCATCACGTGATGTTGTCATCGCTATCTCTCATACAGGTGAATCGAAAGAATTGCTCGAAGCTGTAGGACGGGCGAAACTGAACGGTGCTACGATCATCGTCATTACCAGCCATGGCCGGTCGCCGCTGGCAGCGCTGGCGCACATCTGTCTGTGTGGTATGGGCCGCGAAGTGAAATACTCTTCCGAAGCTGGGGCGTCCCGGCTCATTCACATGGCAATAAGTGATGTCCTATATACCCGTATTGCCATGGCCAATCAAGACGCATTTCATGAAAACATGCATAAAATGCGTCAAGAAATCATAAAGATGAAGGAATGAAGCAATTTCTTGGGAATTTTACATATATCCGCCTTGTTGCGTCCGGCATAATCAAGTATAATGTATACTACAGTATGTAGTTATGAAGGAGGATATTATGTTTGGTTGGAATATAGTGACACTCGTTGCCGGTGTGCCGGGCCTGCTCATTGCGATGGTCGTCCATGAATATGCTCATGCGCTGGCAGCGTATCATATGGGTGATGATACGCCTCGCATGATGGGGCGCCTGACCCTTAATCCGATGGCGCATATTGATCCTATCGGTGCCCTTATGTTGTTAGTTGCCCAATTCGGCTGGGCCAAGCCGGTTATGATTAACCCCAATAATTTCCGTAATTGGCGAAAAGGGGAAATATGTGTATCCCTGGCAGGGCCTGTATCGAATCTGATAGCGGCCTTTGTTGCACTGTTAGTGCAGATCTTGTTTATAAAATTGAATTTGTTTACAGGGACGGCACTATCGACGGTATTGTCGCTCATTGTGATTTATAATATTAACTTTGCTATCTTCAACATGATTCCCTTGCCGCCACTGGACGGCTCACGGGTCCTCATGTGTTTTCTGCCGACGGAATGGAATTATAAGCTGGCAAGTATTGAACGGTACAGCTTCCTCATCCTTATCGGATTGATGATGACGCCGTTTTTTTCGTATATCCTCATACCGTTGCAGCGTCTTATATTAGGCATATTCAGTCTGATCGTGTCACCCCTGCTATAGCAGGGAAGGGAGGAATTGCTGTGAAATGGAACTATATACCTGTTGCAGCTGCGTTGGCAGCAGTAGTTTTGTCGGCGAGTCCGGCAGGTGCCTTTGATTATAATCTGTCTGTCGATGAAATATCGGCTAGTCCGCTAACGGCATATAACACCGTGTATTTAGGTATGCCGCGCAGTGATTTTGATGCCAACTTCTCCGTACTATCTGATTGGACATTTTATGGTAATACGACGGAAAAGACAGAAAGGGCAGAACGGTCTGTAACGGTCAAAGGCATTACTGTAACAGAAGGTGTCGGTATCCTCACGGCTGGCACAACTGGTGATGCCAAGGTACTGGCTTTTGACAACTATTTCAAGACTACAGATAAACGGACAGCCAAAGCTATTTCGACGCGTCTTGTCGCTACGGTATACTCCAATATGGAATCCTTCCCGGCAAGCCAGAATAGTACAGCCGTCACATGGGTGCAGGATGATGTGACCATTGTTTGCTACTATGATGGTAAAAAAGAAGCAGATGGCACTTACAGGGTCTACATCCGCAGGTATAATAATAATCGCCTTCAAGCATAACTGGTTGGAAAAAACGTAGGCCTGTCAGATTTGATTCGTGCAGGCAGCGTTTGACAAGCAGACCCCCATTGTATATAATGTTTGTATGCAATATTAAACTTTTTGACCTTTAATATACTCGTGAAAGTTGAGGCGAACGATATGAATAGAATCAAAACTGTATTTCTTATGACCCTGATGGCTGTCATTCTCATGGCCATTGGTGGTGCCATTGGCGGCCGTAGCGGCGTCATGGTCATGTTTATCTTAGCAACAGCAATGAACTTTTTCTCCTATTGGTTCAGCGACTCGTTGGTCTTGCGGGCTTATCACGCACAGCAAGTCGATGAATCGCACCCGCTTTATCAGATCGTAGCAGATTTAGCACAGCGGGCCGGGCTGCCTATGCCCCAGGTATACATTATCCCGACGGATATGCCTAACGCATTTGCCACGGGCCGCAGCCCGTCTCATGCAGCAGTAGCTGCGACGGAAGGCATACTGGAAATGCTCGACGAAGATGAAATCCGTGGTGTCCTGGCACATGAAATGTCCCATGTCTTGCATTGGGATATCCTTATTAGTACCATTGTGGCATCGTTTGCCAGTGCTATTTCTATGATTGCCAACATTGCACAGTGGGCTGCTATTTTCGGTGGCGGTCGCAGTGATGATGATAACGGCGGTGGAAATATTATTACGCTGCTGGTTACCATCATTGTAGCACCATTGGCAGCATCGCTGGTGCAACTGGGTATCTCTCGCACGAGAGAATACATGGCTGATGAAGAAGGGGGCCGCATGATCGATGATCCCCTGGCACTGGCACGGGCGTTAGCTAAAATGGACAATTACGCCCATTATGGCGTGCTTCCTGGTGCAACGAAAGCAACAGCTCATATGTGTATCATCAATCCGTTTAGCGGAACGAAAAGTGCAATGGCTAACTTGTTCAGTACGCATCCGCCAACAGAAAAGCGGATCGAACGGCTTCAAGAACTGGATCATGAATTGCACGGATAAATTTTAATAGTATGTAGGAACAGGATTTTCGTCGTTATTGATGATGAAAATCCTGTTTTTTGTATATAAAAATGTGAATTTATGGAGTATACAGACTGATACTATGGAATATATGGCAAAAAATTGCATAATATGAAATACAATGGTAAGATGATGATAAATATATACATTTATATGAAATATAATCAGGAGGCGCATGATGGAACAGAAGATCTTGTTGTTGGGCAATCCAGTATTATATGAAGTGAGTACACCTGTAGCAAAATCAGACATACCACAATTAGTACCGGTCATTCAAGATTTACATGATACGCTCATGGCATTCCGCAAGAAATATCATGCAGGCAGGGCTATTGCAGCACCACAGATCGGCATCAAGAAACGTATACTGTACATGTGTATTGATAAGCCAGTTATATTTTTGAATCCCGTACTAGAACCTGTTAGTAAAGAAACGATGGAAGTCATGGATGATTGCATGTCTTTTCCGAATCTATTGGTTAAGGTTTTACGCTATAAAAAATGTAAAATCACCTATCGTGATCTCCAATGGCAGAAACAAGAAATGCTGTTAGAAGGTGACGTATCTGAACTATTGCAACATGAATATGATCATCTCGACGGTATTCTTGCTACGATGCGTGCTATGGACCCTCGCTCGTTCTACTTAAAAGAAACATACTAAAGTGTATATGAAGAACAGCTGATACTCATCGTTTCGATAGGCATTTCAAATCATTTAAATTCCCCCTTTCTTTGTATATCAGTACAAAGAAAGGGGGAATCCATTGAGAAATTTTTATTTGATTGTACGACTATCGTTGGAAGACAACGTAATTAGTATAACGCCATTTTTTTCATATACTGAGCAAACCGCCATTCGTCTTTACTAGATGTTAATTTGAGTGTCAGCCCTTTTTTACCCAGAGGTGTCATCAATAATGCCTGTTGCAACACGAAATTCCCTTTTAAATTCCGTTCTGTCCCATTGGGTAAGTGAAGAATAACCTTTCCCGTGCATTCTTCAACAACATCTAAAAGTTTCATCATATCATGGATCATCCATAGTGTAATTGTTATCATTTTTCATTCCTCCTTTGTCTATGATATGATTATATCAACATATATCTGCAAACTGTTAGATAAATACAGCCAAATACTATGATAAAACAACCATCTTTTGAAAAGGAGAAATACACGATGGCACTGACCGAGTGTAGTAAACAAGTATACGCCTCTGGAAGGGAGATTACCTGCCATGGTACTCCCAGTTTCCCCATGGCTTGTTATGAAGAAAATTTCCGTATTATGGATGTTCCCTGGCACTGGCATGATGAAATGGAGACGGGAATCATTACACAGGGACATATTAATTTTACTATCAATACAGTAACCTATGCGCTGCAGCAGGGGGACGTTTTTTTTGTAAATGCAGGTGTATTACATGCTGCAAGAGCGTTGTGTGCGCAGCCATGTGAGTTGCATTCTATTGTATTCCATCCTAAATTGTTGAGTAGTGGCATTGATAGTATTTATTGGAAAAAATATATCCAACCCTTGGTGATGAATTCATCCTTGAAAGGACTGGCCTTGCAAGATACAATTGTTTGGCAAAAAGAGGCGTCCCTTCACGTAAAAAAAGCGTGGGCAGCCTGTGTGACAGAACCAGGCGGGTACGAATTCATTGTACGAAATGAGTTATCCTTATTCCTATATGCCATTATCAGCCATACGGCAGAAGCTGTACAAAAAACAAGCCCCAAAGCTATACGGGATAATGCGCGAATTAAAATAATGCTGAAATTTCTTGAAGTACATTTGCATGACCCCGTATCTATCAGCCAAATTTCCGACAGTGCCGATATCAGTGAAAGTGAATGCCTGCGTTGTTTTCGTGCGACCATCGGAGTTTCTCCCATAAAATATCTCAAAACGTTGCGATTGCAAAAAGCTGCTGAATTACTGAGCAGTACAGACCTGAGTATCTCAACTATCGGTGGCCAGTGCGGATTCCAGGATATGAGTTATTTTTCCAAGGAATTTAGCCAATATACAGGGCATACGCCTTCGGCTTATCGAGCGCAGCATTCTGTATGATGA
>JAKVKI010000011.1 GCA_022486585.1 Megasphaera sp.
GTATGCCCAGCTGTCGGACGGTACATCAACGAACGGGTTGGCTGCGAATGCGCATGTAGCGCCTACTGCCATGGTTGCAACTAATGCTGCTAATACTTTTGATTTCATGAAAAATTACCCCTTTTCAAAAAAATTTAGAATTATCATACTACTTCGTTACAGTCGAGCATAACAACGTTTTCCATCAAGGGGTCATTGGCGAGTTGTCCTAGTTTCCTCTCTTTTACTGCCTCGACGGTATGCCATTGTATCACTCTTATAGGAGCTGCACCTACGAATCCGTACTGCGGCTCATGCATATATGATACAGGAAAACGCCTGGGTCTGTCAAATTCTCGTAAAGAATAGTGGATTTTCTTCCATTCATACTTCCAGTTTATAATTTGTTTATGCATTTTATCTGTGCTATTTTTGTCTTTATGTACATTTTTTTATTTTTAAAAATGATTATTACTTATATGATAGAGCTGTTTCTATGTTATTTTTATATGTCATTTTATCATATTATATCTATTTTATGATATATTTTTGTCAATATTTTAGTTTTTAAATTAAATAGCCGCATACCTCAGCCATACGTCGCTGTTTGTAAATGATAATATTTCTTATTTTATTAACAGTTTCGATTTTTATATCACATAAAGGCAATGTAAATGGCGTATGCATATATCGTGTTTAAAATGTGTTCTTTTCATATTAATTCATGAAAAGTCGTGTAAATAAAAGCTTAGCTTTACGACACCTTCCTTTTCAGTTATGCGTTTTACTTATACTTAGACTATTCTGCTTCCCGCATTTCTTCCAATTCGCACCACCGTTCCGTCATATCCTCGACCTTTTGCTGCGTTTCTTTTTGTTCGGCCATCAGCGAGGCTACTTTGGCATAATCGCTCCCTGCGGCTGCGATTGCCGCGTTCAGGCCCTTCATCATGGCTTCATACCGTGGTAATTCCTGCGTAATATGGTCCAACTCCTGCTGTTGTCGCGGTGTCAGGCCTTTGGCCGGTTTTGCTGGCGCTGGCATAGGAGCTCCCTCGGCAGCAGATACACGATGCGTGGAATCAGCAGCGCCTTCCTTGAGCACATTCCCTGTCTCCGCTACAGGCGATTGTGGCGATGCTGTCACTACGCGTTCCAAATAGTCGCTATAATCACCATAGAACCGATTCCAGCAACCTTTATCAATGGTAAAAAGTTTATCAACGACGCGGTCCAGGAAATACCGGTCATGAGATACGACGAGGACGACACCTTGATACGTATCGAGATACCGTTCCAGTACGGTAAGGGTAGGAATATCCAAGTCATTCGTCGGTTCATCTAAAAGCAGGACATTCGGCTGATCCATGAGGAGGCGCAACAAATACAGGCGCCGCCGTTCACCGCCACTGAGCTTCTGTATAAAAGTATACTGCATTTCTTCTGTAAACAGGAACTGATCCAGCAGGCGTGTTGCTGAAATACGCTGTCCGAACTGATTAGTCACAAAATGGCCATGCTCTGTAATATAGTCAATGACCCGCATCGATTCATCAAAAGCCGGCAGCTGCTGTGTAAAAAATCCAAATTTCACAGTCTGTCCGATAGTGATGGTCCCTGCCGTCGGCTGTAATTGTCCGGCAACGATCTGAAGGAACGTCGACTTCCCTACGCCGTTCTCACCGATGATGCCGATGCGGTCATGCTTCACGACATGATAGGTCACATCCCGGAACAAGGGCCGTGCCGGATCATAACCAAAGGCTACGCCATCCATATCGATGATAGTTTTGCCCAAACGGACAGACGTATCGAGGATTTCCACCGTACCAACAGGCTTTCCGGCTTCAATGGCACACAGCTGTTCATAGCGATCACGGCGGGCTTTTTGCTTCGTCGAACGGGCTTGCGCTCCCCGTCTGATCCAAGCCGTTTCGCGGCGAAGGAGATTACGTCGTTTGGCATCTGAGGCTTCGTCTCGTTCGACCCGTTCCTGCCGCAGTGTAAGGTATTGTCCATAGTTGCCGTCATACGTATATACTCCCCCTCTATCGAGCTCTATCATGTGATGAACGACAGTATCCAAGAAGTACCGGTCATGCGTACTCAGGATGAGAGCAGATTTGCTGTCCCGCAAATATTCTTCGAGCCACAGGATGGTCTTATCATCGAGATGGTTCGTCGGTTCGTCCATGATCAACAGATCACAAGGCATGATCAACGCTCTGGCCAGCCCCAGCCGTTTACGCTGACCGCCAGACAACTCGTCGACACACTGCGATAAGTCGTCAATACCTAATTTACGAAGAATGATTGTCGCATGGGATTCAAGTTCCCATGCCTGTTGTTCATCCATTTCGGCAGACAGGTTCGTTACGGCATCGTCATCATTGCGCTGCACGGCGTCTTCATACCGACGCAATAATGCCATGACTGGCAAATCACCGTGGAGGACGCTTTCCAGTACGGTATCCCCTTTATTGAACTGCGGATCCTGTGGCAGAAAATGGATGCGGGCTTTGGGATTGACCCAAATATCACCACTATCCCATTCAGCAAGACCGGCAATAATTTTCAATAATGTCGTTTTTCCTGCACCGTTCAATCCGATGAGCCCCATTTTTTGTCCACTGTCTACAGCTAAGGTCACATTATCAAACAAGACGCGAAGACCATAGGATTTTTTTACGTGTTCCATTGTAAGTATATTCATGAGAAATGCTTCCTTCTATATATAACATATAATGTGTAAAGACATAGTGTGTATCTTCGTGTATGAATGTACCACACATCACTGCTATTGGCAAGAAAATTTCCCTGCAGGACGCCGTAAGGAGCTCCTTGCAGTCCCGTTATTTTCACTATATTTTCTTTATTATTTCAATGATTCCTGATACAATATGCTAGAGAGGGTATGTTTCATACCCTGTATGGACTGAGCCTATTGATTTTCCCTTACTGCATCCTGTCTGCTGTATCTTAGCCAAGGAGAAGTATCGTATCCTGTATTGGACAGCCCATATAGCAAAGGAACGTGCTAAAGGCGTATATCACCTGATAGAATCGAATTTTTACTGCATGCAGCCCTCGGCAGAGGAAGGGAACGAAATATTCACACAAAGGAGGCCGAATCTAGATTACGAAATACGTATTTCGTAAAAGTACATTAAAATGACATAGCTGTTGTGACTGATCCTTCAGCAGCACTAATTGATTAAATAAGGGGTAGTGGAACTATGAGTATTGATTTAGATGAAGTATTGCGTGCGTTAGAAATGAACAATCCATATTTGAATTTTTATTTGAATAAGAAAACCGGCAAAATTTCCGTCGTATCTTCTTTAAGTGAAGATGCTGACACCAAATCCATGGAACAGGATACTGACACCTTTATCCGTTTGCCTGCAACAAAGGATCTGGATATGCTGCACATGATGCAAGAGTTCCTGCCACTCATGAAAGACCCGGCACAACGCACTACGATTGCCGCTTCCCTCGATGCCGGCCATTCACTGAAGCAACTAGAAGACGAATTGGCTGATATGGATATGCGGCAGCACTGGTATACCTTCCAAAATATGAAATACCGGGATTTTGCAATGGAATGGTGCAAAACAAACGGTCTTGCTTACGAATAAACTATACTACATAAAAAATCGGTTGCCCTTAGGGACAACCGATTTTTATATACGTGTGTAACTATTGTCTTAGTGTAAGAAAACACTCTGACCAAAGTAGCAAATAAGACCGATGACGACGATGTAAAGAATGAAATATTTAGCAACCGTCTTCATGATAACACTAGGTTCGATGCTCTTACGCAACTGATCTGCTTTACCACTTTCCACTTTCTGTTCGCTAATGTATGCTTCCAATGCCGGTGCAACAGCGCCGATACCAATAGCGATAGACTGCGGGGAGAACATTTTGCCGATACCAGCAGAACCAGAGTTAACGGCAGCCAGCCACAGCGATAACTGTGTGTTGCCCGGTTCCAACTGATTAGCAGCTGCTGTTTGCAGTGGCCCAAAGAGAACGTTACTGTTCGTACCGGACCCGGTAATGAATGCACCCAGCGCACCAACGAGCGGAGCAAAGAGCGGATACATCGAACCTGTTGCTGCAACAAGAGCACCAGCGATAGCTGCTGTCATACCGGAATAGGTCATGACTTTTGCTGTAACAACAACAGCGATAATCGTAACGTATGTGAATTTCAAGCCTTTGAAGGTCTGACCCAATACGCCGAGCATTTCACCAAAGCCGGCTTTCTGTACAAAACCGCCGATGAAAGCAGACAGGAAAATCATAATACCCGGTGTAGCGATCCATACGAAGGTATATGGTTTTGCACCAACGCCCTGATAGATAGGAACAGCTGTACGAATCGTATTGAGCGGCGCATTAATAGCCGGAATCAATTTAGATGTAAAGAGTAAGAGAACGAAGATAAGAATAAACGGCATTGCTGCGCGGATACCTTCACCTGTTGAAACTGCACGTACTTCTGCATCAATACGATATTCAGGATCGTCGATTTTGAAGATTTTAGCGCAAATAACGATAACTGCCATAATAATGAGGGACGGGCCGATAACAGCCAGTTCAGGACCCATTACCGTACAAAGCAATAATTCAGGAACTGCCAATGCAAGGCCGGCCAGTAAGGTCGGGATAAATACGCCTTTAAGGGCTTTGATACCGCCGCCCATGATAGCTACAACGAAGAACGGGCTCAAGACGTCGAGGATAAACAACTGATCAGAAATGAATACGCTCAACGGCTGTGCATCCAAGCTGGTCAAGGAAGCCAACGTTGTTGTAGGAATAGCGATGGAACCGAATGTTGTCGGTACGGAGTTAGCAACTAAGCAAGCAACGATAGATTTTAAGGGATCAAAGCCCAAACCTACCATCATAGCTGCCGGAATAGCAACAGCAGTACCAAAGCCTGCCATGCCTTCCATGAAAGCACCGAAGCCCCAAGCCAGGAGCAAGGAGAGGATACGCATATCCGGGCTCACACTGGTAAGCATCGTCTTGATGGTTTCCATGGCTTTCGTATGAACAACCAAGTTATACGTAAAGATAGCTGCTGTAATAACCAGCAAGATAGGCCAGATAGCCAGTGCGACGCCTTCTAAGAAAGCCGAGAACATAATACCAGCGGATTGTCCAAAGGCAAAAACCGCTATAATAAAGGACATAATAAATGCAATCGAACATGCTTTCCAAGCAGGTACTTTCAAGACTGCCAACCCGACGACTAACCATAAGATTGGCAAGAGTGCTAAGAATACCATTAATGCTGACATATGAATTTCACCCTTTCACTTTTTAACGCAAAAAAATAAAATTATCTGATTTTTTCTTTACCTGAGCACGATTCCCTCTATTGGCCAATACCACGGGCTGCCAAGAACGTTTCATGCTGACCGGTTTTTTTATACCACCTCTTTTGTCTTTCGTAACCACCCTGTAACAACTACCCTTTCCCCTATAACTCCTTTCTGTTGTATCCGGGCTTGCGTTTATGCTTTATACTAATTATAATGCATTTATCGAATAAAGCAATATAGTATACCATTATTGCAATACGTTTTTTTATTCATGTCTTTTATACATGATATTTCTCTGATAACTTAAAAATTATTATGCAAGCAAGTATTTTATTTCATAACGCAAGAGCTGGATCAGTCTTGTCCCAGTATTCTCATGATGTAACATACACTATATTTGTATATAGTATAAGCGCAGAGGTCGTACCAGTCTTTAGCGCATTAAAATTTATCATTTTTGCTATGCGTTTAATACATCATTGATTTGTTTTCCCCCCTTCTGCACCTGTACGATAAGTCCTTTTCCAGAGAGGATTTCACAACATACCTAGTGCAAACAGACGGAAATATGATATAATAAATGAAATCCGGACGTTCTTTCAACACATACGGAAATGAATATAAAGGAGGAAATAGTATGCCAGTAATTACTAAAGATACCGGTATTATCGAAGCCGTTCAAAAATATCCGCAGATCATTCAGATTTTCCAAGCCTACGGTTTGGGCTGCGTTGGCTGTATGGCCGCTCATTTTGAAACCATCGGTGAAGGTGCCGGTGCGCATGGCCTGGATGTAGATGCACTTATCGCTGATATCAACGACTGCATCGCTGACAGCGCCAATCAATAATTTCAATAGTATTCATAAAAATACTCCGTCTCAGTTGAGAACGGAGTATTTTTATATTCATTCACAGTGATGAACTTATGAATTTTTAAGCACAGTAGCACAACGAGCACAAAGGGTCGGGTATTTCGGATCTGATCCGACTGTATCGCTGTGAATCCAGCAACGTTCGCATTTTTCTTCCTGGCTCGGTACGACAACGACCTTCATGTCAGGATGTTCTTCACCGGCTACCGCTTCTGGTGGTGCCGCTTTTTTCACGACATAGACTTCGCTGGCAATCAGCAATGTATCCAGCTGATATTCCCACTGGCTGAGGAAAGCAAAGTCATCACCATCACAGTAAATCGTCACTGCCGCGTCGAGAGCATGGCCAATCAGATGAGCTTTACGAGCCCCTTCAAGGGCACGGGTCAAGTCGCCACGATAGCTGAGCAAGGTGTTCCAACGTGCTTCCAGATCCTTGTTAAGGTATTCCGTATGTGCTTCAGGCCAATCGGTGAGCAAGACACTTTCTTCTTTAGAAGCAGTCTTAGGCATATTCTGCCATACTTCTTCTGCTGTGAAGGACAGTACTGGCGAAACAATTTTGACCAGCGTGTCGAGGATCTGATACATAGCCGTCTGCGCACTGCGGCGGAACTTGGAGTTCGCTTTAGAAGCATACAGGCGATCTTTGAGGACATCGAGATAGAAGGAACTCAAATCGACAGTGCAGAAATTATGGACGGCATGGTACATATTGTGGAACTGGTAGTTTTCATAAGCAGCCGTTACTTCTTCATACACTTGTTCGAGGCGGAGCAACGCCCATTTATCCATTTCGCCCATATCTTTATAAGCTACGCTCATCGTTTCAGGGTCGAAATCATACAGATTGCCTAATAAATACCGGAAGGTATTACGAATCTTACGATACGCATCGGAAAGTTGTTTCAAAATCTTCGGTGACAGACGGATATCGCCCTGGTAATCGGCTGAAGAAACCCACAGACGCATGACGTCAGCACCATATTGGTCGATAACGTCCTGTGGTGCTACCGTATTACCAACGGATTTGGACATTTTACGGCCTTCACCGTCAACAGTAAAGCCATGCGTCAGTACAGACTTATACGGTGCATAGTCGTTAATAGCTACAGAGGTCAGCAAGGACGAGTTGAACCAGCCGCGATGCTGGTCAGACCCTTCCAGGTACATTTCGCAAGGATAGTCGGAGTCGGGATCGTTACAGAGGACACCCTGATGGGTACAACCGCTGTCGAACCACACATCCATAATATCGCTTTCTTTCGTGAATTCTGCAGCGCCGCAATGAGGGCACGTAAAGCCATTAGGAAGCAATTCTTTGGCATCATGCATCCACCAGGCATCGGAACCTTCTTTGGCAAAGATTTCCTGCAAGTGAGCAATGGTTTCATCATTGATGATCGGTTCGCCACATTTTTTGCAGTAGAAAATAGGAATAGGGACGCCCCACACGCGCTGACGAGAAATGCACCAGTCACCACGGTCGCGAATCATATTGTAAATACGTTCATGGCCCCATGCAGGAATCCATTTTACGCGGTCGATCGCTTCCAAGGCTTTCTGACGATAACCGTCAACAGAGGAGAACCACTGTTCTGTTGCCCGATAAATGATCGGTTTTTTACAACGCCAGCAATGCGGATACTGATGGCGGAAGGAGCTCTTAGCAAAAAGGGCATCTAAGGATGCTAATTTTTTGATGACCGGTACATTGGCATCAAAAACAAACATTCCTTCAAAATCAGGGATAACTTTGGTATATTTGCCATCAGGACCGACTGTACCCAGCGGTTTGAGACCCCAAGATGCATATTTCTGGCAAACGTTGAAGTCATCTTCGCCATGGTCTGGTGCAGTGTGAACGAGGCCGGTACCTGTTTCCAAGGTAACGTGTTCGCCGAGGATGACGGGAACCTTACGGTCTTCATAGAAAGGATGCTGGAAGATAAGTCCTTCCAGTTGTTTCCCTGTCATGACTTCCGGCAACACTTCATAGTCCGTCACTTTGCCGGCTTCCATCGTAGCTTCTACCAAATCTTTCGCCATGAGCAGATATTCTTCGCCGATTTTGACCCAGACGTATTCAAATTTTTCGTTAGCACAGATAGCTTCATTACAAGGAATGGTCCATGGTGTGGTCGTCCAAATGAGAGCAAATGTCTTATCCGGATCAGCACCTTTTGGCATATGGCAATTCAGATCTACTGCTTTGAATTTGACATACAAGGAGAAGGATTTATCATCTTTATATTCGATTTCTGCTTCTGCCAAGGCTGTTTCACAATTTGGGCACCAATATACTGTTTTAAGTCCTTTATAGATATAGCCTTTTTTCGCCATCTTGCCAAAGACACCGATTTGCGCTACTTCAATAGGCTTCTGCAAGGTCAAATACGGATGATCCCAATCACCCATGACACCAAAGCGAATGAAGTCTGCCTTCTGTTCTTCTACGCGAGCCAGCGCATAATCGCGGCATTTTCTGCGCAAGTCGAGCGGTGCCATTTCATGACGGTTCAAGCCCGTATCTTTAATAACGGCATGTTCGATAGGCAAGCCATGCGTATCCCAGCCAGGAATGTATTTCGTATAATAGCCCTGCTGTGTCTTATATTTGAGAATGATATCTTTCAATACCTTGTTCAGGGCATGGCCGATATGGAGTTTGCCGTTGGCATAAGGAGGGCCGTCGTGCAGAATGAATTTAGGAGCGCCGTTCCGTTTCTGCAATCGTTTTTCATAAATGTTATTGTCCTGCCACCATTTGAGCATATCCGGTTCCCGTTGAGGCAAATTGCCGCGCATAGGGAATTCCGTCTGAGGCAGATGTAATGTCTTACCGTAATCCATTGTGTTTCCTCCTTCAAAAGTAAAAAAAATAACGTCTCCGTCCCAAAAGGGACGAAGACGTAATCACCGTGGTACCACCCTATTGACTGCCGCAGCAGCCACTCGATGCAAATAACGATGCAACCCGCCAGCCGGTTCACGGCCAGAGCTCCCAAGTGATCCGCCTGCATACTGCCTTTCCCGGGCTCACACTATTCCCGGTTCGCTGCAAAGGTCATTGAAACAGGCCGTCTTGTTCATAGCTTTTTCATGTACGATTTCTATATAATACTATAGTATGATTCTCTATATACTATTATATAAAAACATTGTAAAGGGTGGCTTCCCATTTGTCAAGAGCGAACCTGCCCAACCATGCGTCCGCCTTCTGCTTATTTCCAAAATTCAACTTCTGATTCGTCAAGGCCGATATGTTTAGCCAGGAATACAGGGTTCTTCCCTGCTGCTTTTTGTTTCTGATAATCTTTCATCGCCCGTATAGCTACGCCGCCAAGGATAAGGCATGCCGGAATATTGATGAGTGTCATAAGCCCCATCGTAATATCGGCAATATCCCAAGCTGCCGCCATAGACATACCGGCACCGAGGAAGATGACAAAGGCACAGAGAATGCGGAACCAGAAATTAAAGGTCTTGCTCGGCTCTTTGCGATGAATAAAATTGAGGCAGCCATGAACATAGTAGAGGTTGCCTATTAACGTAGAAAAGGCAAAGAGGATCATACAAACCGTAATGAGCAACGGACCAAAACTGCCATATACGGAAGTAGCAGCGCTCTGTACATATACGGCCCCGGCTGCTTCTTTAGTAATGGGCACACCGGAAAAAAGTCCCATAAAAGCGGTCGCACTGCAGACGAGCAGCGTATCGATGAACACGGACAACATTTGTACCAAGCCCTGTTTGACAGGATGGCTGACATCTGCCGTAGCTGCCGCATTCGGTGCAGAACCGACACCAGCTTCATTGGAATACAGACCGCGTTTAATACCATAGACCATGCAGGACCCGGACACGCCGCCTAAGATGGATTGGAAATCAAAAGCATCAGCAAAGATAAGCGCAAAGACCCGGGGCAATTGCTCTATATGGAAGATAATGATGACTAACGCGCCCAGAATATAGACCATCCCCATGAGCGGTACCATAACAGCCGC
The DNA here is from genome assembly GCA_022486585.1 of Megasphaera sp. GTDB lineage: Bacteria > Bacillota > Negativicutes > Veillonellales > Megasphaeraceae > Megasphaera. The sequence continues at coordinate 10,203 of JAKVKI010000011.1, forward strand.
TACTTTGACGATACGATGACCGCCGCCCATAATGCAATAGCCGACGAGAACGGCCAGTATAGCACCGATGATCCACGGTGTCGTAGTTTTGTCATAAAAGGGATACACGGCAAAGGTAGACTGCAGATTAAACGAGCACAGCAGGTTGAAGCCGCCAGCATAGGTCAGGATGAGAAAAACAGCGAAGATGACGCCAAGCGTACGATTATGCATAGCTGTTTCAATATAATAGGCCGGACCACCGTAACTGCCGCCCTTGCTGTCACGGCGTTTGTAGATCTGGGCCAGCGTGCTTTCAATAAAAGCACTGGCACCGCCAATAAGAGCCAACAGCCACATCCAAAACACCGATCCAGGGCCGCCAAGACAGATGGCCGTAGAAACACCGATGATATTGCCCGTACCGACACGGGAAGCCGTTGATACCATTAAGGCCTGGAATGATGAAATCGCCCCTTCTGTCTTAGGCTTTTCCGTTACGACACGAATACTTTCGCCAAACATACGAAGCTGAATGAACCGGGTCTTCCACGTGAAGATAAGACCGGCAACGATCAAGACGATGATGAGGATAGGATAATACATGATACCGTCTAAATAATCGAGTATCGACATGACCATTGGATAGACACTTCCTTTCTTTGATTACTACCATAAAATATTTATAAACTATAGTAGAAATGATACTTGTTTTTCTACTTCTTGTCAATAAATATGCGTTATATTATCCGCATTAATTCACCTGAAAAAAAGCAGGCTATGTCCTGTGGTCAGGTAGCCTGCTTTAGAAAATATCTATTTTGTATGGTTTTTTCTCTTTAGAACAGCAGCTTCCTTGTCTTATTGCAGTCTTTTCATCATATTCCGCTGCATATTCTATTCATCCCGTTTTCACTATATGGATGACCTTACTTGCAATGCATCACTTACTCTTCTGTCGTACCGAATTGGTAGACTGTTTCAGCCTTCCAAATATCCCCTTTGCGCAGTATGGGCTGATCAAAAGACGGGTGTGCCATGGCATTTGGAAAATACTGTGCTTCCAGACAAAACCCTTGCCGCCGTAAGAAAGGTACGCCGTCCTTGCCTAAGGGCTTGCCGTCGAGGTAATTTCCTGTATAGAATTGGACGCCAGGCTGGCTGGTATAGGCAGTCAGCGTAATACCGGTCGTATCGCCAACAGCTTGTGCCATCTTGCTCAGTCCTTTTCCTGTCCAATCGGCTACAGGCGGATTGCAGGGTGCCCAGCGGATGACCCAGTTGTGATCATATCCATGGCCCCAGTTAAGCTGATCAAAATCATCATCAATATGAGCACCTATTGGTGTCGGTTGTCGCAGATCCATAGGCGTACCGTCAACGGGGATGATTTTTCCATCCGGCAGGGATTCGGCATCGCTTTCTGTATAGGCATCTGCAAAGAGCTGTATCGTATGATTCAGAATAGTACCACTGTCATAGCCGTTGAGGTTAAAATACGTATGATTCGTCAAATTGCACACCGTGTCAGCATCGCACACAGCCTGATATCGAATGGTAACTGCATTGGACTCGGTCACGTCATACCAAACAGTCACTTCCATCGTACCTGGATAACCGCCTTCCCCGTCAGGACTGGTATAGGTCAATTTCAGTCCGTCTTTTGTGATTTCACCTTGCCATAATTTCTTATGAAATCCAGTCCACGTACCGCCATGGAGATGATTAGCTCCATCGTTGCATTCCAGCTGATAGTCTTTGCCATTCAATGAAAATCGGCCTTTAGCAATACGGTTACCGCAGCGGCCAATAAGGGCGCCAATGAATTTATCTTCTTTTTCATACGTACCAGCATCACCGTATCCCAGGACCACATCGACAAAAGCGCCATTTTTCGCCTTTGTTTTCAATGATTGGACAGCCCCGCCATACGTGCAAACAGACAAGGTCGTTCCACGACTATTGCGGATATGATACAGTGCTACAGCTCGGCCATCGTGGGTAGTCCCAAAATCTTGTTTCATAATTGTGCTCATGCAAATCATCCTTTCTGAATCGAATTTACTTCATAAGTATAGCATATAATCACATTATTTATTTATATCAATTTACCATAATGTGCTTAAGCACATGCCAATATAGCATATACATTCCCTACGTAATCTGTCAGTCCTTCTGCTCTCGTACTATAAAAAGATATAGCTATGTTTTTTCATAGTTGTTAACGTACACAGTCTGTAGTAAAATATGTATTATACAGGAAATTATTTATTAGGAGATAATAATACCATGGTTACGATCAAACAAATTGCAGACTTATGTGGTGTTTCCCGCGGCACTGTCGACCGGGTATTGAATAAACGCGGTAATGTCAAAGCGGAAAAACGCGAACTCATTCTGCAAATGGCAAAAAAATTGAATTACAAGCCCAACCCGGCAGGCAAGGCCTTAGCAGCGAGAAAGGTCAATCCAGTCACTGCTATCATATTGCCGTCGACGGGAATCGCTTTTTTCGATGATGTCATCGACGCCATGGAAAAGGCCGCCAAAAAATACGAAGATTATGGTATGCGTACGCAATGGCATATCCTGCAAGGCTATAACGTTGAGGAACAATGCCGTATTTTGGATGAACTCAAATCGCAGGTCAACGCCGTCATCATTAATCCCATCAATGACAGCCGGCTGGCAGCCAAATTAAACGAACTCATTGCAGCCGGCATCTTCGTCGTCGCTATTAACAATGACCTCGAACAGGCCGGGACCCATTACTATGTCGGCAGTGATTACGTCAATGGCGGCCGTACGATGGGCGCCTTGTTGAAAATGATTGGCCCCGAGCAGGCTCATATCGGTGTCATTCTCGGTTCCCTGAAAATGCTGGGCCACCGGCAGCGCCTGCAAGGATTAAAAACAGCCATTGCTGCTACTCCGGCCTACACCATTACAGAGATCATCGAAGATAATGATGATAACATCGCTGCTTTTTCCCATACGCGGGACATGCTCACCGCTCACGAAGATATTAATGTGCTTATCAATTTGTCGTCTGGCGGTTCCTACGGATCCTGCCGTGCTGCCTTATCGATGGCGCCACGGAAATTCCTTATTCTCGTCTTCGATACCATCCCTACGACGAAAGACCTGATGGAAAAAAATGTCGTCCAAGCCGCTATTTACCAGCATCCTCGCCAGCAAGGGCAAAAAGCGATGCAGCTTGTATTCGATTATTTAGTAAACGGCATCTTGCCGGACAAAGAAAAATATATCATGAATAATGAAATCCGTATTTTAGAAAACGTTCAGTAAAAGGGAGACACCGCCATGGTGCCTCCCTTTTCTAATCCTGCCTCATATAGCGGGCAAGCGATTGTATGAAAATCAGCAGATTTCTACAAGTTCCATCCCCAGCATAACTGCCAGATCATGGATCTGTTCTTCTGTCAAACGGAAACTCAACACTGTATGATGGCCACCGCCAGCCTGGATCCATTGTGTTGCCCCTTCTTTGAGCCCCACCTTCGGTGTCCACAGCTGTTTAGCAACAGGCAGATTCGGTGTTTCTGCTTCTGGTTTACGGCAGGTCACAGGATAGCTGATCAGACGGAAGCCCTGGCGGAAATCAGAAACGGTAACGTCGACAGCATCGCCTTCGGAACCGGTAAAGACAAGGCGGGCCGGATCTTCTTTATCACCAATATCAAGAGGATGTACTTCAACACGTGGTTTGTCACTAGCAATAGATGGATCCACTTCAAGCATATGTGCTCCCAAAATAGCTTCGTGGCCTTTACGTAAATCCAGTGTATAGTCTTCCATAAACACAGTGCGGTCATTATGAGCCATGATCTTCAACAGCCGTCCCAGTGCGGCAGTTTTCCAATCTCCTTCAGCACCAAAACCATAGCCATCTCTCATGAGCAGCTGTGATGCCAGACCAGGCAGCTGGTCCAAGCCCCACAAGTCTTCAAAGTTAGTGCAAAAAGCAGTGTAACCGCCTTTATCCAGGAATCGCTTAATACCAATATATTCTTTAAGCTGATAGCGAACGGAATGTTCAAATTTTTCCGGTGTATTATCGCCAGGTGTAAGGGTATATTCCTGTTGGAGTTTTGCATATTCCGCATCAATAGCTGCTTCTTCAACGGCATTGATCGTAGCGACTAAATCACCGACAGCATAGTAATCGACAGTCCAGCCCATGCGAATCTGTGCTTCTACTTTATCCCCTTCGGTTACGGCAACGTTACGCATAGTATCGCCGAAACGGCAAACTTTAATGCGGAAGCTTTCGTTATAAGCAACGGCAACATCCTGCCATTGTGCGATTTCCTGCTGCACGTCTGCATCGCCCCAGTAGCCGTATACGATTTTATTTTTAATATTGAGACGGGCGTTGAGATAGCCGTATTCCCGATCGCCATGGGCACTCTGATTCAGGTTCATGTAATCAAAATCAATCGTGTCATACGGGATCGTATTGAGATACTGTGTCGCTAAATGGAGCAGCGGCTTCTGCAACAACATCGTACCGCGGATCCAGTTCTTAGCCGGTGAGAATGTGTGCATCCATGTAATGACGCCGGCAACATGATCATTATAATTGACATCCTTCATAAACTGGGTAATGCTGTCTGCTGTCGTCATGACGCCTTTCAAGACGACTTTATACGGCAAGGAGCCACTGGCATTCAAACGATCGACAATATCTTCGGCATCACGAGCAACGTTGCGAAGCTGTTCTTCCCCATAGAGATGCTGACTGCCGGCAACAAACCAAAATTCATATTCTTTGACTGGTAACATGGAAATTCCTCCCTAAATAAATGTACACTTTTATTATTTCAGTATGTGCAGCATACTGATACTGTTCTTGTTATTTCTGTCCGTAATACGCGTTGGCACCGTGTTTGCGATAATAATGTTTATCCAGCAAATACTGAGGTACACGGATATCAGCCCGCGTAAGTTGCAGGGCATGATAATTCATTTCTGCTACGACTTCCAGTATTTTTGCATTTTCTACTGCTTTGGCAGCTGTCGGTCCCCATGAGAAAGGACCATGTTGTTTTACCAGGACTGACGGTACAGCATCCGCATCGATTCCTCGTTCAGCAAACGTGCGGACAATGACCTTGCCTGTATTTTCTTCGTAGGCTTCTTCAATCTCCTGCTGTGTCAACGCATCAGTGACTGGTACATCACCATAAAACGTATCGGCATGTGTCGTCCCCATGGCTTCAATATCGACGCCTGCCTGAGCAAACGAGACGGCCCACGGCGAATGTGCGTGAACGATGCCACCGATATTAGGAAAGGCGTTATACAAAACCATATGGGTCATCGTATCACTGGAAGGATTCAATTTTCCTTCGACGGTTTTGCCCTGCAAATCGACGACAACCATGTCCTGCGGTGTCAAATCTTCGTATGGCACGCCAGAAGGCTTGATGACAAAGAGTCCCTTTTCCCGATCGATACCGGATACATTACCCCACGTAAATGTAACCAGATCCAATTTAGGCAAGAGCATGTTCGCTTCATATACTTGTTGTTTCAATTTTTCCAACATATCCTATCGAATCCTTTCCTTATACACAGACTAGTCTGCCATAACCTTCCCGGCCAAGTTTTCTACAGGCAGGGCTTTTTTATACGTCGTCATAAATGTATTGCAACCATCGACACCGTCCTGGTTAGGCGTACAAGTGACACTGTGAGGATGACGGAAGACCTGTTCATCCAGAAAATCCGCCAGATTTTGTCCGTTCTGTCGTTTTTTCATATATACAGCTAAAACAGCCATACCCCACGGACCGCCTTCACCAGCCGTATCCATGATGGTAATAGGCATATTGAGCGCATCTGCCAATACTTGCTGACCAATAACCGGCGTCTTGAACAATCCGCCTTGGGCAATCATGACATCGGTTTCGATGCCTTCCTCCCGAACTAGCGTATCCATACCGATTTTCAGTGGTGCAAACGCAGCATAGAGCTGTGCCAGCATGAAATTCCCCAGTGTAAAATGACTGTCCGGCCTGCGTACAAACAGCGGTCGTCCTTGCGGAACACGGGTCACATTTTCACCAGACAAGTAGCTGTAATTGATCAAATCTCCAGCATCTTTTTGTGCTGTTGCTGCCTGATTGAAAAGGATTTCATAGAGTTTATCCGGTGCCAGCTGCAAGCCGGCACAATTGGCAAATTCGTTGAATATAGCAGCCCAGGCATTAATATCAGAGGAGCAGTTATTCGTATGAACCATGGCGACTGGCGCCCCTTCAGGCGTCGTAACGATATCGATATCTTCATGGACGCCGTTGAGCGGCCGGTCTAAGACGTTCATAGAAAACGCCGATGTGCCGACAGAAATATTACCGGTTCGTTTACGAACACTGTTGGTGCTGACCATGCCCGTGCCGGCATCGCCTTCAGGAGGTGCCATGACACTGCCTGCTTCCAAACGGCAGGTGCTGTCCAGCAAGGCAGCCCCTTCGTCAGTCAGCACACCTGCCGGTACGCCGGCCCGAAGGACACGAGGCAAAATGTTTTCCAAACGAATGCCGGCTGCTTTGACTTCTGCCAGACCGTCGAATATATCCACGAGGTCGCGGCGATACGAACCGTCACCTTCCTCTATAGGGAACATACCTGATGCATCGCCTATACCCAACACATTGGAACCACTGAGCTTCCAATGGACATAGCCAGCTAATGTCGTCAAATAGGTAATGGAACTGACGTGCTCTTCCCCGTTCAGCAGGGCCTGGTACAGATGGGCTATACTCCAGCGCTGAGGGATATTGAAATGGAATTTCTCCGTCAATATACCAGCAGCCTGACCGGTAATATTATTGCGCCAAGTACGGAAAGGCACCAGCAGCTGATCTTCTCGATCAAAAGCCAGATACCCATGCATCATGGCACTGACCCCGATCGTACCGATACGAGTCAGCGGCACATGATAGCGGCTCTGTACATCTGCTGCCAATTGACCGTAACAGGTTTGGATGCCTGTCCATACATCTTCCAGCGAATACGTCCAAACGCCATCATGCAAGGAATTTTCCCAGCCGTAACTGCCACTGGCCACAACGTGGCAATTTGCCGTTACCAGCACAGCCTTGATACGTGTCGAACCCAGTTCGATACCCAGTGCCGTTTCGCCGTTTTTAATATATTCCGCCACTTTGATTAAATCCATGGAATCGTTCCTCCTTAGAAAATACTGCCCTTATTATTTTGCATCGCAAACAGTCGTATTATGTTTTGTTCCCTGTGCTTCGATTTCTTCTAGTGTATGGCCTCGTGTTTCAGGAACACATTTCGTAATAAAGGCTACACCGACTAAACAAATGACACCGAAAATAGCAAAGACGATTTCCTGTGGCATCGAAGCAGTCATGATAGGAAATAACAGACCTACGAGGAATGATCCGATCCAGTTGAACGATGAGGCCATCCCCGATGCGCGGCCGCGAATCGCTAATGGGAAGATTTCACCAACAATGACCCAGGTAAGGGGCGCCCATGTAAAGGAATAAAAGGCCACATAAATGCATAAGAAGAACACGATCATCATGGGATTCGTCCCTGGCATGATACTGTTGATGATTGCCGGCAAGATAAAGGACAGGCCCATAATCGTACCGCCGACTTTAAGCAGCGTGCGCCGATTGAATTTATCCGCAATAACCAGAAAGACGAGAGAACCGAGAACCAACAGGATGCCCTGAATGATCGGCCACATAAGTTGTGAACTGGCGGCATGGCCCGTCGCTTTTTCAACGATCAGCGGAATATAGTAGAAAATAGCGTTGGCACCTTGAAATTGCTGGAATGCGGCAACACCGATGCCGGCAATGACTAAATACCGATATTTACCATTAAAGAGGGTACTCCATGAACTTTGCTGCATAGCCGCGTCTTCGGCTTGTACTGTTTCTTTGATCTGCTGTAATTCCGCAGAAATTTCTTCAGACGGACGGATATAACTCAAGACCTGACGAGCTGCTTCTAATTTATTATGACGAACCAGGAACCGCGGTGATTCTGGCAAATGGAGCACACCTAAGAAAAGAATGATCGCCGGAACGGCAGCTAACCCGAGCATTAATCTCCAGGCAATGGTTTCCGGAAGGCCCTTGAGCAAATAATCAACGACGTAGGACAATAACATACCTGACACGATCATGGTCTGATTAATACCTGACAGACGGCCGCGAAGACGAGCCGGTGCCATTTCTGACATATATGCCGGTACTAATGCAGAAGCCGCACCAACAGCAAGACCTAAGAGGATACGGACGCCGATCAAATAATATTGACCGTCATGAGGTGCAATACCTGATAATAAAGAACCAACTACGAAAATCAATGCCGAAATAAGGATCATTTTACGACGGCCTAATTTATCTGACAGCTGACCTGCCAAAGCCCCGCCAAAAATAGCACCAAACATGACTGCTGATGTAATCCAGCCAATAATACCGGCATTGCCCTGAAGGCCCCAGTCAATTTGCAGAAATGGTAAAGCACCAGTCATAACGCCAATATCGTAACCAAATAAAATGCCACCAAAAGACCCAAAAAAATAAATAAATGCGCTGGAAATTTTCTTTTCTTGCCCAGGTACTGTGTTCGTTTCCATAATACGTTTACCTCCTATTTAACAACAGTAACACATAATATAAATGAACATTCTGTGTTCGAACACGATTAATCGATGGCTTTATTTTATCATCACTATTCTCATACGTCAATACTGTTCTCGTGCACAGTTTATCATAGCTACCGGTGTTTGTATAACTTATATGCATTGTAAATGCATGGTTCCCTCTATACATGCCGATAGACTGTGTCCGATACCAGTTTATGCGTAAGTTGTTTTCACGACAGCCCTTGCAGGAAGAGCATAAAAAAAAGGCGTTCCGAAGAACGCCTTACAACACTGGCATAACTTATTTTCCGCAATACGCAACTACTTCTACTTCCACAAAAACGTCTTTCGGAAGCTTGCTGATTTCTACACAGCTGCGAGCCGGGAGATTCTTTTGGAAATATTTTGCATATACTTCATTGACAGCACCGAAGAAATTCATATTGGTCAGGTATACTGTCGTTTTAACGACGTCGTCATACGAAAGACCTGCTGCTTCAAGAATAGCACCTACGTTTTTCATGCTTTGTTCTGCTTGAGCCGCAATACCGCCGCCTACGATTTTTCCTTTTTCCGGATTAATGGGGATCTGACCGGAAGCAAAAAGGAAGTCACCAGCTTTGATTGCCTGTGAATATGGGCCTACTGCGCCCGGTGCTTTTGTCGTACTGATTACTTCTACTGCCATAATACTAACATCTCCTATTCATTATATTTTAACTATATCTCTATTATAGCGCGTCATATCGCAAAAAGCGACAGACGAACCATTCAATTTTGAGATAGCTGAGCCAAGTATCGATATACGGTACTATCTGCCATCCCCAAGATCCGAGCTACTTGCGGAACTGCCCGGCGAATCTTAAAAACACCATTCTTCCCTAGCAAGGTAACGACTTTTCTCTTCTCCTGCATCGTCAGGCAACCTGCATTTTTGCCCATATGCTCCAATACTTCGTCAACAGCATGTAAAATGATTTGTTCTGGCGAAGTATCTAAATATTCATTTACAGCTTGCCCCATAAAGGTACAGGGCTCACAGACCAATTGATTGTTTGGATCATGGCACGTTGGCTTGAGGATATTGATGCTGAATACACCGATAATGATGCCGTCGCCATCACGAATAAAATATTTCGACGACACGAGCTCTTCGCCATGACTATTCTTACTGTCATAGTTGACAAGAGATCGATTCATTGTCTCGCCAGCCGCACTGATGATTTTCAGAGTCAGATTAGTTAAGGGACCACCAACACTTCGACCGCTAATATGACCATTTCGAATAGACATAATAGAATGATCAGGAGTTCGTACATCTTGCAGCACCACTTCACATCGTGGTCCCATCACATCAGCAAGAAAGCGTACGAGAGGCACATAGGCTTGCAAAATATCGTCGGTTTCCCGTCCTTTCGTTTCGTTTACCACTATATTGTCTCCCATTTTTAAATAGTATCATTATTTGATAGTTACATAATAGTGTTGTTCTTTTAAAATTTTCATGAGCCGTTCGACGTGTTTTTCATTAGCTGTTTCCAATTCAAATGAAACGGCAGCGTTGCCGATACTGATACCATGCTGGCTCCGTTCATGTGTAACAGATAATACGTTTGCATTCGATTCTGCAATAATAGACATCAATTTGACTAATTCGCCAGGTTGGTCAGGAATGACGGTTTCAAAGAAAACTTTACGCCACGAACGAATCAAGCCGCTATTGATGACACGTGTCATATTATTCACATCGATATTGCCGCCACTGACCAAAGCCGCTACTTTTTTATTATGGATACCGGAAATCTTGCCGCTCATCAGTGCTGCTACCGGAACTGCACCAGCCCCTTCTGCAACGGTCTTGACCCGTTCGATCAGCAACAGGATAGCCGAAGCAATATCTGTTTCATCGACTGTAACGATATCATCTACATATTTCTTACAGATTTCATACGTCACATCACCTGGTGTCTTGACGGCAATGCCATCAGCCAAGGTGGATTGTCCGTTATACGTGATAATATGGCCTTGTTCAATAGATTCTTTCATAGAAGGCATATTTTCTGTCTGAACACCGATGATTTTAATTTTTGGATTAACCGACTTAGCCGCTACTGCCAAGCCAGAAATGAGGCCGCCGCCGCCAATAGGTGCAACGATGACGTCTACATCGGGCAAGTCTTGAAGGATTTCCAACGCAATCGTGCCCTGGCCGGCAATGACGTCAGGATCGTTGAACGGATGGACGAACGTATAGCCGTGTTCTTTTGTCAGTTCAACAGCCTTTTCTGCTGCTTCATCAAAAAAGTCACCATACAGCACGACATTAGCACCATAGCCGCGAGTCGCTGTAACTTTCATGAGCGGTGCATGCTTAGGCATGCAAATCGTAGACTGACACCCATAGGCACTGGCAGCTAATGCCACGCCTTGGGCATGATTGCCGGCGGAAGCAGCAATGACACCCTTTTCCCGTTCTTCTGGTGTCAGGGATGCCACTTTATTATAGGCCCCTCTTAATTTGAAGGAGCCTGTGCTCTGCAGGTTTTCCAGTTTCAAATATACTTTGCAATCTGCCCGCTTACTCACTGAATTCGTGTACGACAAGCCAGTGTGCTGGGCAATACCCTTCAGGCGTTCTTGTGCTTCCTGCACCATTTTCAGCGTAACTCGATCTTCACTCATATTGCTTCCTCCATTGAAATAGGTACGTTCCCCAATAATCGCATGATGTATTTCGTATAAAAGCATCCTTACACCTTTACTATACCGCTTTATATGTCCACTGTCAAAGGATTTTTACTGCATATTTTTCTAAACTTTATAGAAGGAATATTTTATTATTTTTATTATTTTTGATGTTTTCATATAATTTAACGCGAGATCAATATGATCCTTAATATTTTTATATCAGTTTTCATTTATGTCTCTTGTAAGAGCACATTCCGTTTTCGACAATAGATATATGCTATTTTCGTATACATAGTAACCATCTATATGTCAGTCGTCATTGCAGTAAAGCCGGCATGCGTTCAATGAACACATGCCGGCTCTTATGTTACAACCGCCCCTACAGCCCTATCAAATCTGATGCAAATGCTTTAATGATAAATCTAAAATCGGTGCAGAATGGGTCAGGGCACCACTGGAAATGTAATCAATGCCTGTATCTGCTAATACGGCAATATTCTCTGCCGTGACATTGCCGGAACATTCTGTTTCCGCACGGCCTGCAATGATTTGAACTGCTTGCTTCATCATATCATGGGACATGTTATCCAGCATAATGATATCTGCACCAGCAGCAACTGCTTCCCTCACCATATCCAATGTCTCTGTTTCTACTTCGATCTTACGGACAAACGGCGCATAGGCTTTAGCCCTTTGGATAGCCTTCGTAACACTGCCGGCAGCACCAATATGATTATCCTTGAGAAGGATACCGTCCGATAAATTGTACCGATGGTTGCAACCACCGCCTACAGTAACAGCATATTTTTCAAACACACGCATATTAGGTGTCGTCTTGCGCGTATCTAGCAAGCGCACGCCTGTCCCCTCCAGAAGACGTACGACACGACGCGTATACGTGGCAATGCCGCTCATGCGCTGCAAGTAATTCAATGCCACTCGTTCGCCAGACAAGAGAGTCCGTATGCTGCCCTGCAGGACAGCCAGGCGCTGTCCTTGTTTTACGTCGTCGCCATCGGCGGCTTCCCAGGTAATATGCACAGTCTCATCCAGCAAGGTGAACACCCGGGCAAATACGTCTAAGCCCGCTATGACACCTTCCTGTTTGCACAGCAACTCCACTTCTCCGCAGCAGTCTGCCGGCATGATCGCATTGGTCGATACATCTTCACTGGTAATATCTTCTCGCAACGCCGATAACAGCAACGGGTCTGCCTGCAATTTCATAGTGATCTGATTCATATGGCACGCTGCTCCTTTTCCATTTCTTGTAATATTTCAGCCTTATACCGTTGTTGCAGCGTTTCCTCCTGCAAGCGCAGTTTCTTTTCAGTCTCTTCATACAGTGCAGTGAAGACAGCGTCGTTGCAGCCAGGATTGTCCTGGTCAAACCACGGTGCCATATGTTCTGCCGCTCGTTTGCCAAAAACCAGGCTTTCCAGCAAGGAATTACTAGCTAAACGATTTCTGCCATGGACACCATTGCAACTCGTTTCCCCTACTGCATAGAGATTTTCCATGGTCGTGCGGCTATGGCAATCCACATGGATGCCGCCCATAAAATAATGTTGTGCCGGCACGACTGGAACCCAATCGGTCGTACAATCGATACCCTCTTCCAGGCATCGTTCATAAATATGGGGAAAATGCTGATATATGAGATCTTTGCCAAGAACCGTCATATCGAGCCATACAAACGGTCTGTCATCTTTTTCCATCTGCTTGTGGATTGCTGCTGTCATGACATCCCGAGGCAGTACTTCATTGGCGAACCGCAGCCCATCTTTGCCTCGCAATTTAGCGCCTTCGCCGCGGACAGATTCGGAAATGAGGAAACTTCGTCCCGGTTCCTTGGAATACAGTGACGTCGGATGGATCTGGACATAACTGATATGTTCCAATTCGATGTTGTGATTCAGCGCAATCGCCAAGGCATCGCCCGTTAAATGAGGATAGTTCGTCGAGGTCTTATACAAACCGCCAACACCGCCGCTGGCCAAAATAGTCTGTCCTGCTTCGACAGCTGCGTATTGCCCATCTGCTTTCCGCACTGCTATGCCCAGACAGCGATTATTTTCTTCAATAATATCCAGCATCGTCGTGTAGTCGAGAATGGTAATATTAGGTCGTTCTTGAACTGCTGCCAAAAGCTTGCTTGTAATCTCCTTGCCCGTAATATCTTCATGGAACAGGATACGCGGTTTGGAATGACAGCCTTCACGCGTATAAGCCAGCTTGCCGTCTGTCGTCCTGGCAAAATCAACACCGTACGCAATGAGCTCTTCAATGACTGGACGAGAAGACCGAATCATAATATCCACTGATTCCTTGCGGTTCTCATAATGACCGGCTTTAAGCGTATCTTCCATAAAACTGTCATAGTCCTGTTGATCATGGAGAACACAAATACCGCCTTGCGCTAAAAAAGAATCGCTGTGTTCGATTTCATCTTTCGTAATCATCAGCACCTGCAGCTCCCTTGGCAAATGAAGGGCTGCAAAGAGACCGCTAGCACCTGTACCGACAATAACTACATCTGTTTTCATGGTATCCATTTACTTCGTCTCCTTATTTTGCAAGTTCAAGCATCTTATCTAACACGCCTACGGCTTTACGACGTATCGTTTCATCCAAGGTCACTTCGTTCGTTTCATCTCGCAAACAGTTACGTACTTTATCCAAGGTTACCTTTTTCATATTGATGCAATATTGGTCACCCATAACCGGATAAAACTGCTTATGAGGATTTGCTGTGGTCAATTCATAAAAAACGCCTTCTTCTGTACCAATAATGAATTCGCGCTGTGCTGATGCAGAAGCATACTGGATAATGCCGGACGTACTGCCAATGTAATCAGCCATAGCCAGCACGTCTGGACGACATTCCGGATGCGCCAGGAACAACGCTTCCGGATGGGCAGCTTTTGCAGCCGTTACCGCTGCTGGCTCGATGGATTCATGACGAGGGCAAAAGCCATTATTATAAATAAAATGTTTATCCGGAACTTGTGATGCCACGTAATGCCCTAGATTCCGGTCTGGTGTGAAGAAAATATGATGATTCGGAAGTTTTTTTACAATAGTGACCGCATTGGATGAGGTCACACAAACATCACTTGCCGCTTTAAGCGCCGTTGTAGAGTTGATATAGCAGACGACTGCCAGGTCATCATATGCTGCCCGGGCTTGTGCAATAGATGCTACTGTACCCATATGAGCCATAGGACAATCTGCCGTTCTGTCCGGCATGAGGACTTTTTTCTGTGGATTCAGCATTTTAGCGCTTTCTCCCATAAACAAGACGCCGGCAAAAACAATGATTTCAGCATCCGTCTCTTTTGCTTTTTTGCTTAAAAAGAAGGAATCGCCAACATAATCAGCAATTTCCTGCACTTCGTCAGGAACATAATAATGAGCCAGTATGATAGCATGCTTTTCTTTTTTCAACGCATATATTTCTTCAACGATATCTGCCATGGTCAATCTCCTCTATAACCTACATACGGCAACATTTTGCCGAATTTTTACTTATTATTATATCGCACGGCGCTTGTTTTGACAATACTGCTGTCATGACACTTATGGCATAAAAAATATCTCCCTTTCAACAGAACGGGAGATATTTCGCTATATATACTATTTACTTTTATTTTGCCATCATTTCCGCTACTTTTTGCGCAAACGCTGCCGGATCATCTGGCAATATTCCTTCTAAAAGAAGGGCCTGATCATAGAGCATCGTGCAATAATCCTTAAATGACGGTGCATCTTTGCCTGCATCATGAACAGCCTGGAGTTTGGCAAACAACTGATGCTGCGGATTGATTTCCAAGATACGGCGAGCCTTGAACATCGGGTTATTTGCTGCTGCAAAGGCCTGTTCCATCGCGATAGACGGTCCTGCTGCATCAGCTACGAGGCATACAGCCCCACTCTTAAGACGGTTAGATAAGCGGACGTCGGCTACTTTTTCACCTAAGAATTCTTTCATATCCTTGAGCAGGTCTTCATTACTCTTAGCCAAATCTTCATTTTTCTTCTTTTCTTCCTTGAATTCACTATCTTCAAGATCCAAATCGCCACGGCTAATGGAATGGAACTGATGGTCTTCGTACGCATGGACGCCTTCGACACAGAATTCATCGACAGGATCCGTCATAAACAAGACTTCGATGCCACGGTCCCGAAGCATTTCCATCTGCGGCAAGGCTTCGATTGCTTCTTTATCTTTGCCAGTAGCGTAATAAATCTTTTTCTGGCCTTCCTTCATGCGACTAGTGTATTCTTTCAATGTGCAAAGCTTGCCGTCGTTAGAAGACATGAACAGGAGCAAGTCTTTCAATTTATCAACATTGTTTTCACCAGTCATCATACCGCTGTAAACACCGATTTTGATGGATTTACCATATTCAGCCCAGAAGGTTTCATATTTTTCCCGGTCTTTTTCCAACGTACGACTCAAGGTCTTAAGGATATTCTTTTCCAAATTACGGCCAATGAGCTTCAATTCCCGGCTTTGCTGCAACAATTCCCGGGAAATATTGAGGGACAGGTCCGGCGAATCGACAAGGCCTTTGACGAAACGCAAGTAATCCGGCAGCAAATCTTTGCATTTATCCATAATGAAGACGTGGCGTGAATAGAGCTGCACACCCGGTTCATAATCAGAATAATAGAGGTTGAACGGTGCGTGTGCCGGAATAAATAACAAGGCCGTATAATCTACTGAACCTTCAACACGCGTATGGAAGATTTCCATCGGGTCGTCCCATTCAAAGAACTGATGCTGGAAAAATTCTTTATATTCTTCTGGTTTAATATCTGATTTATTGCGGGTCCACAACGGCTGCATCGAATTCAGCGTCCGTGTTTCTACATGTTCTTCTTCTTTTGCATCTTCAATGGGTTTACCATCAGCATCTTTAGGTTTTTCCTTGATTGTAAATTCCATCGTAACAGGGTAGCGGATATAATCAGAATATTTTTTCACCAATGAAGCTAAGGCATCTTTATCAGTGTAGTTTTCATCTTTATCACTGCCATAGAAATCAGCACCTAGCTGCAGGATAATGGTCGTACCATGTTTAGGTTTGTCACATTCTTCCAGGCTGTACTGTCCATCGCCTGCAGACTGCCATTTATACGCCTGTTTTTCACCGGCTTTGCGGGTCACGACAGTCACCTGATCGGATACCATGAATGCTGAATAAAAGCCAACGCCAAACTGGCCGATTAAATCTTTATCTGTACTTTTATCACCGGACTGCTGCGCTTCTTTCATTTTTTCTAAGAACGCTTTTGTCCCTGATTTAGCAATCGTACCTAAATCATTAATAATGTCATCACGATCCATACCAATGCCATTATCAGAAATCGTCAGGGTATGTGCAGCTTCATCCGTTGAAAGGTGGATTTCAAATGCTGTATCCCCTTCGAGCAATTCATGATTGGTCAATGATTCATAATGCAATTTGTCAATTGCATCGGATGCATTGGAAATCAATTCACGCAAAAAGATTTCGTGATTCGTATAAATAGAATGGACCATCAAGTCCAATAACTGTTTTGTTTCTGCTTGGAACTCAAACGTTTCTTTTGCCATTTTTCACAGACTCCTTTATGTTGATGTATTATCACTCTGCTTACGAGAGTGCCAGTCTCTTCTTATATAATACAGCAAAAAGTCAAATAGTCAATAGAAAAAAGACTAAAAAGCGGTGTATTTCATATCTTATATAGGACAATGCCGTATTGGCAATGCTTTTGATGTATGTTGTATACAATTTGAGTCTGCTTGTAAAAGAGTCTATAATTAATACTGTACATAACTATTCGTAAAAATCATAAATCACTATCATAAACTATAACTATACCTACAGGGGGTAATGGCGTATGAATACATATGGATTAGAAAGAACAGGCATCATAAACACCGGAGATATTTACCGGAACATGTGTCCGGCCTGGCTGACTGAAGAAGCATTGCGTAATCACGAAGGCGTTCTCAGTGACACCGGTGCATTAGTCGTTAAAACAGGAAAATTTACCGGCCGGGCGCCAAAGGATAAATTCATCGTCGATACGCCTACTGTTCATGAGTATATTTCCTGGAACAATGTGAATCGTCCTATTTCCAAAGAAAAATTCGAAGCATTGAAAAGCAAAGTGACCTCGTACCTGCAAAATCGCAATATCTATTTATTCGATGGGTTTGCCGGCGCAGATACAGCCTGCCGGAAAAAGTTCCGCATCATCAATGAATTAGCCAGCGAATGCTTATTTATCCGCAATTTGCTCATCAGACCGACAAGCAAACAGCTGGACCAATACGGCGATCCTGATTTTACTATTATTGTTGCACCAAACTACAAATGCAATCCAAAAATCGACGGCGTTCATTCGGAAGCAGCGATCATCATCGATTACGAAACGCGTGTCGTCCTCATTGCCGGTACTCAGTACGCCGGTGAAATAAAAAAGAGTGTCTTTTCAGTCATGAATTACTTTCTCCCTGCTGAAGGAGTACTGCCCATGCACTGTTCTGCCAATATGGATCCAGCCTCGAAGGAAACGGCTGTTTTCTTCGGTTTATCCGGTACTGGCAAGACGACGCTGTCGGCCGATCCAGATCGCAAGCTCATCGGTGATGACGAACATGGCTGGTCCAGCCGTGGTATCTTCAATTTTGAAGGCGGCTGTTACGCCAAGTGCATCAACCTCAATAAAGATAAAGAACCGTTCATTTACAACGCCATCAAAGCTGGCGCCTTAGTAGAAAATGTCGTCCTGGACCCGGATACGAGAAAGCCTAATTATTTCGACAACAAATACACAGAAAACACCCGTGTCGGCTACCCCATTGACTTTATTCCCAATGCGGCCATACCCGGCACGGGTGGTATTCCTAATGTAGTCATCTTTTTAACAGCCGACAGCTTCGGTGTATTACCGCCTATTTCCCTGCTTAGCAAAGAAGCTGCCATGTATCACTTCGTCACAGGATTCACATCGAAAGTCGCCGGTACGGAACAAGGTATTACCGAACCGGTGCCTACCTTCTCGACGTTATTCGGCGAACCGTTCATGCCCTTAAAGCCATCAGTATACGCTAATATGCTGGGCGAACGGATATCCCTGTACAATACGAAGGTCTTCCTGGTCAATACCGGCTGGACCGGCGGACCGTACGGCATTGGTTCCCGCATGGATCTAAAATACACACGGGCCATGATCACTGCCGCATTGAACGGCGGCCTGAATTACGTTGGTTACAAACACAATGAACAATTTAACGTAGAAGTACCTCAATCGTGCCCTGGTGTTCCCTGTCAAATCCTGAATCCTCGTGACACGTGGGCCAATAAAAAGTCCTATGATACGATGGCAGCTAAAGTCGCTCGCATGTTTTATGATAATTTCAAAGAAAAATACCCTGACATGGACGACGCTATTGTCAATGCTGGTCCGAAACCCTGATCAGCCCTGTGCAAATACGCTTATATCGAGGCGGTCGAAGCCCTGCAGCAACGTGGCCAACTGGTCAGCAATACGGGCGCAGCCGCCTTTATCTTTGCTTTCTATATTTAGCGGCATATTCGGATCATGAAGCGACATCCGCAACAACGCCCACCCGTCCGGGAAGACAAGACGCACGCCTTCATAGCTGGGAGACGCAATAGAAATCCCGGCCTGAACAGCTCGTTCCTTAAAGGACTTCAGGACAACCGCGCCATATTCCTGGACTCCCTCAGCACCTTGGATCTTCAAACGATATTCGATACCTTCCGCCGGTTGTCCTAACGCAGCTACTAACTCGCCGACAGCCTTTCCTTGTTGCTTCATACGAGCCGTTGCAATAAGCAGTTTTACTGCCAAATAGGCGCCATCATCAAGATAATAGTTTTCACTCAGTGCACCGTGTCCTGACGTTTCAATCGCCAGTGGAGATACGGTGCCTTGTTTGTTCAAACGGATACATTCGTCAATGACGTTCTTATAGCCTCGCATGTAGCGGTGATGCACCAAATGGAGCTCATCTTGTAAAAATACAGTCAGTTCATCTGACGTGACCGAATCAGTAACAATGGTGCTGCCTGGATAGTCTGGAGCCAGGATAGCCGCCATCATAGCAATAAGGGCATTCCGGTTAATAGCCTGACCATCCGGCAGGACTGCGCTCATGCGATCTACGTCCGTATCGAAAATAAACCCTAAGTCGGCATGGTGTGCTACTGTTGCACTGCTGACAGCCTTCATAGCCTCTTTATTTTCCGGATTAGGAATATGATTCGGGAACATGCCATCTGGTTCCAAGTATTGGCTTCCTGTCGTATCCGCGCCAAGGACCTGCAAGACCTTTAACGCAAAAAATCCACCGGCGCCGTTACCGGCATCGACAACGACATGCATCCCTGTCAATGGCTGGCTGTCAGGAGCTGCACCTAAGCCCTGACGGATCTTATGGCATAAATGAGCAGCATAAATTTCGATGATGTCGATTTTTTCTACAGAGGAAATCGTGCTGTGTTGTTCTTTTATCGTGCAAGTGCGCTGCAACACATCCTTGATTTCTGCTTTTTCCAAGCCGCCCTGACGGGTAAAGAATTTCAGGCCATTACGATTATACGGTAAATGGCTTGCCGTGATCATGATGGCCCCATCCATATGCGTCTGCGGAAATACGATCGACATGAACATGGCCGGTGTTGAAGCCAGGCCGCAGTCAAATGCTGCTACACCCGTACTGACCAGCCCTTCCAGTACAGCCTGTTTCATCATCGTTGTAGAGATCCGGGAATCATGACCTACAGCAATACGCAGATCATTTGGTTTTTTTCCTAATTTTTCTGCCAAAAAAGAAACATACGCCGCAGCAATACGATTCACTGATTCCGGATATAACGTGACCGTTTCATTTCCTGATACAGCAACGCCACGAATATCACTGCCATTTTGCAGTTTCATTATTTCATCATGGGAAATCATAACATAACCCTCCTCACAGGTAATACTAACGTTATACATATTAATAGTACTGAAAATTTAAAGTAAAAACAAGGGGAAACTCACTTCTGTTCTTTACGAATTACCATTTCCATGATAGACTGGCATGGTATCAGAAAGGAGATTCCCATTATGTCAACATATAAAATCATTGCCTGCGATATGGATGAAACACTGCTCAGCAGCGATGCCACCATTTGCCAGCGCAATATCAACATGATCAAAAGAGCTGCCGCACAAGGCATTAAATTCGTCCCTTGTACAGGACGGGGCTATCGCTCCGTTGAAGGGGTTCTCCAGACCTTGGGCCTATCCAATGAACCGCACCAATACGTCATCGGATTCAACGGCGCCAATATTACGGAAAACAAGGATTCAACCTGTCTCTATTGGGACAGCATCCCCTTCGACTTGGCCAGCACGCTGTACAAACAGCTTGCTTCTTACGGCTTGTGCACCCATATATACACGAGAAACGACGTATATATCGCTAACATAACGGCTGACGAAGCGGCCTTCTTGCAAGGACGTATGGCCTATATCGGCACGAACGAAAAGACTCTCGACTTCCTCCATCAGGAAGAAATCGGCAAACTCATCATCATGAATACAGATGATGCCGTATTAGCCGCTATCCGCCATGAAATGGAACCGCTCTTAAGCGATATCGATGTAAGCTATTCCAGCAACCGCTACATGGAGTTCATGCACAAAGGTGTCACTAAAGGTATCGGTCTGCAACAATTAGCTGCTATGCTGCATGTCCCTATGAAAGAAACCATGGCTATTGGAGACAACATCAACGATATAGAAATGCTCAAAGCCGCCGGTCTCAGCATTGGCGTCCATAATCTGAACCCTGCCATCCGCCAGTATTGTGACGTCGTAACGACAAGCGATAACAATGGCGGTGCCGTAGCCGAAGCGATCGAACGATTCGCCTTGAATGATTAACAGCACATACACTGACTTGCTATTGCCAAGTCAGTATTTTTTTGTCTCACGAGACGTTTATCCTTATAAAAAAATACCTGTCAACGGCAATAGCCATGACAGGTATTTCTTCTTGAGATCGTATGGTGGGCGATAACGGGCTTGAACCGCTGACATCCTGCTTGTAAGGCAGGCGCTCTCCCAGCTGAGCTAATCGCCCATACTTGGTGACCCCTACGGGATTTGAACCCATGTTCTCGCCGTGAAAGGGCGATGTCTTAGACCGCTTGACCAAGGGGCCATGGCTCCTCAAGTAGGACTCGAACCTACGACAAATCGGTTAACAGCCGATTGCTCTACCAACTGAGCTATTGAGGAATCTCAGGCGTTCCGTATCGGAACAATAACTATTATACTAAAAGTAAAATGAAAAAGCAAGGGCTTTTTATATTATTTCCAAAAATCACTAATTAAAATGTCGTCGCCCTGCAGGACGACGGCATTTCGCTTAGTCTGTGCGCAACTAGTTGTTAGATTGGTGCATCTTGAAGAGCATCAAATCCTTCTTCACCAGTGCGGATCTTTACGACATTGGATATTGGTGAAATGAAAATTTTGCCATCGCCATACTTTCCTGTGTAAAGGATCTTCTTCGCTACATTGATGATCGTACGAGCAGGAATCTTAGAAACGACGATATCAATCCGCAACTGCGGCAACAGTTTAGAGGCAACGACAGACCCACGATACATTTCTACATTGCCTTTTTGCAAGCCGTATCCTAAGACACGAGTAACGGTCATGCCTGTAATGCCAATCGTTTCGAGCGCCACTTTGAGTGCTTCAAACCGTTGGTTATTCGTAACAATAGTAATACAGGAAATCGGTTTTCCCTCTGGTGTTACTGGCGGAATCGGCGCAGTCGGTTCTGTCGCAACTTCAACGGCTTGTTCTGCTGCAGCTGCAAAGTGTTCCGGCATAGGCATGAAATCTGCGTACGCAGACGGCAAACCATGTTCTTCGAAATCGAGACCGGCTTCTTCTTCTTCCGGAGAAACGCGTAACCCTACTGTCGCTTTCATGATCTTAAAGAGGATTGTAATAACGACGGCAACGTAAACAGCAACAGAAACGACACCAATGAGCTGCGTAATCAAAAACGACGGATCACCTGTATACAACAACCCATCTTTCACTGATAAAAAGCCCGTAAGGATCGTCCCCAAAGCACCGCAGACACCGTGTGCCCCTACAGCACCGACAGGATCATCGACTTTCAATTTCTTATCAATACATTCAATAGCAAACACGATGGTCAGTCCGGCTAAAAGACCGATACAAAATGCACCAGGAACGCTGACAACATCACAACCAGCCGTAATGGCTACCAGCCCTGCCAGACCACCATTCAAGGTCATCGATACATCTGGTTTACCATAGCGGATCCAAGTAAGGCACATCACCGTAATGGCACCGACAGCGGCTGCCATATTCGTCGTTACATAAATCATAGAGGCTGACAAAATACTTTCGTCGCCAGTAATAGAAACAGTAGACGCACCATTGAACCCAAACCAGCCGAACCAAAGAATAAACATGCCTAATGCTGCCAGAGTCAAGCTGTGACCGGGAATCGCATTGACGGAACCATCTTTATTATATTTCCCAATACGTGGTCCCAGCATGTAGGCACCAACAAAGGCACAAATACCGCCGACCATATGAACCACTGTCGAACCAGCAAAATCATGGAAGCCCATTGCAGCTAACCAGCCACCACCCCAAGCCCAGTGGCCGGAAATAGGATAAATGAATAAGCTAATAGCAATACTGTAGATACAGTATGCCGAGAATTTCGTCCGTTCTGCCATAGCGCCTGACACAATCGTCGCTGATGTAGCACAAAATACAGTCTGAAAGATCAAATAGGCCATTGGCGGATAGCCTGCATCATCGGCTACTTGGAAGTTTTGAACAAAAAAATCAGGAATCCCTATAATACCATTAAAATCCTGGCCGAACATCAATCCGAATCCGATGATCCAAAAGAATACAGTCCCCAACGCAAAATCCATGAAGTTCTTCATGACAATATTGCCTGCATTTTTAGCTCTTGTCAGCCCCGTTTCGACCATAGCAAACCCTGGCTGCATAAAGAATACGAGAAACGCCCCAATCAGGACCCACATCGTATCTACCGAAGAATACCGGCCAGCTGTTTCATCGGCAGCAAACGCTGCCAGCGGCGACAACACCAGTGACGCCGTAAAAACAAGCGTAGCCATTTTTGTTTTTCCATGTTCCATAGTATCATTCCCCCCTGCACTAACAGAAAAACGTCCTATAGAATAGAACTATTCTATAGGACGTCTTTATCCAGTGTGCAATGTAGTTTCAAGTACAGGTGCTTTACTTCGTACTCGATGGTATTATCATACGCTTTTATTTTTTATTTTGCAATTATTTTTTCGTTAAATGTTTAATTAATTGTTTATTTTATCTTTTTGTTTTAAAAATCATAGAATTTATTTAGGTATATAAGATAAACGTTTTATTTACTTATTTTACTAAACAAGTCATTGAGAGCTTCTGCCATTGTAGGATGTGTAAAAATCTGATCACGCAGTTGTGTATAGGGCACGTGAGCATCCATTGCCAATTTAATGATATTGATCAATTCATGCGAATCTTCACAGAAGAGTGCCGCCCCTAAAATCATCGACGTTTTTTTATCAACAATCGCTTTGAGCATACCATACGGATGTTGCAAAACGTGCGCTTTAGGAATAGCTCCGGCTGGCAGCGTTGCCACGGCTATATCCAGCCCTTGTTCCTGCGCTGCTGCTTCCGTAAGACCGACGACAGACAATGTCGGTTCAATAAAGACACTATACGGGATATTACGTCCTTCAGCGGTATACGTACCGCCTTCCAGCGACGAACGGACGATACGGAAATCATCAAGAGATACGTACGTAAACATCAAGGCACCTGCTGCATCCCCCATGACCCAAATATGGTCTGAAGCCCGGCGTTGATTATCCGTGACGATACCGCCGTTAGGCTGCAGTTTCAAGCCGGCTGCTTCTACATGCAGCCCTGCTGTATTTGGTTTACGGCCTGTTGCCATGAGAACCGCGTCTGCTGCAATAGAATAATGCTGGTCTTGCACATCATATTCCACATAGGTCTGCCCGTTTTTGTCCACGACGCGCTGTACGTTGGCACTGAAAACGAAGGTGATACCTTGCCGTTCCATTTCCTGCTGCAGCGCCGCTGCAATATCACGGTCTTCCCGAGGCACTAATACTGGTAAATTTTGTAAGACCGTAACATGGGAACCATAAGCATTGTACATCGCTGCAAATTCAAGACCGATATAGCCGCCGCCGATAATAACTAATTCTTTAGGAAGTTCTGTCAAATCGAGTATTTCTTCGCTAACATATACATTTTTATTATCCTTCACCCCTTCGATGGGTAGTATGACCGGACTGGCTCCTGTATTGATAAATATCTGATCAGCCTGCAACAGCTCTTTGCCCTGCTCTGATTCTACCTGGACGGTATAGGCATCGACAAAGCTGCCAAATCCATGGTAAATCGTAATTTCCGGCCGGTCAGCCAACATATGGAAATTTTTGTTGCGCAGCATCGTTACAAGCTTTTCCTTTTGGGCAACAGAGGCTTTATAGTGTGCTGCTTTTTCTTCAAAGGTCGTTAATTCCTTTGCAACAGCTCGATGCGCACCATCGACCAATGACTTGGTCGGGATACAACCAATATTAATGCACGTACCGCCGTACATCTTTTCAGATCGTTCTACCAAGGCTACTGATTTCCCTTGATTTGCCAAATATCCGGCTAAGGTCTTGCCGCCCTTGCCAAAACCTAAAATGACAGCATCATACTTCTTTTCCATATTAGTCACCTCTTTTAAAAATTTTCTTATCTATATCATAGATAGTAATCTGCTTTAACTGTCCATAGCAGGCCTGGTTCATTTCGCCATAAATCTGATCCATAATGCCCGCCATTCCTGATGCAATCTGACAATCCATATCGACATCGCCAGTACTGCTTTTTACCTCCACCGGTTCTTCACCGATAGCTTGGCATACTGTATATAAATCAACTTCTTCCGGATCCTTCTCAAATCGATAGCCACCGTGGATGCCTTCCTTCGTGGCGACTAAACCGGCTTTTTTCAAGCGAGCAAGAATCTTCCGGAGCCGTACTGGATGAACGCAGACATTTTCTGCGATTTCTTCACTAGAAAGACTTTCCTGTCGATGGTTCAAATAGACAATTGCATGTACTGCAATCGCAAATTCGCTAGTCATACTATATCGCCTCTGTTAGATTCCTTCATATGCTCCCGGCTCTGTATCATAGGGCCACGTCGTAATACCGCCGAAATCATAAATATTTTTATAGCCCATCTTCACTAACTTATCCGAAGCCTGTTTGCTTCGATGACCTGTCCGGCAATACACTAAGATAACATCGTCTGTACGCAATCCTTCAATAGGCGTATTGCCGATTGTCTCATTAGGTACCAAACGAGCTCCTGGAATATGCTTTTCTGCATATTCACCAGCTGTCCGAACATCGAGAATAACTACCTTCGGATTATCTGTCATCATCTGCTTTGCTTCTTGTGCCGTAATCTTGTGATAGGCACCACCTTGCATAGTATCTGCCGTATCATTTGTTGCTGCACCGGCACAACCCATAAATAATACAGCCATTGCCATGGTCAATACAATAAGTATCAATGCTTTCATTTTGCCATCCCCTTTCTTTACTGTAATTATAATAGTTACAGTTTAATTTGTCAAGAACTATTTTCCATTACTGCCTATTCCCTTAGTAACACACAAAAAAAAGAACCTGCCATGAGCAGATTCTCTTTTTGTTGTGTTGTACTGTATCAGTTTGTGTATATCGTCTATTTGGAATACAATTCGACGATCAGTGTTTCGTTGATTTCTACGGGGATTTCATCACGTTCCGGAAGACGTGTCAATGTACCTTCAAAGCCGTCATAATTCTTTTCGACGTAAGGAACATCAAAGGTCTTCAATTCCTGGAAGGATTTTTTGTACATTTCGTTAGAACGAGATGATTCCTTCAAGGTAACGACAGAACCTACTTTAACGTTTGCAGACGGAATGTCGCAACGTTTGCCATTAACCAAGATGTGGCCATGATTGACCATCTGGCGAGCCTGGCGAATAGAGCTTGCAAAGCCGATACGATATACGATGTTATCCAAGCGGCATTCAAGCAATTTCAACATGTTCTGACCAGTAACGCCTTCCATCTTTCTGGCTTTATCATAATAACGGACAAACTGACGTTCGAGCAAATTGTAATATGCTCTGAGCTTCTGTTTTTCCAATAACTGTGTACCATATTCAGACATTTTTTTCTGACGTTGTTCTTTTTTAACGCGTTTCAATGCCTTGGGATGTCCGTATACATTAAGTCCGAACCGGCGACATTCTTTAAAACGCGGGTCTCTCCTAGTTGCCATTTTTTACATCACTCCTTAAGAAAATTTAAATATATGCAACAGATAGATGATATCATGAATCGCGGCCATTGTCAATGCTGTTTCTTAAGAGAAATACCGGCCCCATGGACTCGTTCCATATTGAAAATCCCTTTAAAATGAGGTACCATAATGATACAAGCACTACTACTCGTCCCTAGTGATTTGAAGGAGGATTTTTTCATGGATAGATCTGATATGATTCATGTTATGTACGACAAAAAAGGACCAAAAGTTGCCGATAATTTCATTAAGCGGGGCTTCGATGCCTGCTACTGTCCTACTAAGGAAGACGCCTTAGCCAAAGCAATTTCTTTGATTCCGAAAGACCACGTCGTCTCTTGGGGCGGTTCCGTTTCTATCAATGAAATCGGTCTGCGGCCATACATACTGGAACATTATACCTGCATCGACAGAGACACAGCCAAAACACCGCAGGAACGCCAGGATCTAATGCGTCACGCCCTGCTCTGCGATACGTTCATCATGGGAACCAATGCCGCTGTGCAGGACGGTCAGTTATTTAATATTGATGGGAATGGAAACCGCGTTGCCGCTCTCATTTTCGGGCCAAAACAGGTTCTCGTCATCGTTGGCATGAATAAAGTCGAACCAACGCTGGAAGCTGCTATTACACGGGCTCGTACCGTTGCCGCTCCCATCAATATACAACGCTTTGGTCTTAAAACTCCCTGTTCTTTTACCGGCATGTGTGATGATTGTAATACTTCTGATACTGTCTGCAATCAATTAGTACATACACGGCACTGCAGTCCGCCTAACAGGATCAAAGTGATCCTCGTTGGAGAAAACTTGGGATTCTAATTTTTTATACATCGTATACAGGATAAAAACCAGTAACGGATATATTTCTATCTGCTACTGGTTTTTGCGTATATATCCTAATTTAATAAGATGCTGCTTACTCTTGTACTTTTACCCTTTCATCAATAGGCACTTTGACAATAGGTTGCGCTGCTGCCAAGGGGGCACCAAAAGGCATTTGCGCAATCAGCTTCCATGTATCCGGTACGTCAGTACGTTTCTTTACTTCCTCATCAATGAGCGGATTATAGTGCTGTATGTTAGCTCCTAATCCTAAATCTGTCAATGCCGTCCAAATAGCGAATTGCATCATACCGTTCGCTTGCTGGGCCCATATAGGAAAATTAGTCGCATACAGTGGAAATTGCTGCTGCTTTTCTCTAACAATAGCCGTATCATCAAAATACAAAACCGTCCCATACGCTGCGGCAAATGATTTTATTTTTTCTTCTGTCGGGCCAAATTTATCAGCTGGCACTATATTCCGAAGTGTTTCCATAGCGATATTCCAAATAGCATCATGCGTATGTCCAAATGCAATCACGACTTTTCCAGATTGCATATTGAATGCCGATGGCACCTCTTTCACCAATGATTGAATCGTTTCGATGATTTTATCTTGAGATACCTGTATATTCTTTCCTAATGCATAATTCGTCCTTCTGTGAGCAACTGTTTCTATAAATGTTGTCATGCTATTTCCCTTCTTCCTATAATGCAATTTATAATCAATATTGTTTATAGGTCGATTATAGCATGAAAGCAGTCATCAATCAAGACCTTTTTAGTCTTTTATTTCTTTTAGAAAACACCCTATTGAGGACCTGCAACGGAATCACATCGTTACCTCTTTGATTTGGCAATTGCGCACAGGCTCGCTGTGCCGGAAAGCTGCCATATATTCTTCAACAGGTCGATTAGGATTTTCATATACGAGAAGGAAATTACGAATAAACTGGGCATGCGTAAATAAAAGAATATATTGTTCCGGCCGATGCTCCAATATGGACAGTGTCAGCTGAATACGGTCAATAAGCTGCCGATAGCTTTCTGCCCCTTCTCCATCGACATAGTCCGGGTCAAGTTTGCGCCAATACGAGATGACCCGTGGCCGGCGTTGGACTGAAGTGGTTCCTACACACGTTTTAGGCGCTAAGTATACAAATTCATGGATGCAGTCCCAAATACCCGTCGCTGTTCCTGGATATCTGCCAATGGTCTGTAATGCCGTCTGCTGCGCTCGTAAGTACGGCGAGGTCACAATGAGTTCCGGTGTCGGCGGAATGCGTTGTGCCAGTTCCTGGGCCTGACAGATTCCTGTGGGAGATAAGGGGATAGATGTATGATCTTGTGTTGCTTCTCCTGCATTGGCAATGCTCTCACCATGCCGGATCAGCCATATTTTTTTCATTGATTTCGCCTGCCTCTTCGTAATAGTATTGATTTTCCTCTTATATTTTACCATCATTATACCTAAAATTACAGCCACGGAAATACAGAAACCGTCCCGGAAAATATCATCCGGGACGGTTTCAAGGAGGGGTGGGTTAATCAGATGCACAAAGCAAATACTGTGCGCGTATTATTTATGAGCCAAACCTTTATATACTTCATATTTCTGTTTTGCAAATTCTTCCGCTTTATTAAACAATTCATCCGCAATTTCCGGGAAAGTACGCGTCAATGCGGCATAACGAGTTTCGCCCATAAGGTATTCGCGGAACGATTCTCTCGGTTCTTTCGAATCAAGGGTAAAGGGATTCTTACCTTCTTGCTGCAACATTGGGTTGTAACGGTACAAGTACCAATAGCCACAATCTACAGCCCGTTTCATTTCATGCTGGGCATTGCCCATGCCGCCTTTGATACCATGATTGATACATGGTGCATAGGCTATGATGATAGATGGTCCATCATACGCTTCTGCTTCTTTAATAGCCTTGATCATTTGATTCGGGTCAGCACCCAAGGCAACCTGGGCCACATAAATATGTCCATAGGTCATCATTAATCGGCCTAA
Source organism: Megasphaera sp. (assembly GCA_022486585.1). GTDB lineage: Bacteria > Bacillota > Negativicutes > Veillonellales > Megasphaeraceae > Megasphaera. Next base: position 39,870 of record JAKVKI010000011.1, read on the forward strand.
ATCCTTTTTATTGAATTTACGACCTGAAGCAGCGAATTGTGCTACTGCGCCGATAGGCGTAGCTTTCGAAGACTGTCCGCCTGTATTGGAATATACTTCCGTATCGACAATCATAATATTAACGTTGGCATTCATAGCCAATACATGATCCAAACCGCCGTACCCAATATCATATGCCCAGCCGTCACCGCCATACATCCAAATCGTCTTCTTAATGATGTGTTCTTTATGGGCCAGGATATATTTCTGCAATTCAGCGGCTTGTCCAGCCAGTTGTGTTTCTTCCAACGCATTGATATAAGCCCGTCCAATACCTTCGGTGACTTCTCCTTCGTTATGGACACCAAGGGAATCAAGCCATGCCTGAATAGCGTTATGGAGTTTCCCTGTCGAGAGATCCAGCAAGGCTTCTGATTTTATTCTCAGATCATCACGCTGCTGGTTCATAGACAAGGTCATACCTAAGGCAAATTCAGCATTATCTTCGAATACGGAGTTGGACCATGCCGGGCCGCAGCCTTCGTTATCCGTCGTATATGCCAGACTTGGCAATGCTGCACCCCAGGCCTGGGTACACCCTGTTGCGTTAGCTACGATCATACGATGACCAAAGAGCTGTGTCAAGATCTTCATATAGCCTGTTTCAGCACAACCTGCACAAGCACCAGAGAATTCCAATAACGGCTTATTGAACTGACTGCCTTTGACAGAGAATTTATCGATATCCGGATGTTTAACACTCAGCGTCTGCGCAAAGTCCCAATTGGAGCTTTCATGACGTTGGGTGTCGAGCGGTTTCATGACCAACGCTTTTTCCTTCGCCGGGCAGGCATTAACGCAGGCACCACAGCTATAGCAATCCAGCGGTGATACTTGGACACGGAATTCATACGCTTCAAGGCCCTTGCCATTAGCTTTTTTAGTAACAAAATCAGCTGGCGCACTGCCCTTTTCCTGATCCGTCATAAGGTACGGGCGAATAGCTGCATGAGGACATACGAGGGAACACCGGTTACACTGAATACAATTTTCAGGAATCCACTGTGGTACTGTCGACGCGATTCCTCTCTTTTCATACTGTGTCGAACCCATGGGATAAGAGCCATCTGCATAAGGAACGAAGGCACTGACTGGAATTTCATCACCGAGCTGCGCATTCGACGGGTCAACGATGTTCTTAATGAAATCAGGTACATCTCGTTCCGGTTTCGGCGGATCTGCTGGCAAGGATTTCCAAGCTTCAGGAACTTCGATTTCTACCAAATCGGAAATACCACGGTCTACAGCGGCCTGATTCATTTGAATAACAGTTTCGCCTTTAGCCAAATAGGTTTTAGCGATAGCGTCTTTCATATATTTGACAGCATCATCGATCGGCAGGATACCAGCCAGTTTAAAGAATGCTGCCTGCAAGACTGTATTCGTACGATTGCTGCCAAGACCAATTTCTTCAGCAATTTTCGTCGCATCAATCGTATAGAAATGAACGTGTTTTTCTGCCAATTGGCGTTTTACTGTATTATTCAGATGACTTTCCAGTTCATCCTTGTTCCAGCTGCAATTGAGTAAGAAAATACCGTTGTCCTTTACTTCGCCAACAATGTCATAGCAGTCCATATAGGCTTGTTTATGACAGGCCAGGAAGTCCGCTTTTTTAACATAATAGGTCGCCCGAATCGGGTTTTCACCAAACCGCAAATGGGATTTCGTAACGCCGCCAGATTTTTTCGTATCATATTCAAAATATGCCTGAACATACATGTCGGTGTTATCGCCAATGATCTTGATAGAGTTCTTATTGGCACCAACAGTACCGTCTGAACCAAAGCCCCAGAATTTGCAGTTAATCGTTCCTTTAGAATCAATATTGATGGGATCATCCGGAATGGACAGATGGGTCACATCATCATGGATACCCAAGGTGAAGTGATGTTTTGGCTGGAGTGATTCCATATTATCATATACAGCATTAATCGATGCCGGCGGTACGTCTTTAGAGGACAAACCATATCGGCAAGCCAATACAGGTACTGGTTTAGCCATATGGCTCACAGCTGTACAAACATCTTCATACAACGGTTCGCCTAAAGCGCCCGGTTCCTTCGTACGGTCCATCACAGTAATACACTGTACTGTCGTCGGCAGCGATTCAAAGAAGTATTTCAGTGAGAACGGACGATATAAATGAACTTGTAAATAGCCTGTTTTCTTACCTTGTGCATTCAATGCATCGACTGTTTCCTGGATAGCGCCAGTAACTGATCCCATCGCTACGATAACATTTTCTGCATCAGGTGCACCGTAATAATTGAACAGCTTATAATTACGGCCTGTCAATGCACTGACTTTATCCATATAATCATGGACAATATCAGGCAGGCGGTCATACCATATGTTATTAGCTTCACGGGACTGGAAAAACATATCCGGATTCGTAACGGTGCTGCGCATGACCGGATGTTCCGGATTCAAACCGTGATGTTTGAAATCATACAACGCCTTTTGATCGATCAATTTACCCCATTCTTCTTCAGGAAGCATTTGAATTTTTTGGATTTCATGAGATGTGCGGAATCCATCAAAGAAATGCATAAATGGTACATGCCCTTTGATGGAGGATAAATGAGCGATGCCAGCTAAATCAGCACATTCCTGAACGCTGGCGCTGCAAAGCATAGCAAAGCCCGTATTACGGCATCCCATGACGTCCGAATGGTCGCCGAAAATAGACATCGTATGCGTCCCTACAGTACGAGCAGCAATATGCAAGACGACGGGCTTCAATTCGCCAGACAAGCGGTGCATGACCGGAATCATGAGCATGAGCCCTTGCGATGCTGTGAAAGATGAACAGAGACTGCCTGTTTCAGACGCACCATGGGCAGCGCCGATAGCACCGGCTTCCGATTGCATTTCCACCAATTTAACGGGCTGGCCGAATAAATTTTTACGGCCGTTAGCAGCCCAAACATCGACATGTTCTGCCATAGGCGATGAAGGGGTAATGGGATAAATGGTGGCTACTTCCGTAAAACCATAGGCCACATCAGCAGCTGCTTCGTTACCGTCTAAGGTCTTTGTGATTTGCTTTACCATAATAGAACACTCCTTTTCTCAACATATACGCACATAGATTATACTATTTATCAGGTTTAACGTTTAACTAAAGTATACTCCATTCTAATATAATTGTCAAGAATAATGCTTATCTCATTTGTGCATATATCATGAAGGAGTAATACGTTTAAGCTATAAACAAAATTTTTTCCTTCGATAAAAAAACCTGTGAGATACTTTTCTTGTATTCTCACAGGTTTTACTTTATATTATGTTGTTTTCCCTTGTTTTCATCAATAAGATATTAGTACCAGCGCGTCATTGGCAACTCGTTATTATTGCCTTTGGTCATGAGCAACTGATGAATATCAATGTTGCCGATATAAAACGATGCGGCGCAGCCACACAGGTAGAGATCCCACATGCGAACAAATTCTTCACCTTTATCTGCCATTACTTGCTCACGAACATGTTGGAAATTATGGTACCAGCACACCAGTGTCTTATAATAATGACGACGCAGGCTTTCTACATCGATGACCCGGAAATCATAATCATAGGCCAAACTAACGATTTCACGAAGAGACGGCAGTGTACCACCAGGGAATATATACTTACGCATCCACGGGTTGCCTACACTTTCACCGAGACCGCTGATGTAATGGAGCAAGAAAAGTCCGCCATCATTGAGGAGCTGGTTAGCCGTATCCATATAAAGCGGATAATTCGAGCGCCCGACATGTTCCAGCATCCCTACACTAACAATGCGGTCATACTTGCGTTCATCACCATCTAAATCGCGATAGTCTATTAAATCAATGTGAACTTGCCCTTCCAGTCCTAGTTTTTCAATGCGTTCTTGTCCTTTTCTCCACTGTTCCTTGCTCAGCGTACAACCGTATCCTTCGATACCGTATTTCCGTGCCGCTTCAATAAGCAAATAACCCCAGCCACAACCAATATCAAGAAGGCTCATCCCCTTTTGCAGATGAAGTTTCTCCAGTATGTAGTGAACTTTATTATGCTGTGCCTGTTCCAAGGTATCGTCAGGCTGTTTGAAATAGGCGCAAGAATAGCTCATTGATGGATCCAGCCATAATTTATAGAAATCATTGCCCAAGTCATAATGAGAGGAAACTTGTTTTTTTTGCGCTGCTTTAGATTCAGACGGATATAACAATCGCCCTAACGTGCTCTTGTCCAGCGAAAACTGACTTGTTTGTTCAAGGAGACATGTCAAGGCGGTGAACAGGTCGCCTTCGATTTCCAAGTCTTTGCGCATGTATGCTTCACCTAAGGCCAGGGATGTCGATGAAAGAAGTTCCCTCTTAGGAATATCGTTATGAAATACGACGTTAAAATACGGCTTGCCTTCACCAATCGTATAAATTTTATGATGTATTTGAACAGTAAAACAATATTTATCAAATCGGTTCAAATAGTGAATCAAAAAATTGTCTAAAATATGCATTACAAATTCCCCCATTTCTAATAAATCAATCTGTTAGTGTTTGGCCACAGACGACGTTTTCCAACATCATCATCGTCGTCACAGAGCCAATACCACCCGGCACTGGCGTAACGGCACCAGCCACATTCGCTACTTCGTCATAAACGACATCGCCAACGGTCTTCCCATCAATACGGTTAATGCCTACATCTATGACGACAGCACCTGGTTTGACCATATCCCCCCGAATAAGGCCGGCACGGCCGGCAGCAGCAATCAAGATGTCGGCACGACGTGTTTCTGCCTGCAGGTCTCGTGTCCGCGTGTGGCAATGCGTTACTGTTGCATTACGGTTCAAACATAATTGTGCCAAAGGTTTGCCGACAACATTGCTGCGGCCAATGATGACGACTTCTTTTCCAGTCAGGGAGATATGGTAGTACTCCAGGACAGCAATGACTGCTCGCGGTGTACAAGGCACGAACCCGGAACGCCCTGTACACAAATGTGCAATATTAGTATCTGTCAGTCCATCCACGTCTTTAGCCGGATCGATACAATTAATGATACGGGAAGCATTATAATTCCCTGGCAGCGGCATCATAGGCAAGATACCATATATGGATTTCTTTTCATTAAAATATTCGATCATCGAAATAATATCGTCTTCCCGCATAGCAACATCTTTGCCATAAATCTCAGCTGTAAGACCTGTCGCTTGGGCAAGCCGCTGCATAGATTTCGCATACATCGCAGACGGCTTGTCATTACCAATACACAGGATCGCCAATTCAGGATGAATGTTGTCTTCTAATAGATCAGCTAATTTGCGCTCCACCCGGTCGCGGTGAAATGCCGCAACTTCTTTTCCATCTAGTATTTGCATGTATAATACCCCCTCTATCGTGCAAATGTAACATCTACGTCACTTCCCGGTTCTGCATAGGTGCCAGCCGGCGGATTTTGGTGTACAGCCTGCCCCATACCTAATGGCACAAAACCGAGACCAGCCTGGTTCAGCCAGTCATTGACTTCGCGGCTGTCCCAGCCCATAAACGACGGCATGAGGATTCCTTCGTCTGTACGATGGATATCCGGGATCTTACGTTCTTTTGTTGATTCATTTTTCTTGGCTATTTGATTCGTATGGGCTTCATTGGTAGGCCGCAATCCTTTGAAACGGACGATGTCGGTCATCATTTCTTTGAATACTGGCGCCGCCACTTGCGCACCATAATAAACACCACTGGGATTATCAACGACGATGAGGACAACGAACTGCGGATCCTCCAGCGGGCCGAAACCGACAAAAGAGCCGATGTACTGTCCTTCAGCATAGCCAGTGCCCTCTTTATTCAAACGCTGTGCCGTACCCGTTTTACCACAAAATTCATATCCTTCGATTTTAGCATTCTGTCCGCCGCCAGATGAGATTTCTTCAGCCATATATTTGCTGATTGTACGGCTCGTTTCGGTGCTAATAGGCTGCCCTGCTTCTTGGGGCTCTGTCTTTTTATAAATAGAACCATCCGGATTATCTATTTCTTTGATAATAAATGGCTTCATCATATGGCCGCCATTAGCCAGCCCGCCAAAGGCCTGGACCATCTGCAACGGTGTGACAGCCGTGCCTTGTCCAATAGCCATGACCGCTGTATCAACACGGCTCATTGTATCCGGATTAAAAAGGATGCCAGCGCCTTCACCAGGCAGTTCAATACCTGTCGGCTGACCAAAGCCAAATTTTTTAGCATATTCCACCAAGGTCGGCCCACCCGTCGTAAGACCGACTTTAGCCATGCCTGTATTGATCGAATACATGATGATCTGTTTCAAAGTAACACTGCCAAGACCGCTGTCATCCCAGTTATGGATCGTACGGTCATCGACATCAATAGAACCGACATCATGATATACTCGATCGACAGACCATTTACCGGAATCGACAGCAGCCGAAGCCATGATTGGTTTAAATGTCGACCCTGGTTCGTAAAGGTTAACTACAGCCCTATTTTTATATTGTTCGGCATTACCTTTGCCGTATTCATTTGGATCAAAATTAGGGCGACTAGCCATAGCCAGGATTTCCCCGGTCTTGGGATTCATAATAATGATGGCTGCCCCTGTAGGATGGTTACGAGACATAATACCATCCAAGCCCTTTTCGGCAACATACTGAATTGTACTGTCGATTGTTAATCGCGCAGAACGTTCTTTATCTGGCAGGACTCGCTGCAATGCCGAATCGAATATAGGAATATTATTTTTATCCGTCGTAAGACGCAGTTTTTGGATACTGCCGCGGATTTCATCATCTAATACCATTTCTATGCCATCAAGGCCTTTGTCATTTTCACCGACAAAGCCGATGAGCTGTGCTGCCATTTTCCCATTGGGATAAAAACGACGGCTTTCATCGACAAAGCGCAGGCCTTTCAATTTTTCCTGCTTAATGAGCTCTTGTAAGCCTTCGTAATTTTCATGATCCATCGTACGATCAAGCCAAACGAATGCCGTATCCCGTTCCAGCCGTTCCTGGATTTCCGGTTCTTTAATACGCAAGTACGGTGCCAGCAGTTTTGCCATTTCTTCAGGAGACCGGTCCATCATCGTCGGATCCGCATAAAGCGATTTAGCCATTTCGCTGATAGCCAATACCCGGCCATCTCTGTCTAATATAGTACCTCGCGGCGATTGGAGTTTCCGGTCTTCTTCTGTCTGCGCATCAGCCCGCTGGGCCATCGTCGAACCTTGCACGATTTGCAGCCAAAAGAGACGCATACTAATGAGAAGACAAAAAGCAAACAGCAAGGTAATGCAGACGCTGATCCGTCTCCGTATTTTTCTGTATTGTCGTTTATCTCTATCGTCGATCATCCGTTAACGCTCCATCATGCCGCTTCATCCATTTGCCAGCGGCTTCAGCTAATATATCTGCATCATTCTGCAATTCTTTATTTTGTACCCGTTTTAATAATACCTGCAGGCATCGGCCTGTTTGACGAGCACACTGGTCCGGTATGCGCTTGTCATAAAATAAATCCTTCGTACTGACCGGCATTTGACTGGCCAGGGCTGCCATATAGGCACCGAAGGATTCCGTCCCTTCTGTGTCAGCAGTATCATAGCCGCACCCCAGGGCATCCCCCTTGGCAACGGCAGTGGCCTGTCGGACCGCCTCGACAAGTTCTGTCGTCCGGCGGAACGGACCTTCCAGCGCTTCCCGGCGCAGCCATTTATCCACATCGCCTTGACCTGTATTGGCGAAATAATGGAATTTCATATGCGTCTTGACCAGCCAGGCTACCCTGCTGGCAAGTGCCGGGCCCTTGTGCCAGCGTAATAAAATGGCCTTGGCTATTTCAGCACCTTTTTCATCGTGGCCGTAATCAGTGTACCGGCCATGATGGACGCCGCGTATCCCTGGCAAGCCTTTGGCGATATCATGGAAAAACGCAGCATATCGAATGGTTAAATCTGGTGGTGTATGCGCTACTACAGCCAGTGTATGGAACCATGCATCGAAGAGATGGAATGGCCTGGATTGCGGCGTATCCGGTAAATGACTGCATTCCGGCAAAATAGGAACTGCCGTATACTGTCCATTTTCCTTTTGGCGGCACGAACAATCACCCAAGCCAGAACGAACTAACACATCAAGGCCCTTGAAAGCTGCCGGTGCCACCATGAGCTTGTCCATTTCCTGGACCACCCGATTCAGTGACAGGCCGGAAACGCGGGGAAAGGCCGCCGGCATTGCCCGCAGCAAGTCCTTAGCAGGCTGAAAATCAAGTTGTCCTGTAAACCGGCAGGCCCTGAACAAACGCAGTGCGTCTTCATGGAAACGCAAGGCTGCATCACCGACAGTGGCCAGTCGTTTTTTGCGGATATCTTTTTGGCCTCCTATATAATCATATATATGGCCTTCTCGGTCCATCGCCATCGCGTTGACTGTGAAATCGCGACGCATCACGTCTTCCCGTAACGTTTTGGCATACCAAACTTGTTCCGGCCTGTGACTGTCACTGCCATAGGCTTCACCACGAAATGTTGCCGTCTCGATGGTCATGCCGGCGACTACAAGGACGACAATGCCAAAACATTCGCCCTTAATTTCTACTGTATGCCAGTCCTGCGCCGCTGCAACCGTCTTGATGTCTTCCGGCCTGGCCGACGTCGTTACGTCATAATCATGAGGAGTACGTCCCATAAGCATATCACGAACTGCGCCACCGACAATATAGGCTTCAAAACCTGCGTCATTCAATGCCGTTAACACGTTGCGTACGATAGGCTCCATGACTTGTACCTCCTGTTTTTTAGGATAAAAAGTGAGTACACACTTAATATGATATTATACCACGATAGAAAAAGACTATCTAGGGGGAGAGGACCATAAGAAATGCTGACAATTTCCGGAAAATGGCCAAAGAAAAAAGTATCGCTGCGCCTGCCGTTTCCGTTTGTCCTATGGTATACTAATAACAACACTAAAGGAGGCACTGCTATGGACACAGGATTGATACACATTTATTGCGGCGATGGTAAAGGCAAGACAACGGCATCACTCGGCCTTGCTGTGCGTTGTGCCGGCCGGGGCGGCCGCATCATTTTCGCCCAGTTTTTAAAGGGCCGTGATACAGGAGAATTGTACTCCCTGGCGAAATTCGACAACATCAAGGTCATTCGCGGTGAAGGCCTGACTAAATTCACCTTCCAAATGACACCGGAAGAATTGAGCCAGACGAAAACAGCCCAGGAAAATTTATTTCATCAAATCGTTGATGCCTGTCGCAAGGAACAACCTGACATGGTCGTCCTTGATGAAATCATCGGCACGATCGATCTAGGACTTCTCGACGAAGAAGCAGTCCTGCAATTTCTCCAAACGAAGCCGGCACACCTTGAAGTCATCATGACTGGCCGCGGCCCATCGCAGCAACTGCTGGATAAGGCCGATTATGTATCAGAAATCATGAAAAGAAAGCATCCTTTCGACAAGGGCATTCCTAGTCGTATAGGTATCGAGGAATAAGGGGGATATACTATGGAAGAAGCGTTATGGGAAACGGTACTCGCTGAAAAGTCGGAACTGATCGCTATACGGCGCCATTGTCACGAATACCCGGAACTATCATGCAAAGAATTCAAGACCATCGCCTATATTGAGGGGAAATTAGACGAATACGGGATTTCGCATCGCTATATTGATAATGGAGGCATCATCGCCTGGATAGACGGTGAAAAAGGTCCTGGCAAGACGCTGCTCATTCGAGCTGACATCGATGCACTGCCGATTGAAGAAACGGATACGAACCTATCGGTTAAACGGAGTTGCTGTTCCTTGAACAAAGGTGTCATGCATGCTTGCGGCCATGACGGACACATTGCCATGGCCTTGGTAACTGCTAAAATCCTCAATGACCAGCGGCAGGGCTGGCCTGGCAAAGTCGTCTTCATGTTCGAACAAGGCGAGGAACAGTCCGGTCCGTTAGAATATTTGCTGCGCTTTTTAGAGGAACAGAGCGGCTGGCATATCGATGCCTGCTACGCTACCCATGTACGCTGGGATATTCCTGCCGGAAAAATCGCTATTTGTCACGACGCCCCTATGGCTGGCGGTTTTGGTTTTGAAATCCGCATCAACGGTCATGGCGGCCACGGCTCACGGCCTGATCTGGCCCAAAGCCCTATTGACTGTTTTCATGATTTTTATAGTAATCTCCAAAGTCTGCGTATGCGCACTGTACCACCGCTGGAGGGATTGACTATTTCCATCGGTTCCATCCATAGCGGCGAAGTTCTTAACGTCATTCCAGACAGCCTTACGTTTGCCGGAACAAGCCGATTTTTCAGCTATGAAAACGCCGGTCGAAAATTCTACGAAGAATTTCTGCATATCCTCCAAACCTCTTGTGACCTGTACCATTGTACCTATGATATATTGCACATGCCGCCTCCGCTGTATGAAGTGCAAAACAATCCAGACTGTGTTGCGTTAGCAGAGCAAGCCGTCATACAGCAGCTTGGCGCAGATGTACTCACAACGTGCGTTCCCTGGATGGCCTCTGAAACTTTTGCATTGACGACGCGTCTCTATCCAGGTGTCCTGACGTTCACAGGTATTGCCAATACAGCCAAAGGCTGCGGTGGCAATCATCACACACCCGAGTTCGATTTAGACGAAGATGGTCTTCCTTACGGTACAGCAGCCTGCCTGGGATTCGCCAGGAATTTTCTGGCCCAGCAACCTGATATCACATTTACACGAACGACAGAACCATTAGAGGACTTAATAAAACGAAATATATAAACATAATCCCCTGCAACTGACTGGTACCAGTCAGCTGCAGGGGATTTATTTATCCTTCTTTATGATGGAAGGGATATATCATGATATAAAAGGTCACCAGTGCACCTAGTTCACCTGCTACCATGACGACACCCATAGGAATCGCCGTATAACTGCCGGCAATACCGACAACAGGCGCCATGGCTGCTCCAGAAATCATAGAGAAAAAGCCAATGAGTGCTGACGCACTGCCAGCACTGCGTCCTTGAGACTGCATCGCCAGGGAAAAGCTGCTCGTACTCATAGCCGCCAGTGTCGATACTGTAAAGAATAAGACGAGGATAATGACTGGCAAAGGCAATTTTATGACGAACGACGCCAATAGAGCAATACTGCCAATGCAGGCAATCCATAATGATGTCCGCAACGTTTTCCAATCGGCAATAGTACCAGCCAGCCGGCCAGTAAGGACACCGCTGATCATAAGGCCGATACCATTCGTGCCAAAGATAAGACTGAACGTCTGCGGAGACACGCCATATACGTTTTGGAACACAAAGGATGAGCCGGAAATATACGCAAAAAAGGCAGCAAATGCAAAGCATTGCATAATGCAATGGCCCATAAAATATTTTTGGCCAAAAAGGTTAGCAAAACCGCCAAAACCAGACAATACGCCACCAGAAACACGCCGCCGTTGCGGCAGCGTTTCGTTCATGATCAACGACGCAATAGTCAGCACTACACCGATAAGGATCAATACGATGAATACACCTTCCCACGGGGCAATGCGCAAAATTTGACCGCCAATGACTGGCGCTAAAATAGGTGCTATACCATTGACCAGCATGAGCATAGAAAAAAATCGAGTCAAGGCCGGTCCTTTGCAGACATCACGAGCAATCGCCCTGGCAATAACGATACCGGTCCCCCCGGCAAATCCCTGAATAAACCGGAACAATAAGAAAATATGGATAGTCGGAGAAAAAACGCAAGCTATCGTAGCCAGTGTAAATATGGCCATTCCTATGATAAGCGGCAGCCGCCGGCCTTTTTCATCACTAAGCGGCCCGGCAATGATCTGACCGACAGCCATGCCTGCCATAGACGAGGTCAGTGTAAGCTGGATCATTGATGGCGTCACTTGAAAGGATTCCATCATTTCCGGCAATGCCGGCAAATACATATCTGTCGACAGCGGTGCTATCGCTGCCAGCATACCTAAAAATACTGTCAAGAGAACCATAGCTCGTTTACGTTGCATCATTGATTTTGTTCTCCTTCCCACATGCTTGATACTTCAGACAAGGACTTACATTTCCGCCAGGCCAGCCGTGCGACCTCAGCGGGTATATCCACCATATCACGGATCCAAACAGAAGGGATATGCGCTGCCTGACTTGCCTGGATGCCACTTGCCGAATCTTCCAGCACCAGTGAGGCTTCAGGCGTCACGCCGGCTTTTTGGCATACTGTCAGAAATATATCTGGCGCTGGTTTTCCATGGAGCACGTCTTCACCGCTTTGTACAATTTGATAATACGCTGTCAGCCCCTGTTTCGCCAACAAATATTCAATAAGAGACTGCGGTGAAGATGACGCAACAGCACACATACTCCCTTTTGAACGGGCAAATCCCAAGAGCTCCTGAAGTCCTGGCTTTACCGGTATATCATGCGTCTTATAATACGCTAACTGATACGCTACTTTTTCACGAGCGATTTTTTCATAGGGAAAATCGCTGCCAAATACACTGGTAAAAAGTGCTGCAGCCCGGTGATTATCCTGTCCAAGAATCTTATAGAAATCTTCCTGTAAAAAATCGTAACCATAGTGCTTGCAGATGTTTCGCCAAGACATATAGGAAATAGGCTCTGTATCAAACATAGTGCCATCCATATCAAAAATGAATAACTTCGGTAATTTCATCAACATACCTCCTCAAATCATGCACAATTTGCATGTGAATCTATTGTATAGGAAAAAAAATGTAATTTCAAGGCACGTATTCCATAGCGATAATACATTCATGCCATATGAAATACGCATGTATTTGTATTTTGCGATACTGGTGATACTGTCTTTTCACTAAACAGAATGCTGGCTAGCGGCCTGCACATATGTTATAATCGTAGGTAAACTATGAGGCAGGTGTCATATGATGATTGAATATATTATCCGTTTATGCGTCAAAAATTATAAGGACACGACGAATAAAGATGTACGTGAACAATACAGTATCGTCGGTGGCGTGTTAGGAATTATTTGTAATCTTTTCCTTTTTATCAGCAAATTTATTGTCGGTATCATGTCCAACAGCGTGGCTATCCTATCGGATGCTTTCAACAACTTGACCGACATGGGCTCCTCTGTTATTTCCATTATCGGTGCCAAATTGAGCAACCGGCCGCCAGATAAAGACCATCCTTTTGGTCACGGCCGCTTCGAATATTTAGCTACGTTGACGATCTCCCTTATCATCCTTTTTGTCGGCTATAAACTCTGTGAAACATCAATTGCCAAGTTTTATGAACCAGAAGAGCTGGAATTCTCCGTCTGGACAGTTGCTATCCTTGTTTTATCAGTCATCATCAAATATTGGATGTGCTTGTACAATCGTTTCATTGCCAAAAAAATCGACTCCAGCGTCAATGAAGCGACGGCTTCTGACAGCATCAACGATGTCATTGCCACGACAGGCGTTTTAGCTGCTACCTTCGCCCAGCAGTTCACGACACTTCCCATTGATGCTGCCGCTGGCACAGCAATCGGCGTCATGATCATGTACGCCGGCTATGGTATTGCTAAGGACATGATCAACGTACTCTTGGGAAAAGCCCCTTCTCAAAAACAGATAGATGCTATCATTCAATGTGCCCTGACCTGTCCCTATGTCGTCGGCGTCCATGATTTGCGCATTCATGACTACGGACCAGGACGGACCTTCGCCTCTCTTCATGCTGAAGTCCCTGATACGGCTGATCTAGTAGAAGTACATGCAGCCTTAGATGTATTAGAAGACAAGCTGTATACTACGTTCCAAATGGAGGTCAATATCCATATGGATCCCTTATGTACAAATAAACATATTATTAACAAAGTCCGCCACATCCTGGATCGTATTATCCAAGAAAAATACCCGCAGTGCCATACAGATAACCTGCGTATTACTGCCGGCATGGTGCGGCTCAATATCATTTGTGATATCCATGTTCCGCCACAGGACTATTCAGAAGAAAATTCAATCAAGATCCGTAAAGAGATCAATCAAGCAATGCAGCAATACGATGACACGTATCGTGTCGTACTGGCAAAGATCATGCCGGAATGGCGACACCACCGCTTACGTCAAACACAGTCCAAACAAACTCAGGTAAATTGAAACGGTTGCAGGATATTTTTCCTGCAACCGTTTTTTCATTCTAGTATATCTGCTTCATTTAACTATAACAGAGCCAGGCTCCAAGAGAGATTCTAGCTGCTGACGCAATTCCTCGTCTGTTTGGACCCAGTATCGTTCATTCGTAAGAATGGTACGGCGGCTGCCCATCAGATGAAAATACACCTTTACTGGTCCCGCGTGCTGTGCCAGTACGTTTGCAATGGTAGTGCTCAAATCAGTCTTTTCTAAATGAGCCGGAATCTTAATATACATCTTCGTTCCCATACCCGGCTGCCACAGAGGTCCTGCGCGACGTGCCGCAGCAGTAGAAGCAACGGTACTATCCTGACCAGCATCACCTAATGGTCGTATATCTTCGGCCAGCACCTGGATCGATTCATCATTAATATCAGCACGACCACGAATACATACTGCCATATCGACGGCAGTAGCATTCATGCATTTAGCATAGGTCTTTGGGAAAACAACGACAGTCACGTCATGCGTATAGTCTTCTATAGAAAGAATTGCCATCTGTTCATTCCGTTTTGTCATGACTTGCCGTTTCGCTGTAATAAGGCCGCCGATATGCAGCATTTTGCCATCGTAGTTGCCATTTTCTTCGCCATATAAGACAGAAATAGGCGTAACTTTATTCATCGCTTCTTTAAAAGCATTTAGCGGATGGCCGCTGAAATAGAATCCGTCATACTCCTTTTCCATAGCCAGTCGCATTTCCATCGGATATTCCGGCACATTAGGATACGCAAGTTCAACAACAGCTGCTTCATCGTCATTATCAAAAAGGCCCATTTGTCCAGACGCATAATCTTTCTGGTTCAAAGTTCCCATGGATACAGCCTGATCGACGACGCCCATGAGCTGACTGCGGTATTTACCAAAGGAATCCATAGCGCCGCATTTAATAAGACTTTCAACAGCCCGGCGATTGACAATATGATAGTCGACACGGCTGCAAAAATCCCCTATATCTTTAAACGGTCCATCTTTTTCCCGTGCCGCAATGATGGCCTCGATTGCATTATCACCAACACTCTTGACGCCAGCCAGACCAAATCGGATTGCCCCATTTTGTACAGAAAACACGCCTACGCTGGCGTTGACATCTGGTGACAACACTTCAACACCATGGCGGCGGCATTCGGCAACATAGTAGCTGATTTTCGTCATGTCGCTCATCATACTGGTCATGGTAGCCGCCATGAATTCCGGCCGGTAGTGAGCCTTTAGATACGCTGTTTGCCAAGCAATATAGGCATACGCCGCCGAGTGAGACTTATTGAAGCCATAACCGGCAAAATAAATCATGAGGTCAAAGACCTTGTTGGCAATATCATCAGAAATATTGTTTTTTTGTGTACCTGCCAAAAAATTGGCTCGCTGCGCTTTTAGAATAGATTCTTTCTTCTTACCCATAGCACGACGCAATAAATCAGCTTGTCCTAATGTAAAGCCACCCATAACCGAGGCAATTTGCATGACTTGTTCCTGATAAAGAATGACACCATACGTATCCTTTAAAATTGGTTCGAGCAGCGGGTGCAAATACGTGACCTTTTTTTCCCCATGGCTTCCTTTAATGAAATCAGCAACCATGCCACTACCCAACGGACCTGGCCGATACAATGCCACTAAAGGGATCATATCTTCAAAATGCTTCGGCGCTAGTTCTTTGACCAGATTCGTAATGCCTGACGATTCCATTTGGAAAATACCAGCTGTATCCCCTTCTGTCAGTATGTTACACGTCGCCGGATCATCAAGGGGAATAGCGTTAATATCCAATTCTACGCCATGATTCTTCTGAATGAGTTTAATGGCATCGCCAATAACCGTCAATGTCCGCAACCCCAAAAAGTCCATTTTCAACAGACCGAGTTCTTCCACTAAGTCCTTCTCATACTGGGTAGTCAAATATCCTTCTTTTGAGTACTGCATCGGTACATAATCATCGACTGGCGCTGCTGAAATAACGACTCCGGCAGCATGAGTCGACGAATGACGTGGCAACCCTTCCAGGCGTTTGCCAAAATCAACAAGGCGATGTACGGTCTCATTGGTTTCGTATTCGCTATGGAATTCTTTGCTCATCGTGAGCGCTTTATCGAGGGTAATCCCTAATTCATTCGGCACCATCTTGACAATGCGATTCACTTCACCCAGCGGTATATCCAATACACGGCCGACATCGCGAAGAACTGCTCTGGCCGCCAAGGTCCCAAAAGTAATAATCTGTGCCACATGGTCTTTGCCATATTTGCGAGTAACGTAATCAATGACTTTACTACGATTTTCATAGCAAAAATCCATATCAATATCCGGCATAGTGACTCGTTCCGGATTGAGGAATCGTTCAAAGAGAAGATCATACTTCAGTGGATCCAATCCGGTTATCCCCAATAAGTAAGCAACAACAGAACCGGCAGCAGAGCCACGTCCTGGCCCTACTGGGATCTCGTGGTCACGAGCATATTTTACATAGTCCCAAACGATGAGAAAGTAAGACGGGAATCCCATTTTATTGATAACGCTTAATTCATACTCTAAGCGATCCTGCACAACCTGTGTCACCGGATCATATCGTTTAGGCAATGCTTCTTCACAAAGCTTACGCAAATAGGATTCATCTGTTTCTCCTGAAGGCACAGGGAATTGGGGCAAATGCCGTTCATCAAACGAAATCTCCACATTACATTTATCAGCTATTTCCAGCGTTGTATCCAGCGCCTCTGGCATATCAGGGAAGAGCGCCGCCATTTCATCGCCGCTCTTCATATAAAATTCGTTATTAGAAAACCGAAAATGTGATGGATCATCAAGGGTACTACCAGTAGAAATACAGAGCTTGACTTCCTGTGCTGGTGCATCCGATTTTTCAATATAATGGTAGTCATTCGTTGCAACCAATTTCAGCCCATATTCTTTGCTCCAGCGCTGAAAAACCGTACGAACGATTTTTTCTTCTGGCAATCCATGATTCTGTACTTCTAAATAAAAATCATCGGTACCAAAAATCCCTGTAAGACGCTTCAAATCCCGCAATGCCCCTGCTTCATTATGATTGAGGATATCTTGCTGGATATGACCTTCGATACACGCACTTAAGGCAATAATCCCTTCATGGTATTGTTCCAGCAAATCATAATCGACACGAGGCTTATGGTAATTATTTTCGCCATCTACAAAACCTTTGGACACGATTTTTACAAGGTTATGGTATCCCTGATTATCTTTAGCCAGCAAAACAAGATGACACAGCCGTTCTTTTGTTTTCTGTTCAAACCGGCTGCCTCGGGTCATATACACTTCACAGCCCAGAATAGGTTTGATACCCTGGGCCTTTGCTTCTTTATATAAATAAATGACGCCATACATATTGCCATGATCAGTAATCGCCACAGCTGGCATATTCATCTTTTTCGCTTTAGTCACCATGTCCTTAAGACGACACAGCCCATCGAAAAGACTATATTGTGTATGGACATGTAAATGGACAAATGGTCGCATAACTATCTGCTTCTCCCCTGTTACTCATACATTTCTTTATCTGATACATGATTTATTATACCATACAACAGAAACATTTGCTTTTTAGGCCTGCTGAACCTGATCTGCGTTTT
>JAKVKI010000012.1 GCA_022486585.1 Megasphaera sp.
CGCCGAAAGTACTTGGGGGGAAGCCCCCCGGGAGGATAGGAAGCCGCTGATTCAACTAAGCACGCATACATAAGTATGCGTGCTTTTTCTGTATATGGGCGGCTTCCTATCCGACCGGGGGTCCCCCGCGGGATAAGCAGCGAACCCATTTTGAAGGAGCATAGCGACGCACAAAATGGAGTGAGTCGCTTACTCCGAATCTTTCCCCATAACGACGATAAAGCAGTCATGAGAGAGAGAACGAAAAAAGATTCGGAGTGGGAGGGGGAGTTTCCAGTCAGAAATATAGCAGACGAGAACCACATTTGAAGGAGCGTAGCGACGCACAAAGGTGTGTGAGTCGCTTATGCCGAATCGCAGTAGTGCAGAGAAATCATATACGGCAAAGAGAGTCATTTCCTGATTCGGCGGGATAGGAAGCCGCTGATTCACCATTTTGAAGGAGCAGAGCGACGCACAAAATGGTGTGAGTGTGGGGGAGTTTCCAGTCAGCAATATAGCAGCGGAACAATGTCTACTCAACACCTTGCAGGGGCGTCGTTAACGACGTCCCTGCGCGACTAACACACTGCAAGAAGAATCAACTTAGTTCTCCAGGTTCTTTGATCAGGTAGTGGCAGCCTGTAATTTCAATTTAGAACTTTTATTCATTAAAACGATAGATACTAATACTAATATAACGCCTGCACTATTTATTATTCCCAATTGTTCATGGAATAATACCATGCCGAAGGCGATGGCGGCAATTGTTTCGATGGAAGCGATAACGGGAACTTTACTCGTTTCTTTTATCTTTTGGACGCCTAAATAATAGAGAAGATAAGCAATTGAGGTTGGAATCAGAGCGTAGAAAAATGAAATGATTAAGATCGGCGTCGTTATAAGGTGCATACTATTGATGGGAGAATCGTATATGGCTAGGGAGAGTGCTGCAAATAAGTAACTATAGGTACTCATGACAAAGGCGTTACAACGATTTCCAGCGATGCGTCCGATAATCGGCGTGAGGGAATAGAGAAAACCGGACGCAAGGCCGAATAGAAGGCCCGTGAGGGAGAGATTGCCGGTAGCAATTTGGCCACCGGTGGCAGCAAGGGAGCAGCCGCCTATATTGATAATAAGGGCCATGATTTTTGTTTTTGTCATTTTTTCAGAGAAAAAAATGCAAGCTGTTATGGCTGTAAAAACGGGTGATGTATTGAGCAAGACGGCACTGATAGCGACACCAGTTTCAATAATAGCCAGGTTATAGCAGACATTATAAATGCCATGACACAATAAGCCTAATAATGCACAGGCCAGAAGTGCCCGCCGGCTAATATGGAATGCTGTCAATCCGTAATGGAGCACCGTCATGATGGTCATAATAAGACAAGAAAAGGAAACGCGTAAGAAGCCGGTCAATGCAGGGGATGAACCGTTTTGATCAAGATACATGACAAAGACGCCGATGCTTCCCCATATGATGCTGCCTAGTAAAACTTGGATGCAGCCTGTTCTTTCTGTTGATTTTGTATGAAACATAGTAGATTACCTCCGTAATCTATTTATATCACCTGTCTTGACGGCTGAGAAGCCAGAGTATATGATATGGATATTAGTGATTCTAATATTCAGAAGGAAATGACATGGATACGATAAAATTGGAAACTTTATTGGCTACGATACGTACTGGCAGTTTTAGTAAGGCTGCCAAGGAGTTGCATTGTACGCAATCTGCAGTCTCACAGATGATGAATGCATTAGAAAATGAATTAGGTTGTCGTGTTTTAGTGCGGACCCATGAAGGTGTTACATTATCCGGAGCTGGCGAGACCTTATTTCCATCGATTGTAGAAGCAGCTGGTGCATTGGAGAAATTGAAACGCGAAGCCCGCTTGATTACGCAGGGAAAGGCATTGCCAATCCGCCTCGGTTCTTTTTCAAGTATTTCTAATACATGGCTGCCAGCCTTATTGCAAGGCTATGAAGTGCTGCATCCGGATGTGAATTTTAATATACAAATTGGTACAGATGCTATTACAGATTGGCTTATGACGGGAAAAATTGATGTGGCCTTAGGCGATGACGAGCGATGTCGGGCTTTTCGCTGGCATCCCCTCATGGAAGATGAGTATTATGCAGTGCTTCCTGAAGGATGTGTAGCGGCTGGCAAGACTATGCTGACACAAGAAGAATTTGCTGCGTTCCCCTTTATTATGGCACCGCGGAATGTATTGGATAAACATTTGCAAACCTATTCGTCACAACAGACGACGATCAGTTGTGATGATGATTCAACCTTATTGTCTATGGTATCACAGGGAATGGGGGTGACAGCAATGCCTAAGCTCAGTCTTCATCATGTACCTGCTCATGTACAGGTATTAACGCTTGTACCAAAAACAAAACGGGTCTTAGGTATTGCTACGAGGAATGAGCCCTCTAAGGCGGTGGAGGAATTTGTTCGATTCGTAGTAAATGAATTTAAAAGAGAAACATAGTGTTGCGTATTCAAATTTTGTATTTTGGATACATAAACTATATTTTTATACATTTTGTTGTCAGATTACATATATTGTGGTATAAATGAATAGTAAATATATAAGGGGAGTTGATTTAATATGGTAAAGAGTGTTGCTGCACCGCAAGCGAAGGGGAAAAGTGCAGAAGATAAAATCTTTGGTGCTAATAACCGGGCGAATGCCTTGGCAGAGGAAATTGGTGTTGACAAGGTCATTAATGGTACGGTAGGTTCTATCCTTGATGAAGACGGTCAGCTTGTTATGCTGAAAGTTGTTCAGGATGCATATAAAGCGCTGACACCGAAAGAAATCGTGTCATATGCACCGATTCAGGGCTATCCGGATTATTTGGATGCTGTTATTGATCAATGTTTTGGTCAATCTCGTCCGGATGGATATATTCGCGCTTGTGCTACTTCTGGTGGTTCTGGCGTATTGCATCATGTTATCCACAACTATTCCGAATGGGGCGATGACGTCCTTACTAGTGATTATCACTGGGGAGCGTATGGTTCCATGTGTCATGATAATGGTCGTACGTTACGGGAATTTGAATTGATCGATCCTAATGGGGCGTTTAATTTTGCTAGTTTTAAAGATCATGTAACAGATATGGTTTCTAAACAGTATAATACAGTTATTATCATCAATTCTCCGGCCAATAATCCGACTGGGTTTGCTTTGACTTCGCAGGACTGGGATAATGTATTGGCCTTTTTAAAGGATGTTGTTAAGGGCAAGGATAAAAATATTATCCTCGTACCGGATGTGGCTTATTTGGATTATAGTGGTGAAAAACAAGAATGCCGCAAGTTCTTTAAAAAATTTGGTAACTTGCCAGATAATATTCTTGTTATCGTAGCATATACCTGTTCTAAAGGATTTACCATGTATGGTCAGCGCATGGGGGCTATGATTTGTGTCACGCCTAATAAAGATATTGCTGATGAATTCGTTGCTATCAATCAATATACAAGTCGTGCTACCTGGTCCAATTCTAATAGTGCGGCTATGAAGGCGATGGTTAATATTTGCAAGGATCCAGCGAAAGTAGCTGAATTGGATGCTGAACGGGCAAAGTATTTTAACCTCATTAAAGAACGGGCCGATATCTTTATGAAAGAAGCGCAGGCCTGTGGCTTGAAATATTTGCCATACTTATCTGGGTTCTTTATTACGATTCCCATGACAGATTCGCAGAAAGTTTGTGATGCCATGGAAAAAGAAAATATTTTCCTCGTGCCCTTGGGAAAAGGCATTCGTTTGGCAGTTTGCTCTGTATCTAAGAAAAAGATTACAGGCTTGGCAGCTAAGCTGAAAAAGACAGTGGATGCTGTAGGCGCTAAACAATAGTCATGTTGGCAATGATGCCGGTATAGAATTCTGTATGCTATACCGGCATTTTTATAGTTAGCACAAGGAGACATTTCTGATGAAAGACTTTTTTGATAGTATCAATAGTATTTTATCATTTGTAGCAACGATATCTGATTTGTTTTGGGATTTCCCAACTAATTTGGCCTGTTATAAATCCATTCCTATAGTAGGCAACTTTTCGTTGGCAGTCATTGTTCTTGTTGGCTCTGGCATTTATTTTTCTACCCGTTTGAACTTTATTCAGGTAACACAGTTTAAACGCGGACTACAGCTTCTTATTGAACGACGGACAGCAAAAACGGGGATCTCTCCCTTAGCAGCATTTTTTCTGAGCTCGGCTATGCGTGTCGGTCCCGGTAATATTATTGGTGTTACTGGCGCCATTTCTGTTGGCGGCCCGGGAGCGCTGTTTTGGATGTGGATTTCTGGTTTCTTTGGTATGGCAACAGCGTACATGGAAGCGACATTAGCACAGTTATTCAAGGAAAAGAAAGATGATGAATATGTTGGCGGCCTGCCATTTTATGGGCGGCGTCTCTTAGGGAACGCTGTTTGGATTGGCGTAGCGTTGTCCTGTGTGTATATTTTTTATGCTATGTTTTGTTTGCCGGCACAGGCTTTTAATGTCATATCGACAGTAGGGGCAATTGGCGAAATGGTGACAGGAAGTAAAATTCCTACGATGTCCGCCTTTTATTATATTACGGCAGTCATTGTCCTTCTGGTTGCGGCGGTCATGGCGTTTGGCGGTATTAAACGTGTGTCTAAAGCAACGAATAAATTAGTTCCTATTATGGCTGTTGTATACGTTTTGACCGTTATTGCACTAATTTTAACGAATACCAATAGCATTCCCTATTTCTTTACGGCTGTATTTACCGGAGCCTTTCAACCAGAAGCTATTTTTGGCGGCCTCTTTGGAACAGCGCTTGTTCAGGGCATCAAACGAGGACTTATGTCTAATGAAGCTGGTCAAGGTACGATTACGATGTCGGCAGCTGCTGCTGAGGCTAAGCATCCTTGTGAACAGGGGCTTATTTCATCATTAGGGGTATTATTGGATACGCATATTATTTGTACGATGACAGGGTTCATCATTATCATGGCCCATGCTTGGGAAGGGAATCCAGAAACGTGGAAAGCAGCAGGTAAACTGCCAAAATTCCTTATGTCGGCGAATGCACTGGCACCAGATGGGGCAACGATGTGTATCATGTTTTTATTAGCACTTTGTTTTGGACTTTTTGCTTATACGACCATGATTGGTATGATTACTTTTTCGGAAATCGCTGTTAATCGTATTAGCCGCAGTAGTTTTGCAACGAACTTTGTCCGTTGTCTGGGCTTGTTTGTTGCAGCATTCGGCATTGTAGTACAAATTGCTGGTTATGATCTAGGGAATTTGTGGGCTTTTTCTGATTTGGCCAATATCATCATCGTATACATCAACGTACCGCTATTGTATATTGGTGCTAAATACGTATTTCGTGCTACCAGACAGTATGTTCATACCAATGGTTCTGAATTTACGTCAGAGGTAGTCGGTATTTCTTGTCCATGCTGGGATAAGGATAAGCAGAAATAATTGTAAATTTTAGGAGAAAGAAGGGATTTCCCATGTTTAAATCAATTGGTGTCTGTGGTGCCGGCAATATGGGCCGGGCTATTATTAAAGGACTAGTCGTTGCTGGTGTCATAGCGCCGGACCAGATTTTTGTCTACAATATCCATAAAGCAAAGGCACAAAAATTAGCCGATGAAACAGGAATCGTTGTTGTAGACTCAGCGCAGCAATTGGCTGAAAAATCACAGGCCCTCATCATGGCTGTAAAGCCGAATATCATGCCGTCGTCTTTAAATGAAATAGCTGGCTCTATTCAAAATGATACCGTTATTATATCGATTGCGGCAGGGCTGACGATAGAGCAATTAGCGTCACCGTTACCACGTAATACCAAAATTATCCGGGCAATGCCGAATACACCAGCAATGGTTGGCGAAGGGATGGCATCGCTGACAGCCAATCAATTTGTCACAGCTACAGAAAAAGAAGCTGCAAAGGCTGTTTTTGAAAGCTTTGGCAAGGCCGCATATGTAGAAGAACATCTTATTGATTCGGTTTGCGGTCTCAGTGGCAGTGGTCCTGCATACGTGTATATGTTTATTGAAGCCTTGGCTGATGGGGCTGTTTTAGAAGGAATGCCTCGGACGATGGCCTATCAATTTGCAGCACAGACCGTGTTAGGAGCTGCGAAAATGGTTTTAGAAACAGGCGAACATCCGGGAAAATTGAAAGATGATGTTTGTTCCCCTGGCGGAACGACGATAGAAGCAGTAGAAGCACTGGAAGAACGTGGCTTTAGAGCGGCCGTATCGTCTGCTGTCATTGCTTCAGCAGAAAAAAACAAGGCCCTTTAAAATTAATAGAATAGAAAGTTGAAAAAGGATACACCTAATACTCAAATAGGGTATCCTTTTTTGCATATGAAAAAAAATAATAGGTATATATGTTGGTGCGAAGGACAGATCTATGGGAAAAATAGAACTTATAATATGACATAAAATCATAATTAAAATGATAAAAAATGAATATAGCTAATTTTTTTAATTAATGAAGGAATAAAATTAAAAAAAAAACGAAATTATGACATTATATCATAGCAAAAGGACACTTGATACAAAATACATATGTGAAAAATGCTGGTATGTAATTTACACATAGGATGTAATGAGGTATAATAGAAATCGTGAAGAGGTAAACGAAACGTAACAAGGTACATAAATTTTATAATTGTGATATAAGGAGTTGCATTAGTTGCCCTTTTTCGTGGCTTTAAGCTGCAAAGGATTACTTTACAGCTGTAATATAAAGTGGGTGAAGTACTGTCATAGTGTAAGCAGTATATCATGAATCAAATGGAGGTATGTAATTATGGCAAAAGGTAAAGTCTCGCAGGAATTGATTGAACAATTGAAACAGATCGTTGGCGAAAAGTATGTGTATACGGATAAAGACAAACTTGAACCGTATTCTCATGATGAAGTAACGGATCCTCATTACATGAAAGAAGCACAATGTGTTGTATTGCCGGCTAACACTGAAGAAGTTTCTAAATGTGTTAAAGCTTGTTATGCAGCTGATGTAGTCATGGTACCGCGTGCAGCAGGCACAGGCTTGGCAGCAGGCGCAGTTGCTATTTTTGGCGGCGTTATCATTTCTATTGAACGTATGAATCAGATCCTTGAAATCGATAAAGACAACATGGTTTGTGTAACGGAACCGGGCGTTACGACAGCTGTATTGCAGGATACGGTACAAAAAGAAGGCCTTTTCTACGGCGGCGACCCCTGCAGCGGGGACTCCTGCTTCATCGGTGGCAACGTAGCTACTAATGCTGGCGGTAACCGTGCTGTTAAATACGGCGTAACTCGTGACCAGGTAATGGGCATGGAAGTCGTTACTCCGAGTGGTGAAGTTGTTACTTTAGGCGGTAAATTCCGTAAGAATGCTACTGGCTATATGCTGATGCATCTCTTCATCGGTTCTGAAGGTACGTTGGGTATCATTACTAAAATTTATC
Organism: Megasphaera sp.; assembly: GCA_022486585.1. Lineage (GTDB taxonomy): Bacteria > Bacillota > Negativicutes > Veillonellales > Megasphaeraceae > Megasphaera. The sequence goes on from JAKVKI010000012.1 coordinate 7,463, forward strand.
TGAAATTGGTTGCATTGCCGAAATATCAGATGGACCTCTTGGCTGTATTTGGCAACTTGGACGACGCTATTGCATTGACTCCGAAAGTTATGAATGCTGGTATTACACCGGTTTGTGTAGAATTCATGGATAATGCGTCTATTAAACAGGTTGAAATTTTCTTAAATGAAAAATTACAGCATTCTGATGTTGGTAACTACATTATTATTCAGATTGCTGGCGACAGTGAAGATGTATTGGATGAACAATGTGAAAAGATCGATGAATTGGCTCGTTCCAATAAAGCATTGGATGTTTTGGTTGCTAATCCGGCTATCATTTGGAAATCCCGTAAAGCATACTTGGAAGCTGACCGTGCTCGCAGCTTAGTCTTCTCCATGGAAGATATCGTTGTTCCGATGACAGAAATTCCTGGTGCTGTACAGAAAATCGCTAAATTAGCTGATAAATATGATGTTGCTATGCACTGTGCAGGTCACTGTGGCGACGGCAACGTACATATTGATATCTTGAAAGATGACCGTACACAGGAACAGTGGGAAGAAATGCTGCCGAAGATCCAGGGCGAAATCTATGCTTTGGTTTATGGCTTAGGCGGACGTCTTTCTGGCGAACATGGCATTGGCTACAAACGTGCTGCATTGATGGCTAAATACATGAATCCGATTGAATTACACATGATGAAAGCCGTTAAGAAAGCTTTGGATCCGAAGAATATCATGAATCCGGGCAAAGTTGTTAACGTCAACGACGAAATTCCTGTAGAAGAATAATCCTCAGTGAATAGATAGTGACAGAAGGTAAAATCGCCAATGATTTTACCTTCTGTTTTTTTGCTGTTTTCATGCTTATTTAGTATAGAACTTGTATTGTCTATAGTTTTACCTTATAATGGACACATCGTATTAGTTTAGTTATTTAGAGGAGGACTTACGTTGGATGGATTAGAAGCAACATTGTTATTTGATGTCGGTATGATAGCACAGGTTATACTTATTGACTTGGCTCTTGGCGGTGACAATTCCATCGTTATCGGCATGGCAGCGAGAAATCTTCCCCATGAATTGCAAAAGAAGGCAATACTGTATGGTACAGCAGGCGCTATTGTACTACGCTTCATTATGGCGTTTATTGTTGTATGGTTGTTGCAGATACCATTTTTAAAGACTGTAGGCGGTCTTATTTTGCTTGCAATAGGTATTAAACTGATCGGTGCTCATAACCAGAACGTAGAAACCTTACACGTTAAGGCGAAGGACAACTTGTGGGATGCTATTCGGACGATCATGTTTGCTGATGCGCTCATGAGTTTAGATAACGTATTAGGCATCGTAGGCGTCACCAATAACCATTGGGGACTGCTTATGCTAGGGATGCTTATTTCCGTACCTATTATTATTTTTGGCAGTACGATCGTAGCCAAAATTATGGGGAGATTCTCAATTTTGGTCTATATCGGTGGCGCAATCCTTGGTTGGGCTTCTGGGGCCATGCTTGTATCAGATCACTATTTAGAAGCCCTTATTCCGTGGATCGCAGCTAATCCTGTCTGGATTCAAGGTGGTTTGACCGTAGCGGCTGTGATTGGTGGTTTCTTATGGAAACATGTGCCAAAAGAGGATGACTGATTTCTAGTCATCTTCATTTTTTTCTCATTTTTATGCTTGACTTTTATCCTGTATGTGGTATTATAAATAAGTCAGGTAACGGGGCGTAGCGCAGTTTGGTAGCGCGCTTGGTTCGGGACTAAGAGGTCGCAGGTTCGAATCCTGTCGCCCCGACCATACTTTACACATTGAGTGTTGATCCCGACAGCACTAATAATTTCATAATAATGCAACAATGTGTAAGACGTGGAGAGTTGTCCGAGCGGCTGAAGGAGCATGATTGGAAATCATGTATAGGGCGATAGCTCTATCCAGGGTTCAAATCCCTGACTCTCCGCCATATTAGCAATAGAACCTAGATAGTTAGGTTCTATTTTTTTGCATATTAGTAGATTATATAACATTCTGATTGACAAGCATGTCCACTAATGGTAGACTAAATACAATAAATAAATAAAGTTGCGATGAAGAGAAGAGTACATGAAAAGAATTGCTACAGAGAGTTCCCGGTTGGTGAAAGGGAATGCATGCAGGTTCATGGAAGATGGACTCAGAGCAGATAGGCCGAATGATTAGGTCGTCCGGGTGTGCCCGTTATAGCACTACGGTATTGATGGCATTTGCCTGCGTACCTGAGAGGCCGTATCTGTGAAGATAAGGCGAATTTGGGTGGTATCACGGAGCTTCCGTCCCTTTGGGGACAGAAGCTCTTTTTTTATTATTTTAAAGGGGGAATTGTAATTATGGATCAAGAGGTACAAACAAATGTAGTTCATGAAGAACTGAAAAGAGAGCTGAAAGAGCGGCATATTCAGCTGATGGCTTTAGGGGGCTGTATTGGTGTAGGTCTGTTTTTGGGTTCAGCCACGAGTATTCAGAAAGCCGGTCCGGCAGTGCTGTTGTCGTATCTTTTTATTGGTATCATTACCTATATCGTTATTAGGGCTATGGGAGAACTTACAGTCGAATATCCTGTATCGGGTTCTTTTTGCGCGCATGCGTATCAATTTATCAGTCCCTTGGCAGGGTTCATTGCTGGTTGGAATTATTGGTATGCCTGGCTGGTTGCCTGTATGGCCGAGATTACTGCTGTCGGGGTATATGTTCAATTGTGGATGCCTGATTCACCGCAGTGGGTCACGTGTCTTATCGTGCTGGCAGCTATGACAATCGCCAATTTAATTTCAGTGGCCTTATATGGTGAATTTGAATTTTGGTTCGCATTGATCAAGGTGCTGACTATTATTTTCCTCATTTGTACAGGTTGTGCGATGATCTTCTTTGGCTTTGCTAATGGCGGAATTGCAATTGGGCTGTCTAATCTTTACTCCCATGGCGGGTTCCTGCCTCATGGTTTTTCTGGCATTTTTGATACCTTTATTATGGTCATGTATGCCTTTACAGGGATGGAAGTGATTGGCGTCACAGCCGGTGAAGCTGCGAATCCAGGGAAAACCTTGTCATCAGCTATTAATAAATGCTTAATTCGTATTATGCTTTTCTATATCCTTTCGCTGGCTGTCATCATGGCGATTTATCCTTGGGATCAATTGGGAACGCAAGGCAGCCCTTTTGTTATGGTATTTGAAAAATTAGGGATCGGCAGTGCGGCCAACCTTATTAACTTTGTCGTTATTACGGCAGCCTTATCAGCTTGTAATACGGGTATTTACAGTGCCAGCCGGATGTTGTATAATCAGTCATTACAACATACAGCTCCAAAGGTATTCAGCAGAGTGACGAAACACGGTGTCCCCTATGCCGGCGTCATTGTTTCTTCGTCGATCATGCTCGTTGGTGTCGTATTAAATTATTTCTTGCCAGCGACAGTATTTGAAATTGTTACAGCAGCTACGGCTTTTGGCTGTCTTGTTACGTGGGTATTCATGTTAACCAGTCAGCGTCGGTTCAGGCAGGGTCTGACAGCGAAAGAGATTAAAAATATTCGCTATAAAATGCCGTTTTATCCGTATTCCAGTTATGTTGCCTATGCTTTTTTCATTGTTATTTTTATTTCTGCGTTATTTCGTCCGGAAACCCGGATCGGCCTCTATGCTACAGGCGGCTGGTTGTTTATTTTGTGTGTGGCCTACTATGGGTTTGGACTTAACAAGCGCGCTGGTTCTGTAACATATGAACGCTATGAGGCAAAAAAAGAAGAAATATCATCAGGAACAGCTCATTAACGTGACAGAAAGGACGAAGTGATGGAACACAAAACGAGTAGAAAATGGCAGGTCCTAGTGAGTATCATAGTAGCAGCTATTTTTGTTTTTTGTATTGTTGAGCCAGAGTATGCACTTATTTTAGCTAAAGGTATGTTAAAATCATTGCAATACGGGCTCCAATGCGCCATCATGCTTATGTAATACAATGACTGTTCGTATGCAGTAAAAGAAAATTGTTATCTTTGTAGCGCTAACAGGCTATAGGGATAACAATTTTCTTTCTTTATAAGCTATACTAGAAAGGTGCTCTTTTTTATGATAAAATAACATATGTACAGGGGAATAGTTGAATATAGAGGGGGAATTTGATGTATACTATCAAGCCGGCAGTAGAACAGTTCATTGCCGAAAACATGGAAACACAATTTGTCATGACACCACTGTCGATGAGGGAACAGTCGATTAGGACAGCGTTTGATCAAACGCTTCCAAAAGTGGAAATGGCGGCCATTACAGATACGGTATTACAAGGATGCCGTGTGTATGATGTACCGATTCGAGTGTATGTACCTGAACGAGGGAAATCATTGCCAGTATTGATTTATTATCATGGCGGCGGGTTTGCTATTGATGGGGTCATGGTTTATGATCCTATATGCCGTCGTATTGCAAAGACGACACAGCATATCGTCATTGCACCGGAGTATCGGTTGGCACCGGAAAATCCATATCCGGCTGCAGAAATAGATGCGTTGGAAACAGCAGAGCGAGGCTGTCTGGCTCTGGAACGGATGGGTATACCGTACCTTCAGGATATTACGGTCTGCGGTGATAGTGCCGGAGGGACATTGGCGGCACAGACAGCGCAGCGACTGCAAGGCCATATAGCCGTACCGGTGACTCATCAGATCCTGATTTATCCTGTTTTGGATATGACCCATTCGTATCCATCTATTGAAGAAAATTGCAATAAACGGACTGGATTTACGAAAGAAAAACTGCAGTGGTATTTTGGTCAATATTTTAAACACCATAGTGATCGCAGAGCGGCGTCACCTATCTTTGGAGCACTTACGAACAGAATGCCGGATACGTTAGTCATTACTGCGCAATTTTGCCCGTTTCGTGATGAAGGACAGGATTATGTGAATCGTTTACAGCAATTGGGAGTCCGTGCCGAGTCATATAATGTAACGAACATGGTTCATTCATACCTTAATTATGAAAAATTATGTTACGATGAAGTGCAGGATACATATAGACGGATGAATCGATTTTTAACTACATATAATAAACCTTGCCAACAGCAAGTATGCTAATATGGCAAGGTTTATTTGTGCAATCATGTTTTATCGGAGTGGTCCTCAGGGACCTGTTTTATAGATAAGCCGATGCGGCCTCGTTTGGCGTCAACGCTGATGATGACTGCATCGACGATATCTCCTACGTGGATGACTTCTGTTGGATGGCGGAAGGGATGTTTGCAAAGTTCGGAACGGTGAATCAGACCAGGCGTTTTTAGTCCGAAGTCTACAAATGCGCCGAAGTCGACGACATTATGAACGGTGCCGCGAACAATAGTGCCTATTTTTAATTCCTCTAAGGAGAGAATATGTTTTCGCGTCAACGGTTGCGGAAATTCACTGCGGGCGTCACGTCCCGGCTTGCGCAATTCTTCCAGAATATCGCGGATCGTCGGTTCGCCGGCATGTAACTCTTTAGCTAATGTTGGTGCTGCATTCATTTGCAATTTGCTTTGTAAGATCCGCAACGTTTTTTCCTGTTTCAAATCCTTCAATTTCATTCCATAATGGGCAATAATCTTTTCTGCCAAACCGTATGATTCGGGATGGACAGACGTATTATCCAGGCTTTCCTGGCCATGCTTAATACGGAGGAAGCCGGCACATTGTGTAAATGTTGCCGGTCCCAGCCGATTTACGTCCAGAAGTTCCTGACGGTTATGGAAGGGTCCGTTTTCATTGCGGTAGGCGACGATGTTGGCTGCTGTTTGTGAGGTCAAACCTGATATATGCTGTAATAACGCAGTGGAAGCTGTATTGAGGTCGACACCAACATAGTTGACAACCGATTCAACGACACTATCTAAGGCACTGCATAAGGACTTCTGATTGACGTCATGCTGATACTGACCGACTCCAATAGATTGGGGTGTTATTTTTACAGCTTCGGCCAGCGGGTCCTGGATGCGGCGGGCAATAGATACGGCACCGCGAATGGTGACATCTAAATCCGGTAATTCTTCCCGTGCCAGATCCGAGGCCGAATAAATAGAAGCGCCGGCTTCATTCGTAATGATGTAGCGGCATTTCAATTTGTTATCGTGAATGAGGCTGGAAACAAATTGTTCTGTTTCATAAGAAGCAGTACCATTGCCAATTGAAATAAGCGTCACACCGTGTTTTCGTATGAGCGCGGTCAGGGCATGAGCACTTTCGCGGCGTTGATTGGCTGAACCGATGAGGTGATATGTGCCATAATCTAAGACGGCACCAGTAGAATCAATGACGGCTGCTTTGCAGCCCGTACGATATCCCGGGTCCAAGCCTAAAATGATTTGATTGGCAAAAGGCGGTTGCAGTAACAGGTTTCGCAGATTTTCTGCAAAGACAGCGATGGCTTGCTTTTCGGCACGGCTTGTTAAATCATTGCGGATCTCCCGTTCCATTTGTGGAAAAATGAGACGTTTATAGCTATCGGCAGCGGCATTTTCAATGATGCTGCTGTAAGGAGAAACGTGATGGATCGCAAGTTGTGTTAAGGCAGCCATATGTTTATCCGGGTCTTCTTGCAGGATGACCTTTATCATTTTTTGATTTTCACCGCGATTGATGGCTAAGATGCGGTGACTGGGAATATGGCTGATATGTTCACTGAAATCAGCATAATTCAACATGGTCGAAGCATCGGTGTCATTGTCCTGAAGGGTACAGGCGATCTTAGCTTGTTTCCATAACTCGTCACGTAAATATTTCCGGAAAGCAGTCATTTCAGATAAGCGTTCAGCAATGATATTGGCAGCACCTTGGATTGCATCTTCAATGGTCGGAATGGTCTCATTTATATAAGCGGCAGCGGCAGTTTCCGGTGCCGGTCCGTGCGGATCTTGATTCCAAAATAAATCAGCCAGTGGCTCCAGGCCTGCATCACGAGCCATAGAGGCTTTGGTCCGTTTTTTAGGTTTGTAGGGCAAATAAATATCTTCAATATCTTGTAGTTGCGCCGCTGCGTCTAATTGGGCTGCTAATTCTTCAGTCCATTGGTTTTGATCTATAATGGATTGGCGTACCGTTTCTTTGCGGCTTGCCAAGGCTTGTTCATATTCATATTGGTCTTTGATTTGCCGCAGCTGCACTTCATCGAGGACACCTGTTGCTTCTTTACGATAGCGGGCAATAAACGGGATCGTATTGCCTTGATTCAGTAAATCTAAGGCAGCGCGGACCTGTGCAGGGCGTACGTGTATTGTGTTTGCAATAATGAGGATCATCATGTCTTCAGTCATAAGGGACTCCTTTCTGTCTTCATCTATTATGCTTGTAAAATAGCAATTCGTCAATTCTAAAAATATATTAACAAATCATTGCAATTTTTCTTAATAACCGTTACAATATAATAGAAAATACTATTAGATGTATTTTTTACATAAATACTATGTATCAACGGAGTATCAACGGACTGAAAGGGGGATATATCATGGATATTGCAGAAGTATTGCGGAAAAATGGGTATAAAGTGACGCCGCAGCGCTTGGCTGTGTTCAGTGCCATCGATCATAATATGACCCATCCCAATGCAGAAGCTATCTACAGGACATTGCAGCCCCGATATCCTTCCATGAGTTTGGCGACGATTTATAAAACAATGGAAATTTTTGCCAAAATCGGAGTGGTTCAAGTATTGCAATGTGAAGAAGATGCCCACCGCTATGATTTCAACACACATCCGCATGCTCATATTCGCTGTGTTCGATGCAACAACGTCGTTGACGTCGATATGGATCAGGATGCATTGTTTAAATTAGCCGCGGATCAGACGGGGTTCCGCGTGGACACTGTTGGCATTTCGTTTACAGGCATATGCCCGGAATGTCAGAAAAAGGAATAGCAAGGAGTTTTTAGTTTAGGACTGCAGTGGCCTTCGTGGTCATTGCAGCCTTTTTCATATGAGGTGTTTACTATGTTACATATAGGTTGTCATTTATCAGTTTCACAAGGTTTTTTGCATATGGGAAAAGAAGCCGTGTCCATCGGTGCCGATACGTTTCAGTTTTTTACACGTAATCCCCGCGGTGGCAGTGTGCGGAAATTAGATATAAACGATATGGAAGCGTTGAATCAGTTCATGGCAACACATCATTTTGCGCCTATTTTAGCACATGCACCGTATACCTTGAATGGTTGTTCAAAAACAGCGCGGACGCGTCAGTTTGCCCGGGAGGCAATGGCTGATGATTTGCGCCGCTTAGAATATTTAGATCACTGCCGGTATAATTTCCATCCAGGCAGTCACGTCGGGCAAGGCGCAGAGACAGGGATCGAGCTTATTGCTGACATGCTTAATACGGCTATGTTCCCGGAACAGAAGACGATGATCTTACTGGAGACGATGGCCGGCAAAGGTACCGAAGTAGGGCGGACCTTTGAAGAGATTGCTGCGATTATCAAGCAAACAGTATATAATGATAAAATAGGTGTGTGCCTCGATACGTGTCATGTTTTTGACGGAGGTTACGATATTGTTCATCAGTTGGATGCGGTGTTAGCACAATTTGATTCGATAATAGGCTTGCAGCGTTTACAAGCTATTCATATTAATGACAGTAAAAATAGCCTGGGCAGCCATAAAGATCGTCATGAGAAAATTGGTGCCGGAAACATAGGGCTGCCGGCGTTTACAGCCATTGTGAATCATCCGGCATTGCGGGAGCTGCCATTCTATTTGGAAACACCGAATGATATGGACGGGTACGCTCACGAAATTTCCATTCTTCGTGCAGCACAGCACGAATGATAGGACGTATAGGAAGGGGTTATTATGCGTATATTACATACTGCGGACTGGCATTTAGGAAAGATGTTCTACGGTGAATATTTGACAGACGAACAGGCCTATGTCCTGTTGAATCAGTTTCTGCCCATGATTCGTGAAGAACATATTGATGCTGTCATTTTAGCAGGCGATGTGTATGATCGCAGCTTGCCGCCAACGGCAGCAGTGGAATTGTTCGATGAAGTTGCCACTAAGATTACGGCAGAAATGGGGGTTCCTTTTTTTGTTATCAGTGGGAATCATGACAGTGCAGCCCGCCTGTCTTTTGGCAGCAGGTTGCTGGAAAAACAAGGTTTGTATATTTCAGGGGAACTTGATAAATTGGCAGGAGCAGTGCAGTTGGAAGATGAAGATGGCCCAGTTGCTTTTTTATCCCTGCCGTTTGCTGAGCCAGCGGTAGTGCGGCAGTTTTTCCATGATGATACTATCCATAGTCATGAAGATGCATTGCGGCGTCTCATGGACTATCAAAGCAACCGCCTTCCCTGCTGTTCCCGCACCGTATGTATTGCTCATGCCTTTGCAGCCGGCGGTCTTACCTGCGATTCTGAACGGCCCTTGTCTATTGGCGGCAGTGATGCCGTATCAGCCTCTCTTTTTGATGGCTTTTCGTATACGGCCTTAGGTCATCTTCACGGCCCGCAAAAGGTGAAGCAGGATACGATACGCTATGCCGGCAGTCTTCTTAAGTATTCTTTTGGTGAATCCCGTCAGAAAAAAGGGGCTGTTGTCATCCAGCTGGACGGTGCCGGACAAGCAACTACGACTATCCTGCCCTTTGTGCCACAGCATGATGTACGTATTATAGAAGGAACGTTCGATGCGATTATGCAGGCAGCAGATGATCGGACTGATGATTATGTACTCATTCGCTTGGCTGATTGTGAGCCTATTTTGGATGGCATGGCTAAAGTACGGCGGAAATACAGTCATGCTATGGTATTGGAAACACCGAATCGTAAGGCAACCGCTAAAACGGATCGTCAGTTCGATCTGCGCAAGACGACGGAACGGCAGCTCTTTAGTTCTTTTGCAGCAGCTATGCAGGATGGACGAAGCTTGACAGAAGGCGAACAAGCCTGTGTCGATGAGCTATGGAAGACATTGCTGACGCAGGAGGGAGAAGGACTATTATGATACCGGTATATTTGGAAATGAATGCATTCGGCCCATATGCATCTAAACAGATCATTGATTTTCGCCTTCTCGGTGACAGAAAACTCTTTCTCATTTACGGGCCTACTGGTGCCGGTAAAACGACGATCCTCGACGCCATTTGTTTTGCCCTTTATGGCGATACAAGTGGAAATACTCGGTCAGGAAGCCATATGCGCAGTGAATATGCACCACCGGAGGAAACGACATATGTTCATTTTTCTTTTGCTATAGGGACCAAACAGTATCGTGTCGAACGTATGCCAGAGCAGTACATTGCCAAAAAACGCGGTACAGGCATGAAGCATGCTGCATCGGCGGCAGTCCTCTATGAAGTAAGCAGTGACGGCGAGGATTTGAAGGTATTGGCGACGAAGAATGTGAATGATGAAATTATACATTTGTTAGGGTTTAAATCAGAACAATTTCGCCAAGTAGTACTATTACCGCAAGGAGATTTTCGCAAATTGCTGTTGGCAAGTTCCAGTGAACGGCAGCAAATCATGCAGATCCTGTTCCATACGCAGCGGTATGCTAATTTGCAGGTATTGGCCAAGTCAAGGCATGATGAAGTAGCTGAAGCATACAGTACGATGCAGGATCGTATTTCCTTTAGTCTGCAAGCGGTTCATATGGAAAATGAAGAAACCTTGGCGGCATCGTTGCAGACCGTGGAAAAACAGGCGGCAGAAACGACGCGTCAAATAACGCAGGCATTTCAAGAACGTGATATGTATCAAAAAGTAGTTCAGCAGGCACAGGTATTGGACAGTCATTGGCAGGCGTTGGAACAGGTCCGGGCGCGTAAGCAAAAATTGGAAGGACAACAAGACATGATGCAACAGCAGCGCGCCTATGCTGCTGTACTGCGCCAGGCACAGTTGTTGGCAGAACCGTGTCAGCATATTGATGATATACAGTTGCAGGGAACAAACGCCGGAGAAAAAGCAAAAACCGCCGCAAAGGCCGCTGCAACAGCGGCTGCAGAACTGGCCGATGCGCGTAAAGCCTGTACAGCATGGGAAGCGGGACGGACGGAACAGCAACAGCGGATCGATACACTGGCCCAGCTCCAGGCGATGACAGAAAAAGCGAAGGAGTATGGCAACCTTACGCAGACCGCTGCCAGTGCTGAAAAAGAAACAACCTTGGCGAATGGAAAGCTGACAGTGGCGGCAAACCAATTGGAAACATGGAAAGAACAAGCAGAAACAGCCCGCAAGACCTTAGACGGACAAGCGCAGCTGCTGGCAGAGTGGGAACGGGCCAAAGCCCGGGTCAAGGCGGTGGCGGACAGGGTACAGCAGGAAGTATCGATAGAAACCTTGACGCAGACACTGACAGAATCCAAAGCAGATTGTGCAGCAGCGACGAAACGATTAGCAGCGGCGACGTTAGCGGCGCGAACAGCTCGTGTTGATTATGAAGCTGTTCATACGTTATTTCTACAGGGGCAAGCAGCACTGCTGGCAGCTGACTTGGCAGAGGGCGAAGCCTGCCCGGTTTGCGGGGCCATGGATCATCCGCAGTTAGCTGTACCGACAGCAGATATGCCGCAGAAGGATGATGTAGAACGGCATAAGGCGGCAGCAGAAGCAAGGGAGCGCCAGCGCCAGCAAGCAGAAGTGAAGGTAAAATCAGCAGAGGCAATACAGCAGGAGCAACAACGCCAGTATGCGGAACTACGCGGGCAGTATGTGTCTGATGGTACCAGTGCGGAGTGGCGAGCCCGCTTGGCGCAAGCGGAAAAAGAAGAACGAAAGTTACAGGACCACGTGCAGCGTGTGGGAAAATTGGCTGCTACGATGCAGGCCTTGCAGGAACAAGGCCGCTTGTTAGAACAGGAAGAACGACAGGCCCGCAACAGGGCGGAAGAGAAACGTATTGTGCTGGCACGAGCTGTAGAAGCACGGATACGAGCGGAAGCTGACCTTCCAGAACAGTACCGGCAGGCCGGTGTGCTGCAAGGGAAGATGAAGACACTGCAAAAAGAAATCAAGGCATACGAAGAAGGTCTTGCTAAATCCCGTCAGGACAGCGTTGAAGCAGAACGGCGCTGTGCTCGTTGGAACGGACAGGAAAAAGAACTGGCCCGCCAGGTAAAAGAACTGCGCCGTCAGTATACAGACAGTATGGAGGCTTTAAAAGAACGGGTCGTGGCGGCTGGTTTCACGTCAGTCAACCACTGCCGCAACATGCAGGCAGCCATTCCTAAGTTAGAAGGAATACAAGAAACAATCGATGCATATGATAAAGAGATGCAGCAAGTCCAAGGTCAAATGAGTCAGGAAGAACAGACTATTGCAGGGAAATCCCGGCCGGATATGGACGAATATAGGAACGCATTAACAGCGCATAATGAACGGTGCAGCACGCTGACAGAAGAGGCAGCCCGCCTAAATAATCAGGTAAGCCAGCTTCGTGATGCGGCTAAACGCATTGCTGCCTGTCGGAATGACCAAGCGGTATTGTCAGAACAATATAAAACAGTTGGTGCTGTATATGACCTTATTAGCGGGAAATGTACAGGTATTAATTTTGAACGGTATGTGCTAGGCACGTTGCTTGATGAAGTCTTAGGTGCGGCCAATCTGCGGCTCGAAGATATGAGCCGCCATCGGTATGTTTTACAGCGTTCTCATAACTGGGAGGATAAAAGAGTCAAACAGGTAGGACTGGATATTGAAGTATACGATAATTATACGGGCTATCCCAGACCGGCCAATACACTTTCAGGGGGCGAAACTTTTTTGGCATCCCTGTCGCTGGCACTTGGTTTGGCCGATATTGTGCAGACATACTCTGGGGGCATCCATTTGGATACAATTTTCATTGACGAAGGCTTTGGCAGTCTCGATGGGGAAACCTTGGATTATGCCTTGAAGTCTCTCTTGGCGCTCCAACAAGATGGCCGGCTGGTCGGTATCATTTCACATGTGCCTGAGTTAAAGGAACGAATCGATACTCGGTTGGCTGTTACTAAAACGGATAGAGGAAGTACGGCAGCTTTTGAATTATTGTGATGCCGTTTTCGCCAGGGCAGTTGAACGATTTGATAAAAACGGCTATAATTAACATGTTCATTTGTAACTTGTAGCGGTATGTCATAAGGGGGAAGCATAATGTCTATACAGAAAGTTCGTGATTATTTTGCACAGTGGGGCATGGAAGACCGGGTCATGGAGCTGGATCATTCCAGTGCTACTGTAGAAGAAGCGGCAGCAGCATTGCATACACAGGGCCAGCGCATTGCGAAATCCATGTCGTTTTTATTAGATGATAAACCGATCATGATTATTTTCGCTGGTGATGCCCGCGTTGATAATCGTAAATTCAAAGACCGGTTTCATCAGAAGCCGTCCATGATCAAGCATGATGACGTAGAACGGCTTATTGGACATCCTGTAGGCGGGGTGTGTCCCTTTGCGATTAACGATGATGTCGTCGTGTATCTTGACGAATCTCTGAAGCGTTTCGATACCGTATTTCCAGCGTGTGGTACTGGTAATAGTGCGATTGAATTGACGCTGCCAGAATTGGAAAAATATTCCCATGCCGTTGAATGGATCCATGTATCCAAAGGCTGGCAGGAAGAAGCATAGTCTGCAACCATCATGCCGATATAAGGAGGAATTACCATGGCATTTACATTTAGGCATACGAACTTCAATGTCCTTGATCTACAGCGGAGTTTAGATTTTTATAAGGCGGCGTTGGGCTTGACCGAACGGCGGCGTATTACAAAACCGGAGTTTATTATTGTCTACATTGGCAATGACCAATCTGATTTTGAATTAGAACTGACCTGGATAAAAGACCGGAAGAAACCGTACGACTTGGGCGAAAATGAATTCCACACGGCTTTTTCTGTTCCTGATATGGAAGCGGCGTTAGAAAAGCATAAAAAAATGAATTGTGTCGTATTTGAAAACCCCGATATGGGCATTTATTTTATAACAGATCCGGATGGCTACTGGCTTGAAGTCATTCCCGAACGATAGCCATGGATACAGCATATACACAACGGACGGCACGTCTCATCGGGCAAGACGGAGTGCAGCGCTTGGATGATCAAACAGTATTGGTTTTTGGAGCCGGCGGTGTCGGCTCCTTTGCCATTGAGGCCTTTGCTCGTGCCGGTATTGGCCATATCATTCTCGTTGACGGCGATGTCTTTGATCCGTCTAATTTGAATCGCCAGTTAGGGGCTACGGTGGCGGCTATTGGCCGTAATAAAGTAGATGTAATGAAAGAACGCATTTTATCTATTAATCCGCAAGCCTGTGTAGAAACACACTGTCTGTTCTATTTGCCAGGAGAACAGCAGAATTTTATTGCCCATTCAGGGGCTGACTATGTCATCGATGCCATTGATACGGTGAGTGCTAAAATAGCTATTATTGAAGAAGCGTATCATGCGGGTATCCCCGTTATTTCAGCCATGGGAGCTGGTAATAAACTTCACCCGGAACTCTTTGAAGTAGCGTATATTGAAAAAACCTCTGTCGATCCACTGGCAAAAGTAGTGCGTCGTGAATTGAAAAAACGCCAGATTCGCCATGTCAAGGTGGTCTATTCCCAAGAACAGCCCCACACACCTATCCTTATGGAACCAGAAGCGCATCCGAGTCCGGGAAGCATTTCGTTTGTACCATCGGCAGCAGGACTTATTTTAGCCGGGGCCGTTATTCGGGACCTGTTGGGACTGCCGTAACTCACAAAAATAAATTTCTTTGACTTATGCACAGGAGCTGTGGCTTTAAAACCATAGCTTCTTTCATGCTTGCACGCGTTTTTGATAATACTTGGACACACTGGTGAATAACATGATGGTGTAGGTCATGTTTGACATGCTATACTATATATAGTATCATATGGTCATGGGCCATTTAAAAGAGCGTGGCATATATGGTATGTAATATAGAAAAGTACACCCGGTGTATACAGTATGATGTGGAGGAATGGAATATGTTAGAAGTCATCAAGCGTAACGGCCAAAAAGTTCCCTTTGATCGTAATAAAATAACGATCGCTATTGAAAAAGCAATGAATAGCAGCAGTGGTATTTATGAATCGGGACAGGCGGCACGGATCGCCGGTGAGATTGAAGACTATGCCCAATCAATGGACAAAGATATTACGATCTATGGTATTGAAGACCAGGTTTATTATCGGTTATTGAAATATAATAATCCGGCCACAGCTCGTGCATATGAAAAGTACAAGACAATCCAAGCATTTAAACGACAGACGAATACGACGGATAATGATGTATTCGGCCTGCTTAATTGTACTAATATTGACGTCCTTGATGAAAATTCCAATAAAAACGGTCATGTCGTATCGACACAACGTGATTTAATTGCAGGCGAAGTATCTAAGGATATTGCCCGCCGCAAACTGATCCCGGCCGATATCGTCCAAGCTCATGATAGCGGAGCTATTCATTTTCATGACATGGATTACATCATCCAGCCTATGTTTAACTGCTGTCTCATTAATTTGGAAGATATGCTGGCTAATGGAACTGTCATTAACGGCAAAAAAATTGATACACCTAAATCCTTTCAAGTCGCTTGTACTGTAACGACTCAGATCATAGCGCAAGTTGCTAGTGGCCAGTACGGCGGCCAGTCGATCAATGGCATCGATCGTATCCTTGCACCGTATGTCCGCAAATCCTTTGATAAATACATGAAATCTGTCGTTGAAGAACAGAAAGATATTTACGGGATAGAACCGGATATGGCAAAAGCCGAAGAAATTGCCTGGAAGCGGACGAAAAAGGAAATCAAAGATGGCATCCAGACGATCCAGTATCAGATCAATACGCTCATGACAACGAATGGCCAGGCACCCTTTGTTACGTTGTTTATGTATTTCAAGCCGGAATATGCCTATGCCAGAGAAGCTGCGTTGATCGATGAAGAATTGTTGCGTCAGCGTATTCAAGGTATTAAAAATGATGCCAACGTCTATGTTACGCCTGCGTTTCCTAAGTTGATTTACGTATTGGATGAACATAATGCGCATGAAGGCAGTCCGTATTTTTATTTGACTAAACTGGCGGCAGAATGTACGGCAAAGCGCATGTATCCGGATTATATTTCGGCGAAGAAAATGCGTGAATCCTATCAAGGAAATGTGTTCAGCCCCATGGGATGTCGTTCTTTCCTGAGTCCTTGGAAAGATGAACAGGGACATTACAAATTTGATGGTCGTTTTAATATGGGTGTCGTATCCATCAATTTGCCGCAGATCGGCATCCTTGCCGATGGCAATGAAGAAAAATTTTTCCAGATCCTTGATAAACGATTAGAATTGTGCAAAAAAGCATTGCTCTTGCGAGTTGATTTGCTGAAACGGATCACCTCTGATGTATCGCCTATTCATTGGCAATACGGTGCCATTGCCCGGTTGAAACCAGGTGAAACCATTGAAAAATTCATGTATGGCGGATATGCTACGTTGTCGTTAGGATACATCGGAATATATGAAGCGACGGTGCTTACTAAGCATTGTTCCCATACAGCGCCAGAAGGCAAGAAATTTGCTATGCGTATTATGGATGATTTGAACGCTCATATCCAAAAATGGAAGAAAGAAACTAATATTGGCTTTGCTCTGTATGGCACGCCTGCTGAAAACCTGACCAATCTGTTTGCTAAAATCGATAAATCGCGTTTCGGCGAAATCGAAGATGTGACAGATAAGGGCTATTATACGAACAGCTATCATGTCGATGTACGCGAACCTATCAATGTATTTGATAAATTCAATTTTGAAGCGGAATTTGAAGATAAATCGACGGGCGGCTGTATCAGTTATGTCGAAATCCCTAATATGACCCATAATGTTCCAGCAGTGCTTACTATGGTCCAGTTCATTTATGACCACATTACGTATGCCGAATTCAATACAAAGCTGGATTACTGCCATGAATGCGGCTTCGATGGTGAAATCGTTTTGAATGATGACAATGAATGGGAATGCCCGCGCTGTCATAATAAGGATAGAAATAAGCTGACCGTTATTCGTCGGACCTGCGGATATTTGGGAGAAAACTTCTGGAATGAAGGACGTACAAAAGAAATCAAAGCGAGAGTGTTACATATATGAACTACGGACAAATCAGACAATACGATATAGCGAATGGGACAGGGATACGGGCTACGGTATTTGTTACGGGCTGTGACCGGCACTGTCCGGAATGTTTCAATCCGGAATATCAGGATTTTAAAGCCGGACAGGAATGGACAGAAACGGAAACGAACCAGATTTTATCCTACGTCAGAGAGGATACGAATAGCGGCGTGACCTTCTTGGGAGGCGAGCCTATGCAGAATGCAGCAGGCCTGACTGCGCTGGCTAAAAAGATTCGGCAAGCAGCTCCTGACAAAACGATTTGGGTCTATTCGGGATATACGTATGAAGAAATTCTTCAGGATCAGCAGAAAAAAGACCTCATTGATGCCTGCGATGTCCTTGTCGACGGTCCTTTCGTCGATGCATTAAAGGACCCGGGCTTATACTTCCGCGGCTCCTCCAATCAGCGGGTCATTGACTTGAATAAGACCAGAGAAGCAGGTCACATCATTCTTTTTTGGCCGGATGGCCGATAGATACTGGCAAGTGTATCCTTAATTGTAAAATGTACTTGCATTTCCACTAAGGTTGTGCTAAACTAGTCTAGCATAGGTTTTCATGATTGATAAGAAAGAGGTGTGAGTGGTGAAAGAAGGTATTCATCCGAAATACGGCAAAGCCGTAGTAACATGCGCTTGTGGCAATACATTTGAAACCGGTTCTACTAAATCAGAACTTCGTGTTGAAATTTGCTCCAAATGCCATCCGTTCTTTACAGGACAGCAGCGTGCACAACAGGCTCGTGGCCGTATTGAACAGTTCAATAAACGTTATGGTAACAAAGCTAAATAGGCATAGTACAAATGGTCGGCAGAGCAGAAATGCTCTGCTCTATTTGTATGTATAGAAAGGGAGGGATACTGTTGAATAAACCAACAACATATGTCGGAGGACAAGCCGTTATTGAAGGTGTCATGATGCGTGGCCCTGAATACATTGCTACAGCTGTACGAACGCCGTCAGGGGATATTACAGTTAAAAAAGATCCGGTTCATTCTATCAATGAAAGATACCCTATATTGAAGAAACCCTTTCTGAGAGGGACAGTGGCTTTATGCGAGTCCCTCGTCTATGGGATGAAGAGCCTGTCGTATTCAGCCCAAGCAGCCGGTGAAGAAGACGAACAATTATCGAGTAAGGAAATGGCGTTGACAATGGCTGTTTCCGTGGGACTGGCTATTGTTTTCTTTTTAATCATTCCAACGTACGGGGCGAAGTTCATTCCTGGCGTTGCTGACGATGCCTTCCGTCTCAATGTTGTCGAAGGATTTTTACGGCTGGCTATATTTCTATTATATATATGGGGTATATCCCTTACAAGTGACATCCGTCGCGTTTTTGAGTATCATGGGGCAGAACATAAAACGATCTGGACGTACGAATCAGGAGAAGAACTCACTGTAGAAAATGTAAAAAAACATAGTCGTCTCCATCCTCGTTGTGGTACGAATTTCCTGCTTATCGTCATGTTTGTGTCTATTTTCGTCTTTGCCTTTTTAGGCTGGCCAAACTTGGGAGTACGTATTGTATCCCGTATTTTGCTCATGCCTGTCGTAGCCGGTATTAGTTATGAATTGATTCGCTTAGCCGGCAGGACGACGAACCCTGTATTGCAAAGCTTGTTTAAGCCGGGATTGTGGCTGCAGTATTTGACGACAAAGGAACCTCATGCCGATCAAATTGAAGTAGCTATTCGGGCATTAAACGAAGCAAAACCGGTAGAAGATGCTGCCAGCGGACTGGTATCAGCTGCTGTTGTCCAGCCGCAGTCCCTTGAAGGGGACGTATAGCAAGGGTATGACCATTGACGATACGTACGGATCCATTGAAGTAACAGCGGCGATTAGCGGGGTGCCGGTCAAACGAGATCCCTATTCATGTAAATAAGGAGAGAAACATAGTGTTTATTGATAAAGTACAGGCAGTAGAAAATAAATTCATGGATCTGGAACAGCGTATTAGCGATCCATCCGTTATTGCACGGCAGGATGAATGGCAGAAGCTCACTAAAGAGCATGCATCCCTGGCACCGATTGTGGAAGTGTTCCGTAACTATAAAGAAGTCTCCGAAAACATAAAAGGAGATAAGGAAATCATGAATGATTCTGATAGTGACGCCGACCTTATTGCGATGGCCAAAGAAGAATTGAGTGGTTTGACTAAGGAACAGGCTGATTTAGAAGAACAACTTCATGTACTCATGCTGCCAAAAGACCCATTGGATGATAAAAATGTCATTATGGAAATCCGTGCCGGTGCTGGTGGCGACGAAGCGGCATTGTTTGCGGGAGACTTATTCCGTATGTATACGAAGTACATTGAAAAACAACCGGGCTGGAAAGCAAGCATCATCAGCTCTAATGCACCGGAATTAGGCGGCTTCAAAGAAGTCGTATTTTCTGTAGAAGGCGCTGGTGTGTTTGGCAAGCTGAAATATGAATCAGGTGTTCATCGGGTACAGCGAGTACCGGTTACGGAAGCCGGTGGCCGTATCCATACCTCGACGGCAACGGTAGCCGTACTGCCTGAAGCAGAAGATGTGGAAATCGACCTCAATATGGACGATGTCCGTGTCGACTACTATCGTGCCTCTGGTGCTGGCGGCCAGCATGTCAATAAGACCAGTTCCGCTGTTCGGATGACCCATATGCCGACAGGCCTCGTTGTTGAATGCCAGGATGAACGGTCTCAGCTTGAAAACCGCATGAAAGCATTGCGTGTCTTAAAAGCCCGCCTTCTTGATCAGGCCCGACAAAAAGCTGATGCTGAAGTGACGGAAGCCCGTCGCAGCCAGGTTGGGACTGGCGACCGCAGTGAACGTATCCGTACGTATAATTTCCCGCAAGGTCGTGTAACAGATCACAGAATTAATCTTACGTTATATAAATTGGAAAACATCCTGAATGGGGATATTGATGAATTCATTCAGGCATTGGCAGAAGCTCGGCGGTCTGAACTGATGAAAGAAGAAGGAGAAAATGAATAAAATCTGGACTATCGGATCGATCCTTCAGTGGACGCAGCAATACTTCAGCCGCAAGGGCATTGATTCACCTCGTCTCGATGCAGAAATCCTCTTAGGCCATATCCTTCAGAAAGAGCGGATTTATTTGTATGCTCATTACGATGAACCCATGAATCCTGAAGAATTGGCCCAGTACCGCGAAATCATTCAAAAACGGGCCAATCGTATGTCTGTTGCCCATATTTTAGGTAAAAAAGCATTTATGGGTCTTGATTTTAAGGTTAATACAGCCGTATTGATCCCCCGGCCAGAAACGGAAATGCTCGTTGAAACGGTATTAGAAGCAGAAGGCCGGCAAGGAGCACCAGCGGTGCTCGATATGGGCACGGGAAGCGGTGCTATTATTCTGAGTCTGTTACATTTTTTGCCGAAAGCAGTCGGAACAGGTGTTGATATTTCTTCAAAAGCACTGCACGTAGCTGAGGAAAATGGCCGGCTCCTTCAGCTCTCCCAGAGGATAACCTGGATTGAGAGCGATTTGTTCGCGACTGTTCCCGTACAGACCTTTGACTGGATAGTATCTAATCCGCCTTATTTGACACGACAGGATATGGAACGATTGCAGCCGGAAGTGCAGTATGATCCGCAATGTGCATTGTATGGCGGGACTGATGGTCTTGATGTATATCGGCATATTGCTGCTGCAAGTCCGTCTTATGTAAAGGATGGCGGTCATTGTGCCGTTGAAATTGGTGCTGGTCAGGCGGACGATGTCATTGCTATCTTTACAGCACAGTCAGCATATACGTATGATAAGACCGTTAAAGATTATAGTGGTATTGATCGAGTTCTCGTATTTACACGAAAAGAGTAATATAAATGAAACACACAAAAATTGTCCGCATTACCGATGTGGAAAAAGATAAAGCCCTCTTAGAAGAAGCAGGCCGCATCATTCGTGATGGCGGTCTGGTTGTATTTCCAACAGAAACGGTATACGGTATCGGTGCGAACGGGCTTGATGCCGATGCTTGCCGCAGTATTTATACAGCTAAGGGACGCCCTAGTGATAACCCGCTTATTTTGACGGTGCCTGATAAAGAAGCTGTCAAAGAAGTGGCAGCGTGCATTACGCCGACGGCACAAAAATTGTTGGATGCATTTTGGCCAGGCCCCTTGACCATTATTTTTCCTCGTCAGAAAAAAGTTCCTAATGCGGCAACTGGCGGTCTTGATACAGTGGCATTGCGGTGCCCTGATCATGCTGTCTGCCGTGCTTTTTTACGTTGTGCCGGTGTTCCTGTAGCAGGTCCCAGTGCCAATCTCTCCGGCCGTCCCAGCCCGACGACAGCAGCAGAAGTAGCACATGATATGGAAGGCCGTGTCGATATGATCATTGACGGCGGTCCTTGTGAAATCGGGGTAGAATCGACGATTGTCGAATGCAATGCCGATGATATGGTGACTATTTTGCGGCCAGGCGGCGTGACGACCGCTATGCTGGAACGTGTTGTCGGCCATGTGCAGGTCGATACGAGCCTGGTCACAGGGCAAGGTGTTCCTAAAGCGCCTGGCATGAAATACCGTCATTATGCACCGTCGGCGTCGATGACGACAGTTATTGGTTCTGTATCGGCAGTGACAGCTAAACTCAGCCAATTATATGAACAATATCGTCGGGAAGGACTGTCTGTAGGATTTCTTGTCAGTGCAGAAGTAGCATCTCATTTCCCACAGGAAAATATGTATGTATGGGGCCATCATGATGATAAAGAGGGGCTGGCCAATCAATTATATACGGGATTATTGTTTTTTGATGACCATCGTGTCGATCACATTTTAGCAGAAGGCACGGACAGTGAAGGACTGGGCATGGCAATCATGAATCGTATGAAGAAAGCTTCCGGTGGAGACATTGTTATTCTGTAGCTGACAGGGATACTATAAAATCGTAAAAATCACTTTTCACGTCTATGTGAAGAGCGTATAATGATATAAGAAAAAAAGATATCAAGTATTTCGAGGAGGACATACGATGAAATTAGTAATTGGGTCAGATCATGGCGGATTCGATTTAAAAGAAAACATCAAGGAATATCTCAACGAAAAGGGAATTGAATTTACTGATTACGGTACATTGACACCAGACCGGTGCGATTATCCGGTCATTGCCAAGAAAGTGGCAGAAGCAGTGGCTGATGGTACCTTTGACAGAGGTATCCTGGTCTGTGGTACTGGCTTAGGCGTAAGTATTGCAGCGAATAAAGTCCATGGCATTCGCGCTGCTTTATGCAATGATACATATTGTGCGACTTACAGCCGTCTCCATAATAATGCCAATATTTTAACGATGGGTGGTCGTGTTATCGGCCCGGGCGTTGCCAGAGATATTGTGGATATCTTCCTTACGACGGAATTTCAAGGCGGACGTCATGCCAATCGTGTGGCTATGATTACGGAAATGGATAAATAACATATAGTGAAATAGTGAAAGGAGAATGTACTAATGGAAGTACACGTTATTAACCATCCCCTTATTCAGCATAAAGTCACACTTATGCGGAAAAAAGAAACGGGGTCAAAGGATTTTCGGACGTTACTGGAAGAAATCACTATGCTTATGGGATATGAAATCACCCGGGATTTACCCTTGGAAGATGTGGAAATCGAAACACCTATTGCTAAGATGACAGGGAAACAAATCAGCGGTAAAAAATTAGTCATCGTACCGGTCTTGCGTGCCGGCTTAGGGATGGTGCAGGGCATGCTGGATCTTATCCCGACGGCAAAGGTAGGGCATATTGGCTTGTATCGTGATCCGAAGACATTGAAACCGGTAGAATACTATTGTAAATTACCAGATGTAGAAGATCGTGATTTTATTATCGTCGATCCTATGCTGGCTACAGGAGGCAGTGCCTCTGCAGCAATCCAGCTATTGAAGGATAAAGGCATAAAAAACATCAAAATGATGAACCTGGTAGCAGCACCAGCCGGTGTGGAACAGGTCAATAAGGATCATCCAGATGTCCGCATTTATGTGGCAGCCTTAGATGACCATTTGAATGAACACGGTTATATCGTTCCCGGCTTAGGGGATGCCGGTGATCGTATTTTTGGAACTAAATAGATCGTATATCGTTATATGAAAAAGCCAGCAGATCAAAAGTGATCTGCTGGCTTCTTTTCGTTCCCCCGTGGTCGTTCTGATGTGATCATCTACAATAATGCGGTCTTAACGATCCTTTCAATGGGCGCAGGAGTCCTTTGATGCGTCCAGGCTGGCAATGTCTTCGATGACATACGGTGTTTCTTGGTATACCAGGTTCAGCCAGTTATGGTAAAATAAATGAGCGTAGCTGCACCATGTGAATTCCGGTGTGTTCGTATCATTATCTTTAGGATAATAGTTAGCCGGAATAGTAATGGGCAATCCCTTTTTCTTATCTCGCAGGTATTCTGTTTCCAATGTTCTGCGGTCATATTCAAAATGGCCGAGAATGAAAAAGCGGCGATGATTGGAAGAACCGATGATATTGATACCATTTTCAGCAGAACGAGATAAAATATCTAAGCTCGGTGTGTTGTAGACCTGAATATCATTGATCGCTGTATGACGCGATTGCGGAATGAAATAGCGGTCATCGAATCCCCGCAGAAGGGGATGATATTTTTGTGTCAGCTGGTATTCGTAAATACCAAAGAGCTTAGCCGGCAGCATGCGCTTTTCAATGCCGTAATAGTGGTATAATGCTGCCTGAGCACCCCAGCAGAGGTACATCGTGGAATAGGCATGGGTCTTAGCCCAGTCGAGCCAGGCAACCATTTCCGGCCAGTAATCGACCGCTTCATAGGCCAGCTTTTCTACAGGAGCACCGGTAATGATGACACCGTCATAATAGCTGTCTTTGACGTCATCATAGACGAGATAATTTTCTTCTAAATAAGAGGGATCAGTATGGGTGCTCTCATGTGTTGTCGTATGGCAGAAATCAACTTCCAGCTGCAACGGCGAGTCGCCGAGCAAGCGCAGGAGCTGTAATTCTGTCGGCTTCTTAAGAGGCATTAAATTGAGGACAAGTATTCGCAAGGGACGAATGTCCTGGTGCAGCGCAAGTCCCTTATCAATGGTGAAGATACCTTCTTCGTGAAGTCTTTCTTTTGCGGATAATCCGTCAGAAATTTTGATTGGCATAATTACAGTACTCCTTTGACTTGATAATAACGTATTTCTTTACAGTTGATTTAATGCCTGTTCTACATCGTGCAGTAAATCTTCGGCATTTTCCAGACCAATGGAAATACGGACCAGGCCTGGTGTGATTCCGCAAGCTTTAAGTTGTTCTTTGGTCAGCTGTTGGTGCGTCGTCGAAGCGGGATGCACAAGCAGTGATTTAGAGTCGCCGACGTTGGCGAGATCGGAGAAAATCTTAGCACTATCAATGAATTTGCGAGCGGCTGTATAGCCATCTTTCAATTCAAAGGAAAAGATAGAGCCAGTTCCCTTGGGGAAGTATTTTTTCGCCAGTTTGTAGTACGGCGAAGAGGGAAGAGACGGATAGTTGACTTTGGAGACCTTAGGATGGTTTTCCAGGAAGGCAGCGACTTTTTCAGCATTAGCGACGTGGCGTTCAATGCGCAGGGACAACGTTTCTGTTCCTTGAATGAGAAGCCATGCATTGAAGGGGCTGATGCATGCGCCTAAGTCACGAAGTGATTTGGCACGGATGCGGGTGACAAAACCGGCACCGGGGACATCTTTTGCAAAATTGATGCCATTATAGGAAGCATCCGGTGCTGCGATTTCTGGGAAGCGGCCAGAACCGGCCCAGTCAAATTTACCGTTTTCAACGATAATGCCGCCTAAGGTTGTACCATGGCCGCCGATGAATTTTGTGGCCGAATGGACAACGATGTCAGCACCATGTTCGAGAGGACGGAACAAATAGGGCGTAGCAAAGGTGTTATCTACAATGACTGGCAGACCGTTCTTGTGGGCAATGGCAGCGATGGCTTCAAAGTCGGGAATGTTGATGGCCGGGTTGCCCAGACTTTCCAAATAAATGGCTTTGGTCTTGTCATTGATCTGACGTTCAAAATCAGCAGGATCATCAGGATTGGCGAAATTAGTTTTGATGCCGAAACGTTTGAAGGTTTCTGTGAATAATTCGACAGTGCCGCCGTACAAGGTCGGTGCGGCAATGATTTCGTCGCCAATACCGGCGATATTGATGATGCAGTAAGCAATGGCAGCAGCACCAGAAGCAGTAGCCAGGCCGGCTGTGCCGCCTTCGAGTGCAGCAATGCGTTTTTCGAGGACATCCTGTGTCGGATTCGTCAGACGGCTGTAAATATAGCCAGGATCCCGCAGTGCAAAACGGTCTTCCCCTTGCTGTGTATCTTTGAATACATACGACGTAGTCTGATATATAGGAACGGCACGGGCGCCTGTTGTCGGATCCGGTACCTGACCGGCATGTTGCTGTAACGTTTCAAATTTGTAGTTTGTGTTTTCACTCATAATTACATTCCTCCTGATTGTAAAAAAATAATAGCTTGAAGGTTGTGTTGTAATAAAAAAAGCTTCCATCCCTATAACAAGGGACGGAAGCACCGTGATACCACCCAATTTCACTTAGACCTTGCGGTCTAAGCCTCTTCAGGTACGCAGGCATAAACGCCATCAATACCTTAGCACTGTAACGGGTGCGCCCGGACGGCTTAACTATTCAGCCAATCTGCTCGGAGTCCATGTTCCACGAACTAGCATGTATTCTCTTTCACCGGATGAGAACTCTCTGGGACAATTCTTTTCGTGTACTCTTCTCTTCATTGCAACACTATCAAGTTGTTGACGCTAGTTTATCATCATTTTTTCGTCTTGTCAAATAGATTTATGGGAAAATATTTAAATTTTTAAGAACCATATGAAGTAAAACGTTATATTTACAGACCGTATTAAATGTATATATAATATATAAGAACAGTGAAATGTAAAATTAGTGTAACAGATAAAAAATGATATAAAATTATGGAAAAGGAAGTTAAATCTGCATTTTTTATAAAAAATCCTTGACAAAGGGAGTTCATATCTGTAGAATAAATAGGTAAGCTTTTCACTTGGACTCCACTTAGCCCCGGAGAAAAAGAACCTAAAGCTTAGGTATGTTAGTCGTATCAGGGAGGAATTACACAGCATGAAAACTACATTTATGGCTAACCCGTCCAACATCGAACGGAAATGGTACGTTGTTGACGCGGAAGGCCAGACATTGGGACGTCTTGCTGCCGAAGTAGCTAAAGTTCTTCGGGGAAAAAATAAACCTACGTTTACCCCGCATGTAGATACAGGTGACTATGTTATCGTAGTCAACGCAGCAAAAGTTAGACTTACAGGCAAAAAATTAATCAAGAAAACGTATTTCCGTCATTCCGGTTATCCCGGTGGCGCTAAATTCATCCAACTCGGTCATATGCTTGAATCACGTCCGGAACGTGTAGTAGAAATGGCTGTTCGCGGCATGTTGCCAAAAACTAAACTGGGTGATCAGATGTACCGTAAACTGAATGTTTACGCTAGTGCTGAACATCCGCATCAGGCACAGCAACCTGAAGAATTAAAGTTAGATATTCGTTAATCACACCGGGAGGAACATTTCATGGCAGTAGCACAATACTACGGTACTGGCCGTAGAAAAACATCCGTTGCCAGAGTTCGTCTGGTTCCGGGTCAGGGAAAAGTCACAGTTAATAAAAAAGATTTGAACGATTATTTCGGTCGTAAAACACTGGAATTAGTTATTAAACAGCCGCTCGTATTGACAGGTGTAACTGAACAGTACGACGTTATTGCTGATGTAAAGGGTGGCGGCCCGTCTGGTCAGGCTGGCGCTATTCGTCACGGCATCAGCCGTGCTCTTTTGGAAGTTGACCATGATTTCCGTCAACCTCTTAAAAAAGCAGGTCTCTTGACTCGTGACCCCCGTGAAAAAGAACGCCGCAAATACGGCTTGAAGAAAGCTCGTAAAGCATCGCAGTTCTCAAAACGTTAATATTTTCTATAAATATTCCGTTAAAACCTATGCACAAAAGCCACATGGATATCCATGTGGCTTTTTTAGTTATCACTAATTCATATGATGTATTGACAATATGACTAAAAGGTATTAAATTATAAGACAGAGTCAACTATATGATGATAGAGTATATGCAGGCGGTGAATATAATGACGGACTATCAGAACTATCCTTATTTGAACATGTATAATGGCGAACAAAGCGGTATTTCTGTGGAATATTTGCATGAATCGCGCTCTGCTAATATGCATTGTCATCAATATTATGAATTGCTTATTATCAACCGGGGAAGTCTCCGGCATGTTTTCCGCGATGTAGAAACGCTGCTCATTCCAGGTGATGTCGTCATGATCTTGCCGGGAATGCCTCATGGCTATTCGTTATACGGCGAAAGTTCATTATATAACTGCCAATTTACGATCGATCATATTGATGAGGCCGTAAAAGCCTTGTTGATTAAAAATGAAGGAACGCTGCTGGCCGAGGAAGGGATACCGGATACGTTTGCCGAACACTTTGAAAAGCGTGAAAACATGTACCGAGGTACTCTTCCTGAATATGCTGTCAATAACGGTAAGCAGAATGTATTACATCTTTCGCCGCAGGAGCATGTATTTGTAAAGGCGATGCTGCATCAGATCATGGATAGCCCTGATGAAGAAGACATTCATAGCAGATTGTGCAAACAGAAATATTTAGAAATCGTTTTGCTGGAATTGGATAAGAAATTGCATGAGCAGCATGAAATACTGCAATCGTCTTCCAATGCTAATCAACAAATGATGGCCGAAGTACTGGCAAAAATAGAATATGATTTGACACAGCCGTTTGATATTCAAATGACAGCCTCTCAATATTGTTTCAGCCCTAATCATTTCCGCAAAATATTCAAGGATTTTACTGGGGTGACACCGATACAATACATTAATCGATTGCGTATCATCTTGGCGTGTGAAGAAATTGAAGAGCAGCATATCGATATAAAGAAGGCGGCAGAAACCGTGGGGATCTATGATCTTAGCTATTTCAACCGGCTATTTAAAAAATATATTGGCTGTGCACCGAATAAATTTCGTACCAGAATATGATCTTAATATGGACAGGCCCTTCGCAACTTAGTTGCGAAGGGTTTTTTATATGCGTAAAAAACGAATTGTGTTAACTTTGTAAACGGGATATAAATAAAAATCGTTGTTTTATCCAAGTATTGACATGTACTGTTCTATATTATCTGCTTCTGAAATATTATACTTATAGCATAAAGAGTGAAGCCGGCGGCACATCAAAACATTAACTATGATCGCGATAGATGGAAATGATTGAAATATCCTCATCGCAAACAGGAAAATAAGGAGGAAGCTGAATGTGAAATCTGAACAACTGACTGATATAAGGAGAACCGCACCAGCAATGGCTATTAGCGGTGATGTGAAAGTATCCTGGAAAGAGAAGTTTTCTTATGGGCTCGGTGATACAGCTTGTAATATAGTGGTTGCTCTCACTGCGAGTATTTTAACATTCTTTTATACGGATTATATTGGTATTTCTGTAGGGACAGTGGGCATCATCATTTTGGTGTCGCGGCTGTTTGACGGCGCATCTGATGTGGTCATGGGTCTGATCGTAGATCGGACGCATTCCAAATATGGCAAAGCCAGACCATGGGTGTTGTGGATGAGTGTTCCTTATGCGATTGGCTGCGTATTGCTGTTTACCGTGCCGCCTCATGCATCGGATATGGTCAAGGCCATTTACATATTCATTACATATAACTTTATACAGACAGTCTGTTATACTGCGTTGAACCTGCCATATTCATCGTTAGCAACATTGATGACCCGCAATCAATATGAACGAGGCGTCATCAATGCCATCCGTATGGGCTTGTCACCCTTTGGTCGTATCTTGGCGACAGCGGCGACGCTACCATTAGTAAAAGTCCTCGGTGATGATCAGGAAGCCTGGATCATGGCAGCTGTATTATATGGCATCATTGCCCTGATCCTGTTGTTGATTTGTTTCTTTAATACGAAGGAACGAGTCAAGCTGGAAAAAAATACAGATTCAAAAGTGCCTGTCCGTACTAGTTTGAAGGCGTTAATAAAAAATAAGTATTGGGCGTTGGGATTATTATTATGGGCCATGCTTTCGGTTTACATGACGTTATCAGGAACGATGCTCAGCTATTATAGTAAATGGATATTGGGAGATGCATTGCTAACCAGTCCCCTTTACATTGCTGAACAGGTCCCGGGTATTGCTATTATTTTCTTGATTCCAGCATTGCTGAAGCGATTTAGCAAGCGCAATTTAGCGTTAGGTGGTGCCATTATCAGTATTGTAGGCCAGGTGCCGCTAGTCATTGATCCGACCAGTTATACACTGGCTATGATGGCGTCTGTCTTCCGTGGTATTGGCCAGGCGCCACTGATGGGTGTCGTGTTTTCATTCATTGCTGATTCCGTTGAGTATGGTCAGTGGAAGACACATCTGCGTTTAGAAGGGCTTATTTACAGCGCAGCGTCAGTTGGCTCGAAATTAGGCGGCGGTCTGACCAGTGCTACGTTAGGGCTTATCCTTAGTGCGGCTGGCTATGATGGCATGCTGGCGATGCAAAGTGATGCGGCTATAGGCGCAATTATCGATTTATTTGTTTGGGGTCCTATTGTCGTATGGGGCGTTACCGCATTGATCCTGTTATTCCATAAATTGGAAAAATTCTATCCAGTCATGATGAAAGACTTGGCTGAACGGGAATCACACGGTGAATTATAAGCAGCTATATATTAGTATTTGAAATACATGTGTATTGTGACAAAGGAGAGAGAATCATGATTTATGGTGAAAAGAATGTTGATGCTCCTATTCGTTGGGGCATGGTAGGTGGCGGTTTGGGAAGTCAGATTGGGTATATCCATCGCTCAGCAGCGTTACGCGATTTCAATTTTGAACTTGTAGCTGGTGCGTTTGATATCGATCCGGAACGAGGACGCAGTTTCGGAGAAAAACTTCATGTTGATCCAGATCGCTGTTATACCGATTATAAAGCTATGTTTGCAGCTGAAACTAAGCGCCCAGATGGGATTCAGGCTGTATCTATCGCTACTCCGAATTTTACCCATTATGAAATTGCCATGGCAGCGCTTGAAGCAGGTCTTCATGTGTATTGTGAAAAACCGCTATGCTTTACAACGGAACAGGCACAGAAGCTGGAACAGCTGGTCAAAAAAACAGGAAAAATCATGTTTATTTCCTATGGCTATGCAGGGCATCAAATGATTGAACAAGCCCGGAAAATGGTAGAACACGGAGATTTAGGCAACATTCGTATTATTAATATGCAATTTGCCCACGGTGGCAATAATGTAGCAGTAGAAAAGAAAGCAGCGTCTCAGGCCTGGCGTGTTGATCCGGCAAAGGCGGGTCCCGCTTTCGTCATGGGGGATGTAGGTACGCATATGGTATACCTCGCTGAAGCGATTTGTCCTCAGTTGGGAATCAAACGGCTTATGTGTACGAAACAGTCCTTTGTAGAAGGCCGTGCCTTGGAAGATAATGCCATGACGGTCATGGAATATGACAATGGAGCTATTGGCTATCTTTGGTCTAGTGGCGTCAATGCAGGCTCCCAGTTCGGTGAACGGCTTCGTATTATAGGGGAAAAAGCATCCATTGCCTGGGATGCAGAATATCCGAATTTCTTATCGTATGAAGTACAGGGGCAGGCACCGCGCAAGTTAGGTCGTGGCAATGACTATCTGTATGCAGAAGCGAAGAAGGATGACCGGATTGGCGGAGGTCATCCGGAAGGACTTTTTGAAGCGTGGAGCAACTTATATACACGCTTTGCTATTGCTATTGACAAGACTGAACGGGGAGAAACTGTTGATTTTTGGTATCCCGATATCCATGCAGGTGTCTTAGGCGTCCAATGGGTAGAAAAATGTGTTGAATCAGCTGCGAATGATGCAGCATGGGTTGAATTTAAATAAGGAGACTATAATGAGTATAAAACCTGAAAATTTTGATATGCCAGTTGCTTCGTTTAATGAACATCCTATGAAATTAGGGCTCTTTACGGACGGATTACCGGATATGTCCTTTGAACAAGTACTGGATGAAGCAGTTCATATGGGAATTAAAGTATTGGAATTTGGTACAGGCGGGTATTCTTGTGCACCTCACTTAAATATGGAAAAATTGCTGAAAAGTGCCGATGCTCGTAAAACCTTTTTGCAGGCTATTGAAAGCCGCGGTCTTGAGATTTGTGCGCTGAATTGTTCTGCTAACGCTATCGGACCAGGGGAACGATGGGCAAGCCATGCACCGGATGTAATGAATACGTTTCGACTGGCAGAACTTCTCGGTGTAAAACATATTGTAGCCCAGTCTGGTTTGCCTGCAGGCAGTCCAACAGATACGGCATTAAACTGGGTCCTCCATACATATCCGCCTGAAATGCAGGATGTCTTGAAATATCAATGGGACGTGACTATTCAGTTTTGGAGCAAAGCAGCTGCATTAGCGGCCTCTTGCGGGGTGGAAACGATTGCGTTAGAAGAGCATCCGATGAACATGGTGTTCAATTATGGAACACTGATGCATTTAAGAGCTGCTGTTGGGCCCATTATTGGTATGAACCTTGATCCCAGCCATATGTTCTTCATGGGCGGCGATCCGATCTTGATGGCTCGTAAACTGTGTGAAGCAAAAGCCGTGTATCATGTTCATGGAAAAGATACGCGTTTAAATCCGCATATTAAAGGAACGGAATATTTTGAATTGGGACCGTACAATGGTGCTGCTGCGAATAGAGTATGGAACTATGTTGCTGTTGGGTATGGACATGATCAGTTATGGTGGAAAGAATTCTTTGCGACCTTGGCAGCCGGCGATTACCACGGACCAGTATGCATCGAAGTGGAAGATCCGCTGATGCCGAATAATTTGATTGCTATCCAAAAATCTGCCAGATTCTTGCAAGAAACAATGTTGAGTTAAGAAACGGAAGGAGCATGTATATATATGAAAATCACATTTGATACCAGTGCATTCTGGGATACAGGAATGACCTATGAAGAAATTTATCAAACCGTCGCAGCAGCAGGATATCAGTATATTTCCCCGTATAATGCTGATTTTCCGGGCTTTTGGAAACGGCCTAAAGCGACGAATGCAGAAGTAGAATGGCATAAAAAAGCCATTCAAAAGGCAGGGCTCAAGATCGCTTCCCTGACTACAGGATTCCGTATTGCCGATCCGGATGAATTCGTGCGCCAGTATGCGTTAGACTGCTGGAAACGAATGATTGAAATTGCAGAGATCCTGGGGGTCAGCGTATTCAATACGGAATTCAATGGTGATCGCAGTTGTCCTGAATTATGTGAAGCTAAGGTCATGCGTTCCCTTGACGTGTTACTGCCCCTGCTGGAAAGCAAAGGCATGCGTATGGATGTCCAGGCCCATCCGAATGACTTTTATGAACATAGCAACGATGCCTACGATATTGTACGATATTATGACAGCCCGGCTTTAGGATATTTGTACTCCATTCCTCATACTTTCCATTATGATGGCGGCAAAGGCGATATTGCCAGCATGCTGACGTATTGTCAGCGTCATTTGACACATATCATTGTTGCTGATACGTGGAACTATACGAAGCTGTTCCGTTATAATATTAATCCAGCTGAATTATATGCTGATGGGTCTGTGCGTTGTCATGCCCATATTGGTAAAATCGGTGATGGCGAAGTTGATTTTGCTGCAGCCTTTAAAACACTGCGGGCCTTGGGTTTTGGAGAACGGGAGGATACTATTGCAACCTTCAATCCCTTAGGATTCCCTGAACGGGCCATAGAAGACGGGCGTTTTACGAAAAAAGTACTTGAAGAACAGCTGCTGGGACATAGCGATGCTATTGAACCGCCCATGCCTTTAGGACAGATCATCAGGCCCCGCTAATTTCATCTATAGAATTACGGAAATATACCGCTTAGACATAGGTATTGCCAGGCTTCTTTGGTCATGTTAGAATTGGTGGAGAAAGACCAAGGAGGAATTATTATGGCAAAAATTGTATCATTCGGCGGCTACACGCCACAAATAGATCCGTCAGCATACGTTGCAGAATCAGCTGTCATTACTGGTAATGTTATTATTGAAGAAGGGGCTAGTATCTGGCCTCATGCTGTTATTCGTGGTGATGCGGCCAGCATCCGCATTGGCAAGTATACGAATGTGCAGGACAACGCGACGCTCCATACGGATTTGGATCAGCCGCTGACGATCGGTGATTATGTCGTTATCGGTCACAACGCGGTCATCCATTGTACATCTGTTGGGACGGCAGCACTTATCGGTATGGGATGTGTACTTCTCGATGATGCGGAAATTGGTGATGAATCCATTATCGGTGCGGCTACCTTGATTACGCAGCGTAAGAAAATCCCTGCCCGTTCGATGGTATATGGCACGCCGTTTCGCATTGTTCGTCCCGTTACGGATGAAGAAGTACTGCATACGCGGCAAGAAGCGCAGAGTTATTATGCTGCGTCCCGAAAATATAAGGAATTGCAGAAACCGTAAGGAACACAAGATAACAGGAGCCCTGTGTCACGCTTGAAATGCATGGCACAGGGCTTTTTTGCGTCTTACAAAGCGTGAAAATCATACGGTTTCAACAAGATGGAAATATTTTGGCGAAAAGAGATTTATTTTGATTATATCCATTGACAAATAACCAATTAAGCATTAAGATATAACCATAAAGTTACCAAAAACATAATCAACATATGAAAATTCACAAAGGAGAGTGCACATTATGGGTCACATCTTTATGGTTCCAAAAACAATTATTTCTGGTACAAATGTTATCACAGAATTAGGTCAGCATATTGAAGGTAAAGGCACAAAAGCGCTTATCGTAACCGATCAGGCTATGGTTACATTCGGCAATGCAGCAAAAGTAGAAGATGCCTTGAAGAAAGCTGGTATCCCCTATGTAATTTACGATGGCTCCAATACAGAACCGACCGATAAAATCGTTGATGCAGGTCTCAAAATGTATAAAGAAGAAAAATGTGATTTTATCATTGCTCTTGGCGGTGGCAGCCCCATGGATACAGCAAAGGCAATCGCTTTCTTATCCGTTGGCGGTGGCAAGCTCCGCGATTACATGCATAAATCCATTGACTTCCCTGTTCCGTATTTAGTAGCTATTCCGACAACAGCCGGTACAGGCTCTGAAGTTACGAAGAACACGATTATTGCTGATACAGAAACAAACGTCAAAATGTTATTAGGCGGCCCGTCCATTATTCCGTCGTTGGCTGTTGTTGATCCGTCCTTCACTATGACAGCGCCTCCTAAAGTGACGGCTGCTACTGGTATCGATGCATTGACACATGCCATCGAAGCGTATACATCCCGTAAAGCACAGCCGCTGACAGATATTTTTGCACTGTCGGCTATTAAAAAGATCCACAAAAATCTTCCTGTTTGCTATAAAGATGGCAAAAACGAAGAAACTCGTTTGGAAATGTCCCTGGCAGCATTAGAAGCAGGCATTGCCTTTACGAATGCGTCTGTTACTATCGTTCACGGCATGAGCCGTCCAATCGGTGCGCTGTTCCACATTGCACATGGCGCTTCCAATGCGATGTTGCTTCCAGCATGTCTCCGCTTCGCTATCAAAGAAAATACAGCTCGCTTTGCTGAAATCGGCCGTATCATGGGCGTAGCTGATGCCAACACACCGGATGCTGAAGCAGCAGCTGCTATGGCCGCTGAAGTGGACCGGTTCTGCAAAGAAGTTGGTATCCAGACCATCGAAGAAGCAGGTGTTAAGAGAGACGACTGGTATGCATCGCTCAGCAAGATGGCTGATGATGCCTTAGAAAGCGGCAGCCCGCAGAATACCATGCGTATCCCTACGAAAGAACAAATCATTGACATCTATAAGGAACTCTATAAATAAGAGTTTCAGACACGGTTAAATGGAGGAGGAGCACATATGCCACTCGTAAAAATGTCGGAAATCCTCAATAGTGTAAAGGATACGTCGTATGCTATAGGGGCGTTCAACGTATCCAACATGGAAATGGCCATGGGCGCTATTAAGGCAGCCGAAGAAATGCATGCACCGCTTATCATGCAGATTGCTGAAGGTCGCTTGCGTTATTCGCCGCTCGATCTGGTCGGGCCGGTCATGGTAGCGGCAGCAAAACGCTGCAAAATGCCTGCAGCTGTACAGCTGGATCATGGTAAAACAAAAGAAATGATCACCTTGGCATTGGAAATAGGGTTCACATCGGTCATGTTCGATGGTTCATCGTATCCGCTTGATGAAAACATAGCCTTGACCAAACAAGTACGAGCACTGGCAGATACATATGGTGCTTCTGTAGAAGGGGAAATCGGCAGCATCGGTGGTGCTGAAGGCGATGGCGCTGACAGTGATATTGCCATTACTCGCGTAGAAGATGCCATCCGTTTTGCTAATGAAACAGGCGTAGACGCGCTGGCTATTGCTATCGGTACGGCTCATGGGAACTATAAGAAAAAACCGCAGCTGCGTATTGACCGTCTGAAAGAAGTAGCAGCCGTTGTTAAAACACCGTTGGTTCTTCACGGCGGTACAGGCCTTACAGAAGATGATTTCCGTAACTGTTTCCACAATGGTATCAAGAAAATCAATATTGCTACGGCATCTTATGACAGCGTAGCCAGTGAAATAAAAGCGACGTATCAGGCAAAACCGGAATCCAACTATTTTGATTTCAGCGATGCAGCTGTTACGGGGACATATAAGAACATCATTAAACATATGCATATTTTTGAAATGCAGGATAAAGCATAGAGGAGGATTTAACATGGCACTCATAGATTTTGACCAGACTAAAAAACGCGATGTTGTTTTAATCGGCCGCGTGACATTAGACTTCAATCCGAACGAACTCAACCGTACACTGGATAAGGTAAAGACGTTTTCCATGTATCTCGGCGGTTCCGCAGGCAACATGGCAGTCGGTATTAACCACCTCGGCAAAAAAGTCGGTTTCATCGGCTGTGTCTCTGATGACCAATTCGGTGATTTCGTCATTAACTACTTCAACGAACGCGGTATTGATACGACACAAATGGTACGGTCCAAACATGGTGAACGCATTGGTCTTACCTTTACAGAAATCAAGAGCCCGACGGAAAGCAGCATCCTCATGTATCGTGACTGCATTGCCGATTTGCTCATTGCTCCAGAAGACGTTTCAGAAGACTACATTGCTGACAGCAAGATCCTGATCGTATCCGGTACAGCGCTAGCTGCCAGCCCGTCACGGGAAGCTTGCTTCATGGCTGTCCGTTATGCTAAAAAACATGGTGTAAAAGTTATTTTTGATATCGACTACCGCCCGTACACCTGGAAATCGGCAGAAGAAACATCCATTTACTACTCTCTCATGGCTAAGATGAGCGATATCATCATCGGTTCCCGTGAAGAAGTAGATTTAACGGAAAACATCCCTGAAGACAGTGGCATTCCTGATCATGAATTAGCTGAAAAATACATGGCTGAAGGCAATCAAATTGTCATTATCAAACATGGCAAGAAAGGTTCCATTGCTTATACAGCAGATAAACATGCATATAAAGTTGAATCCTATCACATCAAGTTGCTCAAATCCTTCGGTGGCGGCGATGCGTACGGCAGTGCCTTCGTATATGGCCTGTTATCCGGCTGGGAAGTTCCTAAAGCCTTGCAGTATGGTACGGCTCATGCAGCCATGGTCGTTGCCAGCCACAGTTGTTCCGACGCTATGCAGACCGTTGATCAAATCAATGCCTTCATGGAAGAACATAAAGATGAAAAGGTTATTACGGAATTAGACTGGAGGGAAAAATTATGAGATTAGGCCATTTAGGCGAAGTAAAACACGGCTATAATGCCATGACGACCCGTGAAAGCGATATGCTCATGGATACGGGCTATCAGGAAATGGATACGAACGAAATCGTTGAATTTCAAGATCCATTGCAGGAAACTGCGTTTGTCATCGTTACCGGTGAAGTAGAAATCACTTGGGATGGCAAGACAGAAGTGATGCATCGTGATTCTCCTTTTGATGAAAATCCCTATTGCCTCCACGTTCCTCATGGTAAGACTGTCATCATTAAAGCGTTGAAACCGTCTGAAGTGCTTATTCAAAAAACTGTAAACGAACGCGATTTTGAACCGGTATTCTATCGTCCCCAAGATGTACAGAGCGATATTTTCGGTGAAGGGCTTTGGAGTTCTACAGCAGAACGGACAGTCCGTACGATCTTTGATTATGAAAATGCACCGTATTCCAATATGGTAAATGGCGAAGTCATTACCAGCCCGGGCCGTTGGTCTGGCTATATTCCTCATACACATCCGCAGCCGGAAGTGTACACCTATAAATTTGATAAACCCCAGGGATTCGGAGCTTGCTTCATTGGTGATAATGTATTCATGATTAAGCAGAATACATGGTCTGAACTTTCCAGTGGCTATATGCATCCTCAAGTAGCGGCACCAGGCTATGCTATGTGGTATAGCTGGATGATTCGTCATCTTCCTGATAATCCGTGGAGAAAAACACGGACAGATGTGCCGGAACATGTATGGCTCCTTGATAAAGATGCAAAAATTTGGGAACCGCATAGAAATAAATAAGTAGAGAAAATAAAAAATCAGAGAAATTAGAGAACAGAGTTGGAGGATTACGACATGGCAAAAACAATCAGACTTACGGTAGCTCAGGCTCTCGTAAAATTCCTCAATAACCAATATGTTGAATTTGATGGAAAAGAAAACCCCATGTTTGAAGGTATTTTCGGTATCTTTGGACACGGCAACGTAGTCGGTCTCGGCCAGGCACTGGAAGAAGATCCGGGACATTTGACTATTCATATGGGTCGTAACGAACAAGGCATGGCCCATGCTGCTATCGGTTTTGCAAAACAGAAACGGCGCAAACAGATGTATGCCTGCACCTCTTCTGTCGGTCCTGGCGCTGCGAACATGGTAACAGCAGCTGCTACGGCTACGGCAAACTGTATTCCTATCTTGTTCCTGCCGGGTGATACATATGCCGATCGTCAGCCTGATCCGGTATTACAGCAAATGGAACAACCAAGCAATCTTAGCATTACGACAAATGATGCTTTTAAAGCAGTCTGCAAATATTGGGACCGCGTTACTCGTCCGGAAATCCTCATGCAGTCCGCTATCAATGCGATGCGGGTGTTGACAGATCCTGCTGAAACAGGCGCTGTATGCTTAGCTCTTCCTCAAGATGTAGAAGGTGAAGCATACGATTATCCGGAATATTTCTTCCAGAAACGAGTTCATCATATCGATCGTCCCCGTCCGTCTGAACGAGCTATCAAAGAAGCAGTAGAACTCATTAAGACAAAGAAAAAACCAATGCTCATTTTTGGCGGCGGCGTCAAATATTCTGAAGCAGAAGAAGCATTCCGCGCTTTTGCTGAAAAATTTGATATTCCTTTTGGCGAAACACAAGCAGGGAAAGGGACGATCAGCTGGAAACATCCACTCAACCTCGGCGGTATTGGCGAAACAGGCGGTCTCGGCGCGAACCTCATCGGTGCTGATGCTGACCTCGTTATCGGCGTAGGTACGCGGTATACCGATTTCACGACCTCTTCAAAATGGCTTTTCCAGAATCCGGATGTCGATTTCATCAATATCAATGTGTCCAGATTCCATGCGTATAAGATGGATGGCCTCCAAGTCGTTGGCGATGCACAATCCTGCCTTGAAGATTTGAATGCAGCCTTGAGCCAGACCGACTGGAAACCAGCTTACACAACAGAAGTCAAAGAAGCAAAAGCTAAGAATGATGCTGAAATCGACCGTATCTATCATTTGGAATATACAGGCAAAGATTTCGTTCCTGAAGTCGACGATGCATTGGACTTCAAGAAAGTCAGCGAAGAATTCATCAAATTGACAGGTTCGTCTTTGCCACAGACCCGTGCTCTTGGTGTCGTTAACGAAAGCATTGATCCCAACGCTATCGTTGTCGGCGCTTCCGGTTCTCTTCCTGGTGACTTACAGCGTGCATACCGTCCGGAAACAGTCGGCAGTTATCATGTTGAATATGGCTTTTCTTGCATGGGCTATGAAGTCAATGCGGCTCTCGGCGTAAAATATGCTGAACCAGATCGGGAAGTGTATGCTCTCGTAGGTGATGGCGCATACATGATGCTCCACTCTGAATTACCGCAGTCCATTCAGGAACATGCCAAAATCAATGTCATCGTATTTGATAACATGACCAATGGCTGTATCAATAATTTGGAAATCGGTCACGGCCAGGGCAGCTTCGGTACAGAATTCCGCTTCCGTAATGCTAAAACAGGGAAACTCGATGGCGGCTTCATGCCAATCGACTTCGCTATGAACGCAGCTTCGTATGGCTGCAAGAGCTATACTGTACGCAGCTCGGAAGAACTGAAAGCAGCTCTTGAAGATGCTAAAAAACAGACTGTTTCTACTCTTATTGATGTCAAAGTCATGCCGAAGACGATGGTTCATGGCTATGGTGATTGGTGGCGTGTAGGCGTTGCCCAGGTATCTAAGAGCGAAAAAGTCCATGATGTATATGAAAACCTCATGGTACCGCATTTGGATGCAGCAAGAAAATATTAATATTTATTACGTGACTACGGGAGGAATACATTATGGCAAACATTAAACTCGGCATTGCTCCGATTGCTTGGACGAACGACGATATGCCCGATCTTGGCAAGGAAAATACATTTGAACAATGTGTCAGCGAAATGGCACTGGCTGGTTTTACAGGCTGCGAAATCGGCGGTAAATACCCCAAAGATCCTGTTGAATTGAAGAAAGCTCTCGACCTCCGTGGCATGTCCATTGCCAGTGCATGGTTCAGCTCTTTCTTGCTCACACAGCCGTATGAACAAGTAGAAAAAGATTTCATTGCTCACTGTGAATTCTTAAAAGCTATGGGCGCTAAATTCTGCAACGTTGCTGAACAGGGCAACAGTGTACAGGGCAAACTCGATGTTCCTGTCTTTGCAGGCAAACCGACCAATACGGAAGAACAGTGGCATCTGCTGGCTGATGGCTTGAATAAACTCGGTGCTGTCGCTCAGAAAATTGGTTTGACCATGACCTATCATCATCATATGGGCACTGGCGTCCAGACGACGGAAGAAATCGACCGCCTCATGGATATGACTGATCCGAACCTCGTATTTCTTTTGTATGATACCGGCCATTTGGTATGCTCCGGTGAAGATTACCTGGCTATCCTGAAAAAATATTTGCCTCGTATCCGCCACATCCATTTGAAAGATGTACGCATGGATATCCGCAACAAAGTAAAATCGGATAACATGAGCTTCCTCGATGGCGTTCGTGCAGGCATGTTTACTGTTCCTGGCGATGGCGACATTGATTTTGAACCGATCTTTGATATTGTCAATGCAAGCAACTATGATGGCTGGTACATCGTAGAAGCTGAACAGGATCCGGCTAAAGCCAATCCGTTGGAATACGCTATCAAAGCCCGTAAATATATTAAAGAAAAAGCTCATATCTAAGATAGTAAAAAGGCTGCCTTGCATATACAGGCAGCCTTTGCTTTTTGTGGAGAATGATATGGAACCTATAGAAAATAAAAACATGCAGGGAACCTATCTGTTGCTCATTTTGACGACGGCCATTTGGGGCATTCAGCCGTTATGCATAAAATGGCTGGTCGCAGCATGGTCACCGGTAACCATTACAGCCATGCGTTATATTTTTATCGGTACGGCACTTATTCTCATAGCCATGTCCCGCGGCGAAGGCTGTATACCACGGCGGGACTGCCTGCCAGGCCTGCTGGTCATGGGAATTACGGGGATCGGCATCAATAACGTGTTGCAATTTACGGGGCTGCAAATCTCGACAGTGACCAATTGCACCCTGATTGCTGCAGCGTCTCCGGCCATTACGGCTTTCATGGCGGCAGTATGTATTCATGAACGCATGAATCTTGTCGCCTGGGCAGGTATTATTATTTCTTTTGCCGGAGCGCTTACGGTGGTCAGCCATGGTTCACTCGACGTCATTATCCATTTTGCTTTTAACCGCGGTGATATATATTTCTTTTTAGCGCAGATCGCTTGGACGATATATTCACTGGCCGGTCTGAAGGTCATGCGGCGGATGTCAGCCCCGTTAGTGACAGGGTGGGCCGGGCTGATAGGGGCCTTTGTTACGATTGCCTATGGTATGGTGAGCGGTGAGTTCCAGGTCTGCTGGCTCGATGTGCCGTTGTTTGTGTCTTTTGCTTATACAGTTATTTTTGGCGGCGTCATGGCCATGTTGTTTTGGAATATAGGTGTCAAAAATGCAGGACCGAGTGTAACCTCTATTTTTCAAAATATTACACCTGTCGTCGGTATGCTTGGCGGATCCTTGCTCTTTGCTGAAGTTATTGGCGTAAGGGAATTGATCGGAGCGGCGGCTATTTTCAGCGGTGTCTATTTGACGACACATTGCCATTCCTTCATGAAATAAAATACCGTTTTATACGCAAAAAAAAACTGTTACCTTCAAGGGTAACAGTTTTTTTCTATTTTACCGCATCTACTTTAGCATATAAATGAACGATTTCGATTGCTAAGTCTTTCATTGCCATCGAGGTCATGACATAGTCTTGGGCATGAGCGATAATAGCATTGTACGGATCCTGCAAGGTTCCGTCAGCCTGCTTTTTCAGTAATTCCTGCGTCTGCAATTGATGGGCTTTTAACAAGTATTCAGTAGCCATTTTCAAGGCAGATTCGGCTTTGCCAAAATTATTTTTACGGGCTTGTTCGAGAGCTTCTGTTATCTTAGCCCGTCCATCACCGGCGGCACCGATCATATCAAAGGCGATTTGTTCACTATGAGTCATCGTACGTTTCCCCCTTTTTATTATAATTACTAAGATATTACCTGGATAATCATCAGGAAAAGCAATATCTTTGGAACTCGTATAAGATATCACGTTTGATTCGATTTGTCAATACAGGGGAGAAATCTGCACGATCAATCATCCATTGGTTCTGTTTCACCAGTGAGCAGATGAACGTTGTGGTCATGGCAGTATTGGATGTACTTTTTAGGCGGCAGTGTATCCAACAGGATATAGTCTAGCGCTTCTAAGGGGCAGAACGTGATGAGGGACGAAATGTCCAGTTTGGAAGAATCGATGAGCAGAAATTTTTGGCCGGCTTCTTCAATCAATTTCTTTTTGATTTCATTTTCTG
Organism: Megasphaera sp.; assembly: GCA_022486585.1. GTDB lineage: Bacteria > Bacillota > Negativicutes > Veillonellales > Megasphaeraceae > Megasphaera. The sequence continues at coordinate 49,968 of JAKVKI010000012.1, forward strand.
ATATGGAAGCGTTTGTAGCTCCGTTTTCAATGGAGATGCCCGTAGCAGCTAAAAATACTTTTGAAATGTTATAATTATTTAAACATTTCAATACGCTTGGACCGGTAAAGGCCAGCGATGGATAATACAGGGAGCCGCCAGTCGTAATAAGATTGAACTTTTTAGTAGCTTCAAAGGCAATGGCCGAATTGATGACGTTAATACTGGCTGTGATGATGGTAATATTCTTTTTATTGACTAAATACGGCAGCATGTGCATGGTCGTCGTGCCGGAATCGATATAAATAATATCATTATCGTGGACAAAGGAAGCGGCAATGCGAGCGACTTTTTTCTTTTCAGCCGAATGTTTGGATTCCCGCTGATTGAAGGGTTCCGGCGAATTGATACTGGCTTCTTTCAATGTAATGCCACCATATACTTTTTTGACGATGCCCCGTTTTTCCAGTTCAGCAATATCCCGGCGAATCGTATTTTTCGATACTTGGAACGCATCACATAAATGATTGATAGACAGACTTTTTTCTTTTTCCAGCATTGCTTGTATTTTATTGATCCTGGTGATTTTCATGGTAATCCTTCCTTTTCTATAAATAAACTACTTGCTTTTCCATGCCTTACGGTATTTACCTGGCGGCATGCCGACGATATTATTAAAGACAACTTGGAAATAGTTGGAATTATTGTAGCCACAGCGCATAGCGATTTCTGTTATCGTATGGTTCGTCGATAACAATAAATTCTGCGCTTCGCCAATGCGGCGGTGTGTGATGTATTGAATGGGCGAATACCCGAGCATTTTTTTGAACACATGGGATAAGTAATACGTATTGACATGAAGTGCAGCAGCAATATCAGGAAGTTTCAGGTTTTCCAAATAATGCTCGTCAATATACTCTTTGATCTGCAGTCCCAGGTTATAGTCCTGACCTTGCTGCTCCGTAGCATGGGACAGAATCAAATCTTCCAGTACATAGAGCAGTCCTTGTGTGATATGAGTAGCAGAATGAGAAATCCGTTCTGATTTCCCCTTAGGGGCCAAGGTCAATAAAGCGGCAATGTACGCACGGACTAAGTCACAATGGGACCCGCTCTTTACGACAGGGCTTAAGGAAGCCTTGATGAGATGATTCCGTTCCAGGTCTTTCAGGTATAGATTTTTGATACCTAATTGAACGGCTTCACAGTCATCGGATTTCTCCAGATTATGAAGGACGCCACTGTTGATGAGGGCAATATCTCCTTCAATGAGCGTATATTTTGTGTTGTCGATAGCAGCTATACATGAGCCGGTTAATACGAAAAAGAAAACCGCCATATCTTCATGCGTATGGAGTGAACGGAAAACGGGTTTATCTTGTTTTTCATAATGGCGCATCGTAAATAATCTGGGTGCCGTGTTTATTTTAAATATGGAGTTTGTCAATTCACTAAACGTGTACTGAAACATCAAAATCCCTCCGGAAGCATGGGTTGGATGCTACTGGCATCGATCAGATATATATACGATTCATTAAAAGCAATATTTCAGAGAAACACTAGATACGATGACAAGAAAATAAAGGAGAATTGCAGATAAATCATCTATAATAGAATCTGAGGGGCAATATAAAAAAACAGGTATCGTATCAGTGTGCCAGACTGTACAATTTGGGAATCTATCCATAAATTAGGATAGACGAGACGCAATAACTCAAAATATAATCAAAAGTTACCACTAATATAATAATAACAGAGAACTCAGTAAAAATCCATATCATAATTGATTTTATTAGATAAATTATGAATAGCGGGGCTGGACTTATGTTGAACACGTAGTATAATGGCGGTATCGCTTATTTCTGATGGTGTTGCGCAGTGAAGGAACCAAGGCATATTGAAACGATTCGTTGACATGTATTATGCAGGAGGTAAGTATGAATATCATTGCTGATTTACACACACATACACTGTTGTGCCGTCATGGGTTCAGTACGGTAACAGAAGTCATGGAAGAAGCAGGACGCCAAGGGCTTTTGGCGGTAGGTCTTACAGAACATGGTCCGGGCTATCCTGGAAGTGTTGGCTGGGCTTATTTTAATACGTATCGGGATATACCGCGTAAGGTGGGAGACTTGGAAGTACTTTGTGGTGCTGAAGCTAATTTCATGAAGCTGGACGGTACCCTTGATTTTACAGATGACCAATTGGCCAAACTGGATATCGTTATTGCCAGTTGTCATAAAGAATGTTCGCCTTCAGGGACAGAACAGGAAGTTACGGGGATGATGACAGCAGCTATGAAACAGGGGTATGTTGATATCATCGGTCATCCGGATAATCCGATATATCCTGTCAATGCGGAGGTGTTGGCAGCAGCAGCGGCAAAGTACCAGGTCGCGCTGGAAATCAATAATAGTTCGCCTGCAGCCCGGCCAGGCAGTGAACCGATGTGCCGCCAGATCATAGCGGCGGCCAAACGGCATGGCACGTTATTGGCAGTGAATTCGGATGCCCATTACCATAAGGTAGTAGGATCCTTTGCATATGCATTGCGGCTGCTGACAGAGATGGAAGTGCCGGAAGAACAAGTGATCAATTCTTCCTTAGACAGACTTCATCATTTTTTATCTGGCAGGCATTCGTGTAATATGATAAAATGATTGTATATTAGCAGATTATGGAACACTTTCATTAACTGTTGATATTATTATGGCAATCTAATGATAGATTATTTTGGAGGAAGTATGATGAATAATAAGAAGCGTATATTAAATGGGCCATATTTATTGGATCCATCAGCTTCTGGGGTTACTATCGCATGGGAAACAGCCTCGCCAGGTCCCATGGAAGTTGTATATGGCATTCATACGGCAGAAGAAGGAACGTGTACAGCCGTTTGCACCAAGACCTTGCCGTGCCGTGACTATCCGCAGGGATGCTGTCTGTATACGGCGACCTTGACGGGGTTGCGAGCTGGTGTATCCTATGAATATGCTATTTATGAACGCCAGGACCTCTTAGACTGCTCTTCTTTTAAAACGTTGCAGGAAGCGCCGGAAGAAGCTTGTTTTGTTACGTTGTCAGACTCCCATCTATTCCATACAGAAAAACAATTTTCCCGTATGATAAAAAAAGTGCAGCCTAATATGATTTTACATGGCGGCGACATTTCGTTCGGGACGGGATATCAGCATGAACAGTATGAAGAAAACTGGTTCAACAAAATCCCGGATATATTACCTAGCGTTCCTGTATACTACATTCCCGGTAATCATGATGACGGACCGTTTTTTGAATCGTATTTTACGGACCCGCAAGCAGCGCATGTGCATTCCATGGCTGGCGGCAGCGCGTTTTCTTTTGAGTACGGCGCAGCCCATATCGTGATGGCTGACAGCAATCCTTGGGGCTTGTTTGAAATGAATGCTGTCAATTCCGGTCTTGCAGTGGATGAAGGAACGAAGGAACGAATCGATGCGACGCTTCGTTGGATCGAAGCGGATCTGTGCAGTGATACAGCGCGCAAGGCATCCTGGCGTATCTTGATCGTTCACCATCCGTATACGGATTTGTTTAATAATAAATATATTGTCCCTATTGCCGAAAAATGCCACGTTGATCTAGTCTTGGGGGGACATCTCCATTACTATCTCAAGGCCGTATCTATCAATCCGGATATAGGGGCTAAGCTGATGTATGTCTCCCAGGGAAGCATGCAAGAGCCAGAGGCAGCTATACATGATCTTGATTCAGGCAAACGGCTGTTAGGTCAGTTTCCTGAAGTTACAGCAATGGGCCGCAGCAACTACGGTATCTTGAGAGTAACGGACAAGAAAATACAGTATGAGCTGTATGGATTTACGACAGATGGTGACGATGTTCTCGTCGATACCATCCATATGACGCATGATGAGCCAGCTATTGAACTGGATGAAGTTGAACTGCGCCGTCTCGATAATAATGGCCGTGTAGAAATACAGGCGCAGGTCCGCAACACCGGACATACGCCGGCTGTCGCTGTTTTAGATGTATATGACAATCAGACGCAGCATACGATCAATTTATTCGGTACAGAAGGAGATTCACACCTTGTATATTTAGAAGCAGGGGAAGAAACGAAAATCTTCACGGTGTATAAAGCGATGACGCAGGGCAATCACGAAATCAAAGTGGCTCATAAGACCCTCGATATTATCGTATTTGAGCCAGAACAACTTTCGTTTGAACACATGAAAATTTTTGCCGGTAAGGGCGAAAATACGGATTGTATGCTGGCTTCTATTGAAGCGACGAATAATCTGGACAGGGAATTGTTCCTTCCAGTCCCTTTATATATTGATCAACGTATTGCGGAATCGAAGAACTTGTTCTTTCGCGGTCATGAAAAGCAATCCATTGAATTTCGTTATAAATTCCGCCAAGGTGGCAGCTATCAAGTCAGCATCGGTGATCAGCTCCCTAAAGAAATTCAAATCGAAGAAGGGATACGCATCGTTCCGCGGATTCATGATAAAAGCGGTCATGGTAATACAGGCTTACTGCAAGGGACGCCCAAAGTCCTGCAGAACGGCGCCGATGTAGAAGTCTGTTTTGAACATTACGGTGATTATATTGAAATTCCGGCCAGTGAGGATTTCAACGTCACCCAGGGATTTACGTCGATGGTGTGGGCAAGAGTAGATCGGCTGGCTAAGGAAAATGAAATGGGCCATAACCCGCTCATGGTACGTGGCAAGTCGGTAGGCTGGGGCGCGACATACTTATTGCGTATGGTCATTGAACGGACAGGCGGCTTGAAATGGGGAACCTGTCATGATATTACGGAATATTCCTGGCAAGGCGGTCATGCTGCGATAGGGGAATGGATGCATTACAGTATGGCGTTCGATAAAAAAAGGGGCGGTGATTCATGGTGCAACGGCCAAAATGTTGTCCATGTTCCAGGAATCGCTGATACGTGTCAATTGCGCCAATGGGAAACAGAACCGATTTTTATTGGGTATTCCTATATCGGACATGTTATCCCGGAAATAGACAGGCCTAAATATTTTACGCATTTGCCAGGCCGTGTCAGTCAGGTTCGGTTCTATAAGACCGGTCTGACAGAAGAAGAAAATCGCAAGATTGGTGATGCGCCGGCGCAAAAAGGGCCTAAAGCCAGCCAGCTGGCAGTGTGGTTTGATTTCCATGATATCCTGAACGTAGGCACGCATACGACAGAATGGCGCCATCCGGCTGTATATGCGCCTAATTTCGTAACGGAAAAGAAGTATTGGCGTTTCCGCCAGCTCAAAGTCAAAACCGTATTGCCGTTGCAGGCAGGGATGAAGGCTACTGTTGAAGTATCTGACGACGGAGCCATCATTTTGGACCGCCTGTCGATTACATTGAAAAATGGCACGACCTACATAGACCTGTCGCCATTACCGCCGGCACAATATATTCGTATCATTACGGAATTTGCCGCTGAAGTAGGCCCGGAAGGTACGTTCATACCGGAATTGAAAGAATACCAGGTCACGGCGTTCAATGAAACAGATTTTACGGAAATCTATTGGTCTACCCATAAAGACTGGCAGCGTGGTACCTTTACGGGTGCTGTTGGCTTTGCTCCTGTGGACAGGCTGCGGGAATATCCGGAATATACAGATGTCATTCATGGATAGCATCGGTATGGCTGTTATATATCGTATCATTACATGTATTATATGGCATAACCTCTTTCTATTTAGTATAATGAAGGGAGAAGGTTATGCTATTTTTATGGAAACGAGATAGCTAAATTAGTGACGGAGATTCATGATGAGTAGATAAGAAGGTGTTACGTATGGCCCTGATCTATCAGAAAAAAAATGCCTTGCCCATACATATTGATATGCATAAGATCCATTTGTCCTATGTCAGTTATGCTGATAAAGAAGAAACGAGCCTGCCGACGGCGTTTCATTCGCACGACCATCATTTGGAATTACAATACATTATCAAGGGAAAAGGGATTGTCAGTATTGAAGACCGCTTGTATCATGTGGCAGAAGGCGATTTTTTAGTTTATAACAAAGGCGCTTTGCATGATGAATGCGCGAATCCGGAAGAGGGCATGTGGTTCTATAATTGCGGCCTTCGGGGGTTGCAGCTCCCAGGCCTGCCAGATGACCACCTCCTTGACGGGAATACATCGCCAGTGCTGCATAGTGGTGCATTAGCAGAAGATATTGCCCGTATTTTTTCTACGATATACAGCCAGATGGGCAGCAGTAAGAGAGAAAGCGGCGTCATTAGTCACTATTTGCTTTGCTCGCTCATTACGATCGTTTTATTTCAATTGCCTCATATTGCCAAAGAACAGCAAAATAAACGGGATCAGGTCCTTAATCACGTAAAAGATTATATCGATCATCACTACATCGAAGAACTATCTGTAGAGAAACTCAGTCAGCTAGCGAATATGAGTGTGTCCAGTTTTGCCCATCAATTTAAGAATCGCTCTGGCTTTTCACCGGTAAAATATATTATCCGCCGTCGTGTCGGTAAAGCGCAGCAGCTATTGTTCAGTACAGACGATTCTATTACAGATATTGGCATGCAAGTTGGATTTGATAATATCAGTTATTTCAATAACCAGTTCAAAAAATTCACAGGCATGTCACCGCAGAATTACAGAAAATTGAAAGTAGGCAAGGAACAATTCAAAAAGATACAGCAGACTTGCGATGTATAGATGCTTCCACTGTCTATGATGCAAAAAAATAATATATGAAATGCAATGTTTGCAGAAAAGTGCAAAACTTCGGTTTTGTACTTTTTTTTATGTACGAAAATGAGCAGAAAAATTAAAGTAATTTTTTAGTAAATGCCGTATACTTTGAGCATAGAAACGATACAGAGTTTACAGTATTTGAAGGAGGATATATATTATGAAAATCGCATTTGATGTAGACGTATTAGCTAAACAGATGAGCATTAATGACATGGTCCATAAAGTAGCCGACTGGGGATATAAATACATAGAACAGTCCCCGCATCCACGGATCAATCCGTTTTACAAGCACCCCTTGTTTTCAGTGGAATGTGAACAAGAGTACCGCAAGGCCTTGAAGGAGACTGGTGTTGAAATATCCTCCTTCATCTGCGTATACCGCTGGTCCGGCCCGACAGAAGAACAACGTCAATGTGCCGTAGCCAACTGGAAAAAGATGATCGAAATCGCTGTCAACATGGGCGTACCGGTCATCAATACGGAATTCTCCGGCGACCCGAACCAGCAGGAACTGTGCAACGGTATGTGGTTCCGGTCTATGGAAGAATTACTGCCGATTATCGAACGGGAAGGGCTGCGTGTCGAAGTACAGTCCCATCCGTATGATTTCTGCGAACTGAATGACGAAGCCTGCGATATGGTCAAATCCT
>JAKVKI010000013.1 GCA_022486585.1 Megasphaera sp.
CTATTCATAATGAAGTCTCGGAAATGTTGGACTACTGGCGGTAAATAAATCTGACTATTTGTAATCATATAAAATTTACGTTCATATTGCGGATAGGTTATAGGTAATATTTTTACGTTTAGTTGTAATAATAAGTCCATGAACGGCACAATAGATTTAGGGCAATTTGCCAATACGAGTACGATGTATTTCTTTTTGACCTGGTTTCCGACTTATTTAGTGATGGCTAAGCAGCTTCCTATGTTGCAAGCTGGGTTCTACGCCGTTATTCCCTATATGGGTGCTTTTTGTGGTGTCCTTTTGGGAGGTCGATGGTCTGATTTTATGTTGAAGAAGGGCATTTCCCTGTCTAAGTCACGCAAGATACCGATTGTGTGCGGCCTCATGTGTTCTATGTCGATCATGGCGGCCAATCACTTTGATTCGTTAGATAGTATCATAGCCATTATGGCCTTTGCATTTTTTGGTCAGGGAATGGCGGCGATTATATGGAGTACAGTCGGTGATATTGCACCGCCAGATTCTGTTGGTCTGGCTGGCGGTGTGTTCAGCTTTATAGGCAATCTTGCCGGTATTATTACGCCTATTGCTATTGGCATTATTGTACAAGTGAGTGGCTCGTTTGTAGGAGCCATGGTGTTCATCGGGAGTATTGCGGCTATCGGTGTGATTGCGCTGGTATTTGTCGTTGGTGATATTCACCGCATTCCATCAATAAAGGAAACATAATATGTAAAAGGAGATGTCCTGATAGAGGGACATCTCCTTTTACATATGGTTACATATGAGGATCCTTAGTGAAGCAGCTGGAGAATTTGTTGCAGGGCTGTAAGTTCAAGCTGGCCGGGAGCAGAAGCTGTTTTAGCGGAGCCGAACGTCATTGCAGAGCCGAACAGTTCGCCACTGATGCGGCTAATAGCACCGAGCTTGCCCATAGACATGGTAATGAGCGGTTCGTCAGGATATTGGGATTTTACAGCTTCTGTAGCACGAAGCAGCGTTAGTACGTCTTTAGCAGAATGAGGCATGCATGCTAATTTAGCGACATCGGCACCAAGCTTTTTCATGCCGATGAGACGGTTTGTGATTTCCTCGAAAGAGGGAGTTTTGTCAAAATCGTGGTTGCTCAGAATGACAGTAACGCTGTGTTCTCTGGCTAAAAGGAGGGTTGCTTCAATAGCCGTATGGTCATGGAAGTATTCGATATCGATGGCATCAATGGCGCCCGTTTTGATCGCATAGTGAAGAAGTTCAAAATAGTAACGTATCGAAATCGGTGTTTCACCACCTTCTTCTTTTGTGCGAAACGTAAACAACAGAGCTTTATGGGGCAGTTCATTGCGAACGAGCTGGAGTGCAGCATCAATGGCAGATAATTCAGTTACATTTTTCAGGAAGTCGATACGAAGCTCGACGATGTCGCAGGGTTTGTTCTGCAAATAATGGCATTCCTGATAGAGCTCTTCCATAGAATGGCCGACAAGGGGGACGCAAATCTTGGGCATACCATTGTCTAAGGAAACAGGACCGATGTTGATCATAATAATAAATCCTTTCTGATAGCAAGGCTGAAATGGTATTTTTAATGAGACGCAGCAATAAGTCGCGCTGAGATTTCTTGATAACATTGACGGGAAAAGGGAACGTCAATACCGATGCGTTGTGCTGTTCGTACTAAATAGCCGCTGAATGTTTCTAGTTCACTTTGATGATGATGGATGATATCGCGGGCTAATGAGCTTGTTACAGCGCGATTATCTTGGCGGTGAACGCGGGTATAGATGTCGTCGACCAACGTATCTGATAAATGAATGCCAAGTGCGAGGCCGACGTGGTATGCTTCGATAAGTAATGTCCGGAATTGTTCATCTTTAACAGATGATTCAAAGATATCGCCAATATTGCATTCGTAGTAAGCTGTAATGACATTGTAGGCACAATTCGTAATGTACTTGTTCCATAATTCGACGTGAATGTCTGGTGCAATATGACAATTCAGACCAGGGTGATGGAGGACACTATAGACTTTTTCTACACATGATTTTTCATCAGAACCGATATATATGCGGGCGAAGGCGCCAGATTGGCAGATCGCATAGTCAGCATCATAGGCGGAGGTAATATATATGGTCGAGTCAACGACATGGCCTGTCGTGAGGGTCTGTCGTGTTATTTCGCCATGGTCGACACCGTTTAAGACGGGGACGATAATGGTATGCGTATCTACACAAGGGAGGAGCGCTTGCAGTGCCTGGACCAGAGAATAATTTTTTACGCAGACAAAGATGATATCTTGTATACCTGCATCAGCAGGTGTATCCGTTACAACAGGATGAAAAATATGTTCACCAAAGAAATCACTGTGCAGGACAAGCCCTTTTTGGGCAATAGAAACTTTACGTTCGTTACGAGCGATGACAGTGACTGTAGCATAATTTGCGCATAAGATGGAGGCGATATATCCGCCGACTCCTCCCAGGCCAGTTACCATAAGTTTCATTGCAGGTCCTCTCTTTCTTTTAAGGTTTTATAAAATCGTTCTGTTACAGGAACAGGTACATGAAGGGTGTGGGCTAAACGGACTAAATGGCCGCTAAATGTTTCTAATTCTGTCTGTTTATGATTTGCCGCATCTCGTTCCATGGAACTGGCCATATCTAGGTCACGATGATAGGCAAAACGGTCAAAAATGTCATTAGGTAAGGTAGACGGTAAATGGATACCAGCAGTAATACCGACCTGATACGATTCAGTGAGCAATGCACGGAATTCCGCTATGCGCTGAGGTGATTCGACAATATAACGAGTTGTACAGATATAGTACGCAGTTATTGTATTATAGGCACAGTTGGTAATATATTTTTTCCATATTTCTGCATCCATATCATCAGGAATCGTGCAATCGAGCTCATTGGTATGTTGTAAGATGGACTGTACCTGCTTAGCGATAGCATCGATACGAGCGCTGATGAATACATGTGCATAGGAAACCGGATGGAAAATAGAATAGTCATTTTTATACGAGGATGTAATATAGATGAAGGCGTTGACGACATGACCGGTAGGGCAGATGCGACGGGCTGTGTCGGCATGATCAATGCCGTTCATAATGGGAACGATGATTGTATGTTCATCAATGCAGGGAAGCAGTGCCTGTAAGGCGTCTGGCAAAGAGAAATTCTTAGTGCAAATAAAAATAATGTCTTGAATGCCAGCGTTTGCCGGCGTGTCCGTTACAGCGGGATGGAAAATACGTTCTCCCATGCGCAGGCTATGGAGCACTAATCCCCGTTGCAAGGCTTCTTTGCGTTTATGGCGGGCGACAAGCGTGACCGTATCATAATGGGCGCAAAGAACGGCTGAAATATATCCACCAACGCCACCAATGCCGGAAACCATTAGCTTCATGGAATCGCTTCCTTTCTATTTAAATCATAGTGATAGTATACACCCCTCTGGGGTTATATGTCACGAAACATCAGGGTGCCCGGCAAGAGGATCTTGCATGCAATGTATACATTATCATAATGGATTCATGCAAAAATAGAATTGCAAAACAACATATGAATACTTGAACATATATTGAAATAATGATACTATAAATGAAGCAAACGAAATAATCTATATGAGGAGGGAACGATATGGAAGATGAAATTTTGGATAAGAACCATCACGGGTGCAGCTGTTGTCATCATGATACATCAGCAGAAAAGGCAGAAGGAAGCTTTTTAGATACAATGGATGAAGAGGACGAAGAAGAAGGGGCACTTTGGCAGATTGTTGTTGGCACAGCGGTGTTTCTCTTTACATATATGACGGATTTCGTTCCAGAATCATATTCGTTAGTGGCGTACGGTATAGCGTATCTCTTGTTAGGTAACGGGGTCATCCGTAATGCCATAGAAAATATCATTCATAAAGAACCTTTTGATGAAAATTTACTGATGGTTATTGCGACAGGCGGAGCTTTTGCTATTGGCGATTATCCGGAAGCCGTAGCCGTTATGCTGTTCAGTCGTCTTGGCGAGGCGTTGGAAGATAAGGCCGTTGATAAGAGTCGCCGACAGGTCAAAGAAGCTGTTGATTTGCGCCCTGAAACCATTGAATGTCTGATGGAAGATGGTACTGTTAAGACGATTCCTGCAAAGGAAGGACATATTGGCGATATTGTTGTTGTTCGTGCTGGTGACCGGATTCCCTTGGACGGAATTGTGACAGAAGGCACAAGCCGTATTGATACATCGGCCGTTACAGGAGAACCCGTTCCTGTGCCATGTCAGGCTGGTTCAGAAGTCTTATCAGGATGCATCAATATGTCAGGAACGATTCGTCTTCGTGTGACAAAAGTATTGTCTGAATCTATGGTGACTAAGATTTTACAGTCTGTAGAACAGGCAGCAGCACAGAAACCTAAAATGGATCGGTTTATTACACGATTTTCCAGGATTTATACGCCAGGAGTCGTAGCTGTCGCAGTAGTTACGGCTGTTGTTCCATCATTAGTGACTGGAAATTGGTATTATTGGCTGTATACAGCGTTGACCTTTTTGGTTATCAGCTGTCCCTGTGCTATTGTACTCAGTGTTCCTTTGTCCTTCTTTGCTGGCATAGGTGCGGCATCAAAACGAGGTATTCTCTTTAAAGGCGGTATCGCTATTGAACAAATGAAGCGTATTGGCGCGGTCGTCTTTGATAAAACCGGTACTGTTACGAAAGGAAATTTCGTTGTACAGCAAATCGTTCCGGCAGACGGGTTTACAGAACAAGACGTATTAGTATATTGTGCGGCTGCTGAGCAGGCTTCGTCTCATCCGATTGCAGCCAGTGTTGTTGCTGCTGCCAAAACACGAGATGTAAACTTACCTGATATTACAGAATCAGATGAAATTGCTGGTGAAGGGCTTTGTGCAACTGTCAATGGAAGAATGATAGTTTGTGGCAATATGAAGTTAATGAATCGTAAGCAAATTATCGTACCACAACAAGATAAGGTGACATATGGATCAGAACTGTATGTAGCTGTTGATGGTATATATGCCGGTCATATCGTTGTTTCCGATACGATAAAACCGGATGCCGTTGAAGCAATCCGCCGTATTCGTTCCTTAGGGATTACGACAGCGATGCTTACAGGTGATTCTCAGGAGGCTGCTGATTATATTGCTAAACAAACGGGCATAGAAGAAGTACGGGCAAGGCTGTTGCCCCAGGATAAGGTACGGCAAATGGATGACATTCGCAGCAAATACGGACCGGTTCTATTTGTTGGTGACGGTATCAATGATGCACCTGTTTTAGCGGGAGCTGATGTAGGTGCGGCTATGGGAAGTGGTGCGGATGCGGCTGTAGAAGCGGCAGATGTGGTATTTGTGAATTCACAAGTTAGTGCTGTTCCCGACGCACTGCATATTTCCCGGGGAACGATGGCCATTGCTGTAGAGAATGTTGTTTTTGCATTGGGCGTCAAAGCAGTGGTTATGATTGCCGGTTTTGCAGGCTTTGCATCTATGTGGGCTGCTGTTTTTGCCGATTCAGGCGTAGCAGCGTTATGTGTGCTAAACAGTGTGCGGCTTTTGTATAAAAAGTAATCGATTGCTTTATGCCAAAACAGTAATAACTAATGGGAATATGCTCATATGACCGCTGTATATAAGACCCGTGCGATAAAACGTTATACGTGTAGAAGAGTATAAATAAAAAATAAATTGCGTATTATTATAACGTTTAACGTTAACAAAACCTAAATAAATGCCTTGACAGATGACCTGTTTTCGAGGATAATAATCTCAACTTTCCAAACAGATATGCATTGGATACATCCGATGCGGATAAAAACTATGATTGGGTAAAAGATGATTTTTCCTTCCATCCAGAGAATCCGGCAGTGCTGAGAGCCGGATAGGAACAGAATCATTTGATGTCGCCCGGGAGTTGTTGTGTCGACTTATTTTCTAGGGATATGAGGCGCAATCGTGTTTCAGCGTTAATGAAGGTCTTGTCTAAGCCATAAGTATAATGACAGGGTGGTACCGCGAAAATTCGCCCCTGTTGTCTTTCTATTCAGAAAGGCAACAGGGGTATTTTTTACATATTGGATGGGAAAGCATTTATAGTAGGGGACTTAAAAAAGGGAGATATGGGTATGGAAAAAGTAGTACAGGGAGTAGCGCAGACAACTGCGAAAATGACTAATTTTCGATGGAAAATAGCGTTTCTTATCTTTTTAATCAGTTTTGTGGCGTATATGGATCGAGTCAATTTATCTGTAGCAACACCAGTCATTATGCAAGAATTTGGATTTACTAAGATCGATATGGGCTTTATTCAGACCTGTTTTTTTGCGGGATATGCACTGATGCAGGTTCCTGGTGGTATGCTTGCCGAAAAATTCGGCTTGCGTAAAACCGGTGCCGGAGCTATTTTGTGGTGGTCCGCATTTACGGCATTGACTGCTTGTGCCAAGGGCAAAGTTAGTTTTGCAGCTATCCGGCTCTTATTTGGATTTGGCGAAGGACCGGTATTTCCATCCTTAGGAGCCGCTACCTTCAATTGGTTCAATCATCGTGAAAAAGGCAAAGCGAGTTCATCTATTTTGTTGGGGACTTTTTTTGGACCTGTAGTTGGACCTGCCATTACAGTAGCCTTAATGGCAGCCTTTGGCTGGCATGCAGTTTTCGTCATTTTTGGTGCTGTAGGTGTGCTTTTAGCTTGGGCTTGGCATCATTATGCTTATGATACACCGGCTGAAAGTCCTAATGTTAATGATGCAGAATTGGCGCATATCATGGAAGGACGTAATACGGAAAGTGTCAAAAAAGCGGTAGCGCCGTGGAGTAAATTCCTGCGTTCGACGCAGTTCTGGGCTGTGGGTATTCAGTTTATGGTCGTTGATTACATCATGTATGTATTTTTAGCTTGGCTGCCGTTGTATTTGACGGAAATGCACGGATTGTCGTTGAAAGCTATGGGAATTTGGGCTTCTTTTCCGTGGATAGCACTGATGGCGATGGTCTTTGTCGCTGGTTATATTTCCGATAAGATTGCCAATGGGAAGCATCCAGAACGCCAATATACGATGCGGACAGTTACGGCGATTGCCGGTGTAGCTGTCACCTCTATCGGTCTATATATTGCAGCACATACGCCTAGTGCTGAAATGAACATTTTTTGGATGACCGTATCCCTTGGCGCCTTAGGTTTTTCCATGAATGCCAGCTGGTCTACTGTTATTTCTTTAGGTGGCCAATATACAGGTTCTGTATCTGGCTGGATGAATCTGTGGGGCAACATCGGTGGCGTATTGGCACCGATTGTAACTGCGTTTTTTGTAACTAATTATGGTTGGAATGATGCCTTTGTAGCAACCTCTCTCTTCGGCATTGTTGCAGTTGTTGCGTGGCTTTTCGTTAAACCGGGTAAAACATTAGTGCCTAAACAGTAAATTTAGATATATGTTTTTGATAAAAAGACTTGTGTGGTGTTTCCATACAGGTCTTTTTATTTGCCAGCATTCTATAGAAATTAGTAAAAGTCAAAAAGTTAAATATTTATATTAGCACTCTATTGACATTGTGGCTAATGAGGGCTATGATATAGGTGTAATCAGGAAGGGAAAATAGGAGACGATTAAAAGCCAAAAGAGTGAATATTGTTCCGTTCCTAATCCAATGCGTTGACTGCTTACATGTTTTCTGAAATCTGAAAGAAGGATTTATTATGAAAAACTTATTTCCTATTGTAAATGATACTGATTTCTTGTTCCCTGATAATGTTTTTAATAATTTTCCGCTCAGTTTTACTCAACCAGCTGGTACGACATATAATGTACCAAAGGTTGATATTGAAATGAAGGACAATGCCTATATATTAAGAGCTGACTTGCCGGGAATTACAAAAGAAGAAGTAAGTGTGACCTATGATGACGATGTTTTGACATTGACGGCAAAACATCAGGAATCTGCAGACGAAAAAGATGAAAAGAGAAAATATATTTGCAAAGAACGGATGAACAATGCTTACTGTCGTCAATTTGTTATTCATGATATCGATCACGAAGGAATCCAGGCAAACTTTAAGGACGGGGTCCTTGAAATCATGTTACCGAAACAAGATCAGAAGAAAATAGAAGAAAAACATCGTATTACTATTCGATAATGTGCGACTATAAATCCGGTCAGATGGGAAACCATGTGACCGGATTTTTGTCTTCTAGAAGATAAATGAGTAGCGTTATTCGACATGAGAATGGAATGATGATATAATCAAAAATACAAAACTAAGGAGAAAAACAAGAGGAGGATGGACATTGTTGCATTGTAAAACGTACGCAGTTTTAGTAGGAAAAATCCTTCTGGGCCTCATGGTGCTCTTGGCTGCTGTGTTGATTTTTTGGTACACTGCGGCAGGTAAATATACATGGACTGGTGTGCCTGTACTGAATTATCATCAGGTAAATGATCGGTTCTATACACCGATTACGACGACGACAGCCAATTTCGAGGAACAAATGAAATATTTGCATGACCATGGCTATCACTCTATTACACAGGCTCAATTCCAGGATTATATAGAAAATGAAGGACCATTGCCGGATAAACCAGTTCTGATCACCTTCGATGATGGCTATGAAGATAATTATAGCCAGGCTTGGCCGATTTTAAAGAAATATGATATGACAGCTACTATTTTTCTTGTCACTGGGTATGTAAGTTATTATCCCTTGTATTTGACCTGGGATGAAGTTAAAGAAATGAATGGAGATCATGTGGAATTCGGCTCACATACAGTGTCCCATATGCCTCTTATAGATATGGAGCAGCAACGAGTTCGTAGCGAATTGACAGATTCTAAGAAAGCTATTGAAGCAAGGGTGGGTCATACGATTGATTTTTTGGCATATCCTGAAGGAAAATATAATGATATGGTTGAACAGGAAACTAAGGCCGCTGGCTATGTAGCAGCGTTTACAGTACAGGTGGGTCGAGATCATCCGACTGATGATCATTATGCACTAAATCGAGTAGCTATTTTTGAAGGAGGAAATTATAGTTTCCTTCATTTCCGATTCCGCCTTATTATGTCTACACTCTGTAGTTATCTTTGGCGCAGTCATGCTTACGTAGCGAATACATTAGGACTATCTCGGATTGCAGCCGTGATTCCGCAGCCATAAGAGGTATACGTGGAGGAGATCAATATGAAAATAGAGCATATTGCAATGTATGTTAACGATCTAGAAGGTACAAAGAGTTTTTTTGAAAAATATTTTGAGGCGCAGGCAAATGCAAAGTACCATAACAGTAGAACAGGATTTCAATCTTATTTCTTGTCTTTTGCGGATGGAGCAAGACTAGAAATTATGCATAAACCACAAATGCAGGACCCATCTAAAAGCTTCGTGCGTACTGGATATATCCATATAGCTATTAGTGTTGGTAGTACTGAAATGGTTGAAATGCTGACCTCTCGAATGCAGAAGGACGGATATGAAGTTATTAGCGGCCCAAGGAAAACGGGAGATGGATATTATGAAAGTTGCATTGTAGGGATTGAAGGCAATCAAATAGAAATCACAGTTTGACCTAAATTCAAAATCCCAATAAGGAACCAGTGGAATGCTTGATTTCCTTATTGGGATTTTTGTATAAAAAAGGCTCATGGCAAAGTGCCATGAGCCCAGTGTTTATCTATGGAGCGGATGAAGGGGATCGAACCCTCGTACCAAGCTTGGGAAGCTTGTATTCTACCACTGAATTACATCCGCATGAATAAGTACTTGATTAGTATAGCAGATAGAAGCGTTGTTTGTAAAGTACTTAGTCTGTACTTTGTGATAATCGTCTCAAGTTAGGCGTTATTGTAATACAAAGTGTCATATTTGTACAGGAGGAGTATCCTGTACAAATATGGCACTTTTAGGCTTAAGCTTTTATAGATAGTCGCAAGACTATTGTTGGATGTGGCGGCTTTTTTGCAGCTCCGCATAGGTTGCTAACAGGTCTGGCTTTTCTGGACTTTTGAATGTAAAATCAGGCATAGCCTCTTTGGCTTTTTCAGCAGCAGCTTTAAAATCGTAATAAACCTGCCATTTTGATTCAACTAATTCATGTCCTGTTTGACGCAATAAAAAGGCTGGGTGATAGGTTGGCATGACCGGGATTCCTTCGTACTCGAACCATTTGCCTCGATTATGCATAATACTGGCAGTACGACCATAGAAATATTGAAATGCGACTTTACCCAGACAGACGATTACTTTCGGCTGTACTAGTTCGATTTCTTTTACCAGATGAATATTAGCGCACCGTTTTCCTTCTTCTAACGTTGGGGTGCGATTGTTTTTGGGCCGACATTTGACAATATTAGTTACATAAATATGATCTCGCGTAAGGCCGACGCTCCATAAGGCTTTATCTAATAGTTTTCCTGACGGTCCGACAAGAGGGACGCCATATTCATCTTCCACACCGCCAGGACCTTCCCCGACGAACATGAGCGGGGATGAAGCATCACCGCTGAAACGGACTGGACCCAAGTTGCCTTCATGACGAAGATCACAGGCCTGACAGGCCATGAGACTGTTTAACCAGGCTGACATTTTTGAATCATTCATCGTATTCTTCCTTCCGTCAGGACGATGTCCTTCATTGTTAAATCATGGAATGCTGCGCCAATTAAGGCGGCAACGGCATCTGGTGCTACGAGGACTTGCTGACCTCGCTGGCCGGCACTAATGCTGATTGCAGCATAATTTTGAGCGGATTCATCAATGCAGGTAGGAAATTGTTTTTTCATACCAATAGGGGAACAACCGCCGCGGATATATCCTGTCAGGCCAGGCAGGTCCTTGACATGGAGCAGGTGCAAGCTCTTATTGCCACTGCAGGCGGCGGCTTTTTTTAAATCGAGTTCTTTGTCGCTGGGAATACAGAATACGACAATGCCCGTCTTATTTCCCTGACCGACAAGGGTTTTAAAGACTTGCTCCGGATCCATTCCCAATTCGGCTGCAGCGTGGACACCAGATAAATCATCTTCGGAATAATTGTAAGCTTTCGTTGTATATGGTATTTTTTGTTTATCTAAAATGCGCATGACATTTGTTTTTTTAATTTTTGCCATTACATTCACTTCCTTACTGTATAGCGTTATTCTTACTATACCAATATATGCAGGCTTTTTCAAGTTGTATTTCTAATACAACTCTTTTATAATGATAGTAATGTGAGAACTATATGATGATATGGATTAGAGAAAGAAGGGAATATATATGCGAATTTCAGCGATTCAATTTGCAATTACTCTTGGCGATGCAGAGGCCAATTACAATGCGGTTGAAACATATATTTGTAAAGCCGCTAAGGAAAACGCGGATATTATTGTGTTGCCGGAAATGTGGAATATTTCATTTTATCCGGATAATGTGAGACAATTGGCAGATACAGAGGGGGTACGGACGAAAGCATTTTTATCCCGACTGGCTAAGAAGCTGCAGGTCAATATTGTTGGCGGATCTGTAGCTGATTATCGCGAGGGAAATGTATATAATACAACGTATATTGTCAATAGAGAGGGAGAGCTCGTAGCCTCTTATGATAAAGCACATTTATTTACGCCGGGAAAAGAAGATACTGTATTTACACCGGGAGATAGGATAAATGCTTTTATGCTGGATGATATTCCTATGGCATCTATTATTTGTTATGATCTTCGGTTTTGTGAATGGGTACGCATGGCAGCCCTTACAGGGGCGCAGATGATTTTTGTTCCTGCAGCTTGGCCGAATCCACGGTGCAGTCATTGGCAGATTTTGAATCGAGCCAGAGCTATTGAAAATCAGTGTTTTGTTACAGCTGTCAATAGTTGCGGTGATGCAGGACACCTGCATTTTAGTGGCCATTCTATGATCATTGATCCGTGGGGTGAAGTGCTGGCCCAAGGGCAAGACACGGCGCAGATTATAACAGCTGATGTTGATTTTTCTGATGTTGCCAAGATTCGTAATAAAATTAATGCGTTTAAAGATCGCAGGCCTTGTATATATGATCTGTAAAAGGAGGAACGGTGTATGCTAGGTGTGTTGCATGGCCTGCAAGGTATTTTTGAGGTATTGTTTATTATTGGTATAGGGTATTTGTTATCAGTAAAAGGCTGGTTTGGGTCTGACACGAGTGCTATTTTCACTAAGTTGGTTATGAAGGTTGCTTTGCCCCTTTATATGTTATGCCAAATAGAAAAAGATTTTACGCACGATTCGCTGTTACAGATTGCACCGGACTTAATATTGCCATTTGCGTCTATTATATTAGCCTATGTAATAGGACGTATTGCTGTTAAACTGCTTCGAATCCGCCGGGATCGGCAAGGCGTTTTTGTGACCTGCTTTTTTATATCGAATACGATATTCATTGGTTTGCCTGTTAATTTGGCACTGTTTGGTACGTTGAGTGTGCCAGCAGTTATGCTCTATTATATGGCCAATACGACGATGTTTTGGACACTAGGGATTTATCATATTGTAAATGATAGTATGGGTGATGCAGGACATATGCCGCTTTTTTCGTTACAAACGATTAAAAAAATATTTTCACCGCCGTTATTAGGGTTCCTGGGGGGACTGTGCCTGGTCATGGCAAATATTACATTGCCAGAGTTTTTGTTAACATCATTTCAATATGTTGGTAATTTGGCGACGCCATTGTCACTTATGGTTATTGGCATGGAAATGAGCACAATTTCCTTTGCATCAGTTCGTTGGGATCGAGATATAATTGGTGCGCTTGTTGGTCGCTTTATTATCTGTCCGGCCTGTGTTTTGGCGTTACTTCCGTTTATTCCGGTAACGCCTTTATCGGGACAGGTGTTTACTATGCAGGCAAGTATGCCCGCTATGACGCAAATGACAGTTGTTGCAAAATCAGTAGGGGCAGATGTGAAATATTCAACGGAAGTCAGCTTTATTTCAGTGATTCTCGGTATACTTATTATACCATTGTACATGTTCATTATTGAGTAACAGACCGTCATTACTGAAAGATCCATTTGGTGACGGATATGTAGGAGGTTTTATAATGTCTTTGATAGATACATTTTTGAATGCGTTGCGTGAGTATGCTCCTCAGGCATTTCAACTAAATTACCAAATTGCGAATGATCCAGAACTATCCGGTGAAGAGTATAATGCTTGTGCAGCCTATGTAAGAGCCTGCCAGTCCCTGGGTATGGAAGTAGAAGAGAATTTCACCAATCAGCCAACGGCTTTTCGTGCAGTAGTACGTCATGTAAAGGATCCTGTTTTAAGGGTGGCTCTTTTAGCGGAATATGATGCATTACCTGATGTAGGGCATGGGTGTGGCCATTCGGCGAATGGGGCAATGAGTCTTTTGGCAGCGGCAGCTTGTAGAAGGATGACAGATTTGCCTGTGGACATTGATCTCATTGGTACACCTGATGAAGAATTACGAGGCGGTAAAGTGGCTATGTGTGAACAAGGCGTGTTCACAGCGTATGACTTAGCATTGATGGTTCATGTGTCTGCCAATGAAACGACTGCTAATTCTCATTTCTTGGCGTTGGATGATTATCGTATCCGTTTCCATGGACAGACGGCTCATGCAGCGAGTGAGCCTTGGCAGGGACGCAATGCTTTGAATGGGGCAACGTTGGCACTTCATGCCATTGACATGATGCGGCAACATGTTCGTCCGGAAACGCGTATTGGCAGCTACATTGTCAATGGGGGTTCAGCGTCTAACGTTATTCCGGATTATGCTGAAATTGAATGTTGTATCCGCCATACAGAACGACCTTATTTGGATGAAGTAGTACATAAGGTCATGAATTGTTTTAAAGGAGCAGCCATAGCGACAGAGACGACGTATGATGTTGAGCAGATGGGACATAAGTATGATAATCTGCTTTGGAATGATACAGCGACAGCTGTAACGGAATCAGTTTTGCGAGATATGGGGATTCCGTATACGGCTCCTGACGGGTGCGGCAGTTCTGATATTGGCAATGTAAGTCATCAATGTCCGGCAGTCCACGTTCATTTAGCGATGGGGACAACGTATTATCCAGGGCACTCGACGTATATTGCGGACATGGTCAAGCGTAAGAGTATAGAGCCGATTATTATGCAAGGTGCTGAAATTATGGGGCGGGTCATATTGAAATTAAGGGAAAATGATACGGCCCGGCAGGCAATGAAAGAGGAATTTTGTAAAACAGAAAAATGATGTTTTTGTTATAAGACAATAAAAAAAGGTACATCCTGATAAGTCATTAGGATGTACCTTCATTATCAGGAGTACCTTTTTTTTATATACCTATGAAATCATAGGCAGTTGTGGGTGATTATGTATTAGAATACGCCCTGTGCCAGCATAGCATCAGCAACGCGTTCGAAACCAGCGATGTTAGCACCAGCAACGAGGTTGTAGCCTAAGCCATTGCGAGCAGAAGCTTCTTTGCAGTTCGTGTAAATCGTATTCATGATCTGATGGAGTTGTTTATCAACTTCTTCAGCAGTCCAAACGAGTCGTTCACTGTTTTGTGCCATTTCAAGTGCTGATGTAGCAACACCGCCGGCATTAACTGCTTTGGACGGAGCTACGATCATGTCTTTCTGGCTGTTCAGGAACTGTAATGCATCATTGGTCGTCGGCATATTGGCAACTTCGATGTAGTAACGGACGTGGTTAGCAACGATTTCTTTTGCTTCTTCCATGTGAACGTCGTTCTGCATAGCAGACGGCATAATGATATCAACTTTCTGACCCCAAGGTTTTTTGCCAGGGAAGAATTGTACGCCGAATTTATCAGCGTAATCTTGTACACGGTTACGGCCGCTATCACGCATTTCGAGCATATAGTTGATCTTTTCTTCTGTTACGACACCATCGGGATCGTAAATATAGCCATCCGGACCGGACAACGTAACAACTTTAGCACCGAGTTCAGCCGCTTTTTTGCAGATGCCCCAGCATACGTTACCAAAGCCAGCAGCTGCGATTGTTTTGCCTTTAATATCCTGGCCGTCATCTTTCAAGACGTTTTCAAGATAATATACAGCGCCGTAGCCTGTTGCTTCCGGACGAATGCGGGAACCGCCGTAGCTGAAGCCTTTGCCTGTGAGGACGCCGTTTTCAAAGCAGCCTTTCAAGCGACGATATTCACCAAAGAGGAAACCGATTTCACGGCCGCCAACGCCCATATCACCAGCCGGTACGTCGATATCAGGACCGATATAACGATACAAGGCCTGCATGAAGCTTTGGCAGAAGCGCATGATTTCAGCATCGGATTTGCCTGTCGGATCAAAGTCAGAACCGCCTTTAGCACCGCCAATAGGAAGGCCGGTCAATGCGTTTTTGAAGATCTGTTCGAAGCCTAAGAATTTAATGATGCCGGAGTATACGTTCTTCTGGAAACGAAGTCCGCCTTTATATGGCCCAATAGCGCCATTAAACTGGAAGCGGTAGCCTGTGTTCGTATGATATTCCCCTTTATCATCCTGCCAAACTACACGGAATGTAAACTGACGTTCCGGTTCAACCAATCGATTCAGTAAATCGAATTTTTCGTATTCCGGATGTTTTTCTACAACCGGTTCCAACGAAGTCAATACTTCTTCGACGGTCTGAACGAATTCTGGTTCATTTGCATGTTTCGTTTTCACGTTTTCAATTACAGATGCAAGATACTTATTCATTACCAATCACCTCATTAAAAATTTTTGAATACCCAGAACTGCTTTCTGTACTCACATCATAACATCTTTTTTCTTGTTTGCAAATAACGTATTTTGAAAATTTATTTTATGTATAGAAAGAAAGTATTAACAATTAGTGTATGCCCGTTAAAAATAAAGGCTACACACAAAATGACGCAAGAAAATTAAACGATTGAATTGCAATATTCCTAATATTTATTTGACACATCCAAAATACGCATAATTAGAAAATAAGTATATCGTTTTGAAATCTTTAACATGCTGCCAAGAGATAGAAGCCGCGTTTTTTCTCTAGTCATCATAATAAATAAAGTGTACAATAGAAACATCAAGGAGAGTGTTCTGCATACTATAAAAGAAAAGAGGTATATATACATGACGGAATCCTGCCGTACGAACTCGGATCAATACTTGCGCTATCTTGAATTATTGTCGAAAGAATATCCCACACAGGCTGCAACCTTTACGGAAATCATAAATTTACAGGCAATCATTAATCTGCCTAAGGGGACAGAGCATTTCATGAGTGACCTTCATGGAGAATATGAGGCCTTTTATCATATTTTGAATAATTGTGCTGGCGTTATTCGTGAGAAAGTAGAAATGATTTTTGCTAATTCCATGACGCCGCAAGAACGGGACGATTTACTGACCCTTATTTATTATCCTAATGAAAAATTAAATCTGTTGAAACGACATGGTAAAATAACAGATAAATGGGCCAGGACCACCTTACATCATATGATTCGTCTGGCGAAGTTATTATCATCGAAATATACCCGTTCAAAAGTGCGTAAAGCAATGCCACCGGTATTTCGATTTGTTATTGATGAATTATTGCATGCGCAGCCTGATGAAGATAAAAATCGACATGTATATCATTCTAAAATATTCGACACTATTTTAGAAACAGGCAGTACGCGGGCATTTATCTGTGCGCTGGCAGATTTGATCAAACGGCTGGCAGTGGATCATCTGCATATTATCGGAGATATTTATGACCGTGGTCCTCATGCAGATAAGATTATGGATAACCTTATGCATCATCATTCATTAGATATCCAGTGGGGCAATCATGATGTCCTGTGGATGGGAGCCGCTGCTGGCAGTGATGCTTGTATTGCTAATGTATTGCGTAATAATATCCGTTATCATAATATGGAAATATTAGAAAGTGGATATGGCATCAGTTTGCGTCCGCTGGCACTTTTTGCATTGGAAAAGTACCATGATGATGACGGAATCGAACCGATGGTAAAAGCGATTAATGTTATTTTATCAAAATTAGAGGGACAGGTCATTTTCCGTCATCCTGAATATAATATGGATGATCGTCTTTTATTCCATAAAATTGATAGTAAGACAGGGACGATTACGTTAGAGGGCAAAGCCTATGCCTTGACGACGACAGACTTCCCGACAGTGGATCCCTTGGACCCGTACACGTTATCACAAGAAGAGCATCGTATTATGGCGGATATCCGGACGGAATTCTTGGAAAGCGAACGATTGCAGCGCCATATGCGTTTTCTTTATAGTCATGGTTCATTGTATCGCAGCTGTAATAACAACCTGTTATTTCATGGCGGCTTACCGTTGAATGAGGACGGCAGTTTCAGGGAAATCTATTTTAATGGCCGTCCCTATAAAGGGAAGGCGTTTATGGATATGGCAGACCGTATGGCCCGCAAAGCTTTTGACGATAGAGATACAGATAGTCTGGATTATATGTGGTACATGTGGTGCGGTGTTGATTCGCCTGTGTCTGGACGTGTTGTCAAGACTTTTGAACGAAGCTATATCGTAGATAAAGAGACTTGGAAGGAACCGCAAAACTCCTATTATCGGTTGAACCGAGATAAAGAAGAGTGCATTAAGATCCTTCATGAATTTGGCATTGATTCGCCACAGTCCCACATCATTAACGGGCATACACCGGTAAAGGTTAAAAAAGGTGAAAGCCCTATTCGTGCAGAAGGGAAGGAAATTTGCATTGATGGAGGTTTTTGTAAAGCCTATCAGGGGTCGACAGGAATTGCCGGATATACACTTATTTTCAATTCCCACGGCATGCGTATTAAGGCACACTATCCCTTTAAAGATGTATATTATGTATTGATGACTAATGCCGACATCGATTCAGAAACGACACAGGTCGAATTAGAACCTAAACGTGTCATGATCGGTGATACTGATAATGGTAAACGCATTAAACAGATGATCAATGATTTGAAGGCATTGCTTGATGCGTATCGCCGAGGACTCATCATGGAACAGCTAGGGGATGACGCATGAGTTCCTGGTTTGAATTGACGGGATCGGGAACGATGGGTATAATAAATAAAACATACAAATAATTTATGAGAAAAAGGAGCAGGTTTGATGAATATTATTGATGAATTGTCGTGGCGCGGCGCCGTTAACCAAATGACAGATGAAGAAGGATTACGTAAATTAACAGAAGATAAGAGCATTTCCCTCTATTGCGGTGTTGACCCTACAGGCGACAGTATGCATATTGGTCACTTGATTCCTTTTATGATGTTGAAACGATTTGCTATGGAAGGGCATCATCCCTATGTCGTTATTGGTGGCGGTACTGGTGTTATTGGTGATCCCAGTGGCCGTAAGACGGAACGGCAGTTGCAGACTATCGACAAAATTCATGATAACGCTGAAAAGCTGAAGGCTCAATTTCGCCATCTTTTTGGAGATGAAACGAATATTTCCTTTGTAAATAATTATGACTGGCTGAGCAAAATTGACTTGCTCAACTTCCTGCGTGATTATGGCAAATTATTCAGTATTAATATTATGCTGGCTAAAGAAGTTGTTGCCAGCCGGTTGGAAGATGGGATTTCATTTACTGAATTTGCTTACCAGATTCTTCAGTCAATTGATTTTGAACACTTGTATACTCATAATGATGTTCAACTCCAAATAGGCGGTGCCGATCAATGGGGCAATATTACGGCCGGAATTGATATGATCCATAAAATGCGTGGCAGTGATGCAGAAGTTTACGGAATGACGATTCCGCTTATGCTGAAATCGGATGGTACGAAATTCGGTAAAACTGCTGGCGGAGCTATATGGCTGGATCCGGAAAAGACCTCGCCTTTTGAATTCTATCAATTTTGGTTAAATCAGGATGACGCTGATGTCATCAAATATTTGAAATATTTTACCTTCCTGAGCCAGGATGAGATTACGTCCTTGGCTGAGTCAGTTAAAAATGAACCGGAAAAACGGTTGGCACAACGCCGGCTGGCTGAAGAAGTGACCCGGTTTGTCCATAGTGATGAAGCTTTAAAAGAAGCACAAAACATTACGGACGCATTGTATCATGGCAGCATTGCTGAACTTACGGAGCATGAATTGGAACAAGCTTTTGGCAAAATGCCGACAGTGGACGTGGATGATACAGAACAGGATGTGGTGAATTGGCTCATCAATTCGACGATTTACAAATCCAAACGGCAAGCTCGCGAAGATGTGAATAATGGAGCTGTTACTATTAACGGGATTAAAGTTCAGTCTGTTGATGAAATCGTTAAACCACATAAAAATTCGAATGGCAAATATGTTATCGTCCGCAAAGGGAAGAAAAAATATACCTTAGCCAGGGTGCATGCGCAGTAAAAATTTAAAAACTAAATACTTGACGGGAGTTATCCTTTGTGATATAATTACTCATTGCAAAATGTTCAATTACTATAATTGATATTATGGATATATGGAGGAAGAGCTTCCGAGAGCAAAAAATTAGGCAAGGTTCACGTTTGATAGAGAGCCTTGCTTTTTTGTCGCTTTATGTAAGGCTTTTACTACGCTATCATAATGGGTTACTTTTTATAAGGGGTGAAGAATCAGCATGTTCAAACCTGTACAAGTAGGGAAAAGGACACGATACACGTATGCTAAGATTAACGAGGTCTTGAAGATGCCTCATTTGTTGGATTTGCAAAACAAATCTTACGAATGGTTCCTTGAAAAAGGGTTAAAGGATATATTCAGAGACATTTCTCCTATTGAAGACGCATCGGGTAATTTGTCCTTGTCCTTTGAAAATTTTAAATTAGGGGAACCGAAATATGACATCCGTGAATGTAAGGAACGGGATACTACCTATGCCGCACCGCTCCGTGTCCAAATCCGCCTTGATAATCATGAAACAGGTGAACTTAAGGAACAGGAAGTATTCATGGGAGATTTCCCGCTGATTACGGATACAGGTACATTCATTATAAATGGGGCAGAACGTGTTATTGTCAGTCAGCTTGTTCGTTCGCCAGGTGTATATTATGGCCGGGAAATCGACCCGATGGGCGTTCGGCTTTATAGTTCGACCGTTATTCCTAATCGTGGTGCTTGGATCGAATTAGAAACTGATGCTAATGATATTGTATATGCGCGTATAGACCGCAATCGTAAAATCCCTGTGACCGTTCTTATTCGTGCATTAGGGTGGTCTGGTAATGCTGACATCCTCGACTTGTTCTTTGATGATAAACGACTCAAGGCTACGTTTGAAAAAGATACAACAGAATCGCAGGAAGAAGCCCTTGTTGAAATATATAAGAAGTTGCGTCCTGGTGAACCGCCGACAGTAGAAAGCGCTCGGAACCTTTTTGAAGGTCTTTTCTTCGATCCGCGCCGCTATGATATGGCTCGTGTCGGTCGTTATAAAGCTGCTAAAAAGCTCGGTTGGGAACGGCGCTTGTTTGGATTGACACTGCATGAACCAATCGTCAATCCGGAAACAGGTGAAGTCGTAGTGGATGCGCATACTGAAATAGGTGCTGCTGAAGTTGCTAAAATAAAGGAAAGCGGCGTATTCAGTGGTGACGGCCTGGCAGTTGCTTTTGTAGAAAAGCCGGATAGCTCCATATACAAAATCATTTGTAACAATAGTAATCTTCCTTATGAACATCGGACGATCACGAAAGAAGATATTATTGCGCATATCGACTACTTATTAAATCTTATGGATGGGTTTGGTACAATCGATGATATCGACCATTTAGGGAATCGTCGATTGCGCTGTGTCGGTGAATTGCTTCAGAATCAGTTTCGTATTGGCCTGACCCGAATGGAACGGGTTGTCCGTGAACGCATGACTATTCAGGATACAGAAAGTATCACGCCGCAGGTCCTCATCAATATCCGCCCGGTTGTCGCTGCAATTAAAGAATTCTTTGGTTCCAGCCAGTTGTCCCAGTTCATGGATCAGACCAATCCGTTAGCGGAATTGACACATAAACGTCGGTTGAGTGCCCTTGGTCCTGGCGGCTTGTCTCGTGAACGGGCTGGGTTTGAAGTACGTGACGTGCATCATTCTCACTATGGCCGCATGTGCCCTGTAGAAACACCGGAAGGCCCGAACATAGGACTTATTTCATCGCTGGCTTGCTTTGGTAAAGTAAATGAATTTGGTTTCATTGAAGCGCCATATCGATTGGTTAATAAAGAAACGCACATCGTTACGAGCGAAGTCCATTACATTACAGCTGATGAAGAAGAACAATATATTATTGCGCAGGCTAATGAACCATTGACGGAAGATGGCCATTTTGAACATGAACGTGTTGCGTGCCGTCATGGTGAAGATACGCGTGAATTCAGAGCAGAACGGGTCGATTACATGGACGTATCACCTAAGGAAGTGGTTTCTGTAGGGACGTCGATGATTCCGTTCTTGGAAAATGATGATGCTAACCGTGCACTTATGGGTGCTAACATGCAGCGTCAGGCTGTGCCGCTCTTGCGCACACAGGCGCCTCTTGTTGGGACCGGGATGGAATACAAAGCTGCATGTGACTCTGGTGTCTGCATTTTGGCAAAACATAGCGGCGAAGTTACGCATGTCACAGGCGATACGATTCAGGTCACAACAGATACAGGTGCTGTCGATACATATCATTTGATTAAATTTGTTCGGTCGAATCAAAGCACCTGTATCAATCAGCGTCCGATTGTTTATAAACACGATATAGTAGAAGCAGGTCAGGTATTGGCAGATGGTATGGCTACGGATGGCGGCGAATTAGCATTAGGATATAATATACTCGTTGCATACATGCCGTGGGAAGGCTATAACTATGAAGATGCTGTTCTTCTTAGTGAAGATTTGCCTAAACATGATCTGTATACATCGATTCATATTGAAGAATATGAATGCGATGCTCGTGATACAAAACTGGGTTCTGAAGAAATCACTCGTGAAATCCCTAATGTTAGTGAAGATAGCACGAAAAACCTTGATGAAAACGGTATTATCATGATTGGTGCCGATGTCTTCCCAGGCGATGTCTTGGTTGGCAAGGTTACACCTAAAGGCGAAACCGAACTGACTCCGGAAGAACGTCTCTTGCGGGCTATTTTTGGAGACAAAGAACGAGAAGTGCGTGATACATCATTGCGCGTGCCTCATGGGGAATCTGGCAAAGTTGTTAACGTTCGTATTTTCTCCCGCGAAAACAACGATGAACTGCCGCCTGGCGTAAATCATCTTGTTCGTGTATATATTGCACAAAAACGTAAGATTCATGAAGGCGATAAAATGTCTGGTCGTCATGGCAATAAAGGCGTCGTTTCCCGCGTTATGCGTCAGGAAGATATGCCGTTCCTGCCAGATGGCACACCAGTCCAAATCGTTTTGAATCCGTTAGGTGTACCATCTCGTATGAATATCGGACAGATATTGGAAACTCATTTAGGCTGGGCCATGCATGAATTCGGCGTCCTTATTAAAGATAAAGATCCTGAATTAGAAGATAAGCTCCGCCAGGCTGGGTATGATTTTGATAAGTATGGCATGCCTAAGCCGGATAAAGCCGGTATACACATTGCGACACCGGTATTTGATGGTGCGCAGGCAGAAGATGTTTTTGAAGCCTTGAAAATTGCAGGTCTTCCGGAAGATGGCAAATCCGTACTCTATGATGGACGTACAGGTGAACCGATGGATCGCCGGGTTACGGTAGGATACACCTACTTCTTGAAGCTTCATCATTTGGTCGATGATAAAATCCATGCTCGTTCGACTGGCCCGTATTCCTTGGTTACGCAACAGCCGCTTGGTGGTAAAGCACAGTTCGGCGGCCAGCGTTTTGGTGAAATGGAAGTTTGGGCTTTGGAAGCCTACGGTGCGGCATATACTCTTCAGGAAATGCTGACCGTCAAGTCTGACGATGTAGTAGGACGTGTCAAAGCCTATGAAAAAATCGTCAAAGGTGAAAATATACCAGAACCAGGTGTACCGGAATCCTTTAAAGTATTGCTGAAGGAATTGCAGGCCATTGGTTTGGATGTCCAGATCCTCAATGAAGACGGGGAAGAAGTCGTCATTAAAGAATTGGATGATGAAGATGAAGTCGAACCGGAACAGCAAGATGAATTGCGCCGCGTTATGGAAGGCGATAATGTTCCTGAAGGAGCACAGCCAGCTGCAGCGGATGAATCTGCTGAAACCGATGAAACAAAAGAAGATAATGATGACAGCGAGGTTGAAAAAGAACCTGTTGCCAATGGCAATGAAGATGATCTTATCAGCAATGAAATGAGCTATGAAGCGTTAGCGGAAGCTAAAGCTGAAAGTGAAGATGCTGATGGGAAAAACGAAGATGAATAGGTATAAATAGAAGGGAGCGGTATATGTGCTTGATGTGAACGAATTTGATTCAATGCGGATTGGCCTGGCTTCTCCGGAAAAGATTTTGGAATGGTCACATGGTGAAGTCAAGAAACCGGAAACAATCAATTATCGTACATTGAAACCGGAACGGGACGGCTTATTTTGCGAACGCATTTTTGGCCCGACAAAAGACTGGGAATGCCATTGCGGCAAATATAAACGCATTCGTTATAAAGGCGTTGTTTGTGATCGCTGCGGTGTTGAAGTTACACGTGCCAAAGTCCGTCGTGAACGAATGGGCCATATTCAATTGGCTACACCGGTTTCTCATATTTGGTATTTCAAAGGTATCCCCAGCCGTATGGGCTTAATCCTCGATATCTCTCCCCGTTCGTTGGAAAAGGTATTGTACTTTGCTTCCTATATAGTGCTGGATCCGGGTGATACGCCTTTGGCAAAACAACAGTTACTGACTGAATCGGAATATCGTCAATATTTAGATATGTATGGCGATAAATTCCGTGTTGGTATGGGTGCTGCTGCTGTTAAGGAACTTTTACAGGGACTGGATCTGGAAAAACTTGATAAAGATTTGCGAGAAGAACTTCGCGATTCTTCTGGTCAGCGTCGTGTTCGTGCGATTCGCCGACTGGAAGTCGTAGAAGCATTCCGCCATTCTGGTAATAAACCAGAATGGATGGTAATGGATGTGATTCCGGTCATCCCGCCGGAATTACGACCAATGGTACAGCTTGATGGTGGTCGTTTTGCAACCTCTGATTTAAATGATCTGTATCGTCGTGTCATCAACCGTAATAACCGTCTGAGCCGTCTTCTTGAATTAGGTGCGCCTGATATTATCGTACGTAATGAAAAACGTATGTTGCAGGAAGCAGTTGATGCGCTCATTGATAATGGTCGCCGTGGCCGTCCTGTTACTGGTCCGGGAAATCGTCCGTTGAAATCCCTTTCGGATATGCTCAAAGGTAAACAAGGTCGTTTCCGCCAGAACTTGTTAGGTAAACGTGTCGATTATTCTGGCCGTTCCGTTATTGTTGTAGGACCGGAATTAAAGATGCATCAATGCGGGCTGCCGAAAGAAATGGCACTTGAACTGTTCAAACCGTTTGTCATGAAAAAATTAGTCGAAAAGGGAATTGCGACTAATATTAAAAATGCTAAGAAAAAAGTAGAACGTGTCAGCAATGAAGTATGGGATGTTTTGGAAGATGTCATCAAAGAACATCCAGTATTGTTGAACCGTGCACCGACACTGCATCGCTTGGGTATCCAGGCCTTCGAACCGATCCTTTGGGAAGGCCGGGCTATCAAATTGCATCCGTTGGTCTGTACCGCTTTTAATGCTGACTTTGATGGTGACCAGATGGCTTGCCATTTGCCGTTGTCTGTAGAAGCTCAGTCAGAAGCTCGTACGCTCATGTTGTCAGCTCATAATATTTTGGCACCTAAAGATGGTAAACCAGTTGCCGTACCGACGCAGGATATGGTTTTGGGCGCATACTATTTGACATTAGTCAAACCAGGGGCCAAAGGTGAAGGCAAAGTATTCTCTGACTATGATGAAGTTATGTTGGCATATGATGCGAAAGCAATCGATATCGAAGCGATTATTAAAGTTCGCATTCCTGATCATGGCCGCATTGAAACGACAGCAGGAAAACTGTTGTATAACTATCAGATCTATGAACCATTGCGTCTGTATCATACAGATAAAATCATGGTCTTCGATGATCCGCAAGATACAGTTTATGCGTATGAACATAATGTCATCGATTCGACGCATCTCATTAAAATCAGAGAAAATGGTGCAATCCATGATTATGGATTCAGTGCTATAAAAGAAAAATTTGGTATCGACCTATTAGCTACACGGCCATTGCCATCGCATAAAATAGATAAAGCAGAAGTTGCCGAATTCAAAAAAGGTCGTGACTATGTCGATGTAGACTGCTTAGGTGTTCTTATGAACAAAAAGCAGATCGGCAAGCTTGTTGATGCTTGTTTCCATCTTGTCGGCAATACGAAGACAGCAGAATTATTGGACCGCATTAAGGCTATCGGCTATCATTATGCTCGTCAGGCAGGTATGTCTATCGCTATTTCAGACATTCAGATTCCTTCGGAAAAATGGGGAATACTCAATGCTACGGATAAGCAAGTCCAAAACGTTACCAGAATGTATCAGCGTGGTATCATTACAGAAGATGAACGGTACCGCAAGACCTGTGCGTTGTGGGAAAAAGCCACTGATGATGTAACAGAAGCCATGATGGATAATATGGATCCTTTCAATTCTATCTTTATGATGGCAGATTCCGGTGCTCGTGGTAATAAACAACAGATTCGTCAGGTTGCTGGTATGCGTGGGTTGATGGCCGATCCGTCAGGACGGATCATCGACTTGCCAATCAAGGCCAACTTCCGCGAAGGCTTGTCTGTATTGGATTACTTTACATCCAGTCATGGTGCTCGTAAAGGGTTGGCTGATACGGCATTGCGTACAGCTGACTCTGGTTATTTGACACGCCGTTTGGTCGACGTATCCCAAGATGTCATTGTCCGTGAAGAAGATTGTGATGTATTTGGTATCGATCTCGTGCGCGAACGGGCTCGTTTAGCAAGCTCGTGCCGTCAGGCAGTTAATTTGTTGCGAGATAAATTGATAGGCCGTGTCTTAGTTCGTGATATAGCAGATCCGGAAACCGGTGAAGTTGTTTTTGAAGCAGATCATTTGCTTACGAATGAAGATATGGATACGGTTATTGAACATGAAATCCCGAAACTTTACTTGCGGGGCAGCCAGATGGATATTAATGATGATATGAATCATACGAATGTCATTGAAACGGTATCCCTTGGTGCGCCAGAAGAAGGCTTCCGCGAAGCTATCCGTAAATCAATGGTCGATAACATGCTGGGCAAGACCATTGAAACAGACGTTATCGATTCAAATGGCGTCGAAATTTGCCAGGCTGGGACACCGCTGACAGAAGACGCTATTGAACACATCCTGCATAGTGATGTGACGGAAGTAAAGGTTCGCAACAACGATATTCGTGGTGTTGAAGTCACGGCTATTGTCGAAGGTAATGGTGTCATTGAACCGTTGGAAGATCGTATCGAAGGTCGTACAGCTGCTGAAACACTGGTAAATCCTGATACAGGTGACGTCATTGTTGCATTAAATGATGAAATCATGGCTGACCAGGCGAAAGAAGTTGCTAAGTATTATAAGAAGGTACGCATCCGTTCCGTTCTTACCTGTCACAGCCGTTATGGTGTTTGTGCTAAATGCTATGGTCGTGATTTAGGTACAGGCGGAAAAGTTAATGTCGGTGAATCCGTTGGTACCATTGCGGCGCAGTCCATTGGTGAACCGGGTACACAGCTGACAATGCGTACATTCCATACAGGCGGTGTTGCATCTGCTGGCGATATTACACAAGGTCTTCCTCGTGTCGAAGAATTGTTTGAAGCACGTAAACCAAAGGGCAATGCGATCATCACTGAAATTGCCGGGACCGTTACGATTACGGAAAAAGAAGATCATCACGATATCCATATCGTCCATGTGGTCAATGCCGATGGGGAAGAACGAAGCTATACCATCCCGTATGGTTCACATCTGGTCGTTCATGAAGGCGATGTTATTAAGACAGGTGCCCGCATTACATCAGGCTCTATTAATCCTCATGATATTTTACGGATTCTTGGTGTCGAAGCTACGCAACGGTACCTCGTTTACGAAGTACAAAAAGTTTACAAATCTCAGGGCGTTGGTATCAACGATAAACATATTGAAGTTATCGTACGACAGATGCTTCGTAAGATGAAAATCGAAGATGCTGGTGATGCTGATATGCTTCCTGGCGATTATGTTGATGTCAATATTTTTGAAGACACCAATCATCGCATTGAAGCCAATCATGGGAAAAAGGCTATTGGCAAACCTATGTTGTTGGGGATAACAAAAGCCGCGTTAGCGACAGATTCGTTCCTGTCAGCCGCTTCTTTCCAGGAAACAACCCGTGTCCTGACTGATGCAGCTATTAAAGGCAAGGTCGATCCGCTCCTGGGTCTTAAGGAAAATGTCATTATTGGCAAGTTGATTCCAGCTGGTACCGGTATGAGCCGTTACCGCAAAGTAAAAGTCGTTAAATGTGTGCCTTCGATTTCTTATGAAGATACAGACGGCAATCTTCTTGATGATAAGGGCGAAAAACTTGAAGAAACAGCAGTAGCTGAACCAGAATAGATACAATTATTATAAGATCAGCTGACAGGGAGATGTTCCTGTCAGCTGATTTTTTTTAAACAGATATTTCAAATCAAATAGATACACCGGGTGCAGTGTAATAATAAATGTCTTAGTTACGCAGTTTTTACGAAAAATCCATTGACATCTGTAAGGTGTAATGCTAAAATATCTAAGTGTCGCAGTGGTTGCATTGCGTCCAATTTGTAAGTGTTAGGAGTGAGGTTTCGTGAGCTTGGAATTAGCTAGCAGTGTCCGTAAAACTGTTGGGGCAAAGCAGACGCTTAAAGCGATGAAACGAAACGAGGTCACATACCTGTATGTTGCTAAAGATTGCGACGAACAGGTCGTCGCGCCATTGATTGCATTTGCCGAAGGCGCCGGCATTCCCGTAGACAGAGGATATCTCATGATGGAACTCGGGCTGGCTTGTCACATTAAAGTGAAGGCTGCTGCTGTGGGTCTGCTTAAATAATTTTCGGTAATATCATCTTATGGGTACGTTGCCCGTTGATGATTACATTATAAATCTAATTGTTTGGAGAGGAGGTGTCCAAATGCCAACAATCAGCCAATTGGTTCGTAAAGGACGTCAGGATT
The DNA here is from genome assembly GCA_022486585.1 of Megasphaera sp. Classification (GTDB taxonomy): domain Bacteria; phylum Bacillota; class Negativicutes; order Veillonellales; family Megasphaeraceae; genus Megasphaera. The sequence continues at coordinate 28,246 of JAKVKI010000013.1, forward strand.
CTATCGTTAAATCTAACGCACCGGCTTTGAAAAACTGCCCGCAGAAACGTGGAGTTTGCACTCGTGTGTATACAGCTACACCGAAAAAACCTAACTCTGCTTTGCGTAAAGTTGCCCGTGTACGCCTGACTAACTCTATCGAAGTAACAGCGTATATTCCCGGCATTGGTCACAATTTACAGGAACACAGTGTTGTATTAATCAGAGGCGGTCGTGTCAAAGACCTTCCTGGTGTACGTTATCATATCGTTCGCGGTGCCTTGGATACAGCTGGCGTATCTGATCGTCAGCAGTCCCGTTCTAAATACGGCGCTAAGAAGGGCAAATAATATTGCCTTGTAAGATGAACATGATGACATGCATATAAAAGGAGGAATTAGACATGCCAAGAAAAGGCCCAGTGCCGAAGCGTGATGTGTTGCCGGATCCGGTATATCATTCGAAATTGGTAACGCGCTTCATTAACAAAGTTATGCTGGACGGTAAGAAAGGTGTCGCAGAAAGTATCGTTTATGATGCATTCGACATTATCCGTTCTAAAATGAATAAAGATCCTTTGGAAGTTTTTGAACAGGCACTCAACAATGTTATGCCTGTATTGGAAGTTCGCGCACGCCGTGTTGGCGGTGCTAACTACCAGGTTCCTGTCGAAGTACGCGCAGATCGTCGTCTCTCCCTCGGTATCCGTTGGACTGTAGGCTATGCTCGTAAACGTGGTGAACGTACGATGAAGGAAAAACTTGCCGCCGAATTGATGGATGCCTTCAACAATACCGGTGCTTCTGTTAAGAAGAAAGAAGATACCCATAAGATGGCAGAAGCTAATAAAGCATTCGCACATTATCGCTGGTAATTTAAGTTTATTTATTGAGGAGTGGAAAAAACCGTGCCAAGAGAATTTTCTTTGGAAAAAACGAGAAATATTGGCATCATGGCTCACATCGATGCTGGTAAAACCACTACAACAGAACGTATCTTGTTCTACACCGGCCGCGTCCATAAGATCGGCGAAGTTCATGATGGTGCAGCTACCATGGACTGGATGGCACAAGAACAAGAACGCGGTATCACCATTACATCGGCTGCTACGACAGCCCATTGGAAGGGATACCGTGTCAACATCATAGATACTCCGGGGCACGTTGACTTTACAGTAGAAGTTGAACGTTCTCTGCGTGTACTTGATGGCTCTGTTGCTGTATTCTCCGCAAAAGGCGGCGTTGAACCGCAGTCTGAAACCGTATGGCGTCAGGCAGAAACCTATCATGTACCACGTATTGCTTTCGTCAATAAGATGGATACGACAGGTGCGGATTTCCTGAACTGCGTTCAGATGATGAAAGACCGCCTGCAGGCTAATGCTGTTGCAATACAGCTTCCTATTGGCGCTGAAACGACTTTCCGCGGCATCATTGATTTGCTTACGATGAAAGCAGAAGTATATGATGATGTACTCGGTAAGGAAATCGAAATCGTCGATATTCCTGACGATATGAAAGAAGAAGCTGAAAAATATCATCAGATTTTGATCGAAGCTGTTTGTGAAACAAGCGACGATCTTATGATGAAATATCTCGATGGTGAAGAACTCACAATCGATGAAATCAAAAAAGCTATCCGTGCAGCTGTCGTAACGAATAAAATGTTCCCAGTACTTTGCGGATCTGCTTATAAGAACAAAGGGATTCAAATGCTTCTCGATGCGGTCATCGACTACATGCCGTCGCCGCTTGATATTCCTCCGGTTATGGGTACTGACCCGGATACAGGAGAAGAAGCTCATCGTGAAGCAGATGATAGTGAACCTTTGTCTGCCTTGGCATTTAAGATCATGGCTGACCCCTTCGTTGGGAAACTTGCTTTCTTCCGGGTTTATTCCGGTACCTTGCAAGCTGGCACATATGTCTTGAATTCCTCTAAGGGTAAAAAGGAACGTGTTGGCCGTATCTTGCGCATGCACGCTAACCACCGCGAAGAAGTACAAATCGCATACAGCGGTGATATTGGCGCTATTGTAGGCTTAAAGGATACGACAACAGGCGATACCCTTTGTGATGAAAAACATCCGATCATACTTGAAAAAATGGAATTCCCTGATCCGGTTATTTCTGTTGCTGTAGAACCTAAAACTAAAGCCGACCAAGAAAAGATGGGTATAGCACTTGCCCGTTTGGCAGAAGAAGATCCTACATTTAAAGTTAAAACAGATGCTGAAACAGGACAGACCATTATCTCTGGCATGGGCGAACTTCATTTGGATATCATTGTTGACCGTATGTCCCGTGAATTCAAAGTTGACTGCAACGTTGGTAAACCTCAGGTTGCCTATCGTGAAACAATCCGTAAGGATGTCAAACAAGAAGGTCGTTTCGTTCGTCAGTCCGGCGGTCGTGGCCAATACGGCGATTGCTATTTGGAACTCATTCCGCAGGAAGCCGGCGCTGGATTCGAATTCGAAAACAAAGTCGTTGGTGGTGCAATTCCTCGCGAATACATCGGTTCTGTTGAAGCTGGTGTCAAAGAAGCAATGGAAACAGGCGTTTTGGCTGGATTCCCTATGGTTGATATCAAAGTTATCGTATATGATGGCTCTTATCATGATGTCGACTCTTCGGAAATGGCATTTAAGATTGCTGGCTCCATGGGCTTCAAAGAAGGCGCAAGAAAAGCTAATCCGGTTCTCCTTGAACCGTACGTAAAAGTCGAAGTTGTCGTTCCTGAAGATTACATGGGCGATGTCATCGGCGACTTGAACTCCCGCCGTGGTCGTGTAGAAGGTATGGAAATGCGCTCCGGTGCAGAACATATCAACGCATTCGTACCGCTGGCTGAAATGTTTGGCTATGCAACGGATTTGCGTTCTAAGACGCAAGGTCGTGGTGTTTATACGATGACTTTCGATCACTACGAAGAAGTTCCAAAGAACGTAGCTGAAAAGGTCATTAGTGACAAAGGCTAATATTTTATTAATACTGGAGGAACATTACAATGGCAAAAGCACATTATGAAAGAACTAAACCGCATGTTAACATCGGTACTATCGGCCACGTCGATCATGGCAAAACTACCTTGACAGCTGCAATTACAAAAGTATTGGCAGAAAAAGGGTATGCTAAATTCGAAGACTATGCTGATATCGATAAAGCACCGGAAGAACGTGAACGTGGTATTACAATCAACACGGCACACGTTGAATATGAAACAGACAACCGTCATTATGCACACGTTGACTGCCCGGGGCATGCTGACTATGTTAAAAACATGATCACTGGCGCTGCTCAGATGGATGGCGCTATCCTCGTTGTATCCGCAGCTGATGGCCCGATGCCGCAGACTCGTGAACATATCCTCTTGGCTCGCCAGGTTGGTGTACCGGCTATCGTTGTATATCTCAACAAAGCTGACCAGGTCGACGATCCTGAACTGATCGAACTCGTTGAAATGGAAGTTCGTGATCTCCTGAGCTCTTATGATTATCCTGGCGATGATGTACCTATCATTGTCGGCTCTGCATTAAAAGCTCTTGAAGGCGACGAAGATGCTAAAAAATCTATCCTCGACTTGATGGACGCTGTCGATGCTTATATTCCGACTCCGGATCGTCCGACGGATAAACCGTTCTTGATGCCTGTCGAAGACGTATTCACCATCACAGGTCGTGGCACAGTTGCAACAGGCCGTGTCGAACGTGGTACTATCAAAGTTGGCGACGCTGTTGAAATCGTTGGTTTGGCTGAAAAACCGACGGATACAGTTGTAACGGGCGTTGAAATGTTCCGTAAGATCCTTGATCTTGCAGAAGCAGGCGACAACATCGGTGCATTGCTCCGTGGCGTCGATCGTAAAGATGTTGAACGTGGCCAGGTTCTCGCAAAACCGGGTACCATTCATCCGCACACGAAATTCAAAGCACAGGTCTATGTCCTGACAAAAGATGAAGGCGGCCGTCATACACCGTTCTTCAACGGCTATCGTCCGCAGTTCTACTTCCGTACGACAGACGTAACCGGCGTTATCCAGTTACCGGAAGGCACAGAAATGTGCATGCCTGGCGATAACGTAAAGATGGACGTTTCCTTGATCACACCGATCGCTATTGAAGCAGGTCTCCGTTTCGCTATCCGCGAAGGCGGCCGTACAGTAGGCGCTGGTGTCGTATCTGAAATCGAAGGTTAATCCTATCGAAGCATATCGTCTCATAGTTGAGAATAATAAAAACAGCTTGCATTTTGCAAGCTGTTTTTTGATTGGGCGAATGCTATAGACAGTGCCTGCTGGCATAGCAGAGATAAGGCTGCAGTGCCAGCGTACACATATGGCAAGCTAAAAACATACTATGAAATATAGACATACATGTCATGCTAAATAAATTAACTGTATCGTGGAATTTGAGAAAAAACAGGGAAAAATACTTGCATGACAACGAATTTTGTAGTACTATAGACAAGTACGCGACAACAGGATATCTCTGTCTGTTCTGTTGCGACGCGTCTAACTATGATATAGGATGTTGCCTGCGAAGCGGGGAAACTCCTATGGAGCAGTCTATTCATCGAAATGGACGTTAGGAGGAATTAATTAATGGCAAAACAGGAAAGAATCAGAATTCGCCTTAAGGCTTATGATCACAAAACATTGGATCAGAGTGCGGCGAAAATCGTCGATACGGCGAAACGTACCGGTGCAATGGTATCCGGTCCGATTCCACTTCCGACGGAAAAAAATATTTTCACAATTCTTCGTTCACCCCATGTAAACAAGGATTCTCGTGAACAGTTTGAATTGCGTACGCACAAACGCTTGATCGATATTCTTGAAGCATCTAGCAAAACTGTTGATGCTCTTATGAGACTCGATCTCCCAGCTGGCGTAGACATTGAAATCAAATTATAGGAGGAGGTGCGATTATGTCTAAAGCTATTTTGGGTAAAAAATTAGGTATGACTCAGATCTTCACAGAAGAAGGCGCAGTCGTTCCCGTAACAGTCGTCGAAGCTTCCCCGAATGTAGTTGTCCGCGTAAAGACAGTAGATACAGACGGATACAATTCCATTCAGATTGGCTATGGCGAAATCAAAGAAAAACATCTGACAAAGCCCGTTAAGGGTCAATTCGACAAAGCAGGCGTTAAACCTGTTAAGTATCTTCGCGAATTTCGTTTGACAGATACGCCGGACTATACAGCAGGCCAAACTCTGGCAGCTGATATTTTCGCAAGCGGCGATCTCGTCGACGTAATTGGCACCAGCAAGGGCAAAGGGTTTGCCGGTACTATTAAACGTCATGGTTTCCACCGCGGACCTATGGCTCATGGTTCTAAATCCCATCGTGAACCTGGTTCTCTCGGACCTATGGTTAGTGGCGGCGGCGGTAGAGTCGTCAAAGGTAAAAAACTTCCTGGACAAATGGGCGGAAATCAGGCAACAGTTCTTCATCTGTCTGTCGTAAAAGTAGACATGGATAAGAACCTGATCTTGATCAAAGGTGGTATCCCGGGTGCCAAAGGCAGCCTGGTTATGATTCGCGATACGGTAAAACCCCGCTAATAGTCGTTAACAGGAAGGAGGATAAATATAATGCCAAAAGTAAGCACGTATAATATCACTGGTGCACAAACCGGTGAAATCGAATTGAACGATAGCGTATTTGGCGTTGAAGCGAATGAAGCTGTCATGAGACAAGCTGTACTTCGTCAACTTGCCAATGCACGTTTGGGTACACATTCCACAAAAACCAGAGGCTTAGTACGTGGTGGTGGTCGTAAACCTTGGAAACAGAAGGGAACCGGTCGGGCCCGTGTAGGCAGTACTAGAAGCCCATTGTGGGTTGGTGGTGGTACTATTTGGGGTCCCCATCCGCGTTCGTATGCTCAGAAGATGCCTCGCAAAGCAAGACGTCTTGCTGTAAAATCAGCATTGAGCGATAAAGTAAATACAAATGAATTGTTTGTATTAGATGATATGATCTTGGCAACCCCGAAAACAAAAGAAGTTGTCAACATCATTAATAACTTCAAATTTGCTGGCGAAAAAGTATTGTTCATTACCGATAATGATGAAGTAGCTATTCGCTGCGCACACAATATTAAAGGTGTTAAAGCCGTTTCCAGTGAAGGTATCAACATTTTTGATTTGCTCCATTACACAAAATTGTTTGTTACTAAGAGCGCTGTAGCTAAGATCGAGGAGGTGCTCGCATAATGGATATGCATGATTATTTATTAAAACCGGTCATCACTGAAAAAACAACAATGATGATGTCTGATGGTAAATATACATTTAAGGTACCGCTCCATGCCAACAAGATTGAAATCCGTAAAGCTGTTGAAAAAGTATTTGGCGTTAAAGTCAAAAAAATCTCAACTCTTCGTACGATGGGCAAATTTAAACGCATGGGCAAATACATCGGTAAACGCCCGGATTACAAAAAAGCCATCGTAACACTTCAAGAAGGCGAAACCATCGAATTCTTTGAAGGAGCTTAAGGAATAACAACATAAGGAGGAGGCACCAAAATGGCCATTAAATCATTTAAACCGACTTCCGCCAGCCGCCGTTTCATCACTGTTTCGACATTTGAAGAAATTACGGCTTCAAAACCGGAAAAGTCCTTGTTGACCTCTATACATAACAAGGGCGGTCGTAATCAAAGCGGCCGTATGACTGTCCGCCATCAGGGCGGCGGCCATAAACGCCGTTACCGTTTGATCGATTTCAAACGCATTAAAGATAATATCCCGGCAAAAGTAGCTACGATCGAATATGATCCGAACCGCTCTGCCAACATCGCACTTCTGTTCTATGCAGATGGCGAAAAGAAATACATTATTGCTCCAAACGGTCTTAAGGTCGGAGACGTTATTTATAGCGGTCCTGAATCTGATATCAAAGTAGGCAACTGCTTGCCGCTCAGCAACATTCCCCTTGGTACGCTGGTCCATAATGTAGAACTCAAAATCGGCAAAGGCGCACAAATGGTACGTTCTGCCGGTGAATCTGCTCAGCTCATGGCTAAAGAAGGAAATTATGCATTACTTCGTCTTCCTTCTGGCGAATTGCGTCAGGTTCATATTAAATGCCGTGCAACTGTCGGCGTTGTAAGCAATACGGATTATGAAAATATTACTATTGGTAAAGCTGGTCGTGCTCGTTGGATGGGCATTCGTCCTGGCAACCGTGGTGTTGTTATGAATCCGTGTGACCATCCTCATGGCGGCGGCGAAGGCAAAGCACCTGTTGGTCGTAAACGTCCGGTTACTCCGTGGGGTAAACCTGCTTATGGCGTTAAGACTCGTGAGTCTAAAAAAGCTTCCAATAAATTTATTGTGAAGAGACGTAAATAGATTGTGGAAAGGAGATAAATAAGTGTCCAGATCCATTAAAAAGGGCCCATTTGTAGCAGCGCATCTTCTCAAAAAGATTGATGCTATGAACGAAGCCAACGAAAAGAAAGTCGTAAAAACATGGTCTCGTGCATCCATGATCCTGCCTAGCTTTGTAGGCCATACTATTGCGGTTCATGACGGCCGGAAACACGTACCTGTCTACATCACTGAAGATATGGTAGGTCATAAATTAGGCGAATTTGCTCCTACCCGTACGTTCAAAGGCCATGCCAGGGCTGAAAAAGTAACTGGAGCATAAGGGAGGTAAACACAGATGGAAGCAAGAGCAATTGCTAAACATATCCGCATTGCCCCCCGAAAAATCCGAATCGTAGCAGACTTGGTTCGGGGCAAAAACGTAGGAGAAGCATTCTCTATCCTGAAATTCACACCGAAAGTGGGTTCACGGGTTATAGAAAAATGCCTGCGTTCTGCTTGTGCAAATGCGGAACATAACAACGATATGAACGTTGATAAATTATTTGTTTCTGAAATCTTCGTCGACCAAGACTCTACGATGAAACGTATTCATCCGCGCAGCCGTGGACAGGCTTTCAAAATCCTGAAACATTCCAGTCATGTGACTGTAGTCGTAAAAGAAAGAGCATAAGGAGGGAAACGTAGTGGGTCAAAAAGTAAATGCCCATGGATTTCGTGTTGGCGTTGTAAAACCCTGGGATGCTAAGTGGTATGCTGAAAAGGATTATGCAACACTTCTGAATGAAGACGTAAAAATCCGTGAATTCTTAAAGAAACAATTGTACATTGCAGGCGTTTCTCGTATTGAAATCGAACGTTCTGCAAAACGCATCAAATTAATCATCCATACTGCTAAACCGGGCATGGTCATTGGCCGTGGCGGCGCAGGTATCGAAGATATTAAAAAAGCGTTGAAACGTTTTACTGCAAAGACAGTAGATGTCAACATCGCTGAAATCAAACAGGCTGAATTGGATGCAACACTTGTTGCTGAAAATGTTGCCAGCCAGCTCGAACGCCGTATCGGTTTCCGCCGTGCAATGAAACAATGCGTCGGCCGTACAATGCGTATGGGCGCTAAGGGTATTAAAATCATGTGCTCCGGCCGTCTTGGCGGTGCTGAAATTGCTCGTCGTGAAAGTATTCGTGATGGCTCCATTCCATTGCATACACTTCGTGCAGATATTGATTATGGCTTTGCAGCAGCACATACAACCTATGGTTGCATTGGCGTAAAATGCTGGATTTACAAAGGCGAAATCCTGCCGGAAGTTAAGAAGGCTCCGCAGAAGAAACACGAAAGGAGTGAAGCGTAATGTTAATTCCAAAACGTGTTAAATTCCGCAAACAGTTCCGTGGCCGTATGAAGGGCATGGCTCATCGCGGTAATAAAGTAGCTCATGGTGAATATGGTTTGGTGGCTCTTGAACCTTCATGGATTACGAACCGCCAGATCGAAGCAGCTCGTATTGCCATGACCCGTTACATTAAACGTGGCGGTAAAGTTTGGATTAAGATTTTCCCGGATAAACCTGTAACAGCAAAACCGATCGGCACTCGTATGGGTTCTGGTAAAGGTGCTCCGGAATACTGGGTAGCTGTAGCAAAACCGGGCCGCGTTCTTTTTGAAATGGGCGGGGTTAGCGAAGAAATTGCTCGTGAAGCTATGCGTCTTGCTGGTCATAAATTGCCAATTAAGACGAAGTTTGTTGTTAAAGGTCACGAATTATTAGGTGGTGAATAAAATGAAGGTTAAAGAAATCCGTGCTCTGAGCGCTGCCGAAATGGACGAAAAGGTGGTTAGCCTGAAAGAAGAATTGTTTAACCTCCGTTTTCAACATGCGACCGGCCAATTAGAAAATCCAATGCGTATTCGCGAAGTCAAAAAGACAATCGCTCGCATCAAAACGGTACAGCGTGAAGCAGAGCTGAAAGCGCAGGCGTAATTCGTCATAATTTGGAATCTAAAAGGAGGTCAAAGGCACAGATGGAAAGAAATGAACGGAAAATCCGCGTAGGTAAAGTTGTCAGCGACAAGATGGACAAGACTGTCGTCGTTGCTGTAGAATATAAGACTCAGCATGAGTTATATAAAAAACCAATTATTTCGACCGTTAAATTCAAAGCGCATGATGAAAACAATGAATGCCATGTTGGCGACATCGTACGTATTGAAGAAACACGTCCCCTGTCCAAACAGAAACATTGGAGAGTTGTGACTATCGTTGAAAAAGCAAAATAAGCTCGATTATTAGGAGGTTAAACCATGATTCAGCAAGAAACTGTGGTGAATGTTGCCGATAACACGGGTGCTAAAAAGTTGTTGTGCATCCAGGTCATGGGTGGCTCATATCGTAAATATGGCAACATTGGTGATATCATTACAGCATCTGTTAAAGATGCATCACCCGGTGGCGTTGTCAAGAAGGGCGACGTAGTAAAAGCTGTTATCGTTCGCAGCAAAAAGGGTTTACGCCGTGTTGACGGTTCGTATATCCGTTTTGATGAAAACGCAGCTGTCGTAATTAACACTGATAAAAGCCCCAAAGGAACTCGTATTTTTGGACCGGTTGCCAGAGAATTGCGTGAAAAAGATTTCATGAAGATCATCTCCCTGGCTCCGGAAGTATTATAATCGGAGGAGGTGTTCTCAATGGGCAAAATGCACGTTAAAAAAGGCGATACAGTAATCGTCATTGCTGGTAAGGACAAAGGCAAAAAAGGCAAAATCATTGCTACGTTGCCAAAAAAAGACCGTGTCGTCGTTGAAGGCCTTAATCAAGTTAAGCGTCACACAAAACCGAGCCAGAACAATCCTCAAGGCGGCATCGTTACGAAGGAAGCAGCTATTCATGTTTCTAACGTGATGCTGGTAGATCCTGAAAGCGGTAAAGGAACTCGCGTCAAAATGGTACAACAAGCTGATGGCACGAAAATCCGTACAGCCGTAAAGAGCGGTAAAGCTATCTAATAAGAAGGGAGGGCCTTGAGAGTGTCCAGATTAAAAGACAAATATACTTCTGAAGTCGTTAAAGGCTTACAGGAAAAATATAATTATAAAAACGTCATGCAGCTTCCTAAGGTTACGAAAGTTGTTATCAACATGGCTGTCGGCGAAGCCGTTACAAATGCCAAAGCCTTAGATGCTGCTGTAAGCGACATGACTATCATTTCCGGTCAGAAACCAATCATCACTAAAGCTAAGAAATCTATTGCAGCTTTCAAAATCCGTGAAGGAATGAACCTTGGTTGCAAAGTTACATTGCGTGGCGAACGCATGTATGAATTCCTCGATAAATTGATGAACCTGGCTCTGCCGCGTGTTCGCGACTTCCATGGTGTTAGTGCTACCGGCTTTGATGGCCGCGGCAACTATACATTGGGCTTGAAAGAACAGCTCATTTTCCCGGAAATCGAATATGACAAGATCGATAAAGCACGTGGCATGGATATCACCATCGTAACAACTGCTGCGACGGATGAAGAAGGCCGTGACATGCTGACCCTGATGGGCATGCCTTTTGAAAAATAATTAGGAGGATTACATACATGGCAAAGAAATCTATGCTTGAACGTGAAAAGAAACGTGAAAAAATGGTTGCCCGCTATGCCAAGCTCCGTGCTGAATTAAAGGAAAAAGGCGACTATGAAGCACTTTCTCAGTTACCGGCCAATGCATCTCCGGTACGTCTGCACAATCGTTGCAAAGTAACCGGCCGTCCTCACGGTTATATGCGTAAATTCGGCATCAGCCGTATTACATTCCGTGAATTGGCTTATAAAGGACAAATTCCTGGCGTTAAAAAAGCCAGCTGGTAACGTATTCTATGGAGGGAGGTTTTTAGATTATGGCAATGACCGATCCGATTGCAGATATGCTTACACGTATCCGCAATGCCAACTCGGCATATCACGATAAAGTAGAAATGCCTGCTTCGACGATGAAAGCCGCTGTGCTCAACATCCTTAAAGAAGAAGGCTTCGTGAAAAATTATGAAACCGTAAATGAAGGCAAAATGCTGAAAGTTACGTTGAAATATGGTTCTAATAAAGAAAAAGTTATTACCGGCATCAAAAGAATTTCTAAACCGGGCTTGCGTGTATATGCAGGCAAAGAAGAGCTCCCGCGAGTTCTTGGTGGTTTAGGGATTGCAGTAATTTCTACGTCCAAAGGTGTTATGAGCGATAAAAAAGCTCGTAAACTCGGTTTGGGCGGCGAAGTTATCGCTTACGTCTGGTAGAATTTGGAGGTGTCAATATGTCACGTATTGGTAGAATGCCTATTGATATCCCGGCAGGCGTAGACGTTAAGCTCGATGGCCAGTTCATTACCGTAAAAGGCCCGAAGGGCGAACTTAGCCGTACGCTCCACCAGGATATGAAGGTAACAATTGCAGACAACGTCATCACTGTTGAACGTCCGTCTGATGAAAAAGAACATCGTTCACTGCACGGTTTGACCCGTGCCCTGATTGCCAACATGGTAACAGGTGTGACGACAGGCTTCAAGAAAGAATTGGAAATCGTCGGTGTTGGTTACAGAGCACAGATGAAAGGTAAAAAACTTGCATTAACGCTTGGTTTTTCCCATCCTCTCGAACTTGATGCTCCGGAAGGTGTTACCGTTGAATGCCCCAGTGCAACACAGATCGTTGTTTCTGGCGCAAATAATGAACATGTTGGCGAATTTGCTGCAAAAATCCGCGGCTATCGCCTGCCTGAACCTTACAAGGGAAAAGGTATCCGCTATGTTGGTGAACATGTTCGTCGTAAAGCCGGCAAAGCTGGCACGAAGAAATAATAACGTAAGTTACCTATAGAAAGGAGTGAATTCCTTGAAATCCAGTAAAAATGCTATCCGCGTTAAACGTCATTGGCGTTTGCGTAAGCACATCAACGGCACGGCTGAACGTCCGCGTTTGAACGTTTTCCGCAGCCTTACAAATATTTATGCCCAGGTTATTGATGACCAGAAGGGTATCACCTTGGTTTCCGCCAGCTCTCTGGATAAAGAAATCAAAGAACAGAATATCAGCGGTGGTAATGCTGAAGGTGCTAAATTGGTAGGTGCTTTGGTGGCCAAACGTGCTATCGAAAAAGGCATTACAACAGTAGTTTTTGACCGTGGTGGTTATATTTATCATGGCCGTATCGCCGCGCTGGCAAATGCAGCCCGTGAAGCTGGCTTGAAATTCTAGTAGGAGGAAATACGAATGGCAAAAGTTGACCATGCAGAACAAGAGTTCCAAGAAAATGTCGTATTCATCAACCGTGTAGCTAAGGTAGTTAAAGGCGGCCGCCGTTTTTCCTTCAGTGCACTCGTAGTTGTCGGTAACGGCAACGGCGTAGTCGGTGCAGGATTAGGCAAAGCCGGCGAAGTTCCGGAAGCTATCCGTAAAGGTGTTGAAGACGCTAAGAAAAATAAAATCACTATTTCATTAAAGAATGGTACGATACCTCATCAGATCACAGGAATCTTCGGCGCAGGCCAGGTTTTCCTTAAACCTGCTGCAGAAGGTACTGGCGTTATTGCTGGTGGCCCTGTCCGTGCCGTATTGGAATTAGCTGGTGTTAGAAACATCCTGACGAAGTCCATCGGTTCTTCAAACCCGAATAATATGGTTCAGGCAACTATTAATGGTTTGAGCCGTTTAAAGGATGTCAACAAAGTCGCTGAACTCCGTGGCAAAACTGTAGAAGAAATTTACGGTTAATAAGGAGGATATACGAAATGGCTCAAGTAAAAGTTACGCTCGTTCGCAGCTTGGCAGGTTATCCTGGTGATCAGAGAGCAACTGTTGTTGCTCTTGGCCTTCATAAGACGAACTCTAGCGTCGTAAAAGAAGTTACCCCGCAGATCAAAGGGATGCTTCATAAAGTTGAACACTTAGTAACAGTAGAAGAAATCTAAAAAAAAGGAGGTGCGCTGAATTGAAACTTCATGAAATGACTATCGTTCCTGGTTCCAAGAAAAAACGCAATCGTATTGGTCGCGGCATTGGTTCTGGTAACGGCAAAACTGCTGGTAAAGGCATGAAAGGCCAGTTATCTCGTAGCGGCGGCGGTAAGCGTCCTGGATTCGAAGGCGGCCAGATGCCGTTGTATCGGTTGCTTCCTAAACGCGGTTTTACGAATATTTGGGCTAAACAGTATGCTGAAGTCAACGTTGCTACGTTGAATCGGTTTGAAAATGGCACGACTGTTGATCCCGTTGCGTTAGTTGAAGCAGGAATCCTCAAGAATGTTTGCGACGGTGTCCGTATCCTCGGCAATGGCGAATTGGAAAAATCTCTTACAGTCGTAGCTCAGGGCTTTACGAAATCGGCGCAGCAAAAAATAGAAGCAGCCGGTGGTAAGATTGAGGTGATTTAAGGTGTTAGAAAGCATTCAGAATGTCCTTAATGTTTCGGAATTCCGGAAACGGGCAGTCTTCACCTTAATCATGTTCATCATCTTCCGCTTGGGCGTCCATATCCCGGTTCCCGGGGTAGACGCCTCGGTTATTGAAAATTTATTTAGCAGTGGCAACTTGTTTGGTTTGCTGGACTTGTTCTCCGGCGGTGCCCTCAGTAAGTTCTCTGTTTTGGCTATGTCCATTACGCCTTACATCAATGCATCCATCATCATGCAGCTGCTAACATCAGTAGTTCCTACGTTTGAACAGTGGGCGAAGGATAATCAAGACGGCCGTGATAAAATACAAAAAGTCACACGGTATGGTACGGTTCTTCTTGGTTTCATCCAAGCGTTTGCTATGAGTTATGCTCTTAAAATCAATAATGCGCTGATCGATAATTCCTGGGCGATGGTCCTTATGGTATCGATCATTCTGACAGCAGGCACGTGTTTCCTCATGTGGCTTGGTGATCAGATTACGGCTGGCGGCATTGGCAATGGCATTTCACTCATCATCTTTGCGGGTATCGTAGCGCGTTTCCCGAATGGGTGCATGACAGTATATAAGTACATTCAGGCTGGGACAATTAATATTTTCCAGGCCTTACTGTTCGTTGTTATTGCACTGTTCATGATCGTTGTAGTCATTGAAGTGACACAAGGTCAACGGCGTGTTACCGTCCAATATGCAAAACGTATCGTCGGCCGCAAGATGTATGGCGGTCACTCGACACACATTCCGCTGAAAGTCAACCAGGCGGGCGTTATTCCTATCATCTTCGCATCTTCTGTATTGATGTTTCCAATTACGATTGCACAATTCGTGCAGAACGATACAGTACAGATGATCGCAGGCTGGTTTGCTTGGGGAACGGCGTCTAATACCGTTATATATGCGGTCCTGATTATGTTCTTCACTTATTTCTATACAGCCATTTCGCTGAATATTCCGCAGCTTACGGAAAACATGCAAAAGTACGGCGGCTTTATTCCGGGGATTCGCCCGGGTGCACCGACGGCTTTATATATCGACAAGATTATGACGAGAATCACTCTTGCCGGCGCGTTTTTCTTAGCATTCATTGCTATTCTGCCGAATTTTATCGGTTGGATTACAGGTATTGAAGGCGTATACTTTGGCGGTACGGCGCTGCTTATCGTTGTTGGTGTTGCTATCGACACGGCAAAGCAGGCAGAATCTTTAGTCCTGAATAGACAGTACCAAGGATTTATGAAATAATATAAGGAGGTAGTTTGAGTGTACATTCTTTTAATGGGCCCTCCGGGTGCCGGTAAAGGCACACAGGCCGAACGATTGATTGAAAAATATGGTATTCCCCAGATTTCCACAGGGGATATGTTCCGTTCAGCAGTCAAAGAACAGACACCACTTGGTTTGGAAGCCAAAAAATATATGGATAATGGTCAGCTTGTACCGGATGCTGTGACTGTAGGTATCGTAAGGGAACGTCTTGCAAAAGACGATTGCAAAAAAGGATTTATCCTTGATGGATTTCCACGTACGACCTCACAGGCCGTATCTCTTGATGCTATATTAAGTGATTTGCACATTAAACTTGATGGCGTCATCAATATTGCAGTTCCTGATGAAGAACTGATCAAACGGACTACAGGCCGCCAAATTTGCAGATCTTGTGGTGCTACATACCATGTGACATTCAAACCGTCTAAGGTGAAGGACGTATGCGATAAATGCGGTGGCGAATTGTATCAGCGCGACGATGATAAAATGGAAACAGTTAAAAAACGTCTTAGCGTGTATGCAGCGCAAACCAAACCTCTCATTGATTATTACAAAAATTCCAATTTGTATATTGAAGTTGATGGGAAACAAGGTATGGAAGCCGTATTCAGCGACATTGTTGTAAGTCTTGAAAAGAGTAAATAAGAATGATTATTTTAAAATCTAAACGGGAAATCGAGTATATTCGTGCAGCTGGGCGCATCACAGCCAATGCATTAGTCCTGATGAAAAAACTGGCAAAGCCAGGAATCACAACAGGCGAATTGGACCAGCGGTGCGAAGAGTACATCCGCAGTTGCGGAGCTTTTCCGAGCTGCAAAGGCTATTATGGGTATCCGGCAACGATTTGCGCCAGCGTGAATGATGAAGTTGTCCATGGTATTCCTGGCCGGCGCAAGTTAAAAGATGGCGATATAATCAGTGTTGATTTGGTTGTAAATAAAGATGGCTATCACGGTGACTCTACAGTGACCATTCCTGTCGGTCATGTTGATGCAGCTGTAATGCAGCTGATTAAGGTGACTGAAGCAAGCCTCTATAAAGGCATTGAACAAGCTGTACCGGGTAACTATTTAGGTGATATCGGTCATGCTGTACAAGCCTATGCTGAATCGTTTGGCTATGGTGTAGTCCGTGATTATGTAGGTCATGGAATTGGTACGGATATGCATGAAGATCCGGAAGTTCCTAATTATGGTCTGGCTGGTCATGGAGAATTGCTTGAATCGGGTATGGTATTAGCCATTGAACCGATGATCAATATGGGCACAGAAAAAGTTGTTCAGAACAATAAAAACGGTTGGACTGTCGTTACTCGTGATGGCAAGCCGGCTGCTCATTTTGAACATACTATAGCTATAACAGATAACGGTCCTGAAATCCTTACCCTGCCGGATGAAGAATGAAGGAGCATATAAATATTCCTGTTGGTACTGTCGTTAGAAGCAGCGCTGGCAGAGATAGAAATTGTTTGTATGTCGTTGTCGGTAAGTTGGATTATTCATACGTATGGATTGCTGACGGTAGAAAGTACAATTTGGATAAGCCGAAGAAAAAAAATTGCCGGCATCTCCAGATAGTGGGAACGAGCGTATCCATTGGAAGCGCTGGTCCCATGAGAATCAGCAATGAATGGATACGGTCCGTATTAAACCGGGCCAGTGAAAATTGACCAGGGGAGGTTACACATGTCTAAGGAAGATGTCATAGAAGTAGAAGGCGTCGTCGTTGAAGCATTGCCAAATGCTATGTTTAAAGTAAAGTTAGAAAATGAACATATTGTACTGGCTCATGTTTCAGGGAAAATGCGTATGAATTTCATCCGTATCCTTCCGGGAGACCGGGTCACGATGGAATTGACACCATATGATCTGAATCGCGGTCGTATTACGTATCGCTTTAAGTAAGATTGGATAACGCAGGAGGTTAATTATGAAGGTAAAACCGTCAGTTAAAAAGATTTGCGAAAAATGCAAAATCATTAAGCGCAAAGGCCGCGTTATGGTCATTTGTGAAAACCCAAAACATAAACAAAAACAAGGTTAATAGAGTGGAGGTGGATGAATAGATGGCACGTATAGCCGGTGTGGATTTACCACGCGATAAACGAGTTGAAATTGGTTTGACTTATATTTTCGGTATTGGCCTTTCCTCTTCTCAGGAAATTCTGAAGAAGACAGGGGTTAATCCGGACACACGCGTTCGTGATTTGACAGAAGATGAAGAACAGAAAATCCGTGAAGTCATTGGATCCGATTATAAAGTAGAAGGTGAACTTCGTCGTGAAGGCGCCCTTAATATTAAACGCCTTATCGAAGTTAACTCCTATCGTGGCAAACGTCATCGTGCAGGACTTCCCGTTCGGGGACAGCGCACTAAGACAAATGCACGTACACGTAAAGGCCCGCGTAAAGCAATTGCAGGGAAGAAGAAATAATATTTTAAGTAAGGAGGTAATTGATTTTGGCTAAGAATGTTAGAAACACAAAACGTAAAGAAAAGAAACATGTAGAATCGGGCGCAGCTCATATTCGTTCTACTTTCAATAATACTATCGTTACGATTAGTGACGCTAAAGGCAATGCTCTTTCTTGGGCTAGCGCTGGCGGACTTGGTTTCCGTGGTTCCCGTAAGAGCACTCCGTTTGCAGCACAGATGGCTGCTGAACAAGCTGCTAAGGCTGCAATGGAACATGGTCTCCGTCAGGTAGAAGTTTTCGTTAAAGGTCCTGGTTCTGGTCGTGAAGCCGCTATTCGTGCTTTGCAGGCAGCAGGCTTAGAAGTAAACTCTATTAAAGATGTAACACCAATTCCGCATAATGGCTGCCGTCCGCCAAAACGTCGTCGTGTATAATTTTGACCAAGTTGTTTTGATTCTGGAATGGGAGGATTTTCCTAATGATTGATGACAACAAGTTTAAAGTTAAACCAGTTGATAGAAGCGACGACGGAACCTATGGAAAATTCGTATGCGAACCTCTTGACAGAGGTTACGGAATCACATTGGGCAACAGCTTGCGCCGCGTCCTCTTATCTTCTTTGGATGGCGTAGCAATCACTTCCATAAAAATCGATGGCGTGCTCCATGAATTCTCGACGATTCCCGGAGTTCGGGAAGATGTTTCTGAAATCATCTTGAACCTTAAACAGCTTCGTATGAAGTTCACACGCGAAGACGTCGATGAAATCGATATTACTGTCGATGTGGCTGGTGAATGCGAATTTACCGCAAAAGATCTCGACGTAAACTCAGACATAGAAATTTTGAACCCGGATCTTCATATTGCTACATTAGATACTGATGCGAATATACACTTGCAGTGTCATATTGAACGCGGCAAAGGGTATGTTCCGTCTACAAAGAATAAACGGGATACAGATATGATAGGTGTCATTCCTATTGATTCTATTTTCTCCCCTATTGTTCGGACGAATTATGAAGTAGGCAATATCCGGGTCGGCAACGAAATGGATTATGATTCGTTGTCGCTTGAAGTTAAGACCGATGGCAGCATCGCTGCAGAAAATGCTGTAGCAAAAGCTGCATCCATTATTATCGGTTATTTGAATTATTTCCAGCAAATAGCTTCTGATCAAGATGTCAATGGTACATTACCACCGTTTGTTAATGCAGAGGGTGAAGAAGAAGAAGAAGAAACTGGTGAAGATTTAACACAGGTTAAAATCGATGTATTGGATCTTTCCGTTCGTGCATCGAATTGCCTGAAACGTGCTAACATTTACACCTTAGGTGATTTGGTAGAACGTACAGAAGATGACTTGTCTAAGATTCGTAATTTAGGCAAGAAATCCGTAGATGAAATCATTGAAAAGTTGAAGGATTACGGCTTTGACCTGAAATCCAACGAAGAATAATTCGAGGAGGATGAACGATGGCTTATAGAAAGTTGGGACGCGACAGCTCCGCACGAAAAGCATTATTGCGTAGCATTGTTACCTCTTTATTCCAGCATGAACGCATTGAAACAACAGAAGCAAAAGCAAAGGAACTCCGTAAAATTGCTGATAAAATGCTTACGTTGGCTAAGCAAGGCGATCTCCATGCACGTCGCCAAGTATTGTCATACATGATGGATGAAGATGTTGTAAGAAAGCTGTTTGACGAAATTGCACCGAAATATAAAGATCGTCAAGGCGGTTATACCCGCATTATTAAAACTGGCGTACGCCAGGGCGATGCAGCTCCGATGGTAATCATCGAATTAGTTTAATGTATATGAGAAAACCGTTGTGGCCTCGACCACAGCGGTTTTTTTAGGTGAAGAATGTTGTGTATTAGGATCTTGCTAAAGGAGGATAATTATGGCATATAGAATGATGTTAGCTGTCAATTTTACGCCGGAACGCATAGCACAGTTGAAATTGCTGGCTTTACTTACTAAGTCTAAACTCAAAGAAGTTTCTGATGAAGAAAAAGCACAAACTGTCGGGATGCTTCTCGGGCTGACAGAGGAAGAAATAAATGAAATAGCGGCGATGAAACAAGAAACAGAAGAAACAAAAGCTCATGATGCTGTGAAAGATGATGCTTCAGTGCCAAGCGTCACGCAAGAAGCGATTATTTTGTGCGGCTTTGATAACCAGGCTGTGAATCTGCTTCTCGATGGCATCCGTCGCGGTCATTTACGCAACGTTCCTTTAAAAGCCATGCTGACACCTAATAATATATCCTGGACAGTCAATAGCATTCTTTATGAATTATCGAAGGAACATGAATATTTTCATGGTAATAAAAAATGAGACCAACAACACTTTGTTTCCCTATTGATGACCAAGGTCGTCTGTTATTAGGAAGAAAAAAACGCGGCTTTGGTGTTGCTAAATGGAATGGTTTTGGTGGTAAAATCGAAGCGAATGAAACCTTTGCCCAGTGTGCTATACGTGAACTTTGGGAAGAAACGGGACTTAAAGCAAAAGAAGAGGATCTATGTCTTGTAGGTTTTCTTGATTTCCAATTTTCTAACCAACCGGAGTTAAATCATGTAGGATGTATTTACTTTCTCCGGACCTATACCGGATTGCCACAGGACACAGAAGAAATGGAACCTCATTGGTTTCAGCAGGAGAGAATCCCTTTTGATCAGATGTGGAAAGGGGATCGTACATGGCTCCCGTTGCTTCTGCAGCACCATTTTATAAAAGGAACGGTTATTTTTGCTGCGGACAATGATACAGTCTTACACATGGATATAGAAAAAACGACATCAGAAGTACTACAAAAACTGGTACAATGATTACTAGCGGATAAAATTAGACCGCCTCTTAAGGGCTAGATTTCAAGGCTAATCTTTGGGAGGCGGTTCAGTTTTTTTAACGTTTCTTTAGTCGTAGTGTATTGAAATTACCAGACTAGCAGGCTTACAGGACCTTATTTCTAATGATTGATTCTAAGATATCTAAACCGGCATCAATTTGAGCATCTGTTGCCACTAAGGGACAAAGAAAACGAATGACGTTGTCGTATACGCCACAGTTTTCCATAATCAGACCGCGCTGGGAAGCTTCATGAATAATAGTGCTGACTAGTTCGGGATACGGTTCTTTATCTTTTTTTGTGTGGACAAATTCCAACCCGATCATGGCTCCTAGACCACGATAATCGCCAATGATATCGAATTCTTGTTTCCATTTTTCGTAGCGAGTACAAACACGGTGGCCAATTTCATTAGCCCGGTCTGCTAAATGATCTCGTTCCATGATCTGGATGACCTTCAGAGCTGCGGCACAAGCGAGTGCATTACCTCCAAAGGTGCCACCAATGACGCCGCTGGGGACAGCAGCCATGATTTCTTCTCTGGCTACGACGGCGCCAAGAGGAATCCCACCGCCGATAGATTTTGCTGTAGCGATGATATCAGGTTCACAACCAGCGTCTTTCCAATAGTCAGTAGCAAACATACGGCCTGTACGGCACCAGCCAGATTGTACTTCGTCAGCAATGAGAAGAATGCCCTTGTCATCACATATTTTCCGTAATGCTTTGATCCAAGGCAACGGAGCAGGAATAAAACCGCCTTCCCCTTGGAGCGGTTCGACGACAATAGCTGCGACATATTCTGCTGGTGAAGAGTACATGAATACTTCTTCTAAGGATTTCAAATAATATGCCAGAGCGTCAGCATCTGTAACACCTTCTGGTTTACGATAGAGATAGGGGAATTCAGCACGATAGACGCCATCTGGGAAAGGTCCCATACCAAGGGCATATGATTTTTTTGCCGTCATGGCCATGGTCATGAGTGTGCGGCCGTGGAATGCTCCGGAAAAGACAATAATGTTAGGGCGTTTCGTGTAAGCTTTTGCGATTTTAACGGCATTTTCATCAGCTTCAGCACCACTATTAATAAAAAAGGTCCGGCTTTTGCGACCACGCACAGGAGCAATCGCATTGATTTTTTCAGCTAATGCGATATACCCTTCATGAGTGACGATATTAGCCATTGCATGGAAATATTTTCCGGCTTGTTCTTGGACAGCTTTCACTACTTCAGGATGGGAATACCCAATATTGAGGACACCGACACCACCGACCCAGTCAAGGAAAATATTACCATCCACATCTTCAAACATGGCACCTTCTCCGCGTTTGATTACCGTTGGATATATGGTGCCAATGGCATCAGGCACAGCCTGATGCCGGCGGGCTAAAAGGGCAGCAGCTTTAGGACCTGGAACAGTATTTGTAATGATTTTTGGCAATGCATCTCGTAACATAGAAATTCCTCCTTAAAAAAAAACACAAAAACGCTGATGAAGACACGTCTTTGTGTGGGATATATATACTATGTTTATATTATATTGACGAAAGATTAAATAAACAATGGATAATATACATAGAAAAAGATGACTTATTTGTGCTGAGAGCACAAATAAGTTACAATATACTATATGTAACTTAACTTTTTTACCGAGGTGATAGTATGTCCTTGTCATTATCTCAACTCTATGTTGATCACAATCAAGCCTATGGCGTAGCTCTTGTTGCCGGCGAAGAAGGCTTGAAGCAAGACGTATCCTGGGTACAGGTGACTGAAGACATATCGTACTCTGCTTTTTTAAAGCCCCATGTATTAGTTTTT
Organism: Megasphaera sp.; assembly: GCA_022486585.1. Lineage (GTDB taxonomy): Bacteria > Bacillota > Negativicutes > Veillonellales > Megasphaeraceae > Megasphaera. The sequence goes on from JAKVKI010000013.1 coordinate 50,368, forward strand.
ACGACAGGAATTGGCAATGATGGACAAGCAGGATGGTTAGAACAATTCATAGCAGCGCTTATACGTATTGGGGCGGCCGGACTTATCATCAATACAGGGGCATATATTCAAAAAGAAGATATAAGTAGGCATATTAAAGATGTATGTAACAACGCTGCGTTTCCATTATTTACGATGCCTTGGAAAATAAGATTGGCAGATATTACGCAGGAATGGCTTTATACCTTATTTTTATCGACACAGGAAGAATATGAAACCATGGAAGCCTGGAAAAAATTATTGTTTACAGAGCAGACAGTGACGGCGCAGCGACAGCTTCAACTTACAGGATGGGAAGAAACTGCATTGTATGCCATTGTAGCCATTGATACGAAGGGCAGCAATAATGATACCTTTGTTGGACAATGTAAATCAGTTCTGAATGATATTATGCCGGCATACTTCTTTTTTACTAATTCTCATGTAGCCATTCTTATTGCGAAGGGACTGGACCCGTTACAACTCAGTGAAGCTATACAAAAATTTTTAAACTGTATGGCACAACGAGGGACAAGGTGCATTGCCGGGAGCGGACTTTTAACGCATCACCTGCAAGGGCTAAAAAAAAGTTACAGCCAGGCAGAGCAGGCATTAAGGTGGGCCACTGCACATGAAGAAATGTATTGTTATTTTGGTGATTTAGGGATAGATGCACTCCTTTATTCCCAAGAGGAAACGGAGATCATGCGGCATATTCACGACTATGCGCTGGGACCGGTGTTGCAATATGATCAGGTACATAACGGGAGCCTTTATGTGACGCTACAAGCCTATTTAGCGTGTGAGGGAAGCCTTCAAGCCGTAGCGCACAGGCTATATACGCATCGAAATACGATTGCCTATCGCATGCATAAGATAGAAAATTTATTGCCCTATGATTTAACCGATGGTGAAGGCCTATTTCGTACGATGTTGGCTTGTCATATTCATGAATTCTTATCATTAAAGTGACTGAGATAATACAATAAAGTACCATAGCAATAGCTTATTGTATATGAATTAATATTATATAGGTGATGAAAGCAGGTTATTTGAAGACGTGATTTCTCGCCAGTATAATGTTAATAAGTAAGAAAATGAAATATATTAAAATAATTTTAGAAAAACATATTAAAAACGTTAAGATAAAGCAAAGGCGGTACCTGTATCCATTCATTGGGTTCATGAGAAAGGGGAAAAATTTTCATGAATAATATAGATCATTTTACATACTTCATTGAAGCAGTAAAACGCGATAGTATTACAAAAGCGGCAGAAGCGTTATTTATCAGTCAGCCAACTATTAGTAAAGCAATTCGTTCTTTGGAGAAAGAATATAATACAGAGTTGATCGATCGCCGAGCCAAACGTTTTAAGCTGACTACAGCAGGGGAAACGTTTTATAGTAGTGCCTCTAAAATTGTCTCTAATTTTAGACAAGAAACAGAAATCTTAACGACCTTATTGCAAAGTAAACGCGGCACACTTACGTTAGGGATACCACCGGTTACGATTACCATTATTTATTCTATTATTAATCAATTTCGTCATATGTATCCTGAAATCATATTGAATATACAAGAAGTAGGGGCTCAAACAGCTTATTCTCTCGCTAAAGCCGGTGCTGTTGATGTAGCTGTGATCATAGAGCCTTTTGAAGATGCTGATTTTCATCGTATTCCTATGATGCAGTCAGAAGCAGTCTGCGTCGTTTCACGGGGGCATCGCTTATCCAATTATGACAGCATTTCTTTTTCACAGCTTCAGGAGGAACATTTTCTAATGCTTGATAGTTCTTTTATGCTTCATGATAATATCATTGCTGCTTGTGAGAAAGCTGGGTTTACTCCTCATATTTCGTTACAAAGTTACCAATGGGATTTGCTTGTAGAGGCGGCTGACGGAGGCGAGGGGATTACTATTTTACCTAAACCAATTGTTGATAGATTTTGTCAATTTCAAGTAAAACAAATTCGCTTACAGGATCCGGAGATTTCATGGATACCCATTGCGATATATCATAAAGAAAAATTTGTGTCTATGCCGATGAAGCTATTTTTTGATTTATTGCAATACAGAAAACGATACATAATGCCATAACGATATGATTCTTCACTTCACGCCCTGTATGAAATCTTTTTATATAGGGCGTGAATTTTGTCTATTTTACTTCGTAATGGGGCAATGATACGATACATGCAAGAAAAACATTCGCAGCACTCATAATGCATATACCCTATAGGATGATGTTGCCGATTGAATTATCTTGCATTTTTTTAGTATAAGACATGGTTTGTAGAAAGGCAGTGACACTATGGATTTTAGCGTACTTATTATTATCATCAGTTTAGTTGGATTAATAGCCTTTGCCTACAGGGGATTTTCAGTCATTATGATGGCACCTATTATGGCAATTTTTGCGGCTACCTTATCAGGATTTGATATTATGCCTTCGTATACAGAATTGTTTATGGGAAAAGCTGTTTCATACATCAAGTCATTTTTTCCTATATTTCTCCTAGGGGCGATTTTTGGCAAGGTCATGGAAGACACAGGATTGGCTCGCAGCATTGCCAGAGCGATTATCCAAGGGATGGGAAAAGAACCCCATAAAGCAGTCATTTCTGTTGTTGTAGCAGCGTCTGTATTGACCTATGGTGGCGTCAGCTTGTTTGTTGTTGTATTTGCCGTATATCCTTTTGCAGCAGCTTTATTTAAAGAAGCAGACTATCCCAAAAGGCTGTTGCCGGGTATTATTGCTCTCGGTGCCTTTACAGCGACGATGGATTGCCTGCCAGGGACTCCGCAGATTCAGAATATCATACCTACCGCTTATTTTGGCACTACCTTATATGCAGCGCCTATAGCAGGTCTTATTGGTGCTGTCATCATCTATGGCGGCGGTTCGTACTTAATGATTCGGTCATTGAAACATGCGATAGCCAAGGGAGAAGGGTATGGAAATCATACATTAAATGAACCTGAAGATAATCCCGATGCTAAGCTCGTATCATGGAAACTGGCTAGTATTCCTTTATTAGCAGTATTACTTATTAATTTTGGCATTACAGAATATGTGATTTGGCATCCCGCTATTTTAGAACCATTTCAAGCGATGAAGACTGTGCCGTTAGTAGCGCTTCATGTCAAGAATGTAGCCAGTATTTGGGCTCTTATTATTGCCTTAGTCGTTGGCATTATTTTAGCATTGATTGTTGGTCGTGGTGAAATTAAAAATATTAACTCTTTAACTAATATTTTAAATGCTGGTGCTATTGGTTCGTTGCTGGCGATTATGAATGTAGCTTCTGAAGTTGGCTATGGCAATGTCATTTCTGCTTTGCCGGGATTTCAATACGTTGCGCATGCGCTGATCAATATTCATATTGGCGGTACACCACTTGTTTCAGAAGCAATCAGCGTTACTACATTAGCTGGTATTACTGGATCGGCATCCGGCGGTATGGCAATTGCATTGGAATTGATGTCTCAAGACTGGCTGACGTGGGCTCAATCGATTGGCATGGGACCAGAAATCTTACATCGTGTAGCTTCCATGGCGTCAGGCGGACTCGATACGTTGCCTCATAATGGAGCTGTCATTACGTTACTCGCTGTTTGCGGATTGAGTCATCGCGAATCGTATAAGAATATTTTTATGATTACATTGCTAAAAACATTTGCTGTATTTGTCATTGTAGTTATTTATTTAATGACAGGCCTTCATTAAAATTAATACGATAAGGAGTTGAGCATATGGCAAAATTTGTGACCGCTGGAGAAGCAGTACGGAATATTCCTAATGGGGCAACAGTAGCAACCAGTGGATTTGTAGGTGGTATCATCCCAGAAGCTATTTTGAAACAAATACAGGAATCATATTTACAGACGAAGGTGCCAAGAGATTTGACACTCATATTTGCAGCAGGACAAGGCGATCTTGCTGAAAAAGGACTCAATCATTTGGCTGAAGAAGGGTTGTTGCGTTGCATTATTGGAGGCCATTACAATTTGATGCCTCGGATTGGCAAATTGATTTCGGATAATAAAGTAGCTGCCTATAACTTTCCGCAAGGAACGATATCTCAATGGTTTCGTGAAATATCTGGCCGTCGTCCCGGTACGATTACTAAAGTGGGATTACGTACGTTTGTGGATCCCCGGATAGAAGGCGGTAAATTGAATGAGGCGGCGACTAGCGATCTAGTTGAAGTCATCCAGCTCAATGGGGAAGAATGGTTATGGTATCATCCCTGCCCGATTCATGTTGCAATCATACGTGGTACCACAGCGGATCAGGATGGAAATATTACGATGGAAGAAGAAATTGGCACAGGCGAAGCTTTGTCTATTGCTGAAGCAGCCAAAGCTAGTGGTGGCATTGTCATTGCCCAAGTCAAAAAAGTAGCTATGAGAGGATCTTTAGATCCTAAACAGGTGAAAATTCCCGGCGTATTAGTGGATTACATCGTTAAAAGTGAGGCAGAAGATCATTTAATGACCTGGGATCAGGAATTTAATCCTGCCTATAATGGCGATTTAAGAGTGCCTGTTGATTCTTTGAAGACATTACCATTGAATACTCGAAAAATTATTGCTCGCCGTTGTGCGATGGAACTGATTCCTGATGCCGTTGTCAATTTGGGCATAGGAATGCCTGAAGGGGTATCTGTTGTCGCTTCAGAAGAAGGCGTTGACTCCATGGTTCTGACAACAGAAGCAGGTACGATTGGTGGTATTCCTGCAGGGGGGCATAGTTTCGGTGCAGCGACAAATGCGCATGCTATTATTGATCAGCCCTATCAGTTCGATTTTTATGATGGCGGCGGTGTTGATTTAGCCATTTTAGGATTGGCACAAGCCGATGAACGAGGGAATATCAATGTCAGTAAATTTAATGGCCGAATTGCAGGTTGCGGCGGATTCATCAATATTACGCAGAATTCTAAAAAAGTCATTTATTGTGGTACCTTTACAGCAGGCGGATTAAAAGAAGTGGTACAAGATGGAGAACTAGTTATTCTTCAAGAAGGACGTAACAAAAAATTCATAAAGAATGTAGAACAAATCACGTTTAGTGGCGAGTACGCGAATATGGTTGGACAGCCTGTTTTATACGTGACAGAACGAGCTGTATTCCAATTGAGCAAAGAAGGCCTGGAGCTGATAGAAATTGCGCCAGGTATAGATTTGGAGAAAGATGTTTTAGCCCATATGGATTTCAGACCGATTATGAATTCAGTAAAATCCATGGACTATCGTATTTTTGAAGAAGGGCCGATGGGGCTTAAATTAGTGTAAAAGGAGATATTACTATGGCACAAAATGTAAAATATGATGATATCCATATTGGAGATGCAGCAACTGTAGCTAAAACCATTTCTGAGCATGATGTATATGCCTTTGCTGGTGTAACCGGTGATTTCAACCCGGTTCATGTTAATGCTGAATTTGCAAAAGGATCGATGTTCAAGCAGCGAATTGCTCATGGAATGATTTCAGCAGGAATGATTTCCGCTGTACTTGGAACAGAACTTCCTGGTGTTGATACTATATATATGAATCAAGAACTTAATTTTCTTGCACCAGTTTTTTATGGTGATACATTGACAGCTCTTGTAGAATGTATTGAGAAAAATGATGAAAAGCATCGTATCACTTTCCGTACCTATGTAACCAATCAGCATGGAAAAGTGGTAACAGATGGTAAAGCAAGGGTAATGAAGAAATAGATAAGGCGATGGATAAGGGATAGCACTAGTGTTTCTGATATGATGCCCCCTACGTAGACCAGGTAAATAACCAAGTCTGCCTAGGGGGTGTTTTTATAGTTTAGCAGGAGTTTATGGAGTCGATACATGAAAATAGAAAAAAAAGCTATGAATTTTAGAAAAAGCATTGACAAACTCTTTTGGATTTGGTAGAATAATCAAGTCGTCGCAAGACGCAGATGACCTTTGAAAACTGAACAATGTAACTTATCGAATTGAACGCCAGAGTGCGAGGTCTTGATTTATCAAGACGTCAACAAGAGTAAGT
>JAKVKI010000014.1 GCA_022486585.1 Megasphaera sp.
CATATAATGAGGAGTGATTTTCGTGGAACCTAAACGCTCATTTCCGATACCTGTCAATTATTTCAGTATTTCCCTTGGCCTTCTCAGTTTAGGTCTGGCATGGCGGAGTGCTGCTGCTATGCTTAACATGCCGCTGGCAGCTGGCAATATTCTCTTAGCTGCAGGGGGCATTAGTTGGACGTTGTTTGTACTTATTTATATTTATAAATGGATATATTGCATTGAAAGTGCCCGTCTTGAACTGCACAATACGGTTCAATGTTGTTTTATCAGCTTGATCCCTATTACGACCATTCTCATGGGAAGTGCTTTACTGCCTTATGGGAGACTGCTTGCTCAAGTGTTTATTTTTACCGGTATTTTAGGTGCACTACTTTTTGCAGCCTATCGTTCGGCCGGGCTTTGGCGCGGGACCCATGTTTTTGATGCGACTACGCCTGTCATTTATTTGCCGACCGTTGCTGCAAGTTTTGCCAGTGCCAGTGCGTTAGGAGCATTGGGGCTTCCCGAATGGGGATTACTTTTTATTGGTGCCGGATTTTTTTCCTGGCTGAGTCTTGAACCTGCTGTTCTGCAGCGCCTTCGTACAGGTAACGTTCTGCCTCCAGCGCTTCGCGGTGTCATGGGGATACAACTTGCGCCACCTTTTGTAGGCTGTGCGGCGTATCTTGCTGTGAACGGTGGAGAAATCGATGTATTGGTCAAACTTTTGCTAGGGTATGGTATATTGACCTTCCTTTTTCTAGGACGCCTTGTGTTTTGGATTTTAGAAAAAGGGTTTACCGTTTCTCTTTGGGCATTTTCTTTTGGATTAGGATCCATGGTTGCCATTGGTGTGTGGCTGCAAATCAGTGACACGTATCTGGCAGGCTTGGGCAGTGTGTTGTTTTGGCTTGGTACCGTTCTTATTGGGAGCATGATTCTTTGTACGCTTCGCATGATTTGGCAAGGGCGGTTTTTGAATTAAAATTTCATCATTACAATGTAAAGAGTATCACAGGGTATGATAAAAAACAGGCGAATGTCTTGTGACATTCGCCTGTTTTTTACGTGGTGACCCAGTAGGGATTCGAACCCTAGACCCACAGCTTAGAAGGCTGTTGCTCTATCCAGCTGAGCTACTGAGTCATAATAAAAAAATGGAGCGGGTGATGGGAATCGAACCCACATAACCAGCTTGGAAGGCTGGCGCTCTACCACTGAGCTACACCCGCATACACGATATTATTTGGTCGGAGCAGCAGGATTCGAACCTGCGACCCCCTGGTCCCAAGCCAGGTGCGCTACCAAACTGCGCTATGCCCCGCCAACAAAAAATATTATACCGTGATTGACTGTATTTGTCAATATACTTTTATATATTGCTTGTATTTGTCGAAATGTTATGGTCAAGCTGTCTTTATGACCGGAAGACGTTGATTTTTTTGAGAAAAACGGTAAAAGTACATCTGTTCATCTTGACAAAACAAAAGTACAATGTTAAAATTTTCACAAGATATAAAATATGCATGATAATATTGCTAAAATAGCATTGATTTAGTGGAGCCAAAAAGGATAGGTGCATATAATGAAATATATTGTATTGTATTCTAGTCAAACTGGGCTGACGAAAAAAATAGCCCATGCCATTGCCAGTGTATTGCCAAAAGAGACGCCCTGTTTGCCTATACTGCAGATGCCGTCGGATATTGCTTCCTATGATTGTTTATTTTTAGGCTGCTGGATGAGGTCAGATGAACCAGACAAAGTCGCAGAAGCGGTGCTGCGGCGTATTCAAAACGGCCATGTAGCGTTATTTGTATCTCTCCATGGCGATCTCTTTTCTGATGAAACGTCGAAACGACTGCATAATGTCATTGAAGAACTTCCGAGGGGAACCGTTGTAGATGGTACTTTTATTACCTCCATTGAAGATGATTTCATTCCTGATGATCGTAATTTGGAATTCGCCAGGACCTTTGCTGAAAATACGATGGATCGCCTGGAGCGCTGATGCGAAATAACGATTGACGAAAGGGAGCTCATATGCCTATAATTGTAGAGAATACACGCAGACTATCCTGCGCAAAGGAAGTGGCTATATAGTGGCTCAATATATTATGTTACAAGGCACAAGCTCTCATGTAGGCAAGAGCATTGTGGCAACGGCGCTATGCCGGATTTTTGCTCAAGAGGGCCGCAAGGTGGCGCCCTTTAAAGCGCAGAATATGGCATTGAACTCGTATGTTACCAAAGAGGGCCTGGAAATGGGACGAGCTCAGGTGGCACAGGCGGAAGCGGCTCGTCTGGAACCGCAGGTGGATATGAATCCAGTGTTGCTAAAGCCTACAGGAAACAGCTGTTCTCAAGTCATCATACAAGGTAAACCATTAGGCAACATGTCAGCCCGGGAGTATCATACTGGATATGCCCTGACGGCGTTTACAGCTGTCAAGGATTCGCTGAAGCGATTGGCACAGCACTATGATACCATTGTCATTGAAGGAGCAGGGAGCCCGGCAGAAGTCAATCTGAAGGATCATGATATCGTCAATATGCGCGTTGCCAAGTATGTACAGGCACCGGTGCTGCTCGTAGCCGATGTCGATCGAGGCGGTTCCCTGGCAGCTGTCGTAGGGACGCTGGAACTGCTTGATGAAGACGAACGAGAGCTGGTCAAAGGCGTGATCATCAATAAATTTCGCGGTGATGTGTCGTTGTTCCGACCGGCTGTTGATTTCTTGGAACAAAAGACAGGCAAACCAGTCCTGGGAGTCGTACCCTTTATAGAAGATCTGGGCATAGATGATGAAGACTCCGTATCTCTCGATGATAAACAGGTTGCTGACGAAGAAGGGACACTGCAGATCGCTGTCATGCAGCTGCCTAAAATCTCTAATTTCACGGATTTTGACAGCTTAGCTGCTGAACCAGATGTGTCGTTGCATTACGTGCGTCACAGTGGTGATTTGGGTCATCCTGACGTTATTATCCTGCCAGGCAGCAAGAATACGATCGAAGACATGCAGTGGCTTCGTAGCGAGGGCTGGGAGGATAGAATCAACGAAGCATTGGCGCAGGGAATCCCCGTTATCGGTATTTGCGGCGGCTATCAAATGCTGGGTCGTACTATATCGGATCCGCAGCACAGTGAGTCGGCGGACGGATCCGTGGCGGCACTGGGGTTGCTGGATATGACGACGACTTTTGCTGCAGGAAAATTGACATCACAAATAAAGGCTTCGTGTACGGCTTTGCCATTTTTGGGGCAGTCCATTACAGCGGATTCTCTTACAGGCTATGAAATCCATATGGGCCAGTCTGTAAGCCATAGCGGCGCACAGCCTATCAGGGTGACCCAACGGTTCGGACGGCCCTGTCAGGACGTCAGCAGTACGGCCCGTAATGATGGACTCGTATGGGGCACGTATATACACGGGATTTTCGATAACGATATGTTCCGGCGAGCTGTCCTCAATGCACTGCGGATACATAAAGGCTGGCAGCCCATAGGAGAGACGTATAATTTCTATAGGGAAAAGGAAAAAAGTTATGATCGATTGGCGCAGGTCGTGCAGCAGCATCTGCGTATGGAGTTGCTGCATCGTATCATGGGTGGTGGCGAATCATGATCTCAACGGTTTTGGCGTTCATTATGGACACGATATTAGGTGATCCGCGCAGCCGCCTTCATCCAGTCGCGCTCATTGGCTCCGGCATCGGCTTTATGGAAAAGGTGTTTTACAATAGCCGCGCATCGCAGGGAGCGCAGCTGGCAGGAGGATTTTTTGTCGTCGCCATCGTGCTGCTGTTCGTCTATGATGTGACCATGGCTATTATTGTGGCATTGGACTACATACATAACCTATATATTGTTTTATTGATCAAAGGGCTGTTATTATCTTTTTTGATTTGTCCGCGCAGTTTAGCCAAGGCAGGAAATGAGATTTATTACTACCTCGTCCATCATTATATCCATATTGCCAGGACGAAATTGAGCTGGATCGTAGGCCGTGATACAGAAAATTTGGATCAGCCGGAAATCGTCAGAGCGACGGTAGAGACGATTGCTGAGAACACCATCGATGGGATCGTATCTCCTTTATTCTTCTTTGCAATCGGTGGTCTGCCGTTGGCGGCCATGTATAAGGCGGCGAATACGATGGATTCGATGATCGCTTATAAGAACGAGCGCTATCTCTATTTTGGCCGTGTAGCGGCCAGGGTCGATGACCTGCTCAATTTCATCCCGGCCCGTCTTAGTGCGTTATTATTCATTATCGTGGCCTTTGTGCTGCCATATAAGGGACGTAAGGCTGTTGCCATGATGTGGCGTGATGCCCATAAGCACCCTAGTCCGAATGGCGGCTATGGTGAAGCGACGGTTGCAGGCGCCTTGGGCATTCGGTTGGGTGGTCACAATAGCTATTTTGGCAAGGATACATTCCGGGCCTATATGGGTGATCCTATCCATCCTTTGGAACCGCGTCATATTCATTCAGCTATTGTGCTGATGTATGGGGTGACCGTACTGGCTGTTGTAGCCACAGCCATATGTCGCGGCATACTTGCCGGCTTATGGAGCTGACCGTCCGCGTTCCCGGTTCCTGTGGAGAGCTGGTTCAGGGGTATTGGCAGGGCCGTCCGTTTTTGATTACCTGCCCGATTGGCTTATATACTACTGTTACCGTTTCCAATAGCTGCCACGAACAGACAGAGCTGGGGTACAAATCACGGCGTGCCTTGCAGGCCGTACTGGACTATCTAGGGCAGCGACAGTTTCCCTTTCATCTGCGGCTGACCTCGCAGTTGCCTAAAGGGAAGGGCATGGCCTCGAGCAGTGCTGATATGAGCGCTGTCATGATCGCTGTGGCAGCTGCTTTTGGCAGAGAATTACAGGAAGCAGAAATTGCATCGTTAGCGGCGTCTATTGAGCCGACAGACGGCGTGTTCTGCCAGGGCCTCGTAGCTATGGAACACTGTACAGGGCGTATTTTTCATCGCTATGATACGGTACCGCCTATGGCGATCGCCGTATTTGATACAGGTGGCACTGTTGATACGGTGGCCTTCCATGCTTGTCATGATGGGAGTCTGCATCACGCTGACGGTGCTGCGGCCCAGGCGTTCAGGCTGCTAAATACATCCTTGACAGCACAGACCCTTGGCAGAGCGGCTACGATGAGTTCTCTTGCCAATCAGCCTGTCTTATACAAGCCTGATCTGGCGCACTTAGTCGATATGTGTGATGGCCTTGGTGCCGCTGGCGTTTGCAGTGCCCATAGCGGGACCGTCCTGGGCGTGTTGTTTCCGCCCTTAACTGCGGCAAGAGATATGGCCAGGGCTGTTGATACGATCCAGACGGCATTACCAAACTTGATATATATGACGACGACGACGCTGCAAAGCGGCGGCTGGTCGGTTACCTGCATATGATACAACTAGAAAGGCTGGGAGCATATGGCACAGCATATATTTGAACATGGTGGAAATATTTATGGAGCCAGCCCTGTCGGGGGCTGGCTTGATTTTAGTGCGAATATCAATCCCCTGGGCTTGTCGGCGACGATCCGGCAAGCGGTGGCAGAACATATAGAAGGTATCGTTCATTATCCTGATCCGCAAGGGCGTCGCCTAAAGGAAGGGTTAAGTCAATATTATGATATACCTTATGAATCTATTATATTAGGAAACGGCGCAGCCGAGCTGTTCTATATCTTTTTTCATGCCTGTCGGCCGCAGCGGACGCTCCTTCCTGTGCCATCGTTCAGTGAATACGAACGGGCTGCTCGTGCTGGTAACAGCCAGGTGGAATATCTCTATTTGTCGAGTCGCAATGGCTTTGTCATGCCGTGGCAGCAATTGCTGTCCCAGTGCCAGCACGTGGATTGCATCGTGCTTGGCAATCCCAATAATCCGACAGGGAATTTGTTGCGTACAGGTGATATAGAAAAACTGGCAGCGAAGGCCCGTAACGAAGGGACGATGGTCCTTGTTGATGAATCGTTCCTGGATTTTCGTGAAGATAGGGAAGCCTATACGGCTATGCCGCTGGTCTCAGCTTATGATAATCTGATAGTATTGCAATCACTGACGAAATTTTATGCACTGCCAGGGTTGCGACTAGGGTTTGCTGTAGCAAGTCCGGCTGCGGTACGGCAATTGGAAATGCATAAAGATGTATGGAATGTAAATTATTTGGCGCAGGTCGCCGGTGTTGCCGCACTGAGCGATCGGTATTGGCAAGAACAGACGCGCTATTTCATCTGTACAGAAAAGAAATGGTTCTATGAGCAAGTATTGTCTATGCAGGGCTTCCAGGTATATGAGCCGTCTGTTAATTTTGTCCTTTTAAGTGTGACGAATCACAGGATGACCGCTGCTTCGCTTACGGCTATATTACGGAAACAGGGCATACTTGTTCGTGATTGCTCTAATTATCCCGGCATGGATGTCTATCATATACGGACAGCTGTCCGAGAAAGAAGCGAAAATGAAAGGCTCTTGCGGGCTCTGAAAAAGGTTTGAATAATTAAAATTTAATCTTGAAAAGAGGCATAACCTAGCCATTTAACGATACATAGGAGCCGTTGTTAAAAAAATCACAAATTTATTAAAATATCATTAGAATTAGATTAGAATTGCATTAAAAATCATAAAAACAGATGATTTATTGTCATGTTTATGTTACAATGAAAGTGTAAATTAAATTAATTAATTTATATCGTTTTTATTCCTTATGATTTATTGGTAAATTTGTAAACGATGGGAGGAAAGTCATATGGGAGAAAAAAGTAATGGTAGGACGATTGCGATTGGGTTAATGCTTTTCGCACTGTTCTTTGGCGCAGGGAACTTGATATTCCCGGCATCCATGGGACAAAATGCAGGCGGCAATGTATGGTGGGCTGTTTTAGGGTTCGTTATCACCGGTGTCAGCTTGCCAGTATTAGGTGTCTTGGCTATGGGTTATTCTGGCTGTAAGAATTTGGAAGAATTAGCTGGACGGGCACATCCGAAATTTGGTCTTTTCTTTTGCGTCATCTCGTATTTAACGATTGGACCGTTCTTCGCTACACCTCGTACAGGTTCTGTATCGTATGAAATCGCTGTACGTCCTTTCTTAGGTGATGGCGGCAGCTATGCAGTTATGGTAGGATTCTTGGTTTTATTCTTTGCTATTTCGTACTGGCTTTCAGCAACACCGCAAAAGCTGGTTGACCGTATTGGTAAGATTTTGACACCGACGTTGCTTTTTGTTATCTTGCTCTTAATCATTAAATCATTAGTAACGCCAATGGGTGAACCTCAGGCACCGACGGCACATTATGCAACGAGTACACTGGCAGCTATCCAAGGGTTCATTGATGGCTATGGTACGATGGATGCGATTGCGTCCCTGGTCTTCTCCTTGCTGGTCATCGATGCTGTTAAAGAAGATGGCATCACTGATCCCAAAGGGATCACGAAAGAAGTGTTCAAAGCAGGTCTTATTGCTGGCGCATGCTTAGGCTTTGTTTATATTTTCATTGCCTATTTAGGTGCAACCAGTGTTCCGGCTATTGGTATCCAGGAAACAGGCGCTCCTGTACTGTCGTTGAGTGCGATGATCCTGTTCGGTAATATCGGTGCTGTTATTTTGGCAGTTATCGTATTGCTGGCTTGCTTATCTACCAGTGTTGGTCTGATCACATCTAATGCTGTATATTTCAATGACCTTATCGGCCATTTGAGCTATAAACAATGGGTCGCCGTATTTACATTGATTTCCTTCGGCGTCGCACTGTTCGGATTGAAGACGATTATCGTTGCGGCTATTCCGGTATTGATGTTCATCTATCCGTTGATTATTTCGACAATCATCTTGACGTTCCTGCATAATTCCTTTGGCGGACGTCAATGTGTATGGGCCTGGACTACGGCACTGACCTTTATTCCGGCCTTGGTAACAGGATTACAGACCGCAGGCATCCCGTTAGGTGCTGTCGATACATTCTTCAATAACGTCGTACCGCTGCAGGCATATGGCATGAGCTGGGTTACTTTCACCATTGTCGGCTTGATTATCGGCGTGATTTGGAAGGCTGTCGTACCTTCGAAAAATGTTGCGTAAGCTCTAGTAGTTCTAATAATTAAATAGCACTATATGCCCCAACGATGTGGCTAAACCAGCCGCCATCATTGGGGCATTTTTGTGCACGGCAGAAGCCAAACGTATCAGAACGTGGTATAATAAATGTGTTTTTGGAAAAGAAGGGATACACATGAAATACACGCATATGAAATGGGGCGCTGCCTTTTTTATTTTGCTGTGTCTGGCTTGTACAGCAGCACCAGTAAGTGAAGCTAAGACAGCACCGCAGGCTGAGAAAGTGACTAGGCAACAGACAGCGACTGTTACGACACAGCCTTTCCTGGCAGTACAGGCGGTAAAGGATACGAAGAAACAGACACCGAATTTGAAGGAATATGACCCGGCTAAAGATGCAGCACCGGCCGAAGGGATCCCTGTCGTAGAAACTAATTTTAAATTCACAGAACACTTGCTGGTCCGTCCTAAGACGGATATGATCGTCATCCATCACGTTGGCATCCCTGATGGGGACACGTCTGCAGCGGCCATTCATCGTGCTCATTTAGCAAATGGCTGGGCCGGTATTGGCTATCATTATGTTATCCGTAAAAATGGGACGATCGAACGGGGCCGTCCGTTGGCAACAGTAGGAGCGCATGCGTACGGTGAAAATTATCATACCGTAGGTATCAATGTCACTGGCAATTTTGATAAAGAAATTCCAACGAACGCTCAGATTGCATCATTAGAAAGGTTACTTGCATCTGTATGCCGTATATATGATATTGATGTCAGTGCAGCGACCATCGTCGGTCACCGTGATGTGAATAATACGGACTGTCCTGGGAAAAATCTGTACCGGCGCCTGCCAGAGATCCGCGACGATGTGGCAGTGAAGATGTTTGAGGATAAACTGAAAGGGACCCATTTGTTGAAGTTGAAAAAATACGAACAACAAGATACAGCTGATCGCAGCAGCAGAAAATAATACATACACGCGACATACGTAAGGAGGAGACAACGTGGAAACATGGCTTGATTTACATATGCACACTAAATATAGTATGGATGGGGAATTTGAACCAGAAAATCTGATGGAACAGTGTGCGGCAGCAGGGCTAAAAGCCGTTGCCGTATCAGATCACGACGGAGTCAGTGCCGTTCCGGCAGCACGGAAACGGGCTATAGAACTGGGATTGCATTTCCTGCCGGCTATCGAAATTAGCTGTCAACATGAAGGCAAGAATTTCCACTTGCTTGGTTATGGCATCCATGACCAGGCGGAGGTTTTCCATCAGATAGAAGAAGACTTGAAGCAACAGCGGTATCATAATGCCGAAATCATGATGGATCGTATTGAAGCACTAGGTATTCAGCTGGATCGCCCCTATGTGTGGTCCCTGGCTGCGTCTGGTACAGCAGCGGCCGTCCATATGGCACAGGCAGCACTGGAAAATCCAGCGAATGCTGATAACGAACTGTTGGCGCCATATCGTCCTGGTGGTCCGCGCAGCAACGGTCCTTATGTCAATTTCGGCTGGGATTTTTGCGGACAAGATAAGCCTTGTTATGTTCCCTTGCAAGTCATGGATTTCCGTCAGGCAGTGCAAGATATTCAACATAATGGCGGTGTGGCCATATTGGCTCATCCAGGTGCGAATATGGGCTGTAATGCCGAAATGACAGACGAACTCCTTCGTACGGGCCTGGATGGTATTGAAGCCTATTGCAGTTATCATGATGAGCACACAGCAGGGTTTTATGCGGCTATTTGCAAAGAAAAAGGTCTTATCTGTACGGTTGGCAGCGACTATCACGGCAAATCTAAGCCGAATATCCAGTTGGGTCATTATGGCCATCCGGATCCGCAAGTCCCATGGGAAGCGTTGACGGCATTGATTGACAGCCGTGGCGGTGAAGTGTATTAGTCGTATAGCGTTACACACCGTTCGTCTGCAGGTTACTGGCGTTCTTTTAATAAAAATGGTATAATACAAATCACGTAATGGACGTGATTACGGTGATACAATCAGGGCTTTAGTCATACTAAAGCCCCATTTTCTATGAGGTATTAACATGCATCAACTTTTCCAACGGATGAATACAGACCAAAACATCCCGGAGGCGGCAGCGTGGTTCAAGAAGGCTGGCTGTCATAGCATTTATGGTCTTGGCGGTTCTGTAAAAACGATGGTCACAGCCAAGGCATTAAGTGAATCACATACGCAGGCTGTCATTATCGTACCGACGAAAGAACAACAGGTAACGTGGCAGTCTGATTTGCGTTTCTTTTTACCGGATACACCTGTCCGTGATTATCCCCTTGTAGATCGGGCCGTGTTCACGACGACGGCCAAGAGCATGGATCGGGCATCACGACAGATGGAGGCGTTAGGACAGCTCCGTGAAGGGCATGGCGGTATTGTCATCGCGACGGCTCAGGAAGCGGCCCAATATGTCGTAGCACCTGACCGAGTGGACAACGCAGCTGTCGACATGACGGTAGGTGAAGAGACTGACCGGGCACAATTTTTGCAGCGCCTGGTTCAGGCAGGGTACGAACGGGTCGATATGGTAGAACGACGGGGCCATTTCTCTGTTCGTGGTGATATTATCGACATTTATGCTATCAACCAGACCCTGCCGTTACGGATAGAATTTTTCGGAGATGAAATCGACAGTATTCGACTTTTCGATACGGGAAGCCAAAAATCTGTCAATACAGTACAAACCGTACGCATCCTGCCAGTCTCTCTCGATGGAGAGGACGAATGGACACATACGCTCCTGGATTATGTCGGGACAGGTGTCATCATTTGGGATGAAGCAAACCGGATTAGAGAAACCTTGAAGAAGACCTTTAAGGAATCTGATGAATACAAAGGCTGGCTTTGCCCGTGGAAGGACCTTACTGCCAAGGAACGCCCCGGGGTGCCCCAGATATTCATATCGTTGATGGCTCAGTCTGTTCCGGATATGATGCTCGATACATCATGCAGCTTTGCTGCGAAGATGATGGCTAGTTTCCAGAAGCAGTTCAACTTGCTTCATGATGAATTGGCGCATTGGGAATCGAATGGCAATACCGTACTGTTTGTCATGACAAGTCACGAACGGGCGGCATCATTGAATGGCTGGCTCCATTCCCAGGGCTGGGAAGCACAGCCGTATGACGATACGAAACCTCTTGCTCAGGGTGGCTTGTATATTGCTGATGGTGAGATCCGCAATGGTTTTGAACTGCCCTATGCAAAGCTCATCGTCCTGGCGGAACGGGATATTTACGGCATGCAGAAGCATCGCCTGCATCACCATACGCCTAAAGGACAGGAAATCAGTGTATTCACAGATCTGAAGACCGGTGATTACGTCGTCCATGAAGTGCATGGCATCGGTCGCTATGTCGGTATCAAGACCATTGAGATCGACGGCGTCCACAAGGATTATTTAGAAGTCCATTATGCCGGCAATGATATTCTCTACGTGCCGACTGATCAGCTGAAATTATTACAGCGCTACATCGGTAACGAAGGGGATACACCACGGCTCCATAAAATGGGTGGTACAGACTGGCAAAAAGCCCGCAGTAAAGCGCAGAAATCGATTACGGACTTGGCAGAAAAACTGGTTCAGGTCTATGCGCAGCGTGAAATCGTGGCCGGGTATGCGTTTCCGCCGGATACGCCATTCCAAAAGGAATTTGAAGATGCCTTTCCCTATGAAGAAACGGAAGATCAGCTTAAGGCTGTACGGCAGATCAAAGCCAGCATGGAAAAACCGTTCCCCATGGATTGTCTGGTCTGCGGTGATGTAGGCTTTGGCAAGACGGAAGTGGCGATGAGAGCCATTTTCAAGGCTGTTATGGGAGGCAAACAAGTTGCCGTCCTGGTGCCGACAACTGTATTGGCACAGCAACATTTCCAAACCTTTGCAGAACGGTTCGGGCCTTTTGGCGTTCATTGTGATGTCCTGAATCGATTCCGTTCTTATAAAGAGAAAAAAGATATTTTAGCGCGGACAGTGACAGGCGATATCGATGTCCTTATCGGTACGCATAGTTTGCTCAATAAACGGGTGAAATTCAAGGATTTGGGACTTCTCGTCGTCGATGAAGAGCAACGCTTCGGCGTTGCCCAGAAGGAAAAATGGAAGTCCTGGGCAGCCCATATTGACGTGCTGACGCTGAGTGCTACGCCCATACCACGGACGTTGCATATGTCGCTAGTGAATTTACGGGAAATGTGCGTCATCGAGACGCCGCCGACAGATCGTTTTCCTGTGCAGACCTACGTGACGGAATACGATGCCCGGATCGTCAGGGATGCTGTCATGCGTGAAAAACGCCGTGGCGGACAGGTATTTTTCGTGTATAACCGGGTTGCTACGATTGAACACATGAAGGACGAATTGACAGCGCTCCTTCCTGATATTACGATCGGCATCGCTCATGGGCAGCTGGCAGGGACGTTGCTGGAACAAATCATGTTTAGTTTCTATGAAGGGCAGTACGATGTATTGCTTTGTTCCAGCCTTGTCGAAAACGGCCTGGATGTAGCTAACGCCAATACGATTATCATTTATGACGCCGATCATTTCGGCTTATCCCAGCTCTATCAGATGCGCGGTCGTGTTGGCCGCAGCCATCGCATGGCCTATGCTTATTTCTTATACCGTCGGGACAAAATATTGTCTGAAGTAGCGGAAAAACGGCTCCAGGCGATTAAAGAGTTTACCGAACTGGGTTCAGGCTTTAAAATCGCAATGCGCGACTTGGAAATCCGCGGTGCTGGCAACCTCTTAGGACGTGAACAACATGGCAATATCGCCTCTGTCGGGTTTGCCATGTACTGTCATATGCTTGAAGAGGCGATTGCTAAAGCCCAATCCGGCAAGGTCGCAGAAACGCCGAAACAAGAGACTGTTTTGGAAGTCCACGTCGATGCGTTCATTGATGATGCTTATATTAGCAACGGCGGTCAGAAAATCGAAATGTATCAGCGCCTGGCTGTTGCTTCGTCGATACAAGAAGTAGATACGCTGGAAAAAGAACTGTATGATCGGTATGGCAAGCCGACAGCGCCGGTACGGACACTGTTGCAGGCTACTCGTATCCGTCTCCGGGCCAAAGCGATGGGAATCACTCTTATTGCCCAAAAACGGGAGGTCCTGGAAATCAAATGGCAGCGTGTCGTCGATATGCCGCCGCTGGCTAAGGCGGAACCGACTATGCGTCGTTCGTTGCGGCTCGTACCGGGAGTTCCCAATATGATACGCGTTTCCATTGGTATAGCAACCAATATACTCGATGTCTTGATCCGATTACTGCAAACATTCGACAACTTGAGAAAGGGGACTTTCCGTGCCTAAGAACACCTTTTTGCGTGGTGCCATGGTTCTCACGATGGCTGGCATTGTCGTCAAGATTCTCGGCGGCATGAACCGTATCCTCTTGTCACGCCTCTTGGGCGGTGAAGGTATCGGTCTGTATCAGATGGCCTATCCGGTCTATATACTGCTTCTCAGTATTGCCGGTGCAGGTATACCTATTGCCGTATCCATCATGATTGCCGAACAGGCCGCCCGGGGCAATTACAGTGGTGTCAAGCGTATATTCCATGTGACTACGACGGCTATGTTTGTCATTGCTGTGTTATGTGGTCTTGGCATGGCTGTTGCGTCCCAGGCCTTGGTACAGTATGGGCTCATACGGGATCAGCGGGCCTTATCGGCACTGTTGGTATTATCACCGGCCTTGGCCATATCAATCATGACCTGTTGTTTCCGCGGCTATTTCCAAGGGCTGCAGCTCATGACGCCAACGGCAGTGTCACAAATGGTGGATCAGTTTGTTCGGGTCTGTACCATGCTGACACTGGCGTGGTTGTTTCTGCCGTATGGTCTGGAAAAAGCGGCTGCCGGCGCGGCTTTTGGTGCTGTTCCCGGTGCCATAGCAGGTCTGGCCGTCATTGCCGTTCTCTATTATCGTCACAGTCGGCAGGGATTGCCGGCTGACCGGCGCCATTTCCCTGTGCGTCCGGTCTGGTCGGTATTGCGTCGTCTGGCTGTGCTGGCGATTCCCGTTGCAGCAGCTAATATGCTTTTACCGGCTGTATCGTCTATTGATGTGTTCATTGTGCCACAGCGCCTAGAAGCAGCCGGCTATAGTGTCCATGAAGTAACGACGATGTTCGGATATCTGACGGGCATGGCTAACGGCCTGGTCCAGCTGCCGGCTATTCTGACGATTGCCTTGGCGACCAGTCTTGTACCGGCTGTATCAGCAGCGTACTCAGGCGGTGAATTTAGCAAGGTACTGCAACGAACACATACAGCTATGCGCATTGCCAATACGATTACGATACCGGCCTGTTTTGGCCTGGCCGTATTGGCGGCACCTATTTCCCAGCTGTTATATGCTACGGCTGCAGCAGGGCCGGCTATTTCTGTTTTATCGGCAGCTGTTTTTTTAGTAGGAGTGCAGCAGATTACCAGCGGCCTCTTGCAGGGCATGGGCCATACAGGGATACCTCTTTTCAATATGGTCATTGCTGCTGTCGTTAAAATCGTTCTGAGCTGGCATTTGACCGCGATTCCATGGCTGGCAGAAGTAGGTGCGGCGTGGGCGACGAATGCCGATCTGGCAGTAGCTGCAGCGCTGAATCTCTACTTTGCCCATCGCTATATCCGGTACAGTATGCAGTGGTCCTATTTGGGCCGCTTGTTCCTGGCAGCAGCAGCTATGGCCGGCACAGCCTGGCTGGTCTATAATGGCATTATGCCTGTTTTGGGCAATGCATTGACGACCATATTGGCCATGACTATGGCAGGGATAGTATATATAATCTGTCTTTTCGTATTCCGGGCCATAGCCGCTGATGATGTAGCACGGATTCCCGTCTTAGGGCGGAAATTGTCGCTCCTAGTCAGACGATTAGGAAAATAGCCTGAAAGGAGAACAACATGGGTTCTATCGAGATTATTCCGTTGGGGACAGATGATACGCTGGAGCATTTTATAGCGCCAGGTAAGACCTTTGAAGAAACATATGCGCCTGTCGTGGCTGAATTAGTACGCTTGTCCCGTACGTCCGATGTGGTTCATACGATAGTTGCAGGGCCTGCTGTAGCCAGACGGATCTGCGCGCTTGCCGATGCGGCTAAACAGCAGGAAATCCTGCCTTTTGATATAGAACCGCTTGTTACTGTTATGTCACGATTGCGGGGCGACCATGGTTGCCCTTGGGATAAAGCCCAGACACATAAATCCTTGCGGCGGTTTTTGCTGGAAGAAGTATATGAAATGCTCGACGCTATTGATAATGGCGATACAGACGGGATTTGTGAGGAATTGGGCGATATTCTCTACCAAGTGGTGATCCATGCCCGCATCGGTGAAGAAGAAGGCCTGTTTTCTGCTCAAAATGTTGTCGAAAATGTCACAAAGAAGATGATTCGTCGCCATCCGCACGTATTTGGCGAAAAAAAGCTTGAAAATATAGGGCCGACTATGGTAAACTGGGATAGATTAAAGCAGGGCGAACAACGCCAGCAACATGAACATCTTCTTGACGGTGTCGTCAAAGGTCTGCCGTCCTTGCTCCAAGCGTATAAGCTTCAGGAGAAATCTGCTAACGTAGGCTTCGAATGGGAGCATACGCAAGAAGTGTGGCAGAAGTTCCGCGAAGAATGGCTTGAATTCAAAGAAGCCGTTGCCGAGCAGAATCCGGATCATATGGAAGAAGAAGCCGGAGATGTGCTGTTCGTTTTTGCTAATTTATGCAGGCGCTATCATATAGAGCCAGAATGTGCGTTACATCGTGCTGACAGTAAATTCCGCCGCCGCTTTTCTCATGTAGAGGAATGTGTCCGTCACTCATCTCGCCAGTGGCATGATTTTACACTGGATGAATTAAATGCCTTTTGGCTGGAAGCCAAAGAGGAAGAACGGCATGAAACCCATGATGGCATGGAACATGCTGCCAGCCGGAAATTATAGATGTAACTATTTAAAGGAGGACTTGTAATGAACAAAACAGAATTAATTGCTAATGTCGCTCAGAAATCAGATTTGACAAAGAAAGACGCTGAAAAAGCGGTAAAAGCTGTATTCGAATCCATTAGCGAAAGCTTGGTAGAAGGCGATAAAGTACAAATTATCGGCTTTGGTACTTTCGAAGTACGGCAGCGTAAAGCTCGTGAAGGCCGCAATCCCCGTAACAATGAACCTATCCAAATCGATGCTTCTAAGACCCCGGCATTTAAAGCTGGCAAACAGTTGAAAGACTTGGTAAACAATAAATAAGGAATTGCGAAGGGCCGGCAGCAGTTCGGCCCTTTTGTAACATTTCAAAAGAGGGAATTGACATGACAAAGAAAAAAGTACTGATTATGTCAGCATCGATTGGCACGGGTCACACACAAGCGGCACGGGCTGTCGAAGAATATTTACGATCCCTTCCGGAAGAATGCGATGTAGAGCATGTTGATTTCTTATCCAATGATATATTGTCTATCGACAATATCGTTAAGGAAACGTATATCAAGATTTTAGACTTGTTTCCCATGCTTTATGATTTGATGTACTATTCATCCCAGGGCTACAAGAAGGGCATGGTCGTTAAAACCCTCATCGCCTGGGGCCTGAAACGGCGGATGCTTCGTTTTTTAGCCGACAAGAAACCGGATGTACTTATCTTCACGCATCCTTTTCCAGCCGGCACAGCGGCACTGCTCAAGCGGCAGCACCGCTTGAATATACCGATTATGGGTGTGATTACGGACTTTGCTGTCCATCAGCTCTGGCTGTATCCGCAAATGGATATGTACTGTGTTGCAGCGTCTCAAATCAAGGATTTGCTGGTCCAGCAGGGGATTTCTTCTGACAGAGTCATTGTGTCCGGCATTCCTGTACGCACAGCGTTTCAAGGACAGCGGTGGCACTTCGATGAAGCTCATAGGAAGGATAAAAACATCCTTATTATGGGCGGTGGATTAGGCATGGGGTCGATCAAAGAGACACTGACGACGATGGATCGGCTGGACTGTGTCGATAGTTTTACTGTCGTAACAGGCTATAATGCTGATTTATATGATCAGCTCTGCCAAATGCGGGAAGAATTCCGGCACCCTGTCAATGTGTATGGGTATACCAATCACATTCCCAATTTGATGCTTCAATCATCCCTCTTAGTTACAAAGCCTGGTGCGCTGACCTGTACGGAGGCCGCATCGGTCCAAGTACCGATGTTGTTGTTTAGTCCCATACCAGGTCAGGAAGAAGAGAATGCCAAATATATGCAGCAGAAGGGCTGTGCCCGCTGGGTCAAGGATTTGCCTGATTTAGCAGCTGCTGTTGCTGAATTGATGACTCATCCACAGGCACTGCAGGACATGTCCCAGGCAAGTTTGGCCTGTCATCGTGATGGTGCACGTATTATTGGCAACAGGGCGATTTCATTTCTCCATCCGCAGCAAGGCGTTGTGGATGTGCAGAACCAACAATATTCTAACGCATCTATTTAAAGCTGCCGGAACGGCATGAGGTCATCAGGCCCTGCCGTGTCCGGTATTTTTATATTCAATCAGACCGTGAGGTGAGAGTAGTGAGACGACAACGGAAACGCAGCCATGATGGTTCCCTCATTAAGCCGCTAAGTGTACTGTTGCTCATGGTGACACTATGCGTCGGTGCCTATTGGAATGTGAATGGCAGTACGACTTCAGAGAAAATAGCCGATGATAAAATCGTCCATATTGAAGAAGGTCGTGATGACGGCAAAAATGCATCGTATGGGAATACGTCTATGGATATGCAGCGGGCCGTCGATGCCTGGCTCCAGTCCCAAGAGGCTGATGTAAAAATCGTTGATACGACAGAGCGGACAGAGCAACGTCATGCGACAGGTGGTACGATTACCTGGACGACAAGGAGCAAAGAAGTCGTTCCCAGCAAGAAATTCAATCGGGAAGACTTAGAGAAGCACCTTGCTAAAAGTAATGGCAAAGCCGTATTATATCGGACAGAAAAAACGAAACACGATGGTAAAGCTGTGACAGAATATGATATTGCTCACTTTAACATGCTCGATAAGGAACAACTTTATTTAGTCACAGATAAATTATACGTAACAGAACCGCAGGAAAAACCTGGTATCGTCCAGAAAGTAAAAAACCTCATCCTGGGAACGACTAGCGGTTCTTTAAAAGATGTGAACAAAGAAGATACGAAGCAAACGGATACGAAGGATACGCAAAAGCATCCGGCCCAGATCAAAGGGCGCCTGGCTATTGTCATCGATGACTGTGGCAGCAGTATGGATAACTTGAAAAAATTCAATGCTATTTCTATACCGTTGACGTATGCCGTCATGCCTAATAAAACGCATACGGCTGACAGTGCCAGGAGCGGTCACGAAGCAGGCCGGAAGATTTTTGTCCACCTTCCGATGGAACCGCTCAACGTGGCGTCGTCTGAAAAGGAATATATTGCTAACGATATGAGCGACAGCAACGTGAAATCGACGGCAAAGGCGCTCCTCGACCAGGTGCCGTATGCTGTTGGCATGAATAACCATCAGGGGTCAGCAGCGACAGCAGATTCACGGGTCATGAAGGATGTCATGGCCGTACTGAAGAGTCGTAAACTCGCTTATTTGGACAGTCGTACGAATAAAGATTCTGTAGGCGAACAGACAGCCAGCATGATGGGACTGTCAACGACGCGGAATAATTTATTCATCGATAATGATGCCGATGTAGCCTCTGTAAAGAAACGGCTCAAACAGGCAGGTCAGATCGCCAAAACCAACGGCAGTGCTGTTGTCATTGGACACTGCCGTGTCAACACGGCACAAGCTATCAGTGAAATGGTAGAGGAACTTCACAATGAGGGAATCGATATAGTCTTTGTAACGGATTTGATGTAATGGTGTTGTCAGGCTCGACGGGAGCACCAGGGGGAGAATAGTACGGGTATGGATGTTTTCAGTATAGGTATGACCGAGGGTATATCCTGGGGAGTCTTATTGTTTATTATGGCCGGCGGCTTTTTAGCTGGTTTCATTGATGCTATTGCCGGCGGTGGCGGTCTCATATCCCTGCCAGTCCTCATGGCAGCAGGTCTGCCGCCGCATATGGCTGTTGGCACCAATAAGTTTGCAGCTACCTTTGGAGCTATTATGAGTGCCTGGCAGTTCGTCAAAGCCGGCAAAGTTGACAGTCATCTCATGAAGCGCCTCGTGCCCTTGACGTTCATCGGTGCTGTCGCCGGCTGTGCCGTCATGGTCAGCATATCGGCGCAGTGGCTGCAGCCTATCATTATTGCCTCTTTGATCGGAACAGCTGTATTCGTTTTTACGCGGCGTAATTTAGGCTCCCATACGACGTATGGTGGTGAAACAAGACGAAATTTGGCCTTATCCGCCGCAGCGGCCTTGTTCATCGGCTTTTATGATGGCTTCATCGGCCCTGGAACGGGGACCTTCTATATCGTTTTCTTTGCGATGATAGGCTTTGATTTCGTCATGGCAGCCGGTAATGCAAAGATCCTCAATTTGACCAGTAATATTACATCCTTTGTATTATTCATCTATTGGGATAAAATCATATATATCTATGGAGCCGTCATGGCAGTCTGCATTTTTTGCGGGGCCTATTTCGGCTCCCGCCTGGCTATCCGCAAGGGAAGCTCATTTATCAGAGTCATCATGCTTACGGTGACGACGCTGCTCATTGGGAAGCTGGCCCTGTCCTATGCCGGTATGCTGTAACAGGATGGGAAGCGCGTAATAGAGAAGGAGTAGTATGGACACTAAAACAGTACTTATATCAGGCGGTACCTCTGGTATTGGCCTGGCAACAGCACAGGTGTTGCTGGATCGCGGTATAAACGTCGCCATTACAGGCCGCAGCCACGCGCGTGGCCAGGCGGCGGTGCAGCAGCTCGGAGGAGCAGCGCACACCTTGTATATTGACGGTGATGTAAGTGCTGATGCAGACTGTGCAGCGATGGTCCGTGCCGTTATAGATCATTTTGGCCGCCTTGACGGGCTGGTCACGTCAGCCGGGCAATATGAAGAACGATTATTGGAAAATGTCAGCCCGCAAGATATGCAGCGACTGTTCGCTGTCAACGTCTACGGCACTATTAATCTGTGCCGCCATAGTCTGCCTTATTTGAAACAGACCCGTGGGGCGATCGTCACGGTAAGCAGCGATGCAGGCCTTCAAGGCAATGTGGCCTGTTCCATATACGGTGCAACGAAAGGTGCTGTCATCGCTTTCACCAAGTCCCTGGCACTGGAGACGGCACCGCATGGTGTCCGTGTCAATGCAGTCTGTCCCGGTGACGTACAGACACCGATGTTAGAACGACAAATGGCAGCGGACCAGGAACTGACAGTGGAAGCCGTAAAACAGCAGTATCCCTTGTACCGTATCTGTACAGCTGAAGAAGTAGCCAAGGCCATTGCCTTCCTTCTCAGTACTGATGCGTCGTACATTACGGCAGCAGCCCTTCCCGTTGATGGCGGTCTTACGAGCTGGTAGACGAGAAGCTGTTCGTCAGGCCTTACTATCTCAGTATAGATACAAAGGGATATCTGTTTTGGTATAAATAGCGTATTACGTTTGACAAGGAAGGCAAAACATGGGAAAATATTAACATACAATGATTATCATGCTAATGTTTATGGGGGTGTAGGAAATGACAGAAGAGGCAAAAACAGTAGAACAATTACAAGAAGAAATAACACAGTTGAAGCAAGAATTGGAAACTATGAAAAACTGCCAGAGCCAGCAGGGGACACCGGATGTTCCCAGTGGTGAACAGGCAGCACTGGATGTTATCCAAAAAATTGATGAATCGACAGAAGATGTGGATTTAAAAGTAGAAACCTTATGCCGCTGGGCAGCAGCCCGTGCCGGTGCTATTGTTGTCGCACCGTTAGTGGGAACTGTTGCGCTCATGGCTAATGAAGTCTATCTTGTAGGCCGCATTGCTAAAATCTACAATGTAAAATTAAGTGAAAAAGCACTTATTGCCTTCCTCGGGGCTGTCGGCAGCCGTATGGCCGGCAATCTTCTGACAACGCTCATTCCTTTCAGCGCCATCCAAGTACCTGTTGCTGTAGGTATTACATATAGCTTGGGCCGGGTGACACAGCGCTGGCTCAAAGACGGCATGCCTACGGATATGGGCCCGTACATGGACATGATGGGGGAATGGAAAGAAAAAGCCCGTGAACAAGTGGATAAACTTCGTGAAAATCCATTGAAAAACGTGCCTCTTGGCGATGAAACCATTGACTTCATGAAAAAATGGGGCGATGCAGCTAAAGGTAAATTCGAAGATGTCAAAGAAAAAGGACAGGAACTCTATCAGAATGTACGCCATCAAAATGATTTGGTCGAAGAAATAAAAGAAGAAAAAGACGCGGAAGATGCAGCAGAAAAAGATGCACCAACAGCGACGGAAACAGCAGCAGATGCACCGGCAGAACCGGCTGAAACGACGGTAGAAGAACAAGTCAAAGCCGCTGTCGAAGATGCTAAGAAACCATTAGAAGACAACTAACAGAGGATGGATGGCTATGTGGAAATTACTTTCTTTATTTGCCCGGTTTTATACGCCAGGTAAATTTATCCGCTTTATCCGTACGACGAAACACAAAGCCCATTTTATTCCGTCCATGCTGGCATTGTATTACTGCTTGCAAGATAAAGACACACCAAAGTTCGTCAAGTTAGCGCTTATGGGGGCGTTGGGATATATCATCGTGCCACTGGATCTTCTTCCAGATATCATTCCCGGATTGGGTTGGATCGATGATGCCGCTGTTCTTGCAGTAGCACTGCGATTTGCTGGCGCGTATATCAAACCGGAACATAAAGCAAAAGTACGACATATCATTCCGTTTGCCAATATATAACGGAGAAACAATTCCAACAGTCTGTCTGTTGGAATTGTTTGTTTTGGTGCGTCCGGTCATGGGAATATTCCTTTTATTTCCCTTTGACAAATATACTCGTACATCGTAAAATAAAAGGGTATGTTTATAATCAAAAGGAGCAAGAAAGATGATAACTGTCACTGAAAAAGTACGGTTCTATGAAACCGATATGATGGGCATTGTACACCATTCCAATCAAATCCGCTGGTTTGAAGTAGCCCGTTGTGAATACCTGCGCCAGGCAGGTATCGATTTGTTTGAGCTCATGGATGGGGGCATTACATTCCCTATTAAGCACGTATCGTGCGAATATATCAGCCCTATCAATTACGGCGATACGATTGCCATTGAAGCGCGCTTGGCCAAGCTGTCGCGAGCGCAAATGGTATTTGCCTATGTTATTTCCAATACAATCGATGGTACTGTTATGGCCGAAGGTACGACACAGAATGTATTTACCCATAAAACCGATGGTACAGTAGCGCGACTGGATTCAGCATCATATGCTAAATTAAAAGCCTGTTATGATGCAGATTTACTACAACCCCAAACTGGAGGAGTGTCCATTGGATAGGAATAGACAGCCTATAGGCGTCTTTGATTCCGGTGTTGGCGGCTTGACTGTCGTTAACAAGCTGCGCAAACTCCTGCCGTATGAAAATATTATTTTTCTCGGTGATTCCAAGCGAAATCCCTACGGCTCGCGCAGCAAAGAAGAACTGTTGCAGTTTTCTCGGGAAATCCTGCAGTTTTTGACAGAGCAGCACGTCAAGCTCGTTGCAATCGGTTGCAATACAGTGACGGCGTCGGTCTACGATATTATTCGCAAGGACGTGGATTTCCCGCTTATCGGTATGAGTCGTGGTATTCGTACGGCGCAGGAAATCAGTGTAAAGAAAAAAATAGCTGTTTTTGCTACGGAAGTGACCATTGCTAACCATGCGCACCGTCGCATGGCGGAACAAATGGATCCGGAAATAGAGATTATAGAACAAGCCTGCCCGGGCATTGCTGACTGCGTAGAACAAGGAAAGCTGACGGGCCCGGAGATCACGGCGCTTTTGAAGAAATACACGGCGCCAGTACTGGCTTCCGGTGCAGATACAGCGATTTTCGGCTGCACACATTTCCCTTTTGTACAGCCTTTATTTGAAAAACTTTGCGGCGATAAAATCGTTTTTGTCGATCCGGCCCATGAAATGTCACTGCAAACACTGGATGTCTTGAAAAAAGACAGCCTCCTCAATCCTCATGGCATGCCCGGATATTTGCGTCTGTGTTTTACTGCTAAGGCGGAGCGAGGCGCCAAGCTGGCTGAACACCTCATTCCAGCGAATGAATTTACTGTTGAAGAAATTGCGTTATAATTGAAAAGGAGTCCTGTGCTGTGTTATTGTATGTACTCGTTAGTGTTGTTATTGCTGTCATCGGCATTATTGCCGTCTTATACTTGTTGTTCCGTCTTTTTGCCTGGCGGCAGGGCGATGCCCGGTTTGTCGTCGAAGCACGGCGCCGCAAGCCGTTTGAATTGAAAAATATCACAGAGGATACAGCCGTTTTTGAAACGGAAGTACCTATTAAGAATGCTGGCAAACAACTGGGGACAATCATGGATTTCTATCCCCGGACGTTGTTGCCTCATGAACAATATGACAAAGTCATCGTACATTCCCAGCTGGCCAATAAAGCGGCTGAACGGGACGATAACTACTGGGAATCGGTTATTTTTAATCCTGGTGATACTGGTTCTATCCGTGTTACCATTGCCTTAGTCAGTAAGAATCGTAGTATCCGTGAAGATCTCAAAACCTTCCCTGATATGCCAATCGATTTGGTCTATCAGATCGTTGCCCGCAGTGACTGGTATATCCATAAAGCCCGTATTACCTTGAAGGCTTCGGAAGTACAGC
The DNA here is from genome assembly GCA_022486585.1 of Megasphaera sp. Lineage (GTDB taxonomy): Bacteria > Bacillota > Negativicutes > Veillonellales > Megasphaeraceae > Megasphaera. The sequence continues at coordinate 23,912 of JAKVKI010000014.1, forward strand.
ATGCGTTGGAATTGAACTAGGAGGAATACGATTATGGCAGAATTGGAATTAATACCTATAAAAACAAGAATCCTTACAGATAAAGATAATATCGTCGATATTATCGAAGAATATGCTAAAGACAGTGTCGGTCCTGATGATTTAGTCTGCTCCGCTGAAAGTGTCGTTGCTATTACGCAGCATCGCTACACTCGTCCGGAAGAATTGACGCCATCATGGCAGTGCCGCCTTATGCGCCGTTTCGTTCCTGGCGAAGGTTCCATGGCCAGTCTTTATGGCATGCAGGCTGCTATGGAATTAGAAGGGGAATGGAAGATGCTGTTTTGTTTCATTCTCGGGTTCCTGGCTAAATTAGTCGGTAAAAATGGTGTATGGTATCATCTGTGCCGGCAGGCCTCTTTGACAGATGATGTAACAGGAACGATGCCGCCCTTTGACAAATGTATCGTATACGGCCCAGCCGATCCCGATGGCGTTGCTGAAAAAATAAAAAAACGTATGGGCTGTTATGGTGCTTGTGTCGCTGATGTCAATGACTTGAAGCGCTCTGCCGTACTGGGCCATTCTCGTGGATTAGATCCGCAAGAAATCGCCAAGATCCTTATTGACAATCCCTTTGGCAATGCATCGCAGAAGACACCTATCGTCATTATCAAGAATTTTGGTCAATTCGTTAAAAATAAGAACTAGGAGAGCCTCATGTCCCAAACCATCGTATTGGCTACGCATAATACAGGTAAAATCCGTGAATTTCAAAGTGCTCTGGCCCCCTTGGGCTATGACACCATCCCTGTTCGCGAGTTGTTGCCAGACATAGAAGAACCAGAAGAAACGGGGCAGACTTTTGCAGAGAATGCCTGCATCAAGGCATCCTACTATATGAAAGCAACAGGCAAGCCTTGCCTGGCCGATGATTCTGGTATTATTGCTGACGCGTTGGGCACTGTTCCAGGCGTTTATTCAGCCCGCTATGCCGGCCCTGAATGTGATGATGCTAAAAATAACGCGAAACTCATTGCTGCCTTGGCGTCCTTTCCGTTGGAACAGCGACAGGTGCAGTATGCTTGCACACTGGTTTTAGCCTTTCCGGACGGACGGAACATCGAAACGACAGGTATCTGCAGGGGCATCCTGCGAGATTTTTATGCCGGTACCAATGGCTTCGGGTACGATCCTTTATTCTACGTTCCCGAATTAGGCAAGACCATGGCCGAACTGACGATGACTGAAAAAAATGCGATCAGTCATCGTGGCAAAGCGCTGGCTGCATTAGTGGAAGCGTTGCAGTCATGAGTCGTACAGCTGTAGGCATTGTTAGCGACAGTCACGGCCGCTTTCATCAATTAGAGAAAATGGTGGATCAGGCGCCAGATGTGGCTGCTTGGATCCATGGCGGGGATTATAGCAGTGATGCAGATGACCTGGCAATCTATGCCGGCGTGCCGGCATATGCAGTGCTGGGAAACAATGATTATTTCAGAGAATCGACAGCACCGGAATGCCGTAAAGTGACGATCGGCGGTGTCACCATCGTCGTCATCCATGGCTGTCAATGGTATGGTACGAAGCGCTTGGAAAAGCTTACTGCTTTAGGCAGGGACAATAAGGCCTCGCTCGTCGTATTTGGCCATACGCACCGTTGTTTTTTGAAGAAAGTCGACGGCATGACCATTTTGAACCCGGGAAGTATCGGTCTGCCCAGGGATTGCCGTCACGGCACGTACGCCATCGTTACTATCGAAGATGGTGTCGTGCAGGATATACGCATGTATGAATTAAGCGATTAGCGGAGTGTGGTCCCGTCGCGCATGAGAAGGAAAGAGACATGACTATTAAAACGAACAAATTGAAATTATACGGCTTCAATAACCTGACAAAAACCCTTAGCTTCAATATGTACGATATTTGTTATGCCGTCAGCGAAGAGTCGCGTCAGCAATACATTGATTACATTGATGAACAGTATAGTGCCGAACGGTTGACGAGTATTCTTAAAAATGTTTCCGACATCATCGGTGCTAATATTTTAAACATTGCCAGTCAGGATTACGATCCACAAGGTGCCAGCGTAACGATCCTCATATCGGAAGAGCCGCTCGAGCCCAAAGATGCAGATGTAGTCTGTCATCTTGATAAAAGTCATTTGACTGTGCACACCTATCCGGAATCTCATCCCCAAGAAGGAATCATGACCTTCCGGGCGGATATCGATGTATCGACGTGCGGCCGTATTTCACCGCTCAATGCGCTTAACTACCTCCTTGACAGTTTTGATTCTGATATTGTGACGCTGGACTATCGTGTCCGTGGGTTTACGCGCGACGTAACAGGAAAAAAATTATTCATTGATCACCGCATCAATTCTATACAGAATTTCATTTCCCAGAAAACACGGAACCGGTATGATATGGTAGATGTCAATGTATATCAGGAAAATATCTTCCATACTAAAATGATCTTAAAACAATTTGAGTTGGATAACTACTTATTCAATACCCAGGCAAGTGAGTTAGAGCCACGGCGGCAGAAGCATATCCGTCAGCTCTTGAAGCAGGAAATGTTGGAAATATTTAACGGCCGTAACATGCCGAGTATGAAATAAAAATAGAGCCCCAAGCGTCATGGCTGGGGCTCTATTTTTATTTTACACCCAATGTGATAGCATAAGCAGGATTTTCCCGTTGGATGTAGAAATATGTTATCAATACTGAAAAATGTTTTTAAGGAGGTACCCCTATATGGATACAAAAAAAACGTTGTGCAAGATCGGTAAAGAAATGCAGGCAGCCGGCCTCGTCGCTGCCTGTGACGGCAATCTTAGTTTCCGCCGTGACGATGGCAATATCGTCATCACACCGTCAGGCCTTCCTAAAGGGACACTGGAAGCATCGCAATTGCTCCTTCTCAGTCCTGACGGAGTCGTACTGAAAGGGAAGGGCAAGCCTTCTTCAGAAACGAATCTGCATCTCTTTGTCTATAAAAATCGTCCCGATGTGAACGCTATCCTTCATGCACATCCGACGGTGGCGACTGCCTATTCACTGACAGGACGGCCGTTCCCCAGTGATATTGTGACAGAAGGCCATATGGTATTAGGCCCTGTACCGACGGTGGGCTATGCCGGCCCTGGTTCCATGGACTTGGCCATGTCTTGTGCCGGAGCACTTAAAAAAGCAAATGTCATCCTTATGGAAGGGCATGGTGCTACGACAGTCGGCAAGAACCTGGATGAAGCGTTTTTCCGCATGGAAACACTGGAAAAAGTAGCGGCGATCTATCGCGATTCTCTTATTTTTATGCTTCCGTACTCCAATTCTTTGGTTCGGCAATATATGTTGTCTGATGATCAAAGATAACGTATCCCGGTACGGCATGGGCTGGTTTCTTGACATGCTTGACGAGGGTACTGTCGACTTCTACTTTCGAGCTGTCCCGGCCTTTACTGAAATAGGCTGCCAGTTGTGCTGCCATTTCGATTTGTTTATCTGTAGGAGCGACGTTATGGCAGGCTAAGATGACGTGTGAGCCAGGTTGATTCTTGACATGGAACCACCAGTCGTACGGATGAGCTTTTTTCAAGGTCAGGAAATCATTCTGCCGGTTGTTGCGGCCTACCCAGATGTCGATACCATCTGCCTGGACGGTGAGGATATCCTGAGAGAATTCCTTGCGGATCCTGTTTTTCCCGGCTTGTGTCAACAATCCCATTTGTTGCATTTCAGCTTTAATATCGGCAAGCTCGGTCTTGGTAGACGTGTTTTCCAGGGCATATTCCAGTGAATAGAGATAGTCCAGATGGCTTTGATTTTCTTGATGGAGCTGCGACGACATGTGCAGGCGGTTACGCATTTTGGTGTAACGCTTGTAATACTGGTTGGCGTTATCAGTCATGGAATACGCCGGATTCAGGGTGATCGTAATAGCTTCCTGGTCGTCAGACAGCAAATTTTTCAAGGTAACGCTTTTTTCGTGATCGTGTTTTTCGTAGGCGTAGATCATAAGCAGATCGCCGTACTGTTTATACGTGTCCATCTTCTTTGTTTCAGATAATTCGGCAGCAATACGCTTGATCTTTCGCTTTTGTTTGTCAATGAGTTTGCCTACTTTTTTTTGTAATTCTACTTGCTCACCGTTCAGCGGACGGTGGGCAAGTTGATATTCGCTGAGATATTCTTCAATAAGCGTGAAATGCCGCCGTGGATATTGAGCCAGTGAGCGCAGCTGCAACGGGAAAATGACCTCTTTGCCGCCCATAGTATAGACATAGGCGCCGGACAGTCCTTCCAGTTCCTTGCCGAATGCAGTGACGGCTTCGCACCAGCGCTGCTTTTGAAGAGGCGTCAGCTTGCCGACGGCTGTGCTTTTAGCTATGTCAGTGCGGCATGCTAATTCATTCAAGACCAGCGTACTCATACCGTTAAACCGTTGCAGCATCCACTTATCGAGTCGTTCTTCCAGGCCGGTTACCATCATATCGGCTAATTCCGGTGCTGTAAATTCAAAGGGATTCATGCGCATGAAATTAGGCGGGAAATCGTACGGTTCTTTTGGTGCAATCGTGCGTACAGCTGTTTTGTTTTTTCCTGTTTTAATGAGAGCTTCGATAATGGTGCCATTTTCCGTGAAGATGACATTGCTGTATTTACCCATGAGTTCAACATGCATTTTTCGTGTCGTCAAGCGGCCTGATACATCGAGTACGTCAATATCGAAATCAATGAGACGATCCAAATGAAGCTGTTTGATCGAGGCGATGCGGCCGTTATCATAATATTTGCGTAAAAACATACACAGTCCCGTCGGTACATCTGGCGTAGGCGGCATGGATTTGGCAATGTACAGGCGCGGTGAATCATCGAGGGTGATGATCAGGTGGTGAATTCCTGCATCATTGAAAATACGAAAATATAATGTCCGTCCGTCTGGCTGATAGATCCGCGAGATTTGTCCATTTTGTAATATTGTTGCAATTTCATTAGTAACACAATGAAGCGTAATGCCATCCAAATTCATAACTATCGTTCACTCCTACAAATTATTCTAATTCTTTCTGTAATGTTTGCTTGGCTGTGTTGTATTCATTGCTGACATCGTGAGCCTTTTCCATAGCCGTAGTGACCTCAGCATGGGCTGTTGCCTTGTCAGTTGCCAATAATTCTGCCTTTTGGCTCTTGACGACGTCATCATAACTAGCCAGCATGGCGTCGAAGGCTGTCAGTGTATGATTCAAGTCCTGCTGGATAGCTTTTGTATCGTCATTCTTGGCACGTAATGCCGTTGCTTCTTCGCGTACTGTCTTATGTTCTTGCTGTAATTGTGTTAGCAGGGCATCAGAGGCATCGAAATCAGGTATTTCTAAATTTTTCCCCTGTTGTTTGTCTGAGAAGGCCTTCAATTCGGCTTCGATTTTTTCATGTGATTGCAACACCACTGCTGCATTTTCCTTATAATGTTTCGTATGGTTGTAATTGTTACCCATAAATGCAGCGCCGCCGATGGCAGCAGAGGCAACTAAACAAGCGATGATGATTAAACCGTTATGTTTTGCCATTATATCACTCCTATTCGAACGTTATTACTAGTATCATACCATGATTCCCTTATTGTTGCTAGTCTGCAGGGACTATCGTCCACCTAATATTGTTAACTATTACGAACAAACAACATGTTGACTAATAAAAGCACCAGGCTTATACTATAGACTGTTCTTGATAACAGAAGGGGAGAATCCTATGAGTCCTGATACTAAAATTAGAATGTATGTTTTATGTGCCTTGTTCGTTGCGTTTACAGCTGTATGCGAACAGATCCTTATTCCGATACAGCCAGTTCCCATTGTATTGGGGACGATACCGATTTTCATGGCAGGTGTCGTCTTAGGGCCTAAGTATGGGACTATTAGTATGCTCGTCTACATTCTCTTAGGGGCTGTGGGCGTGCCCGTATTTGCAATGGCTCGTGGCGGTCTGGCCATTCTGGCTGGCCCGACAGGCGGCTTCATCCTTGCCTGGCCGTTTACAGCTGCCTGTATCGGTGGTCTGACAAGGCATTTTGGGTATAGTACTAAAGCGATTATACTGTCCATGCTCAGCGGCAATATCCTTTGTTATATTTTTGGCGTGGTCTGGTTCCTCTTCCTGACCCAGACTCACGTATGGGCGGCTCTGACAGCTTGCGTATTTCCTTTCCTTTTAGGGGATGCGCTGAAAATCATTGCGGCGACATTTTTATCTAAACGGTGCCGCAGACTTCTCCAATAAAAAAAACAGGCTCAGTGAGCCTGTTTTTTATTGGAGAAGGAAGATTAAAATACGCAGACGAATTGACAACGTGTTTCTTCTGTTGGATCTGTTGGGCCTTCTTTGGCCCGGGATGCGAAGGATTGCATAATAGAGAACATGAGATTTTTGGAAATAGTGTAATCAATGCCGGCGCCCCAAGAAGTGACATTATTGCGCAAATTCGGGTTTCTCCAGAAATTTGGTGCACCTACATACGTGTTTTCATCGCCATTGATATATTCGAGCCATATATCCCAGCTGTTGCTCACTGGCATGAGGGCATTTCCATACTGAAGTTTGGTACCCCACAGGTTGCCGTTTTTATCATGCTCGTATTCTGTTGCTTTAGTAATGCGCTGATAATCACCTGTCCATTTCCATGCATCGTGACCGCCGAAGGTCACATTAGCGTAGGCCCCGTATATGTTGTCGATGTTATGACCGCTCCAGCCGCCGTGATAACCTACGTCGCCAGGAATGGTATTTGCTGTATGGCCAGATACGAGGGCACCGTTAAAATGGTCTGCATAAATGCCGAAGCTGCCATGGTCGAAGGTCGTATCCAAGGCGGCAAACCCTGCTTTGGCACCGGTAATACCGCCTTCTTTGAATTTGCCATAGCCGCCAGTAAGGGACCAATGGCGGTTACTGTATTTCAACTGGGCACCGTCGAAGGCTTCGGTGTACTGTAAATACATGCCTTGGCCCATGACATACGTATAGCGGCCGGCTAAGAGAGACAGAGACGGGCTGAACGTGTAGCGAACGTTAGCCAGATCAACATACGTTTGATCAGTTGAAGACGCTGCACCTTGGTCATCAAAATCGATGTTATACGTAGAAAGCCCGAATTCCACGGCCGTCTTGTCATTGACCTTGGCGTTAGCACGGATACGGGCCCGGAAGTCTACGTCGTCGTCGTTGTTTTTCTTTTGGCTGTAGAAATCATTCTGATGCATATAGCGGACACGGAAATCACCGCTAAGGCGTACGTTGCCAACGCGGTCTTCCAGATTCTGGACCCGTACGCCCAGGCTGTTCAGTTCAGCAGCAAATTCGTCAGCCAGTTTATTGATGAGTGCTCGCTGTTCCACACTGGCCTTATCCATATGGGCCATGGCCTTGGCTGTCATTTCCGCTGCTTCGTACCGCGTAATGGCCCGGTCACCTTGAAAATACGAGCCGTCGATGCCTTGTACAATACCAGCATCGGCCAATTGGACGATTGAACCATAGGCCCAGTTGTCTGCTGGTACATCGACAAAGGGATTAGCTGCCAAAGTACATACAGTGCCGGCAGTCACCGTGGCAGCTAGTGATGCTGCAAGTTTCCATTTCATTCGCAAAACCTCTTTCATATGATATATTATCATTCCCTCACGGGGAAATGATTGTCAAGGTGGTCATTAGAGTGTAACACTAATTTTTAGTATAGTATTATCCTGTGAATCATGTCAATACAGAATATGCTGTTTTAGGCCATTTCTGTCCATTTCTGTCCTGGTTCTGGCCAGAGTATTTATAGAAAAACAGTAGACCCGACGGCGATTTTGTTATATACTTCTATAATGAAAAGGTATAGAAGGAGGTCGTGAAATTGCGTAGTATGACCGGGTATGGTTCGGGCACGTTTAGCGACGGCAATGTCAGCGTTACCATTGAAATGCGGGCAGTGAACCAGCGATATTTGGAATTGAATATACGGATGCCACATTCGTATTTAGCATTAGAAGAAAACCTTCGTAAGGCTATTAAAGAGGTATTGCACCGTGGTAAAGTAGATGTATTTATTACGGCAAGCGAGCTCCATCCGCAGGCACCGCAGGTACGTATCGATACGGCGGCCCTGACGGCTGTTCGGGATGCTGTCAGTGAAGCAAAGCAGACTATTTTTGGCGGCAGTGCTGCGACATTGGGTGATGTCATGGCCTTGACCAAGGATTGGTTCGTCCAGGAACCGCCGCAAATCGATGTGCAGGGACAGTGGCCCGTCTTTTCCCAGGCACTGCAATCGGCCTTAGCCGGTATGGTTGCTATGCGGGAACGGGAAGGCGCTAATATCTCTAAGGATATGCTGGCTCGTACGGATACGATGCTTACTATCAATGATGCGATCGCCTCGCGGCGGGAACAGATCCTGTTGAACTATCAGGCTAAATTGGAAAAGAAGATCCTTGATCTCTTTGATACGGCCCAGGCAGTACCAGATCAGGAACGGCTTTTGCAGGAAGTAGCGATATATGCTGATAAAGTGGATTTCACAGAAGAAGTTGTACGTTTCCGCAGCCATGTGTTACAATTAAAAGAGTTCCTGGCTGGCAGTGGTGCTATGGGACGCAAGCTGGATTTCCTTATCCAGGAAATGAATCGCGAAGTCAATACTATCGGTTCTAAAGCTGGCGATCTTGATGTGACTGAAAATGTACTGCAGTTAAAAAATGAAATCGAAAAGATACGGGAACAAGTACAAAATATTGAGTAATGGTGATATGATGAATTTTAACTTATTGAATATCGGATTCGGCAATATGGTCATGGGCAATAAAGTGGTTGCAATCATCAGCCCGGAATCAGCGCCGATCAAACGTATGGTCCAAGATGCGCGGGAGCGCAACATGCTGATCGATGCGACGTTTGGCCGTAAGACCAGAGCGGTTCTTATGATGGACAACGGCCAGATCATCTTGTCGGCATTACAGCCGGAAACGATTTCCCACCGCATCGTCTATGCCGGTGGAGAAGAGGAAGGACCAACCAGCTGATCGTTGCGCTGTGACTATATACGAGAGGAAGTAATGGCATGAAAGATAAAGGATTGCTGCTAGTCGTTTCCGGCCCGTCTGGTGCTGGTAAAGGCACGATCTGCAACGCATTGCGTGAAAAATTTCCCAATATTCATTATTCCATTTCCATGACGACACGACAGTCCCGTACAGGTGAAGTCGATGGGACAGATTATTATTTTACGACGAACCGTCATTTTGAAGAACTGTTGCAGGAAGACGCGTTCCTGGAACATGCTAAAGTCTATGACCATTATTATGGAACGCCTAAAAAATCTGTCTTTGCCCATATCGATGAAGGAAATCATGTTATGTTGGAAATCGATATTCAAGGGGCCATGCAGGTCAAAAAGAAATACCCCCAAGGCGTATTCATTTACGTCGTACCTCCCAGCAAAGCGGTGCTGGAAGAACGGCTGCGGGGCCGCAAGACTGATTCTGAGGAAGTGATTGCCGGACGCTTGTCTAAGGCACGGCAAGAACTGGATTGGATCCAACAATATGATTATGTCATCGTCAATGATGATCTTCATGAAGCGACAGCACGAGCAGAAGCTATCGTTCTTGCTGAAATGTGTTCCGTAGACCGGAACGGCTGCCGTATTCAGCAGATTCAGAATATGTATCAATAAACAGGAGGATATGTTATGTTAATCAAACCTACGTTAGAATCATTAATGACTAAAGTCGACAGTAAATATACCTTAGTGACCTTAGCGGCCAAACGGGCCCGCCAGCTCACCGATGGGGACGATCCGTTGGTCGATGTGGATACGACAAAAGTCGTTTCCATTGCCATGGAAGAAATCGATCAGGATAAAATCACCTACGAAACTCCCCAAAGCGGCATTAAATAGAGGAGGAATCCGGCTATGTTGTTAGAAAATAAGCACATTGTCTTAGCTGTCAGCGGTGGTATTGCAGCGTTCAAAGCAGCGAGTATTGCCAGTATGCTCTGTAAGCGTGGTGCTGTCGTGAAATGTATCATGACCCATAATGCGACGGCCTTCATTACACCCCTGACGTTGCGGGAAATCACAGGGAATCCCGTTGCTGTTTCTATGTTTGATGATGTTACTGAATTCAATATCGAACATATCGCCTTAGCGCGCTGGGCCGATGCCTTTGTCATTGCACCAGCGACAGCTGATGTCATCGGTAAGATCGCCGCTGGTATTGCAGATGATCTGGTGACGACGACTGTCATGGCGACTAAAGCACCTGTGCTCATTGCGCCTGCTATGAACAGCAATATGTTCCTCAATCCCATTGTACAGGATAATATAAAAAAGCTGCGTGATTACGGCTATCAATTCGTTGAACCAGCCAGCGGCCATTTGGCTTGCGGTGTCATCGGAATCGGCCGCCTTCCTGAACCAGAGGAAATCGTCGACTATATTGAATTGACAGCGTGCCGTACAGATCGGCTTAAAGGTAAAAAAGTCATCGTCACTGGCGGTGGCACGCGCGAATCCATTGATCCTGTACGGTTCATTGGCAATCATTCCAGCGGACGCATGGGCTTTGCCATTGCCAAGGCAGCCGTCCTGGCCGGTGCCGATGTGACACTCGTTGCCGGAACGACAGACCATTTAAAGACGCCTGTTGGTGTTATGCGGCGCATTGATGTAGGCAGTACGAATGAAATGAAAGACGCTGTGGACAGCTATTATGACGCTTGTGATTTAGTGATCAAGGCGGCTGCAGTTGCTGATTACCGCGTTGCTCATCCGGCTAAGAATAAGATCAAAAAATCCGAAGAAACGATGGATCTAAAGATGGAAAAAAATCCCGATATCCTCTATGGATTGGGACAGCGTAAGGACCATCAGACCCTAGTCGGTTTTGCTGCCGAAACGACGAATGTCATCGAATACGGTACGGCGAAATTAAAGAAAAAAAATCTCGACATGCTCGTTGCCAATGATGTGGCAGCTAAGGGTGCCGGATTCCAAGGGACGACGAATATTGCGACCTTGTTGTTCCCTGACGGGACTGTAGAAAAATTAGATAAAATGAGCAAAGATGAGTTAGCTGCTATTATTGTTGAACGAGCAGCACAAATCATAGATAAAAAGAAATAGATATAGTGAAGATGATAGTAAAAACACACCGCAGTGAGAACGTCGCTGCGGTGTGTTTTTTATGAGGTCTTCATTATTTTTTTAGCAAAATTATTTAAATTATACGTATCGATGTAACAGATGGCCGTGCTGTTGGCATGAGCTGTCTTCATGGCCTGGCGTACCATATAGTCCTGGGTGTAGTCGCGGTGTACGACCAGAATGTCCGCTTCGGCAATGTGATCGTAATCACTCCGGTGTCCTTGTACTAAATAGATAGGCGGGAACCGCCGTGCCAAACGGTCGTACCAGTCCTCATTGCCGCCGACCATGGCAATGGACAAATGCCGCAGGAGCTTATCCAAGTCGACTGTATAGTCATGCTGGGACATGAAGTCTGGTATGTCCAGGCCGTCCTTTTCAGCCGGTGGTGCTGTTGATGGCTGGGGGTGTGCAGCTGTTTGCTGGTCTGTCAGTCGTTGACGCCGTTGTGCATCCATGGCTTCTTGGACGGTACCTTCTTTGTCTTCGATTTCCTGCGGTGACACGACGGGCTGAATCGTTGGTCGTGGCGGTGGTGTCTGTCGCGGCGGGGCAGCGTTAGTTGCTGCTGGCTGTGGATGATGGGCCGACACGGTCTGTTTTATTGCAGCACCGTGTTTTTTTTCGCCTGCCTTACGATAGAGTGCCAGTTCTTGTGCCTGTTTTTTGATGGTTTCCTGCAGGTCGCATATGGTAGCATCTTGTGCGGCAATGACAGCTTCATATTGTTCTTTATCTTCGAGACGGCGCCGTTGTTCCTGCCGCAGTGCATCTTCTTGGTCATTGGCTGGCGTGTCGTCCGGGTCCGGCAGTGGCAGCAAGGTATCTTCTTCGGCTGAACCGTCCCAGCGGGCAGTACAAGCTGCGAGCAAATGAAGGCCAAGCGCTTTGGCAACATGATTCTTGACCGTTTGGATTGGTTTCACTTCTGGTGCCAGCTCCATCATATCCGTATCGCGGTCGATCATAATGAGCTCGATAATGCCAGTATACGAAGCGTCATTTAAGGTTTGTACCGTATCATACTGTTCTATATGGATGGTACCCATATAGACTTCCTTGTTCAATTGATTAGTCCAGAAATAGCTGTTAATGAAGAGCCGCTTGGCTGCTTTTTCGTAAACACGAAAAATGAGACGGCGCTGCGGATCAGCAGCCGTGCCATGGGTAAAGATGATTTCGTCGTTATGGAGCAGTGTATCTGCTAATGTATCGGTCTTATACCATTTTCCTAAGATGTCGATTCGTTTCGTTTCCCGCATATCTGCAGATTGGCAGTATACGGACTGTTCAAAATAGGGGTCACGGAATAGAATATCTTTTGGTTTCAGTTTCATCATGGTGGGTCATCCTTTCTAATGCTCCTTTGCTCCATTATAGCATGAACCATAGGAACGTGCTTATTTTTTCGTTAATTAAGAATGAATCCCGATAATAATATTAAATGTAACCTCTTGCATTTGATAGGTCTATGCATTATAATAATTAAGTAAAACAGAATACATTCCATCGAGAGACGGCTGAGGGACTGGCCCTATGACGCTGCAGCAACCTTCATTATGAAAGGTGCTAAATCCAACAGTTTTACTGGGAGATGGGGGAGCATGCACCCTTCTTTTGAGAAGGGATTTTTTTTTGAGGAGGATCTAAATGGTTAAAAATCGTGAATTCTTTACATCAGAATCAGTAACCGAAGGCCATCCTGATAAAATGGCCGATCAAATTTCTGATAGCATTTTGGACGCAATTTTAGCAAAAGATAAAAATGCCCGTGTCGCTTGTGAAACATTAGTAACGACGGGGATGGTTCATGTCGTAGGAGAAATATCGACGACATGCTATGTAGATATTCCACATATTGTTCGTGAAACTATTCGTGATATTGGCTATACCCGCGCAAAATACGGGTTTGACTGCGATACTTGCGGTGTCCTCGTATCGTTGGATGAACAGTCTCCGGATATTGCCATGGGCGTTGATGAAGCCCAGGAAAAGAAATCCGGCGAAAAAGATAAATTCGACACCATCGGTGCCGGCGATCAGGGCATGATGTTTGGTTATGCATCGAACGAAACAGATGACTATATGCCGCTGCCTATTTCCCTGGCACATCGCCTGGCAAGACGGTTGGCCAAAGTTCGTAAGGACGGCACGCTGCCGTATCTTCGTCCTGATGGCAAGACACAGGTTACTGTCGAATATGATGATGGCAAACCGAAGCGTATTGATACTATTGTCATTTCGGCACAACATAGTCCGGAAGCTACACGAGCTCAGATCGAAAAAGATTTGCTCGAAAACGTCATCAAACCAGAACTTCCAGAGGGCTTGTTCGACGATAAAACGAAATTATTCATCAACCCGACAGGCCGCTTCGTCATTGGCGGACCACAAGGCGATTCCGGTCTTACTGGCCGTAAGATCATCGTTGATACGTATGGCGGTATGGCTCGTCATGGCGGCGGTGCTTTCTCTGGTAAGGATCCTACAAAAGTCGACCGTTCGGCAGCCTATGCAGCCCGTTATGTGGCCAAGAACATCGTCGCAGCAGGACTGGCTGATAAGATCGAAATCCAGCTGGCCTATGCCATCGGTGTAGCCCGTCCGGTATCTATCCACGTAGATACCTTTGGCACTGGTAAAGTCGATAATGATGTCATCGTTGACCTCATTAACAAGAATTTTGACCTTCGTCCGGCCGGTATTATTGAAATGCTCGATTTGCAGCGTCCTATTTACAGACAGACTGCTGCGTATGGTCATTTTGGTCGTAACGATCTCGATTTGCCTTGGGAAAAGACAGATAAAGCTGAAACGTTGCGTAAAGAAGCAGGTATTTAACTACATGGAACGACTTCAGGAGACTTGTTTTTTGCAGGTCTCCTGAATTTTTATGTTCCCTTTACAGGTATTTTCTACGGAGTTTCTCATGATAGCTGATATTATCATCAATACGACAGCAAAACAATTGCAGCAGACTTTTTCGTATAGTATTCCGCCGCACCTCGATGTGCAGGTAGGCAGCCGTGTCCTCGTACCCTTTGGTCCGCGCCGCGAAGAAGGCATCGTCGTAGCGGTCCGTCCGGCCGGTACCGAACCATTGGGGTTTACACTGAAACCGATACTGGCACTGCTATCGACACAAACAGGATTCCAGGAAGAAATCATCGCGACGGCGTTGTGGATCAGCCAATATTATTTGTGCAACTTGTCCGAAGCTTTGCGACTGTTCATGATAGAAAAGAAAGGCCTTGTCAGCCGTACTTGTCTATCAGTGCCGGCAGGTATCGAGCCGGAAGGCCCGATACTGACGTATGTTGCAGCCCGCCATTCAGTGGAAAAAGGCAGCCTTGTGCGTAAATTCGATAGTGAAGCTGTAGAAGCGTTGATTAAACGGAATTGCCTGGCCGTAGAAAAAACGTGGAAGAATACGATTGCTGATAAAATGGAGTCGTGGATTTGTTTTTGTCAGGACGATACGGAAGACATGCTGACGAATCGGAAACGACAAGCCCAGCTTCTCCATATCCTCAAAGAGAAACGAGCCCTGCCTGTCCGAGATGTCGTGGCACTTGGTTTTAGCCGTGATGTCATCCACCGTCTGTGTGGTACAGGCCTGGCAAAACTGCAGGATAAACCGAAGGAAACGACCAATCTATTACAGCCCATGACAGGTGATACACCCTTGCCATTAACGCCGGAACAGGCCGCCGCCGTCCGTACCATCAGCGGTGATCAGGGCGGTAAGACCTATGTCTTGCACGGCGTCACCAGCAGTGGTAAGACCGAAGTGTACATGCATTTGGCTGCAGAAGTCTTGGCACAAGGAAAGCAGATCATCGTCTTAGTACCGGAAATAGCCTTGACCGGACAAATCGTGCGCCGCTTCGTCCGTCGCTTCGGCGATGATGTCGTCGTTATGCACAGCCAGCTCTCTAAGGGAGAACGACGCAATAATTGGCTGCGCATGCAGAATGGCGAAAGCCATATTTGTATCGGTGCCCGCTCTGCTGTATTTACAGCAGCCCGTTCGATCGGTCTGTTCATTGTTGATGAAGCTCATGATAGTTCATATAAACAAGATGAATCGCCACGTTACAATGCCGTCGCTGTCGCTCGCCGTCGAGCCGCTTATTATGGCTGTCCCGTTATTTTAGGCAGTGCTACACCGTCTGTAGCTGATTACTATGCAGCTAAACAGGGGAAATACGTTCTGGTGGAAATGAAACAGCGCGTCGGTAAACGCCCCTTGCCGGCAGTAACGGTGGTCGATATGCGAGAGGAATTGGCTCGCGGCAATTATCGTGTCTTGTCCGATGCCATGATGACGCTGCTCCAAGAAACGTTGGCAGCACGGCAGCAAGCTATCATTTTGCTGAATCGCCGAGGCTTCTCGACCTTTGTCATGTGCCGTAAATGCGGTTACGTCGTCAAATGTGATACCTGTGATGTAGCAATGGTATATCATAAAAATCTGCAGCAGCTAAAATGTCATTATTGTGATGCTGAAAAGCCGATACCGACAGTATGCCCGTCTTGCGGCAGTAAGTATATCAAATTTTTCGGTACAGGAACAGAAAAAGTCGAAGAACAGCTCCACGAACTGTTGCCGGAAGCACGGATCATCCGTTTGGATCAAGATACGACGAGTCGTAAGAATAGCGGTGATCAGATCGTTGAAGCCTTCCGCCGTCATGACTATGACATCCTCTTAGGGACGCAGATGGTTGCCAAGGGCCATGATTTTGCTAATGTCAGCGCTGTCGGTATTTTGTCGGCAGACAGTCTGCTCAACTTGCCGGCGTACTGGGCCGGCGAACGGACCTTCCAGCTGCTGACACAGGCTGCCGGCCGTGCCGGCCGTGGTGACATACCAGGGCGCGTCGTTATGCAGACCTATGCACCAGACCATTATGTCATTCAATGTGCTAAAGAGCAGGATTATGATGCCTTCTACGAGCAGGAAATCACCTATCGCAAAGAATTGCTCTATCCACCGTTTCACAGCCTTATTAAACTATTAGTGACCGATGAAGACGAAACGGCGTTGTGGAAACGAGGCAATGAAGTTGCACAAGCTCTGCGTCAATGGACGATACATAACGGCAGCGACATAGAAATCATCGGACCCTATGCGGATGTCATCAAAAAAATACGCAATAAATATCGCCTTATTATACTGCTAAAAGGTGCCCATGCAGGGCCTGTCAAGGAATACATGAGCAAGGATCCTTTGTTTCGACAGAATGGCCTTATTATTGACGTAGATCCGGCGTTTTGATAGGGAGGGACAGGATGAAAGCATTTCGTATACTCTCTATCATTTACAAGAAATATGTTATATAATGAATAGAATGATTGAATATTGAGGTGAGAGAATGGCATTACTAAAAATTATCAAAGCAGGAGCGCCCATTTTAAAGGAAACGGCACAGCCTGTTCAGCATATTACAAAACATACAAAAAAGTTATTAGATGACATGGCAGAAACCATGTATGCTGCCGAAGGCGTAGGCCTGGCAGCACCACAGATCGATATATCGGAACAGATCATCGTATTAGATGATGGTAACGGCATTATCGAACTGATCAACCCTATTATTGTGGAAGAATCACCGGAAATGGAAACGGGTACCGAAGGGTGTCTCAGCGTTCCCGGTTATTATGGTTCGGTCATCCGTCATAAAAAGATCAAAGTCAAGGCCTTGAACCGTCATGGCAAGACTGTAGTGTACGAACCAGAAGGATTTTTGGCCCGTATTTTTCAGCATGAAATCGACCATCTCTATGGTCACTTATTCATAGAAAAAGCAGATAATTTACGGAGAGTAGAAGAATAATGGCAAATTTACGCATGGTCTTTATGGGAACGCCTGATTTTTCAGTACCGTCCTTGCAGGCTTTATACGATGCAGGGTATGATATTGCTGCCGTCGTATCACAACCGGACAAGCAGCGAGGCCGCGGTAAAAAAGTAACGCCTTCACCTGTGAAGGCCAAGGCGCTGGAATTGGGCCTGCCCGTTTTGCAGCCTGACAGCATGCGCAGTGAAGAAGCTATTGCTGCAATAGCGGCATTGCAGCCTGATGTTATCATCGTCATTGCCTATGGGAAAATATTACCTAAAGCCGTTCTGGATATCCCGGCATACGGCTGTCTGAATGTCCATGGTTCGCTGCTTCCAATGTATCGCGGCGCGGCGCCGATCCAGTACGCTGTAAAAAACGGGGAACCTGTGAGCGGTGTGACCATCATGTTGCTGGATGAAGGTATGGATACAGGGAAAATATTGAAGAAGACCGTCGTTCCGTTAGAGGCAAAGGAAACGACAGGGACTTTATTCCAAAAATTGTCTGTTATCGGAGCAGAAACGTTAGTAGAAGTATTGGCCCATTTACCAGCTTATGAAAGCAAGGCTGTAGCGCAGGATGAATCACAGGCTACGTATACGGCAAAAATCGCTAAAGACGTTGCAGCCATTCAGTGGCAGGACCAAGCGGTCTGCATTGAACGGCTCATCCGTACGCTCGACCCGCATCCTGGTGCCTATACAATACTGGCTGGAAAACGCCTGAAAATTTGGTCGGCTGATGTAGTCGATGGTGATGATACAGCAGCACCGGGTACGATCCTTGCCGTAACGCGGAAGTCTTTCACTGTCCAGACCGGACAGGGCGCATTGTGCATTCGGGAAGTACAGCCGGAGAGCCGTAAACGAATGGCTGTTGCCCAGTTTCTGCAAGGCAATATGCTAACAGTTGGCCAATTGATTTAATACGTAAGATACGTTGAGGGATTACTGTGAACGCACATATAGGGCAATTCAGATTATTCTTATATATGGCTGGGACAGCAACGGCTTGTACCGCAGCTGTCCTATTTTTATGCGGCAAGCTGCTCCAGCCCGGACTGGAACTATACGTTCCCCAGGCGGCAGGGTTCCTTTTGGGAGGAATCTATAGCTTCATGGCTATCTTGATTGTGCTATACGTCCTGCTATGGTTCTGCACCTATGCAGATACCTTCAAAGGACGGCGCTTCCAGTTCGTCCTGCGTGCGTATTTACGGGCGTTGTTTCCTGTTGTTAAACTACAGGGACAGATGCTGGGGAAAAGAGAAGCCCTTTGCCAGGCTTATATCCAGTTCTTGAATCATCTGTTCTTACGGCGCCATTTGCGCTATCCGCCAGAACGGATACTGTTGCTGGCACCACACTGTCTGCAATGGGATCAATGCCCCCATAAAATCACACGTAACATCGCCAACTGTCATCAATGTGGCCACTGTCCCATTGGAGCTATCGTCGACATGACCCGGCAGCTGGGCATGCCTTTTGCTGTCGCCACAGGCGGCACGCTGGCCCGGCAAATCGTTAAGGATATACGGCCGAAAGCCGTCGTTGCCATTGCCTGTGAACGTGATCTGGTCAGCGGCATGCAAGATATAGCCCCTATGCCAGTGCTGGGACTGCTCAACGAACGGCCTAACGGCCCGTGTTTCAACACCTCTGTAGACCTGACGGCATTGCAGAAGGTATTGCAATTGATTATAGGAGATTAATATGAATGTACGTGAAATCGCCTTTCATAGCCTTGTCAATATTTGCAAGGATGAAGGGTATAGTAATATAGAAGTATCAAAAACGATCCAGAAATCTAAATTAGAGGACCGGGACCGGCGTTTCTATACGGAACTGGTCTATGGTACGTTGCGCCATCTCAACTACCTCGATTGGATCATTTCTCACATCAGCACGCGCAAACTGAATAAACTGGATCCCATTTGCCTGGCTATTGTACGGCTGGGCCTATACCAGATCTTTGGTCTTACAAAAGTACCGGAATCGGCAGCGTGCAATGAATCGGTGAAACTGGCAACGAAATACGGCAATGGCGGTATGGCTAAATTTGTCAATGCTATGCTGCGCAATAGTATTCGCCGTCGCCGTGAATTTGTTATTCCGTCATTGGAAGAAGATGCAGTACATCATATTTCCCTGATGTATCATCAACAAGAATGGCTCGTTCGTCAATGGCTGAAGGACTACGGCCAGGAAGATACAGTAGCATTATGTCGTTATTTCGATACGATCCCTGATTTGTGTATTCGTACGAATACCAGTAAAATAAGCCGGGACGACCTGATGGAACGGCTTTTACAGAAGGGCATTGCTGTAGAAAAAGCAACGTATTCTCCTGAAGGAATATACTTGCGCGGTATTCCCAGCATTAGCAATCTCGATATTTTGGATAACGGCCTGGCCATCATCCAGGATGAACCGTCTCAGCTCGTAGCTCACGTCGTCGATCCGCAGCCCCATGAAGTCATATTCGACGTATGTGCAGCCCCAGGCGGTAAAACGACGCATATCGCCACCTTAGGCGGTCCGTCCTGCATCGTCTATGGCGGTGATATATATGACCATAAGTTGAAGCTCATTGAAGATAACGCCAAACGATTGGAGTTGCCCAATGTGCGGACTATTTTACAGAATGCCTGCACCATCGGTTCAGCGTATGCAGAGCGGGCCGATCGGGTCCTCGTCGATGCGCCGTGTTCCGGCCTCGGCGTCTTGCGCCATAAAATCGATCTGCGCTGGCGTAAGAATCTCAGCGACTTACGGACACTGCCAGCCTTGCAGCGGCGTCTCTTGGAAAATGCTGCACAATGCGTCAAACCAGGCGGTATCCTGGTATATAGTACGTGTACGTTGAACGATAATGAAAACATCCGTATTGTAGAACAATTTCTTGAAAATCACCCTGAATTTCATGCCCAGCGGGCTAGTGACTACTGCGGTATAGACAAAGAAGGGCCGTTCATCCAGCTATTGCCGCAGCGCGATAACTTGGACGGATTCTTTATTTCCCGCTTGCAAAAAGGAGAATGACATGGCCGATATTTTTGAAATGACGAAAGCAGAACTGCAGGAATTCCTTGTTGCCAATGGTATGAAAAAATTCCGGGCTGATCAAATATTTCATTATATATATAAGCAAGGCATTACGTCTTGGGATGATATGGTACTGCTGCCTAAAGCAGACCGGATGAAATTGAACGACGTGTTACCTATTTATTTCCCGGAAATTGAAGCACAACAAGAAGCGTCAGACGGACAGACAGTGAAATTACTGCTCCGCCTGCACGATGGACAGACCGTAGAAACGGTGCTCATGATGCATGATTACGGTAATTCCATCTGCGTTTCTACGCAAGTAGGCTGTGCCGTCAATTGTGCGTTTTGTGCATCTGCTAAGAACGGCTTCGTCCGCAATCTGACAGCTGGCGAAATGGTAGCACAGCTGCTGGCGTTCCGTAAAAACGTGACAGCAGAGCTGCATTCCATCGTTATTATGGGAACTGGCGAACCGTTGCTGAATTATCAGAACGTCATTCGGTTCATGCGCCTTATCCACCAGGAAGATACCTTTTATCTGGGCTACCGCAACATGACTTTGTCTACTGCCGGGATCGTACCAGCGATGTATGATCTGGCTAATGAAAAAATGCCGATCACCCTGGCTATTTCGCTCCATGCACCGAACGATGAACTGCGGCGCCGTATCATGCCTATTGCTGAACAGTATGTACTGCGCGATGTCTTAAAGGCCGGGGAAAATTATTTCAATACGACAGGCCGTAAAGTGACCTTTGAATATATCCTGATCAAGGATGTAAATTGTACCATTGCCTGTGCCCGTCAGCTCGTACAGCTCTTTGCCGGCAAAAATATCCTCATCAATGCCATTCCCATTAACGATAACTATGATGTCGGACTGTACCGTCCCAGCAGTGCTGAAATCGATATGTTCATCAATTTCCTGAAGAAACACGGCATCCCTGTGACCCTGCGCCGTGAAATGGGTACAAAAATACAAGCGGCATGCGGTCAATTGCGTATTAAACGGGATAAATAATGTCCTTGTATTTAATAGGCCTGTTGTAGTATCATTAATATGAGATATACAATATAATCAGCACCGTGAGAGGACGTGAGAATTTGGGCACATACGGTGAATCCAAAATCGGTTTGGTGCGGAAAGTCAACGAAGATTCTTTTTACATCAGCCGTGACAAAAATGTACTTGCCGTGGCCGATGGTATGGGCGGCTATGTAGGCGGTGAAATTGCCAGCAAAACGGCAGTAGAAGCTATTGCCTATTATTTCAAGAACTTTACCTTTGCCGCACCGGTACAACTGGAAAAAGCTATTCAATATGCGAACTCTTGCATTCTCAGCAAAACCATGATCGATCCGTCTTTAAAAGGCATGGGGACTACCGTGTCTATGGTGACGCTGGCCAGACATTATGCGTTTTGGGGACATGTCGGCGACAGCCGTATTTATTTGTTCCGCCAGGGCCAGTTACAACAGATTTCAGTAGATCATACGATCGTCCAAGTATTAGTAGCCAAAGGCAAGATTACAGAAGACGAAGTCAATGAACATCCCCAGCGCCATGTATTGACACGGGCAGTCGGTGTCGACGACAGCGTGCTTGTCGATAGTGGCGGCTTTGAAGTGCAGGCAAAGGATCGTATCCTTATTTGTTCTGACGGACTGACCTCTTTGTTGAGCAAAGAGGAACTCAGCCAGGCTATTGGTGATTACGACCGGACGGAACGGGATATTATCAATGATTTATTTGACCGCGTCTATGAAAACGGCGCCAAAGATAATGTTACAGCTATTTTAACTACCATATAAGATTACTACTATGAAAGTGGTGGAATATCTAAAAATGATTGGTCATATCTTAGATAACAGATATAAGATATTAGAAAAAGTGGGCACAGGCGGCATGGCCAGTGTATACAAAGCGCAAGATATTTTGCTGGACCGTATTGTCGCCGTGAAGATACTCCATGCGAAATATGGCAATGACCACGATTTTGTCGTACGGTTCCGCCAGGAAGCGCAGGCGGCTGCCAAATTATCCCATCCTAATATCGTAAATATATATGACGTCGGCTACGACGAAAACGTACACTATATCGTCATGGAGTATGTGTGCGGTGAAACATTAAAAGAATATATTGAGAAGCACGGCCATTTACCTATCAATACGTCCATCCAGATTACCTTTGATATTGGCGAAGCCTTGGAAAATGCCCATAATAACGGCATCGTCCACTGCGATATTAAGCCGCATAACATTTTGGTGACGGAGACAGGGCGTATTAAAGTCGCCGATTTCGGCATTGCCAGAGCCATCAATTCCAGTGCGACCAATAAAGACGATCATTCTGTCATGGGATCGGTCCATTATTTCTCGCCGGAACAAGCCAGTGGCGGCAAAATAGACGAACGAACTGATATTTATTCCCTCGGTGTCGTCATGTATGAAATGATGACAGGTGTCGTTCCTTTTGAAGGGGATACGGCGCTTGATGTGGCATTGCAACACGTCCAGGACGAGATTCCTTTGCCGACGAAATACAACCGCCGCATTCCGCGTCTGGTTGAACAATGTATCCTAAAGGCGATGGCGAAGAATCCAGATGACCGTTTCCAGTCTATCAGTGAAATGATGTCTGAATTGCGCCTGTCCCAAGGGTTCGTCAATACCAATAAGGGCGCCATGCCGATTATCAAGAATAATTTCGCGACTCAGAAAATACAGCCGGTCCAGGCTCAGGAAGAAGCTAAAAAGAAAAAAAATGTCTTGGCCAGGCTCATGGATTCTATTAGCAATCATTCTAAAAAGACGATTATCATCGCGATGCTCGGCGTGTTCGCCGTTGCCTTCATGTGGGCCTTTTTCTCGTTCGGTAATTTTTGGAGTACAGAAAATATTACCGTACCAGATGTGACAGGGAAACAAGTAGAAATCGCCAAGAATATTCTTACCAAGAAAAATCTTGACGTATCGGTCAAGGAAGAAGAGAGCAGCGAAGTGCCTGTTGGCGAGGTAATTTCCCAGACGCCTTCTGGCGGGGCCGTCGTCAAGGCCCATCGCAAGATCTATTTGACTGTCAGCAAAGGGAACAAGGGTTCAGAAGTACTCATACCGGATTTGCGTGACCTGACACTGGAAGAGGCTGAGAAGAAGCTTGATGAAATCGGACTGAAAATAGGCAAGGTCCGGTATACGGAAAGCGATAAATACGACAATGGCAAGATCGTCAGTCAGAGTCCGTCGTCGCCGAAGAAGGTCTCGAAAGGGACACAGGTCAACGTCGTCGTTTGCCGCAAGGCCGAAGATGATACGAAAACCAAGAACGGTGATGTCCCTAATACGAGCGGCATGACACTGGACCAAGCCGTCAAAGCGCTGGAAGGCGCCGGGTATACTGTTGGCAACGTCGGCAATATGGATTCAGCCAAAGATGCATCGACAGCGAAAGTAACGGCACAGACGCCGCGCGATGGCAACGTCGTTGATTTGACTGTAGAATATCCTGAAAAATCAGCCAGTGCAGCTGATGGCAGCTCCAATAACCAGGAACCGGCCGGTACTCCTCATTCGGGAACAGTCAATATCAGTGTTCCCTCAGGGGCGTCGAGTCAGCATGTACAGATCGTCGTCAATGATGATAACGGCTCCCGTGTGGTTTATGACCGTAATCAATCTGGCGGTGACAGCATCAACAAGAGTATTTCCGGCATTGGCAAGACCCGTGTCAAAGTATATATCAATAATTCGTTAGTTCAAGATCAATTTATTTAACAGGAGACTTATGGCAACAGGACGCGTCATCAAAAATTATAATGGCTATTACTATGTAGATATAGGCGAAACAGAGCTGGTAGAATGCCGCCGCCGCGGTAAGCTGAAAGAAAAGATCCTCGTCGGCGACAAACTGGACATTACAGAACTGGGCGATCACAAAGGCGTCATTGAAAAGGCACTGCCACGGCGGAATGCAATCCGCCGCCCTGCAGTGGCTAATATTGACCAGATGTTCATCATTATGGCTGCCCAGTCGCCGGACCCGAATCAGTTCCTCATAGACAAGATGCTCATGACTTGTGAATATGGTGGTATCCGGCCAAAACTCTGCTTCAATAAGTGCGACTTGGCTATGGCTGCAGCCGAATCGTATCGTGATTTCTACAGCCGTTGCGGCTATGACGTGTATCTCTTGTCAGCAAAGACCGGACAGGGCATTGCCGAACTGCGGGCCCTTCTGGACCATACGATGAGTGCGTTTGCCGGGCCGTCAGGCGTCGGCAAATCGAGCCTGCTGGCTTGTATCACTGGTCGTGATGACCTGCAAGTAGGGGCCGTGAGCAACAAAATCAAACGGGGCCGTCATACGACGCGTCATTCTGAGATATTGCGTCTTGACAGTGATACGTACGTCGTCGATACGCCAGGCTTCAGCTCACTTGATTTTGAAGACTTTGAGGCCAAAGATATTTTACCGCTCATGCCTGATTTAGCAGTCCATGGCGGGCAGTGTCGATTCTCTTCCTGCCTGCATCGGTCTGAACCGGACTGTTCCGTCAAACAAGCCTTGGCCAGCGGTCTTATTTTGCCTGAACGCTATGAAACGTACTGTAAAATTGTAGATTCTATTTTAGAAAGGAAACGATAGCATGATCACTATTTGTCCTTCTATATTGTCGGCAGACTTCTCGCGGCTGGCTGAAGAAATCCAAGACGTTGATTGCTGCGGTGCTGATTGTATCCATTTGGATTTGATGGACGGCCATTTCGTACCGAACCTGACCTTTGGTGTACCTATTATCAAGGCCTTGCGGAAATGTACAGAACTGCCTTTTGATGCGCACCTCATGGTAGAACATCCGGAAACGTATATTACAGACCTGGCCAAAGCTGGCGTTCAATACGTTACAGTACATCAGGAAGCCTGTATCCATCTGGACCGGGTATTACAGCAGATCGGTGAAGCCGGTATGAAATGCGGCGTAGCCCTTAATCCGGCGACTCCCGTATCGACACTGTCCTGTGTAGCACCGTATGTCGATATGATCCTCATTATGAGCGTCAATCCGGGATTTGGCGGGCAGAAGTTCATCCCCTATGCCCTGGATAAGATTCTCGAAGCAAAAGACTTACTGGCAGCCTGCGGCAATACGAACGCTGTGATTGAAGTAGACGGCGGTGTCAATAAAGACACAGTCCAATCGGTCAAAGATGCTGGAGCTACCTTCCTGGTAGCGGGCAGTGCCGTTTTTGGAGCCAATGACCGGAAGGCCGCTATCGCTTCATTACGATAAAACATACCCATTGCAGATACCTGCAAGAGAAGGGACTGATTATTTGGAACCGATAGATTATATGAAAGAAGCCTTAGCGCTGGCACGGCGTGGTCTCGGGTATACGACACCGAATCCGGCCGTAGGCTGCGTCATTGTCAAAAATGGCAAGATCGTAGGCCGCGGCTATCACCACAAAGCCGGTACACCACATGCAGAAGTGTGGGCGCTCCGTGACGCCGGTGACGACCAGGCGAAAGACGCTACGGTCTATGTTACCTTGGAACCTTGTGCACATTACGGCAGGACACCGCCTTGTGCCAGGACACTAGTAGAAAAAGGTGTCGGTAAAGTCGTCATGGCCATGCTCGACCCGAATCCTCTCGTAGCAGGGAAGGGTGCCGCCATCCTGCGGCAAGCGGGCATACCGGTGGAAATCGGCTTGTTATCCAAAGAAGCGACACAGATCAATGAAGTGTTCATTAAAAATATGATGGTACAGCGTCCGTTCATTGCAGCTAAGATCGCTCAAAGTCTGGATGGCCGCATTGCTTCACGGACGCGTAAATCGCAATGGATCACCAATGAATGGGCCCGTCAAAAAGGACACTATTTGCGGTCTATTTATGACGGTATCCTCGTAGGCATCAATACGATCCTGGAAGATAATCCCTTGCTTACCTGTCGTATTTCTCGTGATGACCATGACCGGCCGCATCAGCCGTCACGGATCATCCTCGATTCACAGGGCCGTATTCCTATGAATTCCTTGGTCGTTACGGATAAATCAGCACGGACTATCGTTGTTACGACCTCGTTGTGCCCCGTAGAAAAGATGCGGTATTTGAAGCAAGCTGGTGTACAGGTCATGTTTGCACCACTGCAGCGCGACCATCATATCGACTTGAAAGCAGCTATTGAACTGCTTGGCAAGGAAGGAATCACAGGAATTTTGGTCGAAGGTGGCAGTACCGTCCAGGGCAGTTTCTTTGATGCCAAGCTCGTCGATAAAATTTATGCCTTTATTGGTGACAAAGTCATTGGCGGTACAGGTGCCTTGCCTTCAGTAGGCGGTTTCGGCGTCGATACGCTGGATGAATGCATGCCGCTGCAGTACGATTCTATCGAATTGACGGAAGGCAATATTTTGATAACGGCATATAATACCAATAGGGAGGGTGCCTATGTTCACTGGAATCATTGAGGAATTGGGTACTGTCGGCCAATTGGACCGTCGTCCTGATTCAATAAAACTCACTATCCAGGCTGCTAAAGTTTTGGAAGGGACACAGCTTGGCGACAGTATTGCTGTCAACGGTGTATGCCTGACGGTGACCTCTCTGACGGATACGACGTTTACAGCGGATGTCATGCATGAAACCATGCGCCGCTCGTCTCTCAGCGATATTAAGAGCGGCTCCCAAGTCAATTTGGAACGAGCTATGCAGCTCGGCGGCCGGCTGGGCGGTCATATCGTCAGCGGTCATATCGATGGCACTGGTACGATCGCACGGATTACGACCGATGGTATTGCCAGAGTGATTACCGTGTCCATTCCCAAAGACATGGAACCCTTCATCGTAGAGAAAGGCTCCATTGCCATTGATGGTATCAGCCTGACCGTAGCCTCTGTAGGCAACAGCCAGTTCACTGTTTCTATCATTCCCCATACGATGGAGAATACGACACTCATGGCCAGGAGACCTGGCGCTGTCGTCAATTTGGAAACGGACGTCATCGGCAAATATGTCCATAATTTCACTGTAGATTACACCCAGCGTGGCCAGGGAAAGCTTACCATGGAAATGTTGCTGGAAAATGGCTTCTAATATAAAATAGGTACGTACTCTAAAAAATACAAGGAGAGTGTTATACATGTCAGACATTATCATCAAAGAAGGTAACTTAATAGGTAAAGGTTCAAAATATGGTATCGTTGTCGCTCGTTTCAATGAATTCATCTGCAGCCGTCTTTTAGGCGGTGCCGAAGATGCCCTCAAACGTCACGGTGTTGACGAAAAGGACGTCACCGTTGCCTGGGTTCCTGGTTCCTTTGAAATCCCCCTCATTTGCCAGAAGATGGCAGAATCAGGGAAATATGACGCCGTCATCGCACTCGGTGCCGTTATCCGCGGTGCTACGAGCCACTATGATCTGGTTTGCTCTGAAGCTGCTAAAGGCGTAGCGCAGGCTTCCCTTAAGACAGGCGTGCCGATTCTCTTCGGAGTCATTACGACTGAAAATATCGAACAGGCTATCGAACGTGCTGGCACTAAAGCTGGCAACAAAGGGTTTGACGTCGCTACAAGCGCTATTGAAATGGTCAATCTCATCAAAAATCTCTAAGAGAAACAACGTGCCTGCAAGAGGACCTATTCCCTTGCAGGTTTTTTTGTTTCTTCTTCCCGCCATTATATATTCTGTATTTCTATAAAGGAAGGAATTTTATTTGAAAAATTTGACCTTGCGCACCTTTTTCTTTGTGTTAGGCACTGTCATTAATTCCTGCGGTATTGCCGTCATTACGAAAGCTGCCTTAGGGACGTCACCGATTTCCAGTGTTCCGTATGTACTCAGCCTGGCCTTTACACCGACCTTTGGACAGATCACGTTTGTCCTGAATATGTTCTTTATTTTAGGCCAAATCGTGCTGTTGCGCCGTCGCTTCCACTGGGTCCAACTGTTGCAGATACTTGTCAACGTCGTATTCAGCGTGTTCATTGATATTGCCATGCACCTGTTGTGGTGGCTGGATCCGGCAAGTATCCTGGCAGAGCTGCTGTTTTTGATAGCAGGCTGTGCTATCCTGGCGTTCGGCATTTGTATCGAAGTAGCCCCCAATGTGCTCATGGTCCCTGGTGAAGGAATCGTCAATGCCATTGCCTGGTTCGGGAAATGGCGGTTTGGTTCCGTGAAAATCGCCTTCGATTCTACTATTTGTGTGGTTGCCTGTATGCTGTCCTTTTATTTCTTTGGCGGCCTCAATGGGCTGGGTATCGGGACGATCATCTCAGCTGTTTTAGTCGGACGCTTTGTCAATATATTTAATAAAAGCCTGTTTTTCCTCAACTGGATTGCAGCCTTGGCATATCCCCGCAAATCGTAGGATGTCTTGATTATTTTATTTGCTATATCAATGAGGTGATCCACATGAAATATTTCAAAAAAATTATAGTATTGTTCCTGTGTATCTTCTGTGCAGCCGGCACGGTCTTTGCTGATAATTTCATCAAGACCGGTTCTAAACTGTTGACCGTTCCTAAGGACAGCCATAAATATGTCCAAGCAGACTTCTACGAAGGCAGCAAGCTGGTCCGCTTTGAAGCGACGAAGATTTCAAATGGTCGTCAGACCGAGATCAGATGCACGACTGGTAAAAAGATATTTGGTGTCGTCGATACAGGCAATACACTGTGGAGCGTTACGGATAACCTGGATGGCCGCAGCTATATGGCCTATGAGCTGAAGCAATATAGAAGCATCAATACGGGACACTATTATTATTCCATCGATTGTATGTATGCTCGTAAATCGTCGTATCGTTCCTATCTCATTGGCTATGATACAGACTATAAAAAGATGCATCAATATATTAACAGCCGCAACTTCACGCAGCCGAAATATGGCAACCCAAGGATCGATGTCAGTAATAATAAACTCTATTTGAATTGTACACCAGCAAACAGTAAAACGCGTACGCTCTATTTGTTGGATTGGTCTGCAGCAGATAACTGGTTCAGTTACGAAACGCAGCCAGAAATATAACGATACATAAACAAGCTCGCACAGACAAGGGGATACCTGTCTGTGCGAGCTTGTTTTGTTTTTATGCCGGAAGATCAATGCGCAGAGGCTTCGGATTTGGTTTCTTTTTCTTCCTTGGATTCGATTTCGTCCCACACTTTGCTGGCAGCAGGCGCCCATTCTTTGGCATATTTCATACATTTACCGCAAAGGTGTTCTACTGATTCTGGTGACTGCATATCAGTTGATTTTGCGCCACTGGCATGGACCATTTGGATCAAGTCAGTTGGATTTTCCAGCATGGGACAAGGTCGTAAGTGATTTTTGTTGAATGGCTGATGCCGGCCATATTCTTGGAACAGCGGTTGTTGCAGGCATTCGAGCAAGCTTTTGTCGTTAATATTTGCACTGGAATAGTGAATGAATACACACGGTTCTACATCACCGTTCGGATTGATATGACAGTAATTGCGGCCGCCAGCTACACAACCGTCGACGAATTGCCCGTCGTTTTGGAAGTCCATGGCGAAAATCGGTTTACCGCCTTTGACCGAGCGGATTTCACGGACGCGGCGGACCATATATTCCCGCTGTTCTTTCGTCGGCAGCAGATCCAGCGAAGCGTCATTACCGACAGGCATATAATGGAAGTACCAGGTGTACCATACACCCTTGCTGATGATCATATCTAAGAAGGCATCCGATGTGACCGTATCGATATTCTTACTGGTATAACAGATAGAAGTACCAAAGACAAGACCGTGTTTGTGGAGCAGATCCATCGCTTCCATGACCTTCTGGAAAGATCCGTGGCCGCGACGACTGTCATTGACTTCTTCAAATCCTTCCAGGCTGATGGACAGGCTCAAGTTGCCGACTTTTTGCATGTCCTGGCAAAACGCTTCATCTACTAGTGTGCCGTTGGTGAACGCGTGGAATTCACAATCCTTGAACTGCCGGCACAGCCGCAGGACATCGGCCTTGCGTACTAGCGGTTCGCCGCCAGTGAGTAAGTAAAAATGGACGCCTAAGTTACGACCTTCCGTGACGATTTTGCACATCGTGTCGTACGTCAGATTCAGTGTATGCCCGTATTCAGCAGCCCAGCAGCCGATGCAATGCAGGTTGCAGGCACTGGTCGGATCGAAGAGGATAGCCCAGGGAATATTGCAATGATATTTGTTTTTGGCATCTTCCCGGACTTGCAGGCCATAGAAGCCAGCTTCAAATCCTAAATTCATAATGGAGGTTTTGACCACATGAGGGTCTAATTCGTTCAGTGCCCTGTTCAGGAAATGAAGCCATTTCCCGTCACCACGGATCAATTGGCGGGCACCATCGAAAGATTCCTTTTCAAAGAGAGAGCCGAAGTACTTTTCCATAATATCGGTCAAACGCAATAATGTTTTTTGTCGATCTTTTAAATCTTTTTCTTTTAAAATATGATCAACCAATACTTCAACACTCTTCATTTCAGCTTCATGTACTAATTTCATATTCGTCATCCCCTATAACCTTTAGCATTCTTTTATCACTTATTATCATAGAAGTTTTGCCGTACAGGGTCAATAAAGATGGTATGAACGGGGACAAGACCGACATGAACAGTCGTATGAACGTATGAAACGAAATAGCAGACCTCATGATTTTTGTTAATAAGTCAAAAGAATAAAATATAAATCTTTTATAAAATTTGACAAAATATATTGAAAGTTTTAAAATAATATGCATCAAGAGAAACGGCCGTTGATCTTTGACAATAGTATATTGGATACCTGTAAATGCGACAGGGAAAGGGTAGATAGCGTATGTATGATACTAAAAAGAAAGAACACGACCAACTATCAGTGGCATGGCCCGGTTGGGACGCATGGAACAAAAAGCGGCAGCTGCGAGTGAGCACGCAACCTCTTAGAGAGGATGGAAAAAAAGTGTGTCATCAGTTGCGACAGTTGCGGAAACAATTTTGTGAAGCCAATCATATCACCATATCTTTGGCAGCTTGTCAGCATGCCGGACGATGTACAGGTACATGTAACAGTGATGACCAAGAACTAGCCTATATCAATAGTCGTATCAAAAAATCTCGGAACATCGTATATCCTAAGGTACACATTGAAAAAGGAGCACACCTATGATGGCACGAGTTCTAGGGATTGCCCGTTTTCGCATGGCCTCAGACGGACCAGGTATATCGACGCTGGTTGGATTACGACAATGTAAATTGCATTGTAAGTATTGTATCAATCCGCAATGCAATGGGTCTTTCCATGCTACGTTTACAGCAGAAGAATTATATCAGGTCGTCTCTTTGGACGCTATTTATTTTCATATGACTGGCGGAGGCGTTACCTTTGGCGGAGGTGAACCCGCCTGGAGCAGTGAATATATCCATGAATTTGCTGCCCAAGTTCACCACCAATGGCCTATTCGCATCGAAACCAGTTTAAATGTCCCAGCAAAACATATTCGTAACATCATCTCTGATAT
>JAKVKI010000015.1 GCA_022486585.1 Megasphaera sp.
TATCGTATTTCCAGCTGTACCTAAGTTCTTTATAAATACCCGCGTTCACACAAGCTGACGTAGGTACCGTCACCGATGATGATATGATCTAAAATGGGAATTTCCATCATGCTGCCGGCTTCGGCTATACGACGGGTAACGGCAATATCTTCACGCGATGGCTCCGGATTCCCACTCGGATGGTTATGGACCAGCACGATAGCGGCTGCGTTATAACGCAGCGCCAGACGGAAGACGTCCCTGGCTTTAGCCAGGCTGGCATTAATTGTGCCAATGGTGAGGGTTTGACAGGTAATGAGCTGATTTTTTGTTGACAAAAAGACTGCTGAAAACTGCTCTTGCGGCAGGAACCGCATATCTTCCATGACATAATCAGCAATAGCGCTGGGTGAGCTGAAATCGGGTGCTAGTTGTTTGACCCGTTGGCGAGATATACGCCGTCCTAATTCGATAGCAGCGCATATGGTGATTGCTTTGTCCATACCGATGCCATGAATACGACATAAATCATCAATGCCGGCTTCGCTCAGGTAATACAGATTTTCTCCCGGTAAGGAACGCATGACATCACGGGATACGTCGAGGACAGAATGGCCTTTTGTACCCGTCCGCAGTAAGATGGCCAAGAGTTCCTGGTCAGTAACGGTACGTGCTCCCTGCCGGAGAAATTTTTCTCGTGGTTTTTCACTGGCCAATAACTGGCACAGAGAAGTGGTCATAGACCTACCTTTGCTTTATGAAGCATTTTACATACTTGTGCCAGCGGCAAACCGACTACATTCGTATACGACCCATTGACTTTATCAACAAAAGAGGATGCTTTTCCTTGGATGCCGTATGCACCAGCCTTGTCTTTAGGTTCACCTGTAGCGACATAGCTTTTGATTTCTTCCTCACTCAGACGGCGAAACCATACTTTGGTTTCTACGACTTTCGTATAAACCGTATCGTCCTTCACAAGGGCTACGCCTGTAAAAACAGAGTGTTTACGGCCAGACAAATCTTTGAGCATCGCTGCCGCTTCTTTATCATTGCGAGGTTTGCCCAGAATAGCACCATCGATAGCAACGATCGTATCTGCTCCGAGGACCCATTGTCCCGGATACTTCGCAGCCACTTCACAGGCTTTGCCTATGGCTTGGGCTTGGGCGAATTTTTTAGGATCTTTCTTTTTGGGAGATTCTTCTTTATAGCTGCTTGGGTTCACCATATAGGCAATGCCCGCCTGGGACAGGAGTTCCCGCCGCCGCGGCGATCCAGAAGCTAATATGAGCACATGCCTTACCTCCTACTATACGTGGCGGAAAATAAAAAGTGCCACAAATATTCCGATAATACTCAATAAATTCGGCGCAAAACGTATGCCAAACTGGATTTCCATGACATACAGGTTAAGATCGACATGCTGTATATTGAAGATTTCGTAGTGCTGGGATACTAATGGCAATACATTGCCAAAGCTGGCTCCAGACAAAACATCGCCAAGAATACCACCCAATATCCCGCCAACAACGAGAAATAATATGCATAACAGCACGCCATGCGCTGCGAATGGTTTCATAGTTCCAAACATCCCCTCTATGTCACTTGTCGTGCTCTATTTCTTTTTTTGCATTTTAGCCCATGTATCGCGAAGTCCCACAATACGATTGACGACCATATGGTCCGGTGTCGTATCCGGATCGATGACAAAATAGCCTTGGCGCAGGAATTGGAACTTATCGCCAACAGCATACTCAGCCAGGCAGGCCTCAGCCTTGCTGTGATAGACATCTAAGCTGTGCGGATTGATTTGGGACAGGAAATCCTTACTATCTGCTGCTTCACCATCATCGGTCTGCAAGAGATAATCGTAAACACGGGTTTCCACATCTACGGCATCTGCCGCATTAACCCAATGGAGCGTACCTTTGACTTTGCGATTGGCATTGGCACCGCTGCCACTTTTGCTTTCCGGATCATAGGTGCAGTGCAATTCAACGATATTGCCATCGCTGTCTTTGATGACTTCTTCACATTTGATGATGTACGCATATTTCAAACGAACTTCTTTATCTGGTGCCAGACGGAAGAACTTCTTCACTGGCTGTTCCATGAAATCATTTCGTTCAATATATATATTTTTGCTAAAGGTCATCATACGTGTGCCCATCGCTTCATTTTCCTGATTATTATCAGCAAGACACTGTTCGCTTTGTCCATCAGGATAATTAGTAATAACGACTTTAATCGGGTCAATGACCGTCATGAGACGCGGTGCTTTTAATTTTAAATCCTGACGAATGCAGTATTCCAGCAACGATATATCGATTGTGCTGTCGGCCTTGGCTACACCGATACGTTCACAAAAATCGCGAATCGATTCCGGTGTATAGCCACGGCGGCGTATACCTGCGATCGTCGGCATCCGCGGATCATCCCAGCCGCTGACAATTCCTTTTTCTACGAGAACACGAAGTTTGCGTTTACTCATAATAAGGTTGGTCACATTCAAGCGGGCAAATTCGATCTGCCGGGGAACCTGTCCTTCAGGATCATCCCATTCTTCCAGGCACCAATTGTACAACGGACGATGATCTTCGAATTCCAGTGTGCAAATGGAATGCGTAATCCGTTCGATAGCATCCGATACAGGATGGGCGAAATCATACATAGGATAAATACACCATGTATCACCAGTACGATGATGTGTAGCATGGAGAATCCGATAAATAACAGGATCGCGCATATTGATGTTCGGACTGGCCATATCGATTTTGGCCCGCAATACCTTTTCCCCATCTGCATATTTCCCGTCTTTCATTTCCTGGAACAGGGCCAGATTTTCTTCGACTGTACGATTACGGTACGGACTTTCTTTTCCCGGTTCATTAAAGGTACCTCGGTATTCCTTGATCTGATCACCAGTCAAATCATCAACATAGGCCTTGCCACACGTAATGAGCTTGACAGCATAGGCATACAATTGGTCAAAATAATTAGACGTATAGAAACACCGGTCATCCCATGTAAATCCCAGCCATTCTACATCTTTTTTAATAGAATTGACATATTCTACATTTTCCTTGGACGGATTCGTATCGTCAAAGCGGAGATTCGTAATGCCGCCATATTTTTGGGCAATGCCGAAATTCAGGCAGATAGACTTCGCATGTCCAATATGCAGGTACCCGTTCGGTTCAGGCGGGAAGCGGGTATGCACCCGTTTACCATATGTATTTGCTTCGTTGTCTTCATCGATGATGTTTTCAATAAAATTTTTTGTAACTTCGTTTTCCATGAAAGACTCCCCTTTTATCTTAATGATATACTGTTTTATTTTACCATAAAATGACCATAAAACATAGGTCCATCGTATGAAGTTAGTATAGAATAGTTACAGGAAAACTTCAGCCAGTGGAAGAAAAAGCAAACGAGAAAACACATCTTTGGTATAATGAAATGAGCAAGCATGATGAATAGTGGATACCATCATAAAATACCCTTAACAACGTTGCCACTATCAAATTTCTCTGAATATCTTTACTATTAAGGCAGAAGGTATTATAATATATTAAATATGTACGGTATAGTATGAAAGAATGTTATTAATATTATTTAAGAGAGGTGTGTTTTTGCATGAATAAATATGCATCAGAATTAATTGGCACGTTTGTGTTGACGTTGTTCGGCTGCGGCAGCGCAGCTATTGCCGGGGCTGCTTTAGGAACCTTGGGCATCGCTTTTGCTTTTGGTTTGTCCATCGTAGCTATGGCTTATGCTATTGGGGATATCAGTGGTTGTCATATCAATCCAGCTGTTTCTTTTGGCATGCTGCTTGCTAAACGCATGAGCGTGAAGGATTTTTTTGGGTATGTTGCAGCACAGGTCATTGGTGCTTGTATCGCTTCCGGTGTATTGGCATTTATTATTACAAATTGTGTTAAATTAGGTGATTACACGAAGACTGGTTTGGGACAGAATGGATTTGACAGTGTTAGTGCTGTTGGTCTGAGCTGTTCTGGTGCTATTATCGTCGAAATTATCTTGACCTTTGTTTTTGTCATGGTCGTTTTAGGTGTAACATCGGATAATAAGACGAGTCATTTAGCTGGTTTAGTTATCGGCTTATCCCTGACGTTCGTACATATCATGGGGATTCCATTGACAGGGACATCTGTCAATCCGGCCCGCAGCTTGGCTCCGGCTTTGGTATTAGGACCGAACAGCTTAGCTTTTTCACAGGTTTGGGTATTTATCGTGGCTCCTTTAATCGGCGGTGCGTTGGCCGCTGTCGTTTGGAGAGCTCTCCACAGCAGTAACGTCGTAACCGATAAGTAAAGAGAAACATCGTAACACAGCCCTGGCAGGTTATTTCGACAACTTGTCAGGGCTGTTGTATTTTCGTTCGTGTAAAACACCTACAACAACGTAACACTGTCTGTATGAAATATCCATTCCGGCATGGTCTGTAAATATGCTATAATAAAATAATACCACCGATCAAAGGAGACGATATGACATGTTCATAAAAAAACTGATTACGTACGATTATTTAGGCCTCGTCCAATGGGGCGTCCTAAGCGAAGATGAAACAGGAGTGTACGGTGCCATCGAGCTGGAAGAAGCCTTCTTCACACCGTTGCCAGAAAATCTGTCTGATTTTGTTCATCAGGGGAATGATGGCTTGCTGGCCTTGTCTGATGCGCTGGAACAAAATGAAAAGACCCATGCTGTCAAGGCCCGTCCCTTGGATACGATCCGTATCTTAGCGCCCTTGCCTCGTTTGGAAAAAAATGTATTCTGCATCGGCAAGAATTATGCCGACCACATTGTAGAATTTGATAAAATAAAAAATCCGGATCTGCCAAAATACCCGCTCATTTTTACAAAAGCACCGACTGCCGTCATCGGCACGGAAGATCTTATTGATCCGCACAAAAATGTGACCAGCGAGCTTGACTATGAAGGTGAACTCGGCGTCATTATCGGCAAAGAAGGTTCCGACATTCCCGTAAGCGAAGCCATGGACCATGTTTATGGTTTTACAATCATCAATGATGTCACTGCCCGTGACTTGCAGCGCAATCACGTGCAATGGTTCCACGGCAAAAGCCTCGATACCTTTTGCCCCATGGGACCCTGCATTCTCCTGCGCGATGCCGCTCCGGATACGTTCGATGTCGTCACGACCGTCAACGGCGAAGTCCGTCAAGACGGCTCGACAGGAGAGTTCATCTTCACGATTCCTGAACTCATTCAGTTCATCTCCCAAGGTACGACACTGCAGCCTGGCGATGTCATCGCTACAGGCACGCCCTCTGGCGTTGGTGTCGGCTTCAATCCGCCGAAGTTCCTCCATTCCGGTGACACCGTAAAAATCACGATTTCTGGTATTGGGACCTTGGAAAACAAAGTAAAATAAAAGGATTTCCATCATATCATCAAGGCTGCCTGCCCTAGAGGAGGCAGCCTTTTTTTAGACGGTACCGCAATGACTGGCCGGCCCTTTGCGGCTTTTTCGCGTAATCCGCTCAAGCTGCTTCATTTGGAAGGTCGAATACGTTCCTATGACAGCGCCAGTCGAACCCTGCAGTTTAGTCCGAATGATGTCCATCAGCACGGCCGCCTTATGTTCAGATAGGCCTCGCTGCCATTTTCCGGCACGGCAATAGGTGTCCAATACTCGTTCTGCTTCACTGTAATCTTCCTTCAAAATAAGCCAGCGGATTTGCGACAGCAGACGGAAGGCACCAGAAAAATGGACCAACGGATGATACGTTTCCCACAGGCGATAAAATTCTGTTTCCTGGCGGCCACGGATATACAACGTCAGCAATGCCGTATACATATGGGTAAAACCGGATACAGACAGGCCTTCTTGGCGACGCTGATAATCTATTTCACAGGCATAGCCGTAATATCGCACAGCACTGGCATAGGCCCCCTCCGTATCAGCACAAAGGCCGAATTGACAGGCACAGTCAAAGAGCCGTCCCATCATATAGTACACATCCCACGATGCCTCCTGTTGCTGTTTGCTATGGACAACGGCTGCCATATCTTCAATGACCCGAGGCAGTTTTTCCAATTTCCGAACCACGTCGATGCAGTGGCAAATACGATGGAATTTCTGGCAATGTTCCTCATGACTGCCATACAGAGATAAGGTAATAGGAAATAACAGATGAATCTCATCGAGAAGTGACGAATAGAAATTAAACGACTCCATACCACAACGACACAGGCCATAACAAGCCCGGCTGTACAACAGGGTATTCCGCTTAGACGGGTCATCCTCTAATAACTGAACCGCTTCGTCATAAAGAGCAAAGGCCTGATTTTTCTTGCTGCATTTTATTGGAAAGGTATCACTATTGGAGAAATCCTTTGTGTTTTTATACAATACTGTACCGTACTGATAGATGTCTTTAGGATGATGTTCTTGTTGTAGAATCTTCTCGTAGTATTGGCAGACTTTTTTCTCGCTTTCACTTTTTGGACAAGGCAGTATTTTCTGTTTCTTATTAGAAACACTGGAAATATAGTCTGTATAATACGTAGCTGCGATTCCCCGCAAGGCTCGCAGATCTTCCTCATATTCCGGCGTACGGAGCATCCCCTCATAGACTTCTAAAGACAACGTAGCCAGGTCACCTCGCTGTTCCTTGCGAGGGATCTGCCCTAAAACTTCCAGACAGCCCTCCCAGTCTTTTTCAAGCAATAATGATTGCAGCTGTTGCTGCGGTGAAACGAAAGATTCCATAGGTATCGTGCCTCCCTTCTAAATTTTACGCGTGCGTCCTATGAGACCATTGTGCCATATAATCCAGAAAATGCCAGCTGTTTTGCATTAGAATTGGATTAGAATCCCATGAGAAATAGAGAAAATAAAAACCTGTCTGCACGTACATCCTATATCGCATAAAAAAAGACCATGCTGCTGTACTATATTTATACAGCAACATGGTTTAGTTCCTCTACTTGTTGATCATGACCGGTACACGGGAACGAAGCAATACGTATTGACTGACACTGCCCATCAGTATTTGTTTGATGTGGCTCAATCCGCGATTTCCCATGACGATCAGATCCACTGGTTCTTGCTCACAGTATTCGATGATATTAGGTGCCGGATCACCAATGCGTACAACGGCATCCGCCTTGATCTCACAGGGGACAGCATGCATGAGCGCTGTCAATATTTCATAGCCTTTTTCCTTGAGTTCCTCCGGAACATACCCGCCTGTACTGACTTGCTCAAATGAATTGATTTCTTTATTCATATCGACGACCGTAAGCAGTGTCAATGCGGACCCGCAATGTTCTGCCAGGTAAATCGCCTTTGCCAAAGCATGCTGTGAGGCGTCAGAACCATCAACAGGGACCAAAATATGTTTGATTTCTTCCATAAGCTCCTCTCCTTATGCTGAATGAACTGCCTGGGCCTGCAAGAGCTTCTTGCGGGCATGATAAAAATAACAACAAAAAATAACTAAGAGAATACCAAAATACACGAGAAATGCACCGAGCTCATGACTGATACCGTGATAATCAGCGCCGCGCAACATAATATCACGAATGAATTCATATTCCCAGCGCAAGGGAAAGACATGGGTCAGCGTCTGGACCCAGCCGGCTTGTTCAGCAATCGGGCCTGTAGCACCGCCAAAAATGAATCCTCCCGGAATAAACAAGATCATACGGCTTGCAGCTACACCAGGATTCGCCGCTGTCCACCCAAAAAGAAGACTGAGAACACCAACAGCAGGAATATAAAACAGTTGTGTCACATAGAACAGCAGTACACTGCCTGTAAAAGACATATCATTAAAATAGTGCAGAACGACCATCCCCACTGTCAATGCCGTAAGAAAACAACCACAATAGGGTATAAGGCGAAAGAGCAGGTCGAACGGTGTCCCTTCAGTCAAGGTCTGCTGCAGCTGACCTGTCATGCGCAAACGCGGTATCATACCGATTGTCGCGAAGGTAAAGAACATAGAAGAAAAGAAGAACAAGAATCCTTGTACTTCGCCATTATTGGCAGCAGACCCCTGCGGATTGAACAGGAGTCTGTCTCTGAGAGAAATACCGTACTCTGCCCGCGTCGTTTTTTCCCCGCTGAGTTTTTCATTCTCTGTAGCAACGATAGCATTCAGTGCTTCCATGATTTCCGCTGTCTGGGCAATATTCGTGTTGTCATAAAACACGCCAATCGATCCTGCAGAAGTACTGTACCGGTCTTTTTCTAATTCTTTAGGCAAATAGACTACTGCTAGTACTTTGTCTTCATAAAACAATGACGTCGGCTGTACTGCAGCATGCAGGACTGCTGTTACGTGAATGAAAGGAGAGGAATCGATTTCTTCTATGATTTCATGACTGTATTTAGAATTATCCAGATCAATGACCGCTACGGGACCATTGAAAATAGCGTTATTTCCCAACGTCAGCGTGAAAAATATAGAACACACCAACGCGACCATCATGGCTACTTTTTCGTAAGGCATGCCCCTGCCAGAAAAAAGAAACTTGATTTCATCTTTAAGTGAATTCATTTTCGTTCACCTCAATAGTCATCCCTGGCATTACCTCTTGCCCCGGATCGGTATAAATCCGGATCTGGAATGCTGTCAAGTCAGCCTGCCCTTTTTCACGGGTCATTTTCAAATCAGCAAATCCTGGTGCCTGCGTAATAAAGCGGATCGTACCCTGTACCTGCGTATTTCCAGCTACAGTATGTCCTTTGATGCTATCGCCTTCATGTACCTTGACAGCCTGCTGTTCACTGACGTAAATATCATAATAGTCTCGTTTACTTTCAAGTAACAGGACCGGCGTGTTAGCTGAAATCATTTCCCCTTGTTTGGCCAGGATCTTGAGCACTTTACCGTCTTCAGGCGCTCGTAAGGTGAGACGTTGTTTTTGTACATATAATTCTTGCAGTGTCACTTCTAGCTGCTTTTTCTGTTGTACTAAGGCTTCTAGATCATTTTGTTTATTGCCTACAGTCTGTCGTGATTCTTCTACAGATGGCAGGGACAAAGAATCTGTATCGCCAGAATCAGCAGCTCCGCCGAGGAGTTTAGATAAGGCCTGTTTTTGCTGTGCTACACTGGCAGCCGCTACACGAAGGGACAGTTGGGAATTATCCATTGCTGCTTTTGAAATAGCACCCTGTCCGTACAATGTCGTCATTCGTTCATAATCCTTTTGGGCGTTGGTCAAGGTCGCTTCTGCCGCATCGACAGCTGCCCGCTGCTGGTCAATACCGCGATACTGCTGTTCCTGATCCGTATCCGTCTGGGCAAATCCAATAGCAATAGTGCCACTCATGGATTGAATTTGTGCATCGACCTGCCCAATCTGTGCCGTTGTCTTAGTAATAGACAGATCCACATCCGTACTGTCCAATTCCATGAGGATATCCCCTTTTTTTACTTCCTGTGATTCTTGCACTGCTTCATGGACCATGCGGCCACTAACAGAATCAAAGGATACTTTGACCTGTTCGGCTGTCAGGATACCGTTTTTTTTCATTATGCCCATAGCGACTGCATCATTGCCCTTATACATGAGCAAGGCGCCGCCGATAAAAATGAGAACAATAAAAAATATGCCGAGTTTCCATGTTCGTTGACGTAAATTCATGAATATCTCCCTCTTAATATAATTAGCTGGCTAACTATATAGGCAACATACAGGCTATGTCTCCTATGTCAAACAATCGATACTAACTGCTGAGCTTTTCCAACAGATGAATGAGCTCTTGCTGTTCTTCTTCAGATAGCTTTCCCATAGTCTTGGATATACGGGCATAATGGTCTGGTAATATAGTATCCATGAAATCCCGTCCCTGTTGCGTGAGCATCAGCTTCTTTCCCCGTTTATCCGTATCGTCAGCAACGGAACTGACATAGCCGTCACGGATCATGCGATGGACCATAGCACTGATAGTCGCCCGCGTCACGCCGGTCTTGGCCGCCAATACGGACGGCGCAATTCCCTGGGGCCATTGGTGCAATACGATCATGACACGGAGTTTCCCTTCTGACAGACTATATTGTCGTTCCAATACATCACTAATAGAAGCCCGTATTTCTTCCTGAGCCTGGCTGATGCGCAACATAGCCAGTACGGCTGATGGATCGATCTCCGGTATTTGTTTGGCATGGCATTCCAGCTCATCCCGAGTTGGAAATATGATAAATTTCATAATACCTCTCCTATAGTTAGCTTGCTAACTAATAGTATACTGTTTTATCGAAAAAAAATCAAATACCTATATTACCTGTTCAGGCAGTATCCTCACCTGCTCTTCCTTACTCCGTTTAGAAATACTATTTTACGAAAAAGAAAGGAGCCAGGGGAAATTGCCCTCGGCTCCTTAAATTTCTGATCATACAGGATCAGAGTTGTGTACTCGCTTCTTTTTCTCTATCCAGTCTTTCCTGGTCACTACTTGCTTAATGTATCTATGCTATATATGGATATGCTACTTGTCCCTGCCAGGGCATAGGTCCGCTTGAAAGCATTGGTCACAAAGAGGTTTACGGGCTTTGCAGATACGGCGGCCATGCCAAATGAGCCAATGATGGGCCCGGCTCCACCATTCTTTAGGAATGGCTTTCTGCAGTCCTTTTTCTACTTCTAAGGGCGTTTTCCCCGGTGCCAGGCCAAGGCGGTTAGAGACGCGAAATACATGCGTATCAACGGCAATCGCCGGCGTATCAAACAGGATGCTGACCAGGACGTTCGCCGTCTTGCGGCCTACGCCGGGAAGCTGTACCAATTCATCGAAAGTCCGCGGTATTTCGCCGCCATAGCGTTCACATAAAATTGCACAGTTCGCCATGATATTCTTGGCCTTGCTATGGTACAGACCGCACGTACGGATTTTATCTTCTAAACCAGCCTGGCCGAGTTCCAATATTTTCTGTGGTGTGTCATATTGGGGAAACAAGCCAGCCGTCACTACATTGACTCGTTCGTCAGTGCACTGGGCTGACAAAATAACGGCGATCATGAGTTCAAATGATGATTGGTAATGCAGTGCTGATTTCATGATGCCATATTGATCCTGAAAACGCTGCAGCATTTCTTGTTTTATTTTCTTTGTCGTTGCCATTGCTTATTCCTCTTTCGTCGGGATGATTTCGTTCAAGCTGCCCATTTCATAGCCGCCTAAGTCCAGCGTGACATACGTAAAACCACACTGGCGCAAGGCCCTGACTATAGCGTGGCGATGTGCCATGACCGCCGGGAGCTCCTGTTCCCCTACTTCAATGCGCGCTATATCCCCATGATAGCGAACGCGCAATGAACCTGTAATATACGGCGCTATGAAGGCTTCTGCCTGATCGATCATAGCCAGCCGCTGCGCCGTCAGGGGCACGCCATAAGGGATACGGCTGGCCAGGCAGGCTGCGCTCTGTTTATTCCACGTAGGCAGTTTCAACTCCTGCGATATAGCACGGATATCCGCCTTCGTAAGTCCTGCTTCTATCATCGGGCTGCGCACCCATTGGGATAATTCCTGCAAGGCTTTCAGGCCAGGGCGGTAATCCCCTAGATCATCGACATTGCCGCCATCTGCTACCCAGGCATACCCCCGCTGTTGCGCCAGTTCTACAAGCGCGCGGAAACGGATCTTTTTACAAATATAACACCGATCTGGCGGATTGGCAACGAAACGAGCATCCTCAAATTCCGTTGAAGGAACGATCTCATGCTGTACGCCTATGTGCGCCCCTAAGGTACGGGCCGCCTCTTTTTCACAGGCTGGCAGCGTCGGCGATACAGCCGTCACAGCCAGTACCTTAGCCCCTAGTACCTCATGGGCAGCATAGGTCAGGAACGTGCTGTCCACGCCGCCAGAAAAGCCGATAAGGACACTGCCCATATGTTGCAGGATCTGTCGTAATTTTTCATATTTTTCCTGTGTTTCTATTGATACCATAGACTAGTCTCCCTGCTTCATAAATTCGCTTTGGAATGAGGTCACAATCGCCTTCATGTCCTCCGGCAGATAGGTCTGCGCCTTGCGCCATAGATCATCGGGCACGCCGAAGAACGGTTCGGCAATAGACGCAGCAATGGCCGCCTGGGTATCCGTATCGCCGCCAAGAGAAACAGCATTCCGAATGGCGTCAGCAAAATCCACGCTATCGAGGAACGATTCGATGGCCTGTGGCACACTGTCTGCCGCAGAAGAGGTGAACGTATAGTGTGGCCGTATGTCATCGACCGTTTTATCTAAAGGATAGAAATACCGTTGTATATACGACCGTATATCTTCCTTGCCGGCTTCTGTACGAGCCAGGTATATCGCCGAAGCTACGGCAACGGCACCTTTAACAGCTTCAGGATGGTCATGACTCACGACAGCCGTCAACTCCGCCAAGGCCTGTACCTCTGCCAGAGACTGACCGGCCCAGGCAGCCGGAGCAACCCGCATCGCTGCACCATTGCCATAGCTGCCATACGGTTCAGCCCCATCGGCAAGAAACCATTGTTTGAATAAACGGCCAAAGCCGGCATCAGGATATTTACGGCACCAATACCGCAAATGACGGCGCAGTGGTTCCACATAGCCGCAACGGCTCTGTTTGCCCTCCATCAGTGCCGCCGCAACAGCTATGGTCGTAACCGTATCATCCGTAAAATGAGCTGTCGGTCCGAACCACGGAAAATCTCTCGTCTTCACACCATCGGTCTGCCGTTCAAACGGCGACCCTGCAATATCACCAATAATCGTCCCTATCATACGAACACCTTCTTTTAAAACTTTGAAAAAACACTGCACGCCATTACAGCATGCAGTGTCACGAATCGATATAGTTAGAAGAAATGAGCTGATTCTGCTTTAAGGATCTGTTCTCTTAAGGCAGATAATTTAGAACTACGCTGTACCCACATTTCTTCCGGGTTGACCAGCCGCAAATATTCTGGCCACAGGGATTGGATTTCTGTATTGGCATAGGCCATGATATCCTGAAGGGACGGCATTTGATAGACCAATTCGCCTCGATGGAAAATCGGTACCAGCATCGTCCGTACCGTATA
Source organism: Megasphaera sp. (assembly GCA_022486585.1). Classification (GTDB taxonomy): domain Bacteria; phylum Bacillota; class Negativicutes; order Veillonellales; family Megasphaeraceae; genus Megasphaera. The sequence continues at coordinate 13,048 of JAKVKI010000015.1, forward strand.
GGTACCGCCTTTGATGACCCGAGAGCGCCATGGCGCTTTATCACTGGACAAATGCAGATCTTGAGCAGGATCGATAGTTTCTCCTTCGAGGATGATAATATCAGCCTTCATCTTGCCTGTCGTCTTATCATAAATACGCAATACATTCTTCCGGCCTGGATTAGAAATCTTTTCGGCATTATCACTCATCTTGATCTTCGGTACGAAGGTCTGGCCATCATACTGACCGACGAGTTTGAATACACCGCCTAAGGACGGACTATCTTTCGCCGTGATCAGGTTCGTTCCGACACCCCAGGAATTAATGACACAGCCTTGCAGCTTCAATTCAGCAATAAGGTTTTCGTCGAGGTCGTTAGAAGCAGCGATGACGGCATCGCCAAAACCGGCAGCTTCAAACATCTTATGCGCTTCTTTGGACAAATACGCCAAATCACCGCTATCCAGGCGGATACCGTAGCTCTTCGGCAAGGTGCCGGCAGCTTTCATTTCCCGGAAAATCGTAATGGCATCGGGGACACCTTGTTTCAACGTATTGTACGTATCAGCCAGTAAAATCATGTTATTCGGATACTGACGGGCATAGGCACGGAAAGCATCCAATTCTGTCGGGAAACTCATGATCCAGCTGTGGGCCATCGTCCCTAAAACAGGGATGTGGAACTTAGCGCCTGCCAACACGTTACTGGTCCCGTTGAAACCGCCGATCATGGCCGAACGGGCCCCGTAGACACCGGCCGATTCACCTTGTGCCCGGCGCAGGCCGAATTCCATCAGCGCATCCTTACCCGATACGGTCCGCACACGACGGGCTTTTGTCGCAATGAGACTTTCATGATTCATAATCATGGACATGCAGGTTTCTAACAGCAACGATTCATCTTTCTTTGTTTCTACACGCAGCAACACTTCCTGCGGAAACGCGACCGTACCTTCTGGCATGGCATAAATATCGCCGGTAAAACGAACTCCCTTCAGATAATCGAGAAAAGAATCCTGAAAGATACCGGTGCTCTTCAAATAGGCCAGATCTTCGTCGTTGAAATGGATATGATGAACATAATCGATCAGATGTTCCAATCCGGCAACGACGCTATAGCCTCCTTTGAAGGGGTTATCACGATAATACCGGTCAAACACGCAGGGCTGCTCGTGTTTGCCCTCAAAAAATAACCCTTGCATCATAGTCAACTGATAGAGGTCAGTCAACAACGCACTCGTATACAATATACTCGCCTCCAAATCGATATTAATGCTATTATACCCCAAACAGGGTCAGAGAATCAACGTGAAATCAAGGGATGTCTTGACAGTGTGCTATACATTTCCCTTTTGACGGCCCAATATAGTGAACAAAACAGCCCCGGCAGCGCCTGATAATAAAGAGGCACAAACGATGGACATTTTCGCTGTCATAAGGCTGGCCGCATCCGTAAATGCCAGGGAAGCAATGAACAAGGACATCGTAAAGCCGATGCCGCCAAGGATTGCTGCACCAAAAAACTGTGCCAGTCGCGCCCCCTTCGGCAAGGTCACAAGACCAAAGCGATACATACCGTAAACAGCACCGAATATGCCCATCGGTTTACCTAAGAACAGGCCGGCTATGATCCCCAGCCCAATCGGTGAAGCCATACCGGTAAGACTGCCTGCATCTAACATGATCCCGGCATTTCCCAAGGCAAATACAGGCATGACTATATAGGCCGACCAGGGCGTCAGGATATGTTCCATCTTGTCGAGCAAGCTGTCGTCACCGTCACCGTTGCCAGCAGGAATAGAAAAGCCCAGGAGCACGCCGGCAATCGTCGGATGGATACCGCCTTGAAGGAATGCGTACCATAAGGACAAGCCCAGCAGGATATATACGCCAGCAGCTGTGACCTTCCGGCGGCAGCATACTTGCAATACTATAAAGATCACCGCTCCGGCAGCTAACGCCGTGAGATGGAGCTCCGATGAATAAAACAAAGCAATGACTAAAATGCCGCCTAAGTCATCGACAATAGCCAGCGCTGTCAAAAAGACAGCCACGCCACGAGGTACCTTTTTAGCTACAATGGCCAAGATGCCCAGAGAAAAGGCAATATCCGTCGCCATAGGGATCCCCCAGCCGGATATCGACGGCCGGCCCCAGTTGAACAGCGTATATAACAGGGCTGGCACGACCATACCGCCTATGGCAGCTGCCACCGGCAAGGCCATCGCCGAAGGGGTCTTAAGTTCACCGAAGAGAAATTCCCGTTTGATTTCCATGCCGATGACAAAGAAAAACAAGGCCATAAGACCATCGTTGATCCAATGCAGCAACGACATCGATAAGAAGCCACAGGAAATATAGTGATGGAGCAGCCCTTCATAGTTCCCTGACCAGGGCGAATTAGCCAATAGCATGGCCAATACAGCGCAGGCCAGTAAAAGCAGACTGCTTGACGATTCGCTTTTAAAAAAATATTGAAATGCTGCTGTGAGTCGTTGAATATGGCGACTCAATACTTCGACGGACTTTTTTACCATAGTGTATACCTCGCTCGATCATTTAATTTTTGTTGAAACGGTAACCAGCTCCCCACACCGTTTCAATATAACGGGGTTTAGACGAATTTTCTTCTATCTTTTCACGGATACGGTTCACATGGACCGATACCGTTGCTGTTTCGCCAATGGCATCAGCATCCCAGACACGGTCGAACAAGGTCTCCTTGCTAAACACGATACCGGGATTCTTAGCCAAAAACAATAGCAGTTCAAATTCCTTATTAGGAAGGACGACTTCCCGGCCACGGACATAGACGCGATGTGAATCTTCATCGATCTCCAGATCACCGCAGTGCATGACATCCTGCCGCGTTTCCTTGGCCGTCAGCTGTTCATAGCGGGACCAGTGGGCTTTAACACGGGCAACGAGCTCGTTAGGGCTGAAGGGCTTGACGATATAATCGTCGGCACCGAGGCCGAGGCCCCGGATCTTATCGATATCCTCCTGCCGGGCAGAGACCATAATAATAGGAATATTCTTATGCTTCCGCACTTGCTTGCAAATTTGGAAACCATCCTGGCCGGGAAGCATAATATCCAGGATGATCAAATCAAACGGATCGCGCAAGGCCATCTCCAGGCCTTTATCACCATCACTGCAAAGTACGACAGTAAAGCCATTGGCCTCTAAATAATCCTGCTCCAGTTCTGCTATATCTATATCATCTTCAACAATCAGTATGTGCTTCATCAGTATCTCCTTCTTGCAAAGGTAATTCAATACAAATAGTCAGTCCCTTCGGAACTGTATTTTCAGCCCAGATCCGGCCTTTCATTCCCGTAATGATCTGCTTGGCTACAGCAAGGCCCAGACCACTTCCTTTGGTCACGTCAGAACGGGCTTTATCTGTGCGATAAAAGCTTTCAAACAGTTTCGGCAAATCCTGTGTCCGGACACCGCAGCCATCATCGGCAAAAGCCAGCCGCACGCACTGTGGTTCGACCATAGTGACAGTCACCGTCAAATGACCAGCTGTCTCTTTTTTATATTTAATGCTGTTCTCAATGATATTCTCAATGACCCGTTGGAATTGATCCCGGTCTATCGTGACCACAGCGTGTCCTGCAACGTTTTGATAGGATACGATAAGGCCGCGGCGCTGTAACGGTTTCGTTTGTTCATGGAGATAATCAGATAAATAACTGCATACGTCAACGCGAGTCCAATGGAAGGGCACCTTCCCCAGATCCAGTTTAGAGAATAAAAATAACGTCTTGACTAAGTTTTCCATGCCTTGGGACGTGCCAATAATCATTTGCAGATAGTGGCTTCTTTTTTCTGGCGTATTGGCAATACCATCACGCAGGCCATATGCGTAGCCTTCTATTTTTGTCAACGGTGTCGACAAGTCATGGGAAATGCCAGCAATGAGTTCTTTGCGGTTGCGGTCATATTTATCCCGTGTATCTCTGGCCGCTCGCAGTTGCAGCCGCATAGATTCAAACGCCTGACACGTATCCCCGATTTCATCATGATTCGTCACTACAATAGGCCGGTCCAAATTGCCTTTACTGATATCATCAGCAATGGCCCGTAATTTCTCCAGAGGTGTAATGATCTGCAACGCCAGCCAGCGTGATAAGATGATGCCGATAGCAATGGTCAGCAAGATACCTAAAAACAGGAGCACGTAAAAAGCTACCTTTAGCACTTCCTTAGAAGATAGATCGATATAGTCATGTTGATAGTGCAATGGTACCGGTCCCGTAACAGCCATGCGGATAGGAGATCGTCCTGACGCATAATAGAAGTCAAGCCCCGTATCGGACCAGGCAATAGACGCATCGCCTGGGGCCACACGGGCCTGGGCTTCACGCATCGTATCTGCTGCTTCACTGTCCTGGGTCTGATAGAGGACCGTATTATTTTCATATACAGCTACGGTCAGTCCTTGATCTTCCAAATGATCCGCTACTTGTTCAAGCGGCTCCATATTTCCCCGTTCGTAGCGATCAGCACGGACACGGAGACGACTCAATTCAAACTGTACGGATAGGGTCGGCCCGCTTTCAGGCCAAACGAAAGAAAGTACTGTAGCCCTGTTGATATTGCCGAATTGCAAGATCAGGAAGATAGCAATGGCAACAGTAACCAAAAAGATAACAGGAATAAAGATCATGATGAAATTAGAAAGCAATAATCGTTTCCGTATTGGTAAATCTTTTACCTTCATACACTCACCTGCTCGATCCAGTTTGCAAAATAGCAGTACCGGCGTGCCAGCGGCATAACGGTACTGCTATAGATCACCCTTCGAAAAGAGAATGATTGACGCCGTCTTGACGGCGGTATATGGCTTTACGACGAGCCAGCATCATATCCGTATGGACAGGAAGCTGGAACTGACTGCCCAGGACCTCCCACAATTGGGACGGTTTGATCGCCCCGTCAGCGGTCTGGAAGATGCCGGCAGTGACATAGACATCTGCGCCTTGCACATATCCTGTCAGCGGTTCTACGATATGGTCCTTCACCTGGATCAGGCGTGCCTTATGCTTGCCTCGTACAGCAGCCTTCTCGTACGTTACGTCAGGAGCCTGATTAAACGCCTCTAAGGCCTGGCAGACCGTATCTGTCGTCGCTATGCCCGTAACAGGGCCCATGAGGATATACACTGCATAATTGGCCATGGCCATGAGTTTCGCAGCTTTAATATCGACATACTGGCCATCGAGGACAGCAAATCCCTGTGGTGATACAGCATTCATCCGTTCCATGACTTCCTGCACAGGTATTTCTTCTGCCAATTCCATATCCATATATTCACGTTCTGCTGCTACGCCGACGCCTAACGCCGACGCGAAGCTGATCTTCATATGCGGATTAAAGCCTTCAGAATAGCAAATAGGCAGTTTGGCGCGAATCACGACGTAGCGCACTGCCCGGGCAAAATCTAAGTGGGACAAGAAACACAAGGATCCATCTTTTTTAATAGCTAAACGCAATTTCACCACGATCTTGTCCCTCCTTGTTATCAATAATATGAACGCCTAACTGCGGACAAACGCCACAACCTGTACACTGTCCATGGCGACAGTCCGGCGTCAATTCTCCCTGATGCGCACGCTGCCATTCACGCTGCAAATAGGCCTTGGAAGCACCGTTGCTCAAATGATCCCACGGCAATGGTTCCGTTATATCCCGCTGGCGGCTGGCATAATAGTCCGGATCGATGCCGGCCTTCGCGAACGCTTCCAGCCACCGGTCATAGTCGAACATTTCCGTCCATCCGTCAAACTTACAGCCCAGCTTCCACGCTTCATAAAGGACACGGCCCATACGGCGGTCGCCGCGTGCAAAGGTCGCTTCCAGCCGTCCCGTCTTGGCATCATGATAGTGATAGGAAATATGTTTGTCCCGAATGAGTTCCTTAATGACCTGCTGTTTCCGTTCGATTTCTGCGACAGGCAGCTGGCCGAACCATTGGAACGCCGTGTGTGATTTAGGCACGAAACTAGATACGGATACGGTCACTTTACCGTTATTACGGCCTGTGACATGGCGGTACAGATTCAGTACCTTATAGGCCAGATTCGCAATCTCCGCCAGGTCTTCATCCGTTTCCGTAGGCAAGCCCATCATAAAATAGAGCTTCACTGTAGACCAGCCGTTACGGAAGGCATTTTCACAAGCAGCCATCAGATTTTCTTCTGTAACGCCTTTGTTGATGACATCACGCAACCGCTGCGAACCCGCTTCCGGCGCAAAGGTAAGGCCGCTCTTACGGACTTGCTGTACCTTCTTGGCAATATCTACAGAGAAACTGTCTACGCGGAGAGACGGCAGACTCACACTGACCTTCTGGCCTTTAAAGCCATCGATGAGCATATCGACCAATTCAGGCAGACAGGAATAATCCGCTGAGCTGAGACTCATGAGGGAGATTTCATCGTATCCCGAATTGGCAATGATTTCTTTTGCTAGTGCCATAAGATGCTGCGGCGTTTTCTCCCGTACCGGGCGATAGAGCATGCCAGCCTGACAGAAACGGCAGCCACGGCTGCAGCCACGGAACAATTCCAGCACGGCCCGATTATGGACGATATTGATATTAGGCACGATCGGTTTCGTCGGGAAAAAAACATGTTCTTCATCAGCAATGATACATTTTTCAATATGAGCTTTGGCTTCTTTTTCTATAGGCACCAACGCCTTGAAATTTCCTGCTTCATCATATTGCGGTTCATAGAAAGCCGGTACATAGTTCCCCTGCTGTGCAGCCAGCGTCTTCAACAAGCCTTTTTTACCGCCTGGCCGGCCTTGTTTCTTCCAGGCAATGATCGTATCGGCCAATACCTGTGTCGATTCTTCTGATTCGCCTAAGAAGAAAATATCGATATACGCAGCCAGTGGTTCCGCGTTAAAAGCACAAGGACCTCCAGCCGCAATAAGCGGCGTATCTTCACCACGGTCTTTGGAAAATACCGGCAGTCCTGCCAAATCGATCATATTCACTATATTGGTGAAGCTCATTTCATATTGAAGCGTAAAACCGACTATATCAAAATCCTTGACTGCCGTTTTCGTTTCCAAGGAATAGAGCGGATACCCATGCTCCCGCATGACCTGTTCCATATCGGGCCACGGTGCATAGACCCGTTCCGCAGCTACGTCCTTCCGGTCGTTCATGAGGGCATATAAAATACGCAGTCCTAAATGGCTCATAGCCACTTCATATACATCAGGAAAACAATAGGCCACCGTCAAATCGACATCATCGTGATTCTTGACGACGCTGTTCCATTCACCGCCAACATAACGGGCAGGCTTCGTGACTTTGCTGAGCAAAATCGGATCAATCGTTACGGTATGAGACACACAGAGTCCTCCCTACTAAAATATCATCGTTTGCTGGCGCATATAAATGCTGAGCATGATTCCTAAGGCCATCATATTAGTCGTCAAGGCACTGACACCATAACTCATGAATGGCAGCGGAATCCCTGTAACCGGCATGATGCCGCAGGTCATGCCGACATTGACCAGGATCTGGAACGACCACATAGCCGTTATTCCTGTCGCCAGCAGCATACCGAAACTATCTTTACATTCTTTGGCTATCATCAATGCCCGGTATACTAACACAAAATAAAGAAATAAAATGAACAAGCATCCTAAAAAGCCCAGTTCTTCACCAATAACGGAAAAGATAAAGTCCGTATGGTTTTCCGGCAGGAAGTCGAGCTGGCTCTGCGTACCTTGGAATAAGCCCTTGCCAAAAAGCATACCTGAGCCGATCGCTATCTTCGATTGGATAATATGATAGCCCGCACCAAAGGGATCGGCATTGGGGTTCAAAAACACAGAAATACGCGACTTTTGGTAATCCTTCAGGAAATGCCAGCCAATAGGTGCCAAGATGACACCTAACAGGGCGATATTGCGCAACAGCGACAATTTAATACGTGATACAAAGAGCATGCCGAAGGCAATGGCCAAAAACACGAGGGATGTCCCTAAGTCAGGCTGCTTCAATACCAGCAAGAACGGGATTCCTACGAAAAGGCCGATCGGCAAGATCTGTTTCACTGTATCCAGTTTGCCGACCCGTTCAGATAATAACGCTGCCAGACAAATGATCATGATCAATTTTGAAAATTCTGACGGCTGTATCGTAATCGGTCCTAACTGGATCCAGCGCTGTGCTCCCAGTGCTGAAGTCCCCAGGAACATGACTGCAGCCAGCATGATCAGATTGATGCCATAGAGAGGCTTAGCAAACCGCTTCAATTTCGTATAATCATAGCGGCTGAAAAACAGGATGATGAGCAAATTAACGACAAAAGCCGTACCTTGCTTAATAACAAAATCATAATTAATGGCGCCTTTATTTATATGAGTCGCACTGCCAATGATGCACAGACTGATACAGACGATCAAAAATACCATAGTCAGCATGACTTTATCTAAATTTTTCCATTCTCTTTTTAACATACTTGACTCCTATCGATGATAATGACGCCATGCCATGGACTGCTGGCGGCGCTGCCGTACGGACAGCCCTTTCTCCTGTACGTCGTCCGCTCCGTCCGCTGTAACAGGAGCGGCCTTGCCAGGCTGACCATGCAATATAGCCGCCGCCTGTTGCAATTCTGCAATGGCCGAGCCTTTAAGAAGCGAAGGCACCTCGGCTGCGACCGGTCTTTCCGGTGCAGTCGCACTATTTCCCTCACACAGCGGCAATAACGCTGTCAGCGACGATACGCACGGCGCCGTACCGCTTTCAATATATCGCACAGTCTGCTCCAGCGCCTGGAAGAACGGCGTCTGCTGATCCACGTGAATCAGCGTCCCTTCCTTCGCAGCTTGCTGGAGGACCATATCATGAGGCAAAATACCGGCGATAGACTCAGGATCAAGGACACTGAGCATTTCATCTACAGTCACATATGCCGGATCGTGACGGAAGAAATTATTACAGAGTATATCGTAGTTGAACTGTTTATGTTTATCACAAAACTGCATGACCCGCCCGGCATCGCGCAGCGATGTCCACGTCGGTTCGACGACGACAAACATACGGTCCGCAATAGCGACAGCCGCTTTATACGCCTGTCCCCGTCCTGGCGGACAATCGATGATCGTATAATCATAATTCGCCGATAAATGCTCTACTGTATAATGAAAGGTCGGTGCATCCACCTTTTCCCAGGTCCGCTTCTGACTGGCTGCCAGGAAATCCAGCCCGTCTGCCAGAGAAATGAGTGCATCTTGACGATGGCATTTCCCCTTCATAATATCACTGGCATCATAGAGGACAGAATCTTGCACGCCAAACATCAGATCCAAATTGCGCAGCCCCATATCGGCATCGACAGCCAGCACAGAGTGCTGATGACGCTGCAACGCAATCGATAGCGCTGCCGTAACCAAGGTCTTGCCGACGCCGCCTTTGCCTGAGGCGATACAAATGATGTAAGACATGTCATGACTCCTCTCTGATAACCCCTATACAATGCAGTTATTGATCGTTTTTCGCTTTTCCATTCTTGTTTTTATCCTTCCCAGCCGAGCCTGTATCTGCATAAGCGCCGACATGGAAATATTCTTCCAGCATGGACCGGACAATAGGACCGGATGCCAGCGAACCGTACCCGCCTTGTTCTGTCAATACGGCAATGACGACGCGGGGATGGTCGAACGGCGCATAGGCTACGAACCAGCCATGGTCAGCACCGCCGAAGTTTTCAGCAGTACCAGTCTTGCCGGCTACCTGGATAGGGAATCCGGCAAACAGCGACGCCGCTGTACCAGATTCTTCTGTAACGTTACGCATGCCTTCACGAATCAAATCCAGCGTGGATTTAGACACCGCTAAGGTACCGGTCTGTTCCGGTGCAAAGATCTTATACGGCGTACCATCTAAATTATCGATACGGCTGATGACAAAGGGACGATACTGGATACCGCCATTAGCAACTTCACTGACGATCATCGCAGCCTGCAGCGGCGTCACGAGCTGGAAGCCCTGGCCAATAGCAGAGTTGAACGTATCCCCTAAGTACCAATCCTGATCGAAATTCTTCTTCTTGTATTCTTCACTAGCAACGAGTCCCGGTGCTTCACCGCGCAGTGCAATGCCGGTCTTTTTCCCCATACCGAACATGCGGGCGTATTCAGCCAGCTTATCGATGCCGACACGGCGACCCATTTCATAGAAATACACATTATCGGATTTAGCCAGTGCTTCCGTGAAATTGATCCAGCCTAAGGCTTCGCCGCCAGCATTGCGCATATCGACGAGCCAATGACGGCCACTATCGAAAATCGTTTCTTCTGGCGTAACCTTCTTCAATTCCAAAGCAGCCGAACCAGTGATCAGCTTAAACGTAGACCCTGGCGGATATTCCCCGGCAATGACACGGTTTTCCATAGGGTGATTGGGGTTATCGTTGATCTGTGACCATTCGGCTTCTGTAATGCCCCGGGTAAACCAATTCGGGTTGTACGCCGGACGGCTGGCCATAGCCAGCACAGCGCCTGTGTTCGGATCAATAGCGACGGCAGCAATACCGTGGGTGCCAATGCCATTGGCGATTTGGGCATCCATCGCCTTTTCTGTCGCTTCCTGCAAGTTGAGGTCCAGTGTCAAATGGACATTATGCCCGGATACAGGGCTCTTCCGTTCCATTTCCTTGACCGGCCGGCCGCTGGCATCGACTTCTACCTGACGTCCGCCATCTTTGCCACGGAGGACATCGTCATAATACGATTCCAATCCAGCCCGGCCGATCTGGGTAATCGTCGAAACGCCTTCTTGCCCTTCCAGCCGTTTCTGGTCTTCTTCATCGATCTGCCCTACATAGCCGAATACCTGTGCAGCCATATCGTTATAGGGATAATAGCGGATCGGCTGTACATCTACAGAAATACCAGGCAGTTCATTGCGCCGTTCTTCGATCTTGGTGACAATATCCTGAGTCAGGTCACTGGCCAAGATCGTCGGTACATACGAGCTTTTGACTTTATCTATTTTCTCTTTAAGCGTCCCTTGCGGTACGTTGAGAAGATGGGACAATTCTGTCAATTCAGCATCGCTCATGCCTTCTTTAGGCGGCACATAGGTCACCATGAAACTAGGCCGTGAGCCTACGAGGATCTGACCATTACGGTCATACATGATGCCCCGCATCGCCGAAATCGGTATAATACGCAGTCTGTTGCCTTCTGCCAGATTGTGGTAATAATCACCGGCAAAAAGCTGCAAGTAAACCAGACGGCTTATCAATATGGCAAAAATAGCGACAATAATCCAATACAGAATACGGAATCGGCCATCATCATTTTTCTTTTTCATTAATGCTTCAAGCATGGATGACTCTCCTTCTCATTTACCAGCGATACCCTTTATAACCGTAGAACGTATCTTCACGGCGCATCCTCCACACAATATGATCGATGGGAAGTGCCAGGATCCCGTGATAAATAAGCATAGGTATACTATACGTAAACAAATATGCCATGATATGGATATATTGACCGGACATGAATAAAATAACACAATTGATGACCAGGCATATTTCCGTCATAGCCAAGACGACGAGCAACGTCAGGATCCACTGATCTTTGTCGATATCCCGGCCTATATAGCTGCAAATACACGCGATGATGATATACGGCAGCAAATGAAGGCCAAAGAAGTTGCCAATAATGACATCCTGGCAAAAGCCGCCTAAAAGCGCTGTCGTAACACCAATACGCTGACCATGATGGAGAGCCATGAGGACGACAAAGACAAATATGAGATTAGGCTGGCTGACGCCATTGAACATGAACGGAAAGACAGCGCTTTGTAAAATAAATACGATGAACGCCGCCATGACACAGCTTAATTTCTTCATAACGCCGCTGCTCCTTTGATCCCTTCTACTTTATCACGATTGGTCTGCGGCACCAATTTCGGTGTCACATCCGGTTTTTCATAGGTACCGCCGCCAGACGATTTCAAAATGACAAACACTTCTTCCAGCTTAGAAAAGTCTACACTAGGACGAATGACAGCGTACTTGACGAAATCATTTTCATTCTGATGGATGGATACGATCGTGCCGATGTATAAGCCCTTCGGATAAATAGAGCCGAAACCGGACGTAATCAGTGTATCCCCTTCCAGGATATCCGCATCTTTGGCAATATTGACAAACTGCGGTTCTGTCGGCACATTGCCATTGCCACGTACGACGGAGGACACCCGTGATTCCGGACGCTGCACGATAGCACCGATACTCGTCCGCGGATCCGTCAAGAGCTGTACTCGCGCCGAATGCGGATAAACATCACTAATAAAGCCAACGACGCCGCTCGGCGTAATGACTGGCATATCCTTATCGATGCCTTCTGCTGTACCGACATCAATGATCATCGTGTTGCTCCAAGTACCATAATCACGGGAAATAACGGAACCAGCCACTAACTGATACTGATTATGGCTGTTTTTAAAATCAAGGAGTCCGCGCAGGCGGTTGTTTTCTGCTACGACTTCGTCATAGTCGACAGAGCGGGCTTTTAAGTCAGCATTTTCCTTTTCCAGGGATTCCCATTCGATACGGTTCTTCAGGCTAATATCCACGATGTGGATACCTGACGTCAGGGAATCGACAATGCTGCTGGCGCCATATTCAAAAGGCGCGGCCACGACTTGCAGAGGCTTGGTCACGAAAGGCAAAGAGTCGCGCTGCCGCCAAGCCCAGCCTACGACAGCTATGATAATGAATAATATGAGTACGATGACGACGCTTCTTTTACCGAACGAAAACAATTTTAAAATCTCCTCCTATAAATGCGTTCTGCCCCCTGAACAAGAGCAGCCAACGATTCCCGTTGCTTTACAGCGATACCCGTTCCCTTGGCTACGGCCAAGTCCGGTTCAGATGCCAAGACTACAGGCACACCCAATTCCTGGGTAAATAACTGATCCATGCCTTTAAGCTTAGCACCACCACCAGTGAGGACGATACCATGTTCCATAATATCAGCTGCCAATTCCGGCGGTGTTTCCCGCAGTACGTCGCGGACTAGATCCAAAATCTGTATGAGAGGCTTACCAATGACATGGTAGAGTTCGCTGGATTTGACAGACATCTCCTTCTGCAGTCCGTCACCGAGCCCGCGGCCCATGAAATAAAAACCCCGGTCTTCCAACGGAAGGACGGCCGAGCCATTAGTAATCTTCATTTCTTCGATAGTCACATCATCAGTAACAACATCGTACTGATATCGCAAATATTCTTTAATAGCCTCATTGAAATCCAAACTGCCCAAATGGATCGACTTGGATACGACAATGCCGCCTAACGACAAGGTCGCAATATTCGTCGTGCCGCCGCCAATATCGATGACCATATTGGCTACAGGATCATACACAGGCAGATTGACGCCAATAGCCGCTGCTGCAGCCGTATCTATGAGAAAGGCTTCTTTAGCGCCAGCCTGATAGATAGCTTCCATTACCGCCCGTTTTTCAACGTTCGATGCCGAAGCTGGTACGCCGACCATGATACGCAGGCGCTGGACACCACGGACACATTTATTGAGGATATATCCTAACATCGTACGAGTTACGCCGTAATCGGCAATAACGCCATTGAGAAGAGGCCGGTGGATCTTGACCGTTTCCGGAGATTTTGCCAGCAAATCTTCTGCCGCATGACCGACAGCAATGATTTTCTTATTTCGTTCATCTGTCGCCATGATAGACGGCTCGGACAACACAATGCCCCGCCGTTCGACATAGACCTGAGTCGTACACGTTCCCAGATCGATACCTATATTTTTAGTCAAAGGTGAAAAAATCGAAGCCATAACAAACCCTTTCCAATACTAGAGATGTAATCAACGTTTATTTTAGCACAAATCACGGGGGAAAAAAAGGTGTTACGCGCCGATGTTCAAAATCCTACCCTCTTTGTATGTACATGCAGCTGCCCATATCACGGATAAGGTCTTTCAACTGCAGCTGCAGCAATGCCGTCCCGACGCTGCTGGCAGCCAGACCGGTCCGGACGATGACCTCTTCTACAGAGACCGCAGCATCTTTGGAAATAACGGCCAGAACAGCCGATTCTTCGAGCGTCAGGGACAATAACGGTGCTGCAGTCTTCTTCCTGCGGCGGCGCCAGTCATATTCATCCAGTATATCCTGTATTCCCGTCAGGGCAATAGCCCCCTTGCGAAGCAGTTCATTCGTCCCTTTACTCAGGGGCGAATAAATGCTCCCCGGTACGGCAAAAACATCCCGCCCTTCTTCTAAAGCAAAATCCGCTGTAATAAGGGACCCGCTCTTACTGGCTGCTTCGATGACCACTACCCCTCGAGCCAGACCGGCGATGATCCGGTTACGCGCCGGAAAATGCTGAGGCAGCGGTGCCACACCGAATGGAAATTCACTGATAATGGCACCGCCCTGACAGACAATATGGTCAAATAGCTGGCGGTTCTCCCGGGGATAGGTATGGTCCAGTCCGTTAGCTACGACAGCGATGGTTTTCCCTTGCGCCAGCAACGCCCCCTCGTGGGCCCGCGTATCGATGCCCCGGGCACCACCACTGACGACAGTAATACCATTCCTTGCCATATCACCGCTCAAGGACTGTGCGGCATTCAGCCCGTACGCCGTCGCCTTGCGGGACCCTACGACAGCAACGGCCTTGGCCAGTCCGGTCAGGGCGCCCTTATAAAAAAGGACGACAGGCGGATTAAAGGTCTGGCGCAGCGATTCTGGATACGCTGCCTCCCACAAGGTAACCAGCTGTGCCTGATGGCGTTCCAGCAAATGCACGGCTGTATCCCAGTCATACTGCTTACGCCAGCGTTCCAGCTCTGGTACATGCGCCGCCAGTGGCGCAGCACAACACCATTCCTGACAAGGCGCCTGCCAAACTGCCGCCGCTGAGCCATAGGTCTCTACCAGCGCCCGCAACGTTTTGTTCCCTATATGTGGCATCGAAATCAAGGCCGCCGCGTACAGGCGTTCCTGGTCTGTATTGTTTTCGTTTTCCATCTCATCACGTCCTTGGCAATGCATTCCGATAGCTCACGGCTTCGGCAATATGGCTGTCCCGGATTTTCTCGTCGCCGCTCAAATCGGCAATCGTCCGCGCCACCTTGATGATGCGGTCATAACTGCGGGCGCTCAAGTCCAACTTTTCAAATACCTGCCGCAGCAACTCCTGTGCTTCTGTCGTTACCTGTGCCGTCTCCTTGATCTCCCGATGGCCCATGTGCGCATTACAGGTCATGCCATACGACTGTAAGCGCTCCTCTTGGATATGCCGGGCTGCAATAACCCGCTGCCGGATTTGGGACGAAGACTCCTGGGCCAGTGCCGTTACTAGCTCATCGTATTTAGGGCATTCCACCTTGACATGCAAATCGATCCGGTCCAGCAACGGCCCGGAAATTTTACGACTATAGCGCCGTATCTCACTTGGCGTACACGTACAGGCATGACTCTTATCTTCGAGATAGCCGCAGGGACAGGGATTCATAGCCGCAATGAGCATAAACCGTGCCGGATACGATAACGCAGCGTGGACACGGGCAATGTGGACGACACCATCCTCCAGCGGCTGCCGCAGGACTTCCAGTACTGACCGGGGGAATTCCGGCAGCTCATCGAGAAAAAGAACGCCATGATGGCCCAGGGTCACTTCACCAGGCTTGGGGATCGAACCGCCGCCGATGAGGCCGGCCATAGAAATAGTATGATGGGGACTCCGAAAGGGCCGTTCTGTCAGCATCCCTTCTTGATCAAACAAGCCGGATACACTATAGATTTTCGTCACTTCCAGCGACTCTTTCAGATTCATAGGCGGTAAGATCGTCGGTATCCGCTTGGCCAGCATGGTTTTGCCAGCTCCAGGCGGGCCGATCATAAGCACATTATGACTGCCGGCTGCGGCGATTTCTAAGGCCCGTTTGGCCATGAACTGCCCCTGCACTTCAGAAAAATCGACACCATACTGCGGTGTATCGGTGTAACTGTCCGCGGCTTCAGCCGGCTGCAGCCGCGCTACGCCCAACATATGTTCTACAATCTCTGAGAAAGAAGTGACAGCATAGACGGCAATCGCACTGCACAACAGGGCCTCGCCGGCATTCTCCGTACTGACAAATACGGACTCATAGCCTTGAGCCGCTGCCTGCAAGACCATAGACAGTACCCCTGGTACTGGACGAATGGTCCCATCGAGAGCCAGCTCGCCGATGAACACCATACGGCGGCACAGTGCTTCCGGGATTTGTCCGCTCGAGACCATGATCGCCATGGCAATCGCCAGATCCAGGCCGGCACTGTCCTTTTTCAGATCAGCCGGTGCTAAATTGACTGTAATGCGACGCATAGGAAATTCATAGCCGCTGTTTTTCACAGCAGAACGTACGCGTTCCTTCGATTCCTTCACTGACGTCGCTGCCAGGCCGACAATATCAAAGGCCGGCAGGCCATTGGAAATATCTGTTTCTACTGTGATCATGTTGCCATGGAGACCGAATGTAGTCGCTCCGTAAATACGTGCAAACATCAGAACCTCCTCGTCTCTGCAAAGGCATTGCAAATATGATTGATTTCAACAGTCTCCCGGACCGCTGCTACTTCTACTACATCAAACCGGCAAGGTCGTTCCCAAAGGCCGAACCGGCTCAAATACGACTTAGCCACTTGGATGATCTTATGCTGCTTACGAGATTCCACCGCTTCGGCCGGTCTGCCGCAACACCGGCTGCGGCGAGTCTTCACTTCTACAAAAACGATCGTATCCTTGTCGACGGCGATCAAATCGATTTCCCCTAAGGCATTGCGATAATTGCGATATACGATGACATAGTGTTTGTCACATCGCAAGTACCGTTCTGCTGTTGCTTCCCCCCATTGTCCCAGCCTCTTATCCTTCATAGCCGTGCCTCCTTCATCATATATTCTTTCTTACCATACCATATGCGCATTAAAGTCCCCTGAGAATAGGATTAAAGTTACATGAGAAATAGACCTGACCCACTCTGCACAGATTAAAATCTGCTGAGAGTTTAACTAAAAAACAGCCTGCCCTATGGACAGACTGTTTCTAGTACAGACGTACGGATATGTTTTTATTACAACTTAAAATGCATAAAGACAAGAATAGCAATGAGCAAGAACAGCGCAACGAATCGCGTTGCCGTGCCCCTGTCCATAGGGCGTCTCTTTTTTTTATGGATTACACGCCGGGCCATGCCATTTCCTTCCCGCCCAAAATATGAGCGTGCATATGCAGTACAGTCTGCCCCGCTTTTTCGCCCGTGTTGAACACGACGCGATACCCGTCTTTATCAAGTCCCAAAAGATGGGCAACTTTTTGGATGGCATAGAGCATCTTGCCGGCAACAGCTGCATCTTCTTCTGTAAGAGAAGCGATGTTGGCGATGTGTTTTTTCGGAACGACCAGTACATGTACCGGTGCTACAGGATTGATATCTTTGAACGCAAAGAAATCATCATCTTCATACACTTTCGTGCTAGGGATTTCCCCTTGGCTTATTTTACAAAACAGGCAATCTTCCATTATGAGTTTCCTCCTTTATACTGCCAAATAATATATGGTCATGTACCCCTTCGAGGACGACGGGGACGATACAACCCTGACTGGGACTTGCCAGTTGCTCCACATGGACCCGTTCGTACTGTTCGGAAAAGCCTTCGCCTTCCCTGCCGGTCTGGGTCTCAAGGAGGACCTGTACGGTCTGGCCGACCATGGAGGTCAGCAATTCGTCCTTCTGCCGTGCCGACAGTGCATTCACCAATTCGACACGCCGCTTCTTCACGCTCGTATCTACTTGATCCTTCATCGTCGCTGCCGGCGTACCACGGCGCGGTGAATAAGGAAAGGCATGTATATGAGAAAAACGGAGTCGTTCCAATGTTTCCATGGTCTCTGCAAAGAGTGCCTCCGTTTCACCGGGAAATCCTAAGATCAGGTCTGTCGAAATAGTCAGGCCATGAATACGCCGGCGCAATTCTTCAATGAGCGCAACGAATTCACCTTTTGTATAATGGCGATGCATCGCTTTCAGGATCGCATCTGCCCCTGATTGAATCGGCAAATGGAGATGCGGACAAATCCGTTCAGATGAATTCATAACGGCAATGAGCTCATCGTCCACTTCCAGCGATTCGACAGAACCCATGCGGATGCGCTGTATATCCGTTTCTGCCAGCAGGCGGCGCAAGATCAGTGCCAGTGTCGGCCGCGCTGGCAATTCCCGGCCATAGGCACCGAGATGGATGCCCGTCAATACGATTTCCTTGAAGCCCGCTGCCGAAAGGCGCTGTGCTTCAGCAATGACAGAATCAGGCTGACGGGACTTGAGGCCGCCACGGGTATAGGGAATAATACAGTACGTACAGAAATTATTACAGCCTTCTTGTATCTTCAGATCAGCCCGCGTATGTTCCACTGCAGACGGATAGAGCGGTATATCTTCAAAGTCATCGTGGCCCATGATATTATGGACTGCAACGACGGCTTCCTTTACAGCTGATTCCCGGCCTGCCTGGCGATCGTCCAGCAATCGCCGGACGACAGCGACAATATGTTTCTTTTCATCTGTACCGACAACAGCATCGACACTGTCCATCGCAGCGATGAGCTCCGGCTGGAGCTGCGCATAGCAGCCAGTGACGATGACCAGACACGACGGGTTGCGTTTCTTCGCCCGGCGCATGAGCTGTCGTGACTTTTTCTCGCCGACCTGCGTGACGGAACACGTATTGATGACGTACACATCGGCTATATCATTAAAATCTGCTTCTGTAAAGCCTTCGGCCAAAAACAGGCCGCGCATGCTGTCCGTATCATATTGGTTGACACGGCAGCCCAGTGTAGCAAAAGCAATAGTTGGCATTACTTGAATCCTCTTTCATACATAATGATAGACAACGCCGCCAAAGACGCTGTTTCTGCCCGCAAAATGCGCGGTCCCAGCGTGACCGTACGGCACCACGGCAGGTGTTCCCTGGCATAGGTGATTTCACTATCAGCAAAGCCCCCTTCAGGACCGATGCAGATGACTACGTCACCGCTGCGGACTTCTTTGCATACCTCCGCCAGCGGCGCTGTTTCCTTTTCATAGGGAATAACAAAGCGATTGCTGCCATACGTATCGACCAGGCTGGTGAAATCAGTCACTGCTGCGACTTGCAATATATCATCGCGGCCGCACTGCTTGGCCGCTTCCAAAGCCAGGCGCTGCCAGCGCTGCTGCCGTGCCTTCTGGCGTGTTTCATTTAATTTTACTACACAATGGTCCATTTGTACAGGAACGACGACGGCTGCCCCCAGTTCGGCAGCCTTTTGAACGACCCAGTCAAATTTATCGCCCTTTAACAGACCGGCTGCCAATATGACGGAGCCGGCCTTCTCTGCACTATCGGTCAATTTCCGTACAGGTGTCACGAAGGCGGAATGCCCTTCCATACCTGTAATGAAGCATAAATAGGTCGCTCCTGTAGAGTCCGTGACATGAATCGTATCACCTACAGTATGGCGCAGGACGACGACGACGTGGTGGGCATCATCAGCAGACAATTCAAAGGTACCGCAAATAGGGAAATCTGTAAATATTTTTCTCATGACAGACTCCTTAACTGGACGGCGTACCAGCCGTCACGCAGCGTTTCCTGGAGCCATTCAAATCCGGCTGCAGCTGCGGCCTTGCGGATCTCTTCGATCCGTTCATCAATGATACCGCTGACAATGAGCGTCGCGCCCTTGTGCATATACGCACGGACAAGGGGCAGCAAATGAAGGACTGCATTGGTGACCAAATTCGCTACGACTACATCGGCTTTGCGGCTCCCCTTAGAAATGGAGGCTAACAAATCGCTGTTAGTCACTTCGACGACGCCGTCGCAATTATTGAGGCCCACATTGATGCCTGCCTGCTGCACCGCTTTTTCATCGAAATCGACAGCCGTTACATGGCAGGCACCGAGCTTTGCCGCCGCAATCGCCAGGATGCCCGTTCCCGTACCGATATCAAAGACCAGATCACCGGCCTGCACGGTTTGTTCCAAATACTGGATACACATAACCGTCGTCGCATGGATGCCACTGCCAAAAGCCAGGCCCGGATCGATCGTAATGACCTGATCCCCTGGCGCCGGCACAGCCTTCTCCCAGGCCGGTTCGACCCAGCAATGCGGCAATATCTTCGTCGGTCGGAAGTAGTCCTGCCAGGCATAGAGCCACGAAGAATCGTCGGCATCATGATGGCGCAGGCACCACGGGCCGAGGTCTGGTGTCCGTTTTTGTAATAGCTTCATACCCTTTTCTATTGTTTCTTCTACATCTTCTTTATCTTCGGGGAAATATGCCGTTATACGGATACGACCTTGTTCATCTTCTTCATCATCGTGGATGATAGAGCCATTACTGCCGCATTCATATAAAAGAAGGGCCACCAAATCGGTGGCCGTTTTAGAAACAATGACATCAAGTTCATTCCATTTCATGTTCATATCCTCCAGACGCCTCAGGAGACGTCTTTCCGTGAATTAGATGCTGTCTTTTATCTTGTCCCATAATCCTTCTTTTTTCTTCGTATCTTCTTTAGCGTTAGCGTCCTTTTTTGGCTCCCCCACCCAGGTTTCTCCACCTGCATAGGCGAACTCTTTCAGGAGTTCACGTTGTTTAGTATTGAGGTTCTTCGGCGTAGTCACCGCGACCTGGACGTGATGGTCACCACGGCGTGTTTTAGAGCCAAGAACAGGAACACCCTTCCCGCGGATGCGGAATATCGTACCGGTCTGTGTACCAGCCGGGATTTTCAATTCTACTTTGCCATCCAGAGTATCGACGAGGATCGTCGCCCCTAGTGCAGCCTGCGCAAAGGAAATCGTGGCTTTCGACAAAATATCATTACCCTGCCGCACAAAATGACTGTCTTTACGGACGAAAATGTATACATACAAATCGCCGTGACCGCCACCGCGCGTACCCGGTTCGCCTTCGCCGCTGACACGCAGCCGTGCGCCGTCATCGACACCGGCCGGGATCTTGATCTTCAGTTTCTTGCGTACCTTGACAGTACCGCTGCCATGACATTTCTTACACTTGTCATGAATGATTTTACCAGTACCGCCACAGTTGGAGCAAGTCCGGACATTCACCATTTGGCCAAACGGCGTATTCTGAACGACACGTTGCTGGCCTGTACCGTGACAGACCGGGCAGGTTTCTACTTTACTGCCTGGTTCAGCACCTGTACCGTGGCAATGATCACACGTTTCTTCTTTTGGCACTTCGATTTCCATATCCGTACCAAATGCAGCCTGTTTAAAGGTAATATTCACATCGAAACGTAAATCTGCGCCCCGCTGTGGTCCGTTATTTGACTGCCGGCTGCCCTGACCTCCGAAAAAGGAATCGAAAATATCGCCAAAGCCGCCGAAATCATTGAAACCGCCTTGTCCGCCGAAACCACCGAACCCGCCAAAGCCGCCTTGTCCGCCGAAGCCGCCGGCTCCGGCGCCGTTTTGGAAGGCGTCGGGACCGAACTGGTCGTACTGAGCACGTTTTTGTTTATTAGACAACACGCTGTACGCTTCATTGACTTCTTTGAATTTTTCTTCAGCAGCCTTAGGGTTGTCCCGATTCTTATCTGGATGGTATTTAATGGCTAATTGACGGAATGCTTTTTTTATTTCAGCATCGCTGGCGTCTTTCGGAACGCCAAGTATTTCATAATAATCTTTTTTACTCATAATGGGCAGCCCCTCTTATCTATCTTACTTCTGGTCGTCATCGACTACTTTATAGTCGGCATCGACTACTTTTTCATCCTTCTGTGCGCCTTGACTCTGCTGTGCGCCCTGCTGCGGGCCTGCTTGCTGCTGTGCACCTTGCTGTGCCTGCTGTTGTGCATCCGCTTGTTTGTACATTTCGCTGGTCAAATCATAGAGCGGTTTCGTCAATGCTTCAGATGCAGCTTTGATCTTATCCGTATCTTCTGTCTTGACAGCTTCTTTCAATTCAGCGATCTTATCTTTGATTTCAGCTACTTTAGATGCATCTGCTTTGTCGCCTAAGTCTTTGATCGTCTTTTCAGCCTGATAAATCAAGGAATCTGCATTATTCTTCGCTTCGATACCTTCTTTATGTTTCTTATCTTCCGCTTCATGTGCAGCTGCTTCTTTGACCATGCGGTCGATTTCGCTCTTATCGAGACCAGACGAAGATTTGATCGTAATCTTTTGTTCTTTGCCTGTGCCGAGGTCTTTTGCTGCTACATTGACGATACCGTTGGCATCGATGTTGAATGTAACTTCGATACGAGGTACTCCGCGCGGTGCTGCCGGGATGCCTGTCAATTCAAAACGGCCCAAGGTCTTGTTGTCCGCTGCCATTTCACGTTCCCCTTGCAGGACGTGTACATCCACAGACGGCTGATTGTCGACAGCTGTCGAGAATACCTGGCTGCCAGATGTCGGAATGGTCGTGTTGCGGTCAATGATCTTAGTGAAAACACCGCCTAAGGTTTCGATACCTAAGGACAACGGCGTAACATCGAGAAGCAATACGTCTTTGACATCACCGACGAGGACACCAGCCTGGATAGCTGCACCAATAGCAACACATTCATCCGGGTTGACACCTTTGCTCGGTTCTTTGCCAAGGATGGATTTAATAGCATCCTGGACAGCCGGGATACGGCTGGAACCACCGACGAGGATGATCTTATCGATTTCATCAATGGACAGACCGGAGTCATCAATAGCCTTACGAGTCGGTCCCATTGTATCTTGTACGAGGTCTTCTGTCAATTCGTTGAATTTAGCACGAGTCAGGTTGAGATCCAAATGTTTCGGGCCTGATGCATCGGCTGTAATGAACGGCAAATTGATATTCGTCGAAAGAACCGTAGACAATTCGATTTTAGCTTTTTCAGCAGCTTCCTTCAAACGCTGATCTGCCATTTTATCTTTAGACAAGTCAATGCCTGTCTGTTTCTTAAATTCATCGACCATCCAGTTCATGACTTTAGCATCGAAGTCGTCGCCGCCGAGGTGAGTATTACCATTCGTTGCTTTGACTTCAAATACGCCATCGCCTAATTCGAGGATAGATACATCGAATGTGCCGCCGCCAAGGTCGAATACGAGGATCTTGCCGTCGCCGCCTTTATCAAGGCCATAGGCAAGTGCTGCTGCCGTCGGTTCGTTGACGATACGGAGCACATCGAGACCAGCGATCTTGCCGGCATCTTTCGTAGCCTGACGCTGGCTGTCATTGAAGTACGCCGGAACCGTAATAACGGCCTGCGTAACTTTTTCACCTAAATAGGCTTCTGCGTCTTCTTTCAATTTTTGCAGGACCATAGCCGAAATTTCCTGCGGTGTATATTTTTTGTCATTAACGTCGACAGTGTAATTTTCACCCATATGACGTTTAATGGACGCAATCGTATTATCCGGGTTGGATACAGCCTGACGTTTTGCCAGCTGGCCTACAAGGCGTTCCCCTGTTTTAGAAAAACCAACGACAGACGGTGTCAAACGAGACCCTTCTGTGTTCGTAATAACCGTCGGTTCGCCGCCTTCCATAACAGCTACAACCGAGTTCGTCGTACCTAAATCGATACCAATTACTTTACTCATAATAAAACTCCTCCTCTAATATAGTTACGATAATCAACCGTTAAATGCTACTTTTACCATAGCCGGGCGCAAGGTCTGTTCGCCTAGCAAATAGCCTTCCTGCAATACTTCTACGACTGTATCATTTTCATATTCGTCGCTTTCGACACGCATGACGGCCTGATGATATACAGGATCGAAAGGCTTGCCGACAGCATCGATCTTCGTGACGCCTTCTTGTTCCAGGAACGCCGTCAATTGTTTGTAAATCATGGCATACCCGTCAATAAACGATTTCACATCTTCTGTCAGCTTATCTTGCGGTACCTGCAATGCCCGTTCGAAATTATCGATAACCGGCAGGACGTTTTTTAATACGTCCATTTTTACCACTTCAGAAATCTGCAGTTTTTCAGTCGCTGTCCGTTTCTTGAAGTTCATAAAATCAGCCTGGAGACGCGCATACCGTTGTTTCATATCGGCTACGGCCGCTTCCGCCTGTTTGGCATCCGTCGAAGCAGTTTCTGGTGTTTCTGCTTGGTCTTCATCTGCCGCAGGCTGAGACTGTTCTGTCGGTGTTTCCGTCGTTTCTTCGACTTCTTCTGCCGTTTTCTTTACGTCTTCCTGTTCGTCTTGTTTCTTATTCTTATCTGTACTCATGTCCCTATCTATCTCCAATCCATCATTAAATGATACCTTATGTTCCTTCATGGTATTGCTGCAAAATCTGGGTCACATGTTGTTTCATGAAATCAAGAAGACCGATGATCTTGCCATATTCCATACGGGCAGGCCCCAAAACGGCGATCTTGCCCAGAACTACATCGTTAGCCTTGAACGTCGCTTCAATGATGCTGCAATCATTAATAGGTGATAACTTTGCTTCTTCGCCAATACGTACGGTCACGGGCTGATTGCCGCCGTTATCATCATACAGTAAATTAGTCACCACATCCTGCTCTTCTAACATCGTGAACAAGCTCTTAGCTTTGTCCATATCCTTGAATTCAGGCTTGTTCAGCAGCTCTATCGTACCGCCCTTATACAACTGCTGTTCTTTGCGAAATGCCTTATGGAGCGAACGGAACGCCAGGCGGTATAATTCCACATCATCGACGATGGACTTATGGAATTGTTCCAGCATATCCAGATTGATACGATTCATAGATATGCCTGCCAGATAATGTGTCAATTTCTGGGCGATGTTGTTCAAATCATCGAGATCCACGCCTTCGGGCTTCGTATAAATACAGTTCTCGACCTGACCTGAATCGGTAACGACAAGCATGATCGCCCGGCGATGATCGAGCGGCATGAAACGAATATACTTCAATTTCGAATCTACCTGCTGTGAGGTCATGACCAAGGTCACATTATGTGTGATTTTGGCTAAGATCTTAGCCGTCGATTGAAATATCTGATCGACGTCATTCATCTTATCCTGAAACCACGTCTGGACAACTTGTTTTTCCTGGCTCGTAATCTGTTTCGGCTTCACCAGACAATCGACATAGAAGCGATACCCTTTAATAGAAGGGACCCGTCCTGCCGAAGTGTGAGGCTGCTCCAAATACCCCATTTCTTCCAAATCAAACATTTCATTGCGGATCGTTGCCGCACTGATACCCAAACTATACTTGCGGGCAAGCGTACGGGACCCGACTGGTTCAGCAGATGTGATATAATCTTGGATGATTGCTTGCAGTATTTTTTGTTTTCTATCATTCAGATCCATATCGCATCACCTCTGCTTTCCTATTAGCACTCCATATATATGAGTGCTAATTTCTATGTATAAGATAGCATACCCTTGACTATTTGTCAATATATAAAGTCAAAAAGTCAAAACATTTTTTTGATTTATTCCAGCCGTTGTTGGAAAATCCATTCCCGTATAGCATCGATCGTATATGCCACAGACCACGTATACATATGATTACCGCCAGAAAAAACGGTGAAATTAATATGTCGTCCTTGTGCCGCCATGGCTTTGGCTTCTTCATTCAAATAGGAAACACTGGCTTTGCTGTCCCACGAAGGGCTTTGCCCGACAGGCGTGCCCAGGCTCTCCCAGTTCGCTACAGCCTTTTTCATTGCCGGATAGGCCTTCGTATCCCCTTCACAGACAAGGATCCACAGATTCTTATCCTTTAATAATTTCATTTCTTCTGTATCCCATTGGCAGGCTACTAGAAATTGGCCTGCAAACAGACCGGGATGGCGGTCACTAATGGCAATATTAGCCATGCCGCCCTGGGATTGACCTGTCCCATAGATACGATTCCTGTCCACACTATACGTCGACAACACATGATAGATAAGATCTGTCGTGAGTTGGAGCCCTGACGTCCATACATTGTCATCTGTCGTCATCATTCCCAAGGATAAAACCAGCTTTTTCGTATACTGCGGTGCTAAAACGATACAAGGGTGCTGTGCCTGCCATTGCGGCGATGCCCATACGACAGCTCCATTGCCCTGATACAGCGGTGTTGTACTATCATCAGTATTGGCACTGGCGTCGGCAATGAACACGACCAGCGGATAGGATTTTGCCGGATCATACGAACGAGGGAGATACAGATTATACGGCATAGAAACGCCTGTTGCCGGGTCAGTATACGTATATTGTCTGAAATCAGCAATACTTGCCGCCGGTCCTGCCGTACCTGTCAGCACTACTGGTGACGCTGCATACGAGCCGCCATCCATCCGTTGGAGGGCTTTCTTCTGTACGACTCGCACAGATAAATCGGGCACCTTTCTGTCAGAAATCATCGGGGCATCGCCGGCTTTTCCTCGTTGCCGCCCATCTGTACTGCCAGATTCCTCTTTTTTCTTGCCCATGGCCGCGAAAGAAGCCGTATTCTTATATTCCAATGTAATAGCAACATAAGGACCAGCAACGCTCTTTACTGGAACAGACGCTTTATTATTAGTATATATAGAAGCAATCGTGCGCCCTTCTACAGCAAACGAATCATCCCGCAGCGAAGCCGGATCGATGGCTGAAGGAAAACGCAAGATAATAGCTGCCACTTTTTCGCCATCCCCATAGACCGCCGCTTGCGGACGTAGTTGCTGAACCGCTGTCGCCTGTACCGTCGTAACGGTCCCTTTCTGAGCAGCCGTTGCTCCTATGCCCATATCGGCCGCACAAGCAGCACTTCCAGCAGCGGTCATACAACACACGGCCACGACAACTGCCATAGTATTTTTCATACGAAGCTCCTTCCTCATACGACGTTCCCCCTATCTATTTCCTATGTAACGACTATACACGCGCAAAAATGGTGTAGTGAATCACTACGATTCACTACACCACAACGTGCCTTATGTAAGCAACGAAGGAACCTTCATCACTATACTGTACGATTGATTATTTGCCTGTGAAAGCCGGTTTACGTTTTTCAACGAAAGCGCCCATGCCTTCCTTCTGGTCAGCAGTGGAGAAGCAAATACCGAATACTTCAGCTTCATAGTTGATGCCAGTATGGACGTCGCAGTTAATACCGTTAACGATAGCAGCTTTGGACATCTGAACAGCAACAGGAGCCTGTTTAGCGATTTTCTTAGCCAATTTTGTAACCGTCGGAATCAATTCTTCCTGCGGAACAACTTTGTTGACCAAGCCAACGCGGAATGCTTCAGCAGCATCATACATAGCGCCAGTATAGATCCATTCTTTAGCTACGCCGCGGCCAATGGTGCGAGCCAAACGCTGTGTACCGCCGAAGCCCGGTGTAATACCGAGACCAACTTCAGGCTGACCGAATTTAGCGTTTTCAGAGCAGTAACGAATGTCGCAAGCGCAGGACAATTCGCAGCCGCCGCCAAGAGCAAAGCCGTTGATAGCAGCGATGACCGGCTGAGGCATGCTTTCGATATCAGAGAATACGCCCTGACCTACTTGTGCCCATGCACGGCCCTGAGGCGGATTCATTGTAGCCATTTCCGTAATATCAGCACCAGCAACGAAGGATTTTGCACCTGCGCCAGTAATGATAACTACTTTGACATTATCCGTATCTTTAGCGATTTTAGCGATGCAGTCTTTTAATTCCAAAACTGTAGCCAAGTTCAATGCATTGAGAGCCTTCGGACGATTAATCGTAACCGTAGCAATTCCGTCTTCTAAAGCATAAATGATGTTTTCGTAAGCCATGTTGTGAAACCTCCTACTAAATAAGTTTTATACACGTCTATGATAAACAGCGGGCGTGATCACTCACGCCCCCTATTTATGTTCATCAGGTTAATGAAATCTTATTTATTGTAATCGTAGAAGCCTTTGCCAGTCTTGCGGCCAAGGTAACCAGCGTTTACATATTTTTTCAAGAGCGGGCACGGACGATATTTCGGATCGCCGAAACCATCATAGAGAACTTCCATAACATGGAGAACGACATCATTGCCGATCAAATCGCAAAGAGCCAAAGGTCCCATGGGATGATTGAAGCCGAGTTTGCAAACGTTATCGATGTCTTCTTTGGAAGCTACGCCTTCCATCAAAGCCTGGATAGCTTCGTTCAACATCGGGATAACGATACGATTGCCAGCAAAGCCAGGGAAGTCAGCAACTTTAACAGGAGTTTTGCCGAGTTCTTTAGAGCATTCAGCAACTTTTTCATATGTTTCTTCAGAAGTAGCGATGCCATTGATAACTTCGATCAATTTCATGACAGGTGCCGGGTTAAAGAAGTGCATGCCAATAACTTGATCCGGGCGTTTAGTAGCTGCGCCGATCTGGGTGATAGCCAAAGAAGATGTGTTGGATGCGAGGATCGTGTGAGCCGGGCAAAGTTCATCAAGTTCTTTGAAGATAGCAGATTTGATTTTCAAATCTTCGATAGCTGCTTCAACGACGAGGTCGATGTCAGCCATGTTTTCTTTTGTACGTGTTACAAAACCGGATACACGGCCTAAGCAAGAATCTTTATCTTCCTGGCTGATTTTTCCTTTGGAAACCAATTTGGTCAGAGATTTTTCAATTTTAGCTTTGCCGCCATCGATGAACTGATCTTTAATATCATTCAAGACAACGTCGCAACCGTGTTGCAAAAATACCTGAGCAATACCAGAACCCATTGTACCAGCACCAATAACCATTACTTTTTTACAAAACATGTTAAACTCCTCCTTGTTCGCGTGATTTTTTTCACGTTATACACCTGAAAAAAAGGCACGCACGTTTTAAATAAGATGCACTGCTTACATTTATAAGTATATCACATTTTGTGAAAAAATCCACTAAAAAAAGCTCTTATTTCAAAATTTAGCTATATGACATATGCATTTTACGCAATATGCATGGAGTCAAATGTTTCTTTTGCATCCTTCAATACAAATACATCATGGGATTATGTGACACTATGAACTTTTAGCATGCATTTATATGAATAGAGCTGCATCTGCCAATGGCACATACAGCTCCAGTTCTTTATTTCTTTACTGCTTCATTTAATCCCTGCAGCAACGCTTCACGCCGTACATATTGACGCCGATAGAGCTGCGTCTTTTCTTTTCTCGGTGCATACGTCTGTTTCAAATTCAACCGGCGCCGCAAGGCCTGCCCCAAATCCTCGATATCGCCAGCAGCATACGCTGCAACGAGACAATTCGTCGGCACAGCGCCGCCAGCCACTTCCAGCGTCCCTACTTCCGTATCGAGCATATCCGCTTTGATCTGATTCCACAGATCGTCATGACTGCCGCCTTCGGTGACGATGAGACGCGTCAGATCGATGCCGGCATGACGATAGCGATCTGTGATTTCCATGTAATCGTAGCCAATGCCTTCCAGGACGCATCGCCACAACGCTCCTTGATCCGAATCGAGAGTGAGCCCCGTAAAGGTGCCGCGGACATGGGGATATTCACCATTGCCGCCTGTCAGGTATGGAATGAACATCGCCCCGTCACAGCCTGCAGGATGGCGTTGTGCCGCTTCATCCAAGGCGCTGTAGTAATCATCTTCTTCATGACCGGCAATGCTGTCTTTGAACCAGCGCAGTGCCAGGCCGCCAGTGCGTACCATGCCCCAGTAAAAATAGGTCCCTGGCAGCGTCCCTGAATTGAAGATGAGGTTGCTCCCTGGTACGGACAATTCCGGTACGATACCATCTGTAGCGGCGCAGAACATGGCACAGGTCCCGGCCACATCGACAGCCCGGCCCGGTTCCAGTATACCGCTGCCCATCATCGATTCCATCGTATCACCGGCACCGGCACAGATAGGAATGCCGGCAGGGAAGCCTGTTTCAGCTGCATCAGCTTCACATAACGTACCAATAATGTCCCATGGTTTGACGATGCGCGGCATATAGGTCGCATCGATACCCAGGATATCCAGCTGTTCTTGTGACCATTCCTTCGTCAGGACCCGATAGCCCAAGCCCCAGCCAGACATAGCACCCCAGTCAATGAAAGCATCACGGCCGCTGAGCCCGGCTAAATGCAGCAAGATATAGGGACAATTATGGGTGAATTTCACCCCTTTTTCACGAAATTCCGGTACGTTCCGGATAAACCAGCGGGCGAACATGGCCGGAAACATGACATTCGGTTCGGCGTTCCCCGTTTCTTCTGCCCAAATCGACAGCTGCTGCTGTTTCAATGCGGCTACATCGTCACTGGTCCGGCTGTCAAGATAATTGACAAACGGTGTCACAGCGTTGCCGGCGGCATCGATACCGGCAATACCGCAGATGATGCCGTCCCCCATCAGGGCCCGCACGGCCTTGACCTCGAGGCCTTTTTCCTTCATCTGCCGGCTGCACGACGCCATGCATTGTTTGATGAGACGATAGTATTCATCAATGTCCATTTGGACCCATCCAGGATGGGGATACGATAAATGTGTTTTATCCGTATCCATAGCGACGCATGTCCCTGCGTCGTCATACACAGCGACCTTCACGCTCTGCGTTCCTGCATCGAACCCGATATAATACTTCTTTTCCATGTTGCTCCCGCCTTTCCATCATTGGGGCACTTGTCTTACGCACGCAAAAAAAGACCGGCAAGCCAGTCTTTTACGCATGAGAACAGCACAGCAAACACACCCTGCCGTACTTAAGTCTTTTCCCATCCAGACTATACTGTCGGTCCCGGAATCACACCGGGTCAACTCTCGAAAGAGGTCGCGGACTTTACCGCCGGTCAGGAATACGAAAGGATTTCCCCTTCTCACCATGCCTCAAAGACTATCCATATATAGTTATTTACATAGTTATGATACCACTATTGCATAGGATTTGCAACCAAAACGCAGGCCTGTACTGCAATGGAAATACACAAAAGGCATCCCGCAGGATGCCCGTATGCTCAGCTGCGACATTCTTTAACCATGCCGCCTAAGGAATCTACAATATGGTCCGTCGACGCATCTGCCGGCGGGAACCGTTTTAGCGTAGTCATGGATTCGACAAAATGGAAATACATGTCTACATCCTGCTCCATGTCCGTCAATACAGTCATGTCGATATGTTCTAGTAAAGACAGATCGTGTTGTTCATAGCGCTTGAGGAATTCCCATAACCGTGAAAAATCCAGATCAGCCTTCGTATAGGTCTGTAAAAAGCAATACCGTAAAATATGGCGGCATTTCTCTTCCAAATCGACCGTCTCCAGCCCCTCATAGGCGGCATTGTCCCTGCTGATAGACCCCAGCCAGGTATCTACGACGCCTTCAAAGAAGGCATAGAGCGACAACAGGGCCGCTCGTTCGTACCGCCGTGCTAAAAAGGTTCCTTTTTCAGTTCCCTTGCTCGCCTGCATCGAAGCCCGCCGGCGAAAGGTACTGTAGTCCTTCCATAACTCCTCGTAAATCGAAGCCCGCAAAATATGCAGGTCGCCATTATGAAAAATAGTCACATCTATTTTGGATTTCATGGACTAACCTCGCTGCGTACCGATTTCACTGGTACAATGCGGACACCGTGTCGCGTCCTCAGCTACGGGTTGTTTACAAAACGGGCACAACCGTGGCACCGGAGCTGCTGCCGGTTTAGGGAACAGGCGAT
The DNA here is from genome assembly GCA_022486585.1 of Megasphaera sp. Classification (GTDB taxonomy): domain Bacteria; phylum Bacillota; class Negativicutes; order Veillonellales; family Megasphaeraceae; genus Megasphaera. The sequence continues at coordinate 44,720 of JAKVKI010000015.1, forward strand.
TGATCTGTTTGATGACAAGGAATATGGCAAAGGCAATGATCAAAAACTCGATAATAGTGTTCAAGAACAAGCCATACGCAATCACAGGGATCCCCTGGGCCTGGGCTTCGGCCAAGGATGCCGGATGGACACCGCTTTTCAGGCAAAGGAAGAAGTCAGAAAAATCGATGCCGCCAAGAAGGACACCTAAGGGCGGCATAATGATATTACTGACCAAGGAAGACACGATCTTGCCAAAAGCTGCGCCAAGGACAACGCCGACAGCCATATCCATGACATTGCCGCGCATAGCAAAATTCTTGAATTCTTCAAAAAACGCTTTCATTCTTTATATCACTCCTTGCTTTTTTTGCCATCTATTTTAAAAAACTCGGGATTTTCACCGGCCATGCGGTCCAAAATCTTACTGTAACCGCCGCTGCCATACATCAGACACCGCTTGATACGGCTAATAGTCGCTGTGCTGGCTCCTGTTTTTTTGACGATATCTTCATAAATATCGCCGGCCCTGAGCATGCGGGCCACTTCTAACCGCGCTGCAATGGCATGCATTTCCTGGACAGTGCAAATATCTTCAAAAAATTCATAGCATTCATCCAAGTCATGTAGTTCTAGTATGGCATTAAATAATTGATCATGAAGATGATCCTTTAGTTTTTCATTGACACTCATAACGACACCTGATTTCTCACTTTTATGCGGTATTGTACTAAATTTACATTACATTATAAGACACAACGTCCTATTTGTCGAGATGCGATTACATTGCAAACAAATCGATTTGTTCATCTTCCGGTAAATCGCCCAAACAGCCTTCTTCGCTCATCGTATCCACAAGGGATTGCGAGACTTTGCCACGCAGCTTCAGATCCGCTTTAGACGTAAACCCATGATCGTCCCGGGCAGTCACCATCTGTTCGGCTACGTTGGCCCCCAAGCCGTCGATTGCAGTGAATGGCGGCAGGATCTTGCCTTCGCAAATCGTGAATTTCGTTGCTGCTGAACGGTTGATATCAATATTCATGAAGGAAAATCCCCGCAGGCTCATTTCCTTCGCTAATTCCAGTGCAGAATACAGATCCTGTTCGATCTTTGAAGCGCTCTTCCCTTTGGCGGCTATTTCCTTCATAGCTTGTACCTGCCCGTCAAGGCCATGGATCATGGCCGACAGCTTGAACGCCTTGGCCCTGATCGTAAAGAAGGCACAGTAATAGGCCAGCGGATAGTTGATCTTGAACCAGGCAATACGGAAGGCCATCATGACATAGGCCACGGCATGCGCCCTGGGGAACAAATAGCCAATCTTATGGCACGAGTCGAGGAACCATTGCGGGATATTACCTGCTTTTAATTCCCCTTCATAATCCGTCGTTTTCTGCCCCAGTTTATTGAGTTTATCTATACCACGGCCTTTACGGACATTTTCCATGACTTTAAAACTCGTCTTAGGCTTAATATGATGCTGGATCAAATAGTTCATGATGTCATCACGAGTCGAAACGGCTTCCTTAAGCGGTACCGTCCCCGACGTGATAAGGTCCTGCGCATTGTTCAGCCAGACGTCCGTGCCATGCGAGAAGCCGGAAATACGGACCAATTCAGAGAAGGTCTTCGGCTTCGTATCTACCAGCATCTGGCGGACAAAGGTCGTCCCGAATTCAGGGATACCAAAACTGCCGACCTTAGAACCCAGCTCATCTGGTGTCACCCCTAAGGCCTTCGTCGAGCTGAACAAGCTCAGCGTCTCCGGATCATCAAAGGGCACCGATGTAGCTTCGATCCCTGTCAGATCTTCGAGCATACGAATGACCGTCGGATCATCATGACCCAGGATATCCAGCTTGACCAGGCGGCCTTCAATGGAATGATAATCGAAATGGGTCGTAATGATGCCGCTGTCCTTCTTGTTCGCCGGATACTGTACAGGCGTGAAATGGTGCACATCCATATCACGCGGAATAACCATGACGCCGCCAGGATGCTGACCTGTCGTATTCTTGATGCCTGTACAGCCGCTGACCAAACTATTGATATAGGCATCATTGACTTTAATACCCTTCGCTTCTGCCCATTTCATGACATAGCCATACGCCGTCTTCTCTTTGACAGCACCAATAGTACCAGCACGGAATACATTATCCTTGCCAAATAATTCTTCTGTATATTTGTGCGCCTTCGGATGATATTCACCGGAGAAGTTCAAATCAATATCCGGTACTTTATCGCCATCGAAGCCCAGGAAAATCGCAAACGGAATGTTATGCCCGTCCTTATGCATCAGCGTGCCACATACCGGGCAAGGCTTGTCCGGCAGGTCGAAGCCGCCGCCGACTTCCCCATTCGTAAAGAATTCACTGTGCTGACAATGCGGGCAAACATAATGTGGCGGCAGCGGATTGACTTCTGTAATATCAGACATCGTCGCTACAAACGACGAGCCGACAGAACCACGCGAACCGACCAGGTAGCCGTCATCATTAGAATGTTTGACTAGTTTATGCGCGATATAATACAATACACCGAACCCATGGCCTAAAATCGAAGTGAATTCTTCAGTCAGACGATCTTCGACGATCTGCGGCAATGGATCACCATACATGCGATGTGCCTTTTCATAGCACATGTTCTTCAAGGCTTCCGAAGAGCCGGCGATCTGCGGGAAATACAAGGTTTCTTTAGGTACAGGCCGTACATCGCCGATCATAGCGTTGACCTTATTCGGGTTCGTAATGACGACTTCGCGGGCCCTTTCTTCGCCAAGATACGCGAATTCCGCCAGCATTTCATCGGTCGTCCTGAAATACAGATCCGGCTGGAATTGAGCATCCTTAAAGCCCTTGCCAGTCATGAGGATTTCTCTGTATATTTTATCTTCCGGATTAAGGAAATGAGCATCACAAGTAGCAACGGTCATCTTCCCTAATTCGTCACCGATCTTGATGATCGTGCGGTTAATATCCCGCAACGCTTCATCATCGGCTACCCAGCCTTCGCGAACCAGGAACTGGTTATTCGTCAGCGGCTGGATTTCTAAATAATCATAATACGAAGCAATCTTTTTCAGCTCTTCATAGGGCAGCTTTTTCTGTACCATAGAACGGACAAGCTCGCCAGCTTCACAAGCCGACCCCAGGATGAGCCCTTCGCGGTATTCATTGAGGACAGCCCGAGGTATGCGGGGCCTGCCGCGATATATATATTTCAAATGGGAAATAGATACTAATTTATACAGGTTGCGGATACCGACCTGGTTTTTGGCCAATAGGATAATATGATACGATTCGTCAATCTTAGTATCGAAGAGATACCCTTCCATCCCATAGATCACTTTGACATTATTGGTCTTATCCGTAGAGATTTCCTGCAATAACGGGAAGGACTGGACAACGCCATGATCGGTCACGGCAATGGCCGGATGATTCCATTTCTTGACGGTCTTAATGAGCTGCTTGACCGTAATGAGGGCATCCATATCACTCATGACCGTATGCAGATGCAGTTCAACCCGTGGCGTAGGATTATGATCTTCCCGTTCGATAGCGCCACCGCCTGCTTCCATGATGTCATTGACCCATAAGACAAAGTTTTTTTCAAAATCATCATATTGGACATTGCCATGGACGCGTACATAGGTTCCTTCTGTAATATTTCCTTTTAAGGCGTCGTATTCTTCCTGTGTCAGGCTGTTTTTACGGCGGTACTTGCCACCGCCCTTATTGCCTACATTCAGGAAGGTCTTCACAGAAATGCCATTGGTCTTATCAGCGATTTGGAACAACAATAAGACGCGGCCTGACTCGAACTCCCGCGTATCGACCTTGACGATTTTCCCCTTGAAGATGACATCGTTCCGTTCTTCTGTAAGGACATCGTTAATAGGCGTAACATCGCCGCTAAAGCTCTGGCCCAGCCAGACGCGGCTGTCACTACTGACAGCACTGCCTGCACTACTGCCAGAACGTTTCGGCTTCTTCGGCCCTTCTTCGGCAACTTTGCAGGCCTTCTTGTAGTCATCATCATAGAGGACCGCATCGTCATCGTCATAAATAGATTCATAACAATCTTCATGCGGGATGTCATACCCCTCCAGATCATCTGCCGATATATCAGCTACAGACCCTAGCGCATCGTCTTCGTCCGGTACCAGGGGCATATCACCGCCATGATGGATCGTCAATACATGATGATCCACCTGTACCTGGCCGCCAATCGATAAATACGTACGGATGGCTTGCGTCAGCCCTGTCATATCAGCAACATCCCAGGGGGACTGCGTCTTTACCAGCCATTGTTTCCCTTCGTCAGCGACACATATTTCTTCGACGCTTACACTGCGGCCGTTGCCGACAGGAATATTCAGTTCTTCTTTAGGAATAATATGCCAGACTTTCATATATGATTCCCTTTCTTTATTCGTACTATTTCACGGATTATGATTCATCCTCTGTATCATCACTGCCGCTGTCACTATCTTCCGGCGGTGGTGCTACAGCCTGCATCATATCATGCACCGCATTGATCAGGATATCCTGCGGCTGCAAATCGGCTGTAGAAACCGTTTCTTCTGACGCCGGCCCGTTAGTCAGGATGATTTCATCGTTCGGCGCATAATGAGACACGATCGTATCGGAATAGTGGTCGCCGTCCGTATAGGACACGGTCCGTTTAATCGTTACATCGTGGCCGTCATAGCCTTCCTGTTCCCGTTTATCCGTCGTCACCTGGTCATCGTGTTTATGGATGATGGTGTGAGGCAGATTCTTCAAATCCGTCGTTTTGAATTCAGTTGTGCACGTATCGGCATGATTACCCAAAATATATGTCGTTACAGAATTCGCTTCGGCTACAGTATACACGTAGACCGGATGCTGGAACGGATTAGTAAAGGAAAAATCAAGAGATCCGTCAGCAACAGAGGCATCCATACCGACCGGTACGTACGCCGCCGGCGCAAAATGCGGCGCCCTGCTGGCAATAAACAACCCAGCTCGCAGCACGGCGTTGAACAGCGTCGTACTGACCTGGCAGACTCCGCCGCCAGGAGCAGGGACCAGTTTATTATCGAAATATTCCGGTGCGTCTTTATATCCCTTGTCACTCGTGCGAGTACCTACATAGTCATTAAAGGAAAAATCCTTTTGTGCCTGTACGAGAGCATGATTCAGCTTTTTCTGCGCCAGCCGGATGTTATCATTGCGGTTCTGATTGGTATCATCGAAATGCGTCGTATAATACGACAACACCGTATCGATACTCTTCAAATCACCGGCTTTGACAGAAGCTTCTTCACGATTTGCAACCGGCACGGCAATATCCGTCGTCACACCTTGATGCAAATCTTCTTCAATACTGTTTTTTAGCCCGTCTTTATCGATGACGATACGGGCTTTTTCTTTATGGACCGTTACCGTTTTATTATCTGCATTCGGAGCTGCATAGGCATTTTCCGGATCCGTATTATAGGCATCATACATGTCACTGATAAAGGAATCCAGTTTATCATCATTGACCTTGATCGATAACGGTACATCCTTGCCAAATCGAAGAGTCGTCACCACATCAGCTACCCGCTGTATCGGTGAGCCCTGCCGGCCGATGAGATACAATTCATCTTCAATGCGGTCGCGATCAAAAGCCACCTCTACTTTGCGCAAATTCAGCGTTTCCTGTACATCTTCGGCTTTCAGATCAATCCGTTTTTGCTGCAATTCTTTTTCGTGCCCCTCCAGATACGACTGGATCTCCGCTTCCGACCAATCCGCTGCGGGCTTCCCGGCCAGCGTAACCATTGCGGCTGCTTTAGACTGGGCAATAAAAAAACTGCCAAAACCAAGAATACCTATAATAGCTGCAGCACCGATTACCTTCGTCCAGCGTTGATGGTGTCCTTGGATGCCGTGCTTTTCCCGGTAACGGCGGCGGTATTCTTTCATTCGTTCTTTGCGTTGTTTCTCTTCATCCGTCAATCTCAAACCCTGCCTTTATTGCTGCAATACAAACAGATGAGCGGTCCCATATCAGCTACAGCAGCCGTACCTCTGCGAATATTGCGTTGTAATATAAATAATTGGCTGATCAATTCTTCCAGCTCTTCTATTTTCCAATAAGATGCCACTTTTTGCAAGTGGTACAGCACATATTTTACACTGCGCCCCTTATTGATTCGTGTCATAATCGTTTCTATCTGTTTCTGTGCCATCCGGGCCCGCTGTAATTCTTTATACGCCAGCAAAAGCCTGAGCCGTGACAGCATATAGCCCGTGTTTTTCAAAAACGCGTCGGTCTTAGAAAACAGCCCTTCTACAAATGGTATCGTATGGGCCCCGTCGCGGCGCAGGAAATAATCCATAAAAGTGAATAGATTCTTTTCCATCGTACCAGCAAACAAATTCTTCAAATAGCCGGCATCGACCTGCTCCGTCCCCGGAGGCAGGGAAATACACATTTTCTCCAATTCCGAGAATACATACAGTAATGGTATGTCGCTCCACGTCTGAAATAATTCCCGCAAATAAGACGTGCTCCGACCGGTCAGGACCAGTCCCTTCTGTCCCAAATACTGCGTCACATACGGCATGATTGTTTTCTCAGTCACCGCTTCGCCACGGACCACCTCGGCCAGCGGCGCCACTTTTTTATAAAACGCGCTGCCTGTATCCACATTCCCTTTCGTGTAGAAACAGATACCATTGCCTTCAGGAACACCGGCTAATTTCGCCAGGAACCATTCCTCTTCTTTGGACAACTTGCTGCGCGACCGGCCGCCGCGGCGCACAGGCAAAAAAGGACAATCATACCAGATTGCCGCGCCACCACCGCAAAAAAGGCTTTCCGCTTCAAAGGCCTCCGTCACCTTGGCTGCTGCACTATCCTTCTGAAAGACCTGGGCCGTACCGTCTTCACCATACTGGCTGAGAAACTGCTGCCGTGCTGTTTCCATGAGATAGTCTTCTGTACCATATATTATTACTACGGATTTCACGCCATATCACCGCCATTAGTCCGGAACGTCCAGACACCCTTCCGATAAGAACCTGTGATCTCGCCATCCCGGGCCGGAGAAAAACAAGGGACCTCATACAAATCGGCATTTTCCAGCCATTCTGTATACCTGTCTCCCTGACTGGTCCGGCCATGGACGATCACTGCTGCAGCGTCTTTGGGAAATGCCTCGTTCTGCACCTCCTGCAACGACTGGATTTCTATACAAGCACGGCGGGGAAACTGTGCCGGTAACTCCTTCATATACATATAATAAGGAATCGTCCCGCCGGCAACCTGCTCTGCTGCCATGGCACTGCGCCACTTCCCCTGTACGGGAAATCGTGCTGCTATCTGTGCCGCTGTGCGCTGGCTGTGAGCACCGGTGACCGTGCACCCCTGCAGCCGGAAAATCCCGTTATATTGCAAGGCTGGTGTCAAGACACAGGCCACTTGTTCTGGATTAGACCATTGGCTCTTATTATACCATAGATGCACTGAATTATCACTATAGACAGCACAGGTTGCCCGATCTGCTCCCATATCAAATACACGGACTACTACGTCCGCCTGACAGAGCCCTCCCCACAGGGCTGGGACCGCACAGGCAAGGGCCGCCGTCAGTACTAACGGCCGTCGCTGGCGGGGCAGGAAAAAAACGGCCGCAATCATCATATACCAGGCACACACCGAAGGAAATGCCAGCGCCCCGGACCACAAGCGGCTGCCAGGCAACGCCGCAAGAAAATAATTTCCCTTGACAGCCATGGCCAGCAACGGGTCGATGATCCACAACAGGCCCTGAGCCAGCGGCAGGAAAAAACAGCCGGCCACTGCCGCTGCCAGCCCGACGATGATAATCACCTCCAGCACTGGCGCAACGAGTATATTGGCAGCAAGCGAATACACAGGAAAAGCATGGAAATTGGCAAACAACAACGGTACCAATAGCAGCTGCGCACAGAGGCAGACAGCTGCCCCATCACGAAGAAACACGGGCAGCCACAGCAGGTGCGAACTGACACGACGCTGCAGCAACACGATTCCTGCTGACGCTCCGCAAGACAACTGGAAACTAAGATCAAACGCCGTATACGGATTATACAACAGCATGCCGAATATAGCCAGTGCCAGCGCATGGATTGCCGTATACTCACGCCGTGCAGTCAGGCTGTACGCACAGACAAGCCCCATTACAGACGCCCGTATAACTGGCGCCGTATACGCCGACAACGCCCCGTAGAACAGGACGAACGCAGCCGACAGGAAAAACAATTTCCTTTTCCCCAGCCCGGCGGCCTGCCCTGCCAGTTGCACTACTGCCAATACAAGCGCGACATGTGACCCTGATACGGATAAAATATGGATAAGACCGGTACTACTGAAGCTTTCCAGCAGTGATGGCGGCAATTCATCATAATGACCACCGAACAACAGACTGCTCAATATATGTGCCCCGTCTGTATCTAGTACCGTCAAAAAGACACTGGTCATATGCTCTCGCAACCGTTCCCCTGCAGCCTGCCACGATCCCGGCCGGTGCAGGACACGGACCCCGTCAGCCTTCGTGCTGTACGATTTGAGGAACACCCCTTTAGCCCGGTCGCGATGCCTGGCATCGTACATGCCCTCGTTGCGGTAATAGGTCAGCGCCTTAACCGTTCCCGTATAGGAAACCGTTGCATAAAGAGGCAATACAGGTACTGCCGGGACCGTGATATACAGCGCACCGGCACCCTTACGAAAAACAGCCTCGTCAGTATAAGCAACCTGTTGTATTGAAACAAGATAGCGCGTCATCGCCCCGTTATCACCGACAAAAGAATAGCCCTTTTCCTGTACCGTCCCTGCTATACGCACCTCAGCTCCTGCCAGGTGGCGGGGCAGCGCTGCATAGTCCTGCTCCGCCCATTGTATCCGCCCTGCGCCCAGACACACGACGCCCAGGAGGATAGCCGCCATGCCGATTCGCTTCCTCACCAGACTGGACTGCTGCGCTTCCTGCACGGTCACGCCTGTCGCCTGATATACAAGGACGCCCAGGATCAGGAACACCCCTGCCGCTGCCAGCCATACATACAACGGCGCCCCTATCCTGTCTCCGCTCCAAATACCGCTCCAAAAAGCAGCCGCCAAACCAATGCCTGCATAAATCATACAGTCACCTTATCCTTTAATGCATTGAATTTCGTTTGACCGATGCCCTTGACCTTGCGCAACTCGTCAATCTGCGTGAAACCGCCATGGGCGCTCCGATACGCTATGATATTCTTGGCCATGGCCGGACCGATACCAGATAATTCCGTCAATTTTTTCTCGTCCGCTTCATTGATATTAATGAGTCCGTTTGCTTCCTCCGCTCCGACAGGCACACCGTCCAGCTCATAGGGAATATGGATATGCATGCCGTCCGTCACCGGTTCGGCCATATTGACAGCACCCTCATCGGCATAGGCTGCCAAATCACCGGCTTCATGAACCGCCTCGCCGACACGGATCTCCTTGGGAAAAGAATACAACCCCGGTTTGCGTACAGCACCGCTGACATATACATAGGTCTGACAAGACCGGGGCGCCTCGGCCACGGGAACCTCGGCTTCGCCAGAAGCCACCAGCATATCACCAGCACTGCTTTGCCAGACAAACAAGATCGCCCCGGCAAATACCATCAACGGCATTACTATTTTTTTCATCGCCATCCCTCCTGAAAATAGTCTTTGCCCACATGTTCGTCTGCCCTGGCGTATATTCCTGCTGCTTGCTGTGATTCTAATGCAATTCTAATGCAGCCCTCAGAATCCTCATGTATATGAACGTTATAACAGTTCCTGTACATAAAAAGAGATAGGACCATGACCTTATACCAGTCATAGCCCTATCGCCTTTTATCTTACGTATACGTCCCTGTCTTAGTGACCGCCACACGTATCAGCATGCTGATGTTCGTGACAAATAGAACCTGTCGAATGCAATTTTCCCTGCAAGTATGCTTCAACAGCAGCTTTAGCTGCCCCTGATGCACCCATGATCACTTCAATATTCCGTTCATTGAAGATTTCTACGGCACCGCCGCCCATGCCGCCGGCAATAATAACCGCTACGCCTTTATCAGCCAAGAAATTAGGCAGGAAACCTGGCCGATGACCCGGATTAGGAATACATTCTTCCCCTGTAATCACACCATTTTCAGTATCATACAGATTAAAATTTTCACAGTGGCCGAAATGTGGCCAAATTTCATTTCCCTTACATGCAACAGCAATTTTCATTGTACATTCTCCCTTATTATGTTATTTGTCTTACCATATTGCTTCAAAACTCAACTACGTACTTCCTCTCCTCAGAAAATGCAGATAGTAACATATCTGCCTCTCCCAGCTTACGGCTCCCCTTCAGAAAATACGAAAAACCAGCATTCACGCCTCCCCTCAGGGGATAAGCAGAGAACACGCAACGTGCTGTGAATCGCTCATGCCTTGCGCTATGAAGGCACCCTTATCTGCTGTTTTCGGCTCCCCTGAGGGGAGCTGTCCCGTCATTCCATTATTT
>JAKVKI010000016.1 GCA_022486585.1 Megasphaera sp.
CCCGGTCCTGGGAACGGCTGCCGCCATACGAGGTATTCTGGCAGACCCAATTCAGCGCCTAATTCACGTACTTCATCTTTAAAAAGGTTGCGAAGCGGTTCGATAAGGCCTTTGAAATCGACAACAGCAGGCAATCCGCCTACATTATGATGGCTCTTGATGACAGCGGCATCACCGGCACCGGATTCAATGACATCGGGATAGATTGTGCCTTGGGCCAAATAATCGACTGAACCAATTTTACGGCCTTCGTCTTCAAATACACGAATGAATTCTTCACCAATGATTTTCCGTTTCTTTTCCGGATCAGTTACTCCGGCCAGTTTGCTGAGGAATCGTTCTGATGCGTCGACACGAATGAATTTTACGCCAGAATGACTGAAGGCAGCTTCTACTTCATCACCTTCGTTTTTACGCAAAAGACCGTGATCGACAAAAATACAGGTCAGCTGACTGCCAACTGCTTTTGATATCAGTGCTGCTGTTACGGAGCTGTCAACACCACCAGACAGTGCCAATAATACCTTGCCATCGCCAACAGTCTGCTTAATAGACGTTACAGCCGTCTTTGCATAGTTGGCCATCGTCCACTGACCGCTGCAGTGACAAATTTCAAAGAGGAAATTATGGAGCATTTCTTTGCCATGTTCTGTATGGAGCACTTCCGGATGATACTGCATCGCATAGAGTTTCTTTTCTGTATTCTGCATCGCCGCTACAGGACAATTTTCCGTATGAGCGACGATCTCGAATCCTGCCGGAATATCCGATACGTAATCCTGATGACTCATCCAAACCGTTTCCTGTGCCTGTAGTCCCTTGAACAACGGCGAAGCCGTGTTAACGGTAATCGCTGTTTTGCCAAATTCACGCATATTCGCCGAACTGACTTTGCCGCCTAATGTCTGCGCCATGAACTGCATGCCATAACACAATCCAAGTACAGGGATCCCCAAATGGAATACGGCTGCTTCGATTTTCGGCGCTTTTTTTTCATACACACTTGCCGGACCGCCAGTGAAAATAATACCTTGTGGCTTCAATTCTTCAATTTTCCCTACTGCTTTTTCATATGGGTATACTTCACAGTATACGTGGTTTTCACGGACACGACGCGCAATGAGCTGGTTGTATTGACCGCCAAAATCGACAACAATAATAAGTTCTTTGTTATCCATTTTTGCCTCCTCGTAACGATTGATTTTTTTAATAATATCTTATTATATCATGAACTGTCCTGTATAAAAAGAGATGGAGCAAAGTTTCCTTTACTCCATCTGCATCATATACCTATGTTGTTATTTCGCGTCGTCACCTGTACCATATTCCTTGTATAATTCATCAAGGATATTGTAACGCGTGACAATACCGACGACACGGCGCCCATTGACAATAGGGATGACCTTCAAATGTTCAGCTACCATAACGCCGGCGATTTGTTCTACATCAGCGTCCGGAGCAGCAATGATAACATCCTTCGTCATCATATCCTTTGCCGTGCAAGCCATCAATTTTTTGAACCCCTTGTCGTATTCACTGATACCATTATAATAAATACTGGCACCGAGGAGATTGACGTAGTGCGGTACATGCGGTTTGATTTTCTTGTACAATAAATCAGCGTCCGTAATGATACCGACTAGTTTTTCTTCGTTATCAACGATAGGGATCGCTGTTACCTTGTTTTTTACAAACATGTGTACCAGATCAAAGACGGATGTTTCCGGGCTGGCCGTAACAAATACCTTTTCCATAATATCAGATGCCGTAGGCAATTCCATAGTATCAACTCCTTTTCAGCTAATTCCAGCAGCCTGCGATGCTGCCTATTTACCATTACTATACTTATTAAACACGGGCAGGGGAAATTCCTGCTTATGAAAGAAAATACTTTTAGAAATTCCTTCGAGACCTTACCAATGATACGGTTCGTGCCGCTGTATTTTGATAGCCCTGTAGATTTGTTCCAATAATAGCAACCGTATCATCTGATGCGTCAGTGTAATGCGGCCAAAGGACATACGTACGTCAGCCCGTCTGCGAACTTCTTCTGACAATCCAAAGGGACCGCCAATAATGAAGGTGAATTCACTGTTGCCATACAATGCTAAATCAGAGAATTTTGCTGCCAGTTCTTCTGACGAAACAAGCTGCCCCTGCACGTCTAAAACAAATACATACGAACCGTCTTTTACATGGCGCAGCATCTTCTCCCCTTCCTTCTGCAGAACCTGGTCTTTCTGGGCTGCTGACGGATTATCGGGCATTTTTTCTTCCGGCAATGCGGTGATCTCCACCTGTCCATACGGGCGCAATCGTTTTAAAAATTCATCCATGCCGGCTGTCAGATATTTTTCTTTGATTTTACCAATGGAAATGATATGGTATTTCATTGATTATCATCAGCATCGCTTTGCGGTGCTTCCTGGAGCGTTACTTTAGCTGTCGTTTCCGAGCCGCCACGGGTATACGTCACGGTCACCGTATCGTCTACTTTATATGTATCAAGAGAGCTCTGCAAGGTAGAGAAGTCCTTCACGTCTGTATCTCCCACTTTTGTTATAATATCGCCATGCTGGAGACCAGCCTTGTCGAGAGGACCGCCGGCAACGACCTTATAGATATAAATCCCCTGTACGTTAAGCTGCATACCGAAACGGGCTGCCATCTGCTTATCCAAGCCGTATAAGCCAAGATACGGACGGACTACCTTGCCGTTCTTAATGAGCGATTCCAGTATCGGCCGGGCAGCATTGATGGGGATTGCAAAGCCCAGACCTTCGACTCCTTCTTTAGAAATCTTGGCACTATTGATACCGACGACTTTACCGTCCGCATCTACAAGGGCACCACCAGAATTGCCGGGATTAATGGCCGCATCCGTCTGGATAAGCTTCATGCTCTGTCCTTCAGCTCCAATCGTACGATTCAATGAGCTAATAACACCGGCTGTTACAGTGCCCTGGAATTCCAACCCCAGCGGATTGCCGATGGCAATGGCTGGTTCGCCGACTTGTAACGAATCACTGTCTCCAAATTCGGCGACAGGAAGATTATCCATATTGATTTTTACGACAGCCAGGTCGGTCTTTTCATCACGGCCTACGACAGTCCCTTCTGTGCTCTGGCCATCAGCCAGGGAGACGATGACGGTTTTGCTCGTACCGACAACATGATTATTCGTAGCAATATAGCCGGACTTATCAAAAATAATACCAGAGCCGACGCCTTCACCGACGAGGACTTTCCGATTGAAAATATCGCGATTATAGACCTTCGTCGTAATGCCGACGACAGCTGGACTGACTTTTTTAGCAGCCTGGACGACGGCCGTATTGCGGGCATCAGAAATAGACTGGGATTTAGACGGTTCCTGTAGCTGATTTGTCGTACCATTATACGTTCCGCGGGAACCAAAATGATCGTGTATCGTATATCCGCCATAAATGCCGGCACCGATGAGCAGCACGGCGACGACGGCCGTAAGTATCCGTTTATGTTGCATTATGTATTTCCTCCATCTTGAAATCTAACCTGGCCATGCTGGCAGGCCAGGCGCAGTACGATATCCTGCCCGACGACCTTGCCGGATCGGCTCAGTACAGAACGTACTGTATGAAGCGACAGTGCCGGTGTATTATTTTTTTCACTGCGATGGGCCAACAGGACACGCATCATCCCTTTGGACGGTATCGCAGCCAGCAATTTCGCTGCAGCCGTATTAGATAAATGACCACGAGCCCCTAAGATCCGTTGTTGCAACCGATACGGATAGGGACCATTTTTCAACATTTCTTCATCATGATTCGCTTCTAACACTAAGATATCCGCATATGACGCAGCCTGCATAACTTCCGGACTGACAAATCCCAAATCTGTTGCCAGCGTCATTTTACAATTACCATGATACAGCGTATAGCCTACAGGCCGGGCTGCATCATGAGAAATAGAAAAGGGTTCGACTTGCAAGTCTTTCAATACCAGGCGGCGGGGCAACCGCACGAAACGTTCCGTGAAATCTTCCACCTTGCGGCCTATGGCCTGCCACGTTTCCAACGTCGTGTAGACCGGCATATGCGTCCGTTTCAACAGTGTTGCCAAGCCATTGACATGATCCGTATGCTCGTGCGTAATGAAAACCGCATCCAACTCATTTAAGGTGCAGCCATAGCGTTTCAGTCCGTTCTCAATACGACGACAGCTGATACCGGCATCAATGAGGACCCGCGTGTTACCGCATTGGAAAAAAGCTGCGTTTCCTTTACTGCCGCTGGCCAGCATACTGACCAAACAGTCCCCTTGTCTGGCTTCATCCCCCAGATTGGGGATATCCAACATCGTTGCTGCTGCAGGCACAGTTGCACAACCGGCAGACTGCCTGGCTTGTCCTACTGACAACGCCAATGCTTGGAGCTGTTGTTCACTATCAGTCATGGCGTGCTCCCTGGATAATACTCACACCTGAGCTCGTACCAAGACGATCTGCTCCGGCAGCAAGCATAGCCGCAGCCGTCGCATAATCACGAATACCACCAGACGCTTTGATACGGGCGTTGCCGCCAACGGTCCGCTTCATGAGCTGTACATCAGCTATGACAGCACCACCATGGCCAAAACCGGTAGACGTCTTAACAAACGCCGCCCCAGCAGCTACAGCTGCCTGACACGCCCTTACCTTTTCATTCTCCGTGAGCAGGCCCGTTTCTAAGATGACCTTTACTGCATGGCCAGCCGCTGCGGTGACGACCTGACGGATATCGTCAGTGACATAGTCCCAGTCGCCAGCTTTGGCCCGGCCAATGGACATGACCATATCGATTTCATCAGCTCCGCTGGCAACAGCTTCCGCCGTTTCCGCTGCCTTGCTCTTCGTTGCCATCGCTCCTAATGGAAAGCCGACAACGCAAGAAATATGTACGGTACTGCCGGCCAGCAGGTGATGGGCCAGCTGTACGTACGATGAATTGACACATACCGCACCGAAATGGTATTCCCGTGCTTCACGACATAGTTGTTCTATATCGGCAGGTGTCGCTTCAGGCTTTAAATTTGTATGTTCAATGCAGGATGAAATATCCATACTGATTCCTCCATTCTACTCGTTCTCTTCGTGCTATTATAGCATACTTCCCCTGTAGTATCCACGAATACCTGCACTCAACTAGTCCTGCCCATACGGCAGAGCTGTTTCTCTTTCCTATTGAAATATATCTATCATTTATTCTTATGATTTAGATTTATGTATTAGTTTTACTTCTCATTGTATATGCATTAACGTAATAATCCCCCTTAAACATCCCTATTGTGTCTCTGAAATAGCATATACTATTGACAATGCCCATATAGATAGGATAAAATTGTCTCGTATTATCAAAATGATTAATTTAATTTATCAGTATTTTATTTCAAATCCGGGGGAATGCATGATGATCCAAAAAATAGGTGTTCTAACAAGCGGCGGCGATGCGCCAGGAATGAACGCGGCTATCCGCGGAGTCACACGGTATGGTACATATAAAGGACTGGCAGTCGAAGGGATTTGTCGCGGCTATGACGGACTGATTGATAAAGACAGCACGCCTTTGAACCGCCGCTCTGTTGGCGCTATTATACATCGCGGCGGTACCGTTCTAAAAACAGCCCGCTGCGAAGAATTCAAAACCAAAGAAGGCCGCCTCAAAGCACTTGAATTTCTCCGCAGTAAAAATGTCGACGCCCTCGTCGTCATCGGTGGTGATGGCTCCATGAAAGGAGCTCAGGCTTTATCTGCCTTGGGCATGCCTACTGTCGTCATTCCCGGCACGATCGATAACGATATGCCCGGCACAGAATATACATTAGGCTTTGATACAGCCGTCAACACGGTTCTCGTCGCCGTCAACAAAATACGTGACTCGGCCTTTTCACATGACCGTGTCGCCTTCGTCGAAGTCATGGGCCGCCACGCCGGTTTCATTGCTTTAGAAGTCGGGATTTCCTGTGGCGCTGAAATGGTCCTCGTGCCGGAAAAAGAAGTCTCCATGCAAACCGTTACGGATAAGCTGGTAGAATCACATAAACAGTGGAAACGAAACAGTATCGTCATCGTTGCCGAAGGGGCCATGCGTGGTTCTGATATCTGCAATTACGTCAAAGAACACCAGCCGGACCTCAATCCGAACCTGACCGTCATCGGCTATTTACAGCGCGGCGGTGCACCGACAGCGTACGATGCTAAAATGGCCGGATTATTCTCCCAAAAAGCAGTCGAAACATTGCTGGCCGGTCGTGGCGACGGAGTCGTCGGTCTCATTGACAACAAAATCACTGTCACCCCTTACAATGAAGTAGATTCCTGTCGTTTCTCTATTGATGAAAATGAATATGATCTAGTACAAGCCTTAGGAAAATAATCCTATAAAAAAACAATGCCGCCCTGTGCTCTTCACACAGGGCGGCGCTGCTTTTTATAGGCATTCGTGCCGTATAGGAATGGTCGACTGCCGGATATACTTCCCTTCGACAAAATTGTCTCCAAGCAAATTCATCAAATCAATCTTCACGGCTGTATAAATTGCCGGCGAAAATTGGGTCGGCCCAATAACGACATGATCCAGGATCTGTGCCAGCCCTTCTTGCAGATGCATGAAGCAGATCTTCTGCGGGATTCCTTCTATACAGCGGATATCCGATGAGATAGTCTGCCCCTTGTACGGAACCGCTTCAAACGGAGAATTGTCAATATGAATGATACGCCATTCCTGTTCTTCTTTGAATCCGCTATGTTTGATTGACAATGCCGCAGAAATGATGGCAAATTTCAATCGATTCCATAATTTACCAGGCTTGATATGAAGCAGCAACGCCCTATTCTCCTCTATACTGTCAACAACACAGTCAATATTTTGATTGAACGCTTCCTGATTGGTGAAATACACGACCGGACTGATAGAAACATCCAGATCTTTTTGGAAAATATTCTGCAGTATTTTGCGCTTGTCGATGATGAAGGCACCGCAATCACTGCGACCATAGCCGCGCCACATGGATAAACGGCCATCAGTATCATCCACCTTGTTATGGACAGTCATGCTCAGGATATAGGCTGTATACACACAGGTACTTTCCATATTGTCCAGCAAATCCCGCAACACTTGCTCCCAATCAAAGGCTGTCGTAATAGAAGCCAAAACAGAGATAGCCCGTTCAAAGTGTTCGTTTACAGTGTTGCCTGTGAAAAAATAGTTTTTTAGAACTTGTACGCCTTGCCGAACTTCAGAAAAGTCATTCATACACGATACATTCCGCAGCCACAAGGTCTCTTCGGTCAGAATATGATGAATGTTTTCCAAACTGGTGTAATATGCAAAATTCAAATCATCATCTTGCACCATATCCTTTATTTTTTGACAATAATACGGCTGAAAAATTTCATCTAATTTTTCAAAAATCATACTCCTATCACCAGCTTCTGCGCTAAAAGAGCAGCTCCGTACGCACCGGCATACCGCCCCTGCGGTGCGGCTTGAACCGGTTTTCCCAGCGCCTGGCTCAAGGCCTTAGCGAAATACGGCAAATGACTCAACCCGCCGCTGAGGAGGATCGGCCCATCTAAGGGTACCTGCTGGGCTAATTGAGCGACCTTGACGGACACACTATTGACGATACCAGCGGCAATATCCTGCCGCTTCTTCCCTTGCCCGATATAGCCAATGATTTCTGATTCGGCAAATACAGTGCAAAGCGAACTGATAGGCACGATCTGCCCTTCTGCTGCTAATGCAAAGAGACCGTCAATGGATACGTCTAAACGGTTGGCCATGACTTCGATGAATTTCCCCGTACCGGCAGAACATTTATCATTCATAATGAAATCATCGACAGCACCATCACTAATATGGATGGCCTTTGTATCCTGCCCGCCTACATCGATAATGGAACAGTCAGGACAAGCCTCAGCACAACCAGCAGCATGACAGGTTATTTCCGTTACTTTTTTATTGGCATACTGTACGGCTTGCCGGCCATAGCCTGTAGATACGACGACGCTGTCAGCTAACGCGATACCCTGTTCTTGCAGACGCTGTTGAATAATGTCCGCTGTATCACGGCTGCTCCACCCGGTAGGTAAGGTAAAGCGCAGCGACCGCGGCCCTAAGGCGACGGCTTTGGCCGCTGTCGAGCCGATATCGATACCAATATACCATTGTTTACTCATGTCATCCTCCTCGTTAGCAGTACATATCACGGTGCGGGTCGATTTGTCGCGGCAAGGCGACGATTTTCTCATAGGCCGCCCCAGTTTCGGCAATGCACTGCTTCACAGCATCTATATCCGCTGCTGTCACCAGTAACGATACACCACAGCATAATGATGCCTGGCGCGGTGTCGGTGAAATACGGGCTGTAAGGTGCCGTTGCCGCGTAGCTTGAAACAACGCCATGGCATCGGTATGATTCTTGAACAAAATATAATAATCAATTACCCTATCCATCATTATCCCAGCATTTCGATGAACGCTCCTACTCGGGTACGCAGTTGTTCTGCATCGTTATCATCATAATCGGTTTCCAGGCGAAGAATAGGGATACCTGCTTCTTTTAACGCTCTCTTTACATCATGCCCTTCTGTATCATAAAGGGTACAGAATTTCAAATTGACGTCAATGACGCCATCGGCATGATAGTTTTTAGCCAAACGGATAATGTCATCAATACGGGCCGTATTCGGTGTAAAGCAGGCACAATTATTTTTCATGTAGCGATTGGCGATGGCCTGCATCATGCCATCCATATCTGTCGGTGTTTCATCTACGTCATGTTCAAAATACCGTGTACCTGTACAGCATTCTTCACAAACAATCGCTGCTCCGGAAGTTTCGATGATATGATGCATCTTCCAGTTCGGCACTGCCATCGGTGTCCCTGTCAGGAGGATCCGCTTTGTCCCCTTTGGAAATACACCAACACCGTCACGAACGCGTTGTTCCAATTCGTCTGCCAGCGCATTACACTGATCGGCACACCGTTTGGGATCATCAAAAAATGCGATTTGTGTCATAAGGAGCACATCGGTACCACTGATTGGCACTGGATCAGCCTGCCGGGCAGCATACACCCGGCCCATGGCATGGCGGCGTTCATTGAGCAGTACGATGGCATCATGCAACTGCTGTTCTGTAATCGTATTTCCTGTGAATTTTTCTACGACTGTCTTGAATTCGTTGAGCTCTCCGACCCATTTAGCAATATCCTGGGGCCTCTTCATTTGTGGCATATCCATAATATGCATAGGTACGTCTTCGCCTAAGATTTCCCAAGCTTTCTTCTTACCATCACACGTCGTTTCTCCGACATACATATCGGCAATGCGGAAAAATGGACACGTACGGCCCAGCCGGGCACCGACAGAAGCCTTGATAAGGGGACACATATTCTTCGGCAGGACCTGTTCACCTGCAGGGACCCAGAATTGGGAACCGCCGCACAATCCCGTAACGATACCATTAGCAGCAATAACGATTTCATCAGGCACATACAAACAGAATGTGCCAAATACTTTACGTCCTTTTTTCTGTTCTTCAATCAGTTCAGACGGGCGGATGCCGTGGATATCAGCAGCAACCATATCCCAAAACGCCATGCCTGCCGGTCTGTTTTGCTGCGATAAAAACACATCGCCAAATGCGCCCGGCAGGGCGGCACATAACATATCATGAGATTCTATATCCATTCCCAAGTCGTTCCACATATCATGCCGGTCTGTCATCGTATCATCATATCCCTTCTGTAATCCTGTTTATAAAACCGCTAAAAAACATGGCAAAGCCCCATAAGATGTCTTCATCCCACATGACCTTGCCATAGCTGATTATACGCGCACGTTCACGTCTGCCTGTATTCCGGAAAAGGGAACCGACCTGGTCCCGCCGTCTGGAGATGACCTCATCCCGCCGGCCAGGAATATCAGGCAATACGCATAGCGACATTCCCTGCTGCGCACGCTGCTATGGCCAGGAGAAAACGTCTGCTGTCTGTATCATATTGAACTGACTGTTTTCCACTGTGAATGTTCATTACTCGGTCCCCCTTTCTTCTTCAGTAGTATTCCTTATCATTATAACAAGTATACCTTTTCCTGTAAATACAGAACCAAGCAATCGTCTTTGCTGCTTTTCTTGTATTTTTCCAATGTACATTTATTTGTAATATCCAATTACCTCTTGCATTTTCCTGTCAGCCTGCTATAATTACTTTATGTCATATAACATATGGAATCATAGCTCAGTTGGTTAGAGCATCACGTTCACATCGTGGGGGTCGAGGGTTCGAATCCCCCTGATTCCACCAAATTAAGGCCATCCAAAATTGGATGGCCTTTTACTATTTTTGAATCCGTTGTGCTTCTCGATTATGACGTTCATCAATGGTTAACGTCGCTGTACCATCAGCATCAGCACGTACAATAGCATGCACCCCTAAAGGCAGGAATGCGTTGTCCATGCCGTGGCCCATAGGTAATCCCCGGACAGCTGGTTTTCCAGAAAGTTTAGCATAGTACGTCAGTACCTCATCTGTAGTAAAATCCCCCGGATCATGGCGGCAGTTCAAAAAATCGCCATAGACGATCGCATGGACTCGTTTCAGCAGCCCATTCTGCCAAAGCTGCTGCATCATGCGGTCGATCCGGTAAGCATCTTCATTTACATCTTCCAGTACTAATATCGCCCCGTCACCTTTCAATTCATACGGTGTCCCGGCTGCAGCAGCCAGCATGGTCAGGTTGCCGCCGGCCAGCCTTCCTTGCGCTGTGCCGGCAACGATTGTCTGCAAGTTTTTCCCTGGTGGTAAAGACAGTCTGCCAATAGGCTCTGTTGTCGTCACGCCTTTGGAAAATTGCTGCGCCGTATAGGCTGAATGGTTAGACGGTGCCAAGGTGATCATCATCGGTCCATGTACAGTAACAATACCCGCTTTTTCCCCTAACGCTGTATGCAGTGCCGTAATATCACTAAAGCCAATGAGCAGCTTCGGGTGTTTGGCAATCATGGCATAATCGAGTTTATCCAGTATACGAGCCGAGCCATAGCCGCCATTGAGACAAACGACAGCCTTCACATCCTCATTGGCAAAAAGAGCATTTACCCCTGCTGCCCTGTCCTTATCTGTCCCGGCAAAGAATCCGTCACGTTCCCTCACATTCGGTGCCATAACGGTCTTATAGCCCATCGCCTGGAGGACGTGAACAGCGCTCGCTGCGTCCAGTCCATCATCCGGGCTGGCAGGAGCGGCGATGCCGATCGTATCCCCGGGCTGCAGTGCCGTCCCCTTGGCACGAGGCGCCTCCGCCATGACAGTAAGCGCTGTCATGGCGACGACAAGAAGGCAGCTAATCAAAATTTTACGCATGAAACACCATCAGTCCTTACGCCAGCGGATTGGCCACCCAGGCAGTAAAGACGATGCGATCGGTCGTACCGGTTTTATTTCTGTCTTTGATGACGATGAAATACGGTTTATTCATAATAATGTTATGTACTTCTTCAGGCGGTTCCAATGAAGTCATGCGGAAATTCATTTCCGTAATTGCTTTGCCTTCAGCATAGTTTTCATTTACATCGAGGGTCGCTGTCTGCGTTGCCGAATCGACGGCATAGGGCATATCCCCTGTAATCGTTTTAAAATACAGCGAACCATCAAAGAACGAGTTGAAACCTAAGGTATGGAGAGCCGGCAGTAAATCGAGTTTGTTTTTCAGGGAAATCTTTGGCACTTCAAAGTACACGTTGTGCACCGTCCCTTCTCCCCCATCAAAATCAGCTACGATGGTATCCAGCTTGTTGGCAATACCTGCGGGATCACCGGCAGGGCAGATAAAATAAACGACAGACCCTTTTTCACCAGCCAGCGCTGTCATTGTGTAATCTGAAGTGATTTTTCCTATGCCACTGGTAAAATGCTTGGCCATTGTCGGTACCTGAATGGTATCACCATTTTCTGTCGTAAAGTCCCGATCTTTGGTCAGTGCTTCATCAAAGGGAGTACGCCATTTAGCAAAATAATGAGCTGCTGTAAGGAATGTCAAATGACCTTGCGGTGCAGCATTATCAATAACGGACCCTAAGATATCCTTTTGGAAATCTAATTTTGCCTGCAGTGCTTCCCCTGGATAAGAAACAACACGTACATCCTGATTTTCCCGGCCTTCATGAAGGGCGGATAATTTTTTATCCAATAAAATAAGGGACCCGCTAGTCGTACTAGCCAGTTCTTCTGTCAGCATACGCCGATTTCCAGCTACGTAAGGCAACAATTCATTTCTAGCCGTATCACTAGATGCATTCTTGTTGACAAGGACCAGCATCTGTTGCAGTGAATACGGTGAAAAAACCATATTTTCACCTTTCGTACGATACGAAAACATCGTATCCACTAATTTGTAAGCACTATCATCATTCACCGTACCATAGGCCTGAACCGGCTGTGGCGTGAACGCAGCGATAGCCAGTAACGCACAGGCTGCTGCCATGGATGTAAGTAGTTTGTGTGTAATAGAAAACATCGTATTCATCTCCTTAAAAGTACTCATATATTCAGCCATCCTGACGATCTATTCTCGGCTCTTCCCTTCTGACCCATACCATGCTACACTACGTATAGACCCAACATCATTTTTTCTCTAAGGAGGTAATATAGATGAAAAAACTGTTTTTATGTTGTGCCCTATGCACACTGACCGCTACTACAGCGTTAGCTTCCTTGCCAGTGGTCCCCGACATAGGTATCAAAGGCAGCCTTGGTACAAAAGAATCGTATATCGAAGGAAAAGTACTTCCTAAAACATACATTGGCTATAAAAAGGTAGACCGTGATGAATATAACCATCAAAATGACCTGTACGCCAAGTATAATATATTAGGCTCAAAGTTGCAACTTTTAGGCGGCTGGCGCAACCACATGGCCGGTCAGGGCGATTCCTTCTATGGCGGTATCGGCGTAGCGACGCCGCATCTGCTAGGCTGGCAGCCGTATGCCTCCTATGTCAAAGGCAGCCATTTCGGTGAAACAAACGTAGGCCTCAATTATACCTTAGCCCTCGGTCTGGGCTTCAATGTCAATTATCATAACTACATGCCAGATAACGGCAGCAACGAACACGGTGTCGGTGCCGGCGTTACCTTCCAATTCTAAGGCCGCCGTCTGTGGACTGCCTGAACAGTATTTTATATGCCAAAAAACCGGAGAAAAAATTCTCCGGTTTTTTATCTGTCCGTTAATATGATATTGAAATATTACTGTTTTGCAGCTTCAACGAGTTTAGCAAAAGCCGGTGCATCGTTGACAGCAAGATCAGCAAGCATCTTACGGTTCACAATAATATTTGCTTTATTGAGACCGAAAATGAAACGGCTATAGCTCATGCCATTGGCACGAGTTGCAGCATTGATACGAGCAATCCATAATTTACGGAATTCACGTTTCTTTGCGCGGCGGTCACGACGAGCATAGAAGAGAGCCTTCATTACGCTTTCGTTTGCCTTTTTGAAGAGACGGCTACGGGTTCCACGATAGCCTTTTGCTAATTTGATGATTTTTTTATGACGAGCATGTGCTGTAACGCCAACTTTAATTCTTGCCATGAGTCAATTCCTCCAAATCGTTAATGAATAATAAATAGATCTTCAGTGAATAGCTAACAACGTTCTTACATTAGATGAACGGGCACATCTTACGTACAGATTCAACCATTGTCTTAGAAACATACGTAGCTTTTCTCAGGTTACGTTTACGTTTTGGGGATTTGGATTCCAAAATGTGGCTCTTATATGGTTTCATGCGTTTGATTTTACCAGTACCTGTGGATTTAAAACGTTTAGCCGCAGCACGGCGGGTTTTTAATTTCGGCATAATGAAATTCCTCCTATTGCTTTCCTTTGTTGACAGCCATGACCATGGTCATATTTCTGCCTTCAATTTTAGGTTCTTTTTCTACATGAGCTAATTCTTTGATTTCATCAGCAAAGCGCATCAGCAAGTTGCGGCCCAGTTCCGGATGGCTCATTTCGCGGCCGCGGAACATAATGGTAACCTTTACTTTGCTGCCTTCACCTAAGAAGCGCTGCGCAGCTTTCATTTTCACGTAGAAATCATGATCTTCGATATTGGGACGCAGTTTAACTTCTTTCAAAGTCAACACTTTTTGTTTCTTTTTGGCTTCCTTTTCCCGCTTCTGTTGTTCATAACGGTATTTACCATAGTTCATAATACGGCACACCGGCGGTTTGCCATTCGGTGCTACTTCCACTAAGTCCATATGACGTTCTTCCGCGATTTGACGGGCAGAACGGATAGACATAACACCAAGTTGTTCATTGGAATCACTGACCACGCGGACTTCACGGGCCCTGATTTGATCGTTGATACGTAATTCTTTACTAATCTTCTTTCACCTCCGCAAAAAAAAGAACGGATAGCATACACCATCCGCTCTCATACGTTTCCGTATAGAACCCTAGTGGCATCATGGCCTTGTAAGGTGAGAAGCGGATAGCTCCTGCTTTATTTTCAACGTAAATAAGTATATCAGTCTTTCCCCTCTTTGTCAAGGATTATTGCACTTTAATAAAGCGGAAATCCTGATCAGCTTTCGGGTATTTTTCTTTATCTACTTCACTCATAAAATCTTTCAGAGGACGGGCATAGGTTTTCAACGTATCCTCTAAGGCTTTGTAAATGACGAATTTTTCGCCAGTTTCCGTATGTTCTGCAATCGTAATGATTTCGTACGTATTGTGTTTAAAATGACGCCAAATTTCATTGGCTTTTGGTAATTCTCTCATTTTACTTAGCACCCTCCTAGGTTAGCATACAGCCAGTCATTCCTGGCACTCTGTGTATGCTATTATATCACATTTACCCTTAAAATGTCGTCAGTTCATCAAAAATTTTTTCGGCATACGTATCAGTCATACCAGCAATATAATCGATACAGGCCAATCGATAGTCTTTTTCATCATGTTCAATATGATAAATGATTTTATTACTAAACACATTGCCAAATTTATCCTGATCCGCTACAGCACGGCCTATATCAGAATATTTTTTCAACCGTTCCAGGAAATGTTTGCCCAATGTGGGATACTCTTTTTGCAGTTCCTGCAAATGATGCAGTGTCTCTGCCCCGTCGTAGCATTCCTTTAATATCTTATATATAGATTCCAGGATTAGTTCTGCATAGGCATGATATACGCTGAGCCGTTTGCTGGAATAAATATATTCATAATTGAACTTCATGACCGTATTCATCAAGTCCAAATGCTGCTGTGATAAGATAAGTCCTTTTTCTGGCGTGCTTTCCCGGCAAATATCAGTGATCAACGGATACATAATGGCGGTATTACTAATAGATTGTACCTTTTCTTGCAGGTGACTGTTTAATTCCTTTTTTAAATTTTGGATAGGCGCGCCATCTTCCGTCAATATACGCAGGCGCACAGCATCTTCTATATCGCGTCCTAAATAGGCGATCTTATCGGCGATCTTAACGACACATCCCTCCCATGTATACGGTTCATACTCATTAGGCCGTTCAATATGGTTCAAATCTACGGCTTTTTTCCTGGGACGTAATACAGTCTGCCTCACTTCACCACAATGACTGATGATGCCATCTCGGACGGCATAGGTCAGCATCAGGTTTTTTATCTTCCCCGCCGGATCCAGGAGCGTTTCTATATCTTCTACAACGCGCAGTCCCTGCCGTTCGTGCCAAAAAGTCTCGCCTAATTCTTTTTTGCTGATTTTCCGCAGGACCCGTTCCCCTAAATGACCGAACGGTGAATGACCTAGATCGTGGCCGTTCGCGATGGCGCTGATCAATTCTGTATTCAACCCCAAGTAACGCCCAATAGTACAGCTCACAGAATCAACATGATTGACATGCTCAATACGTGTACAAATATGATCATTCTTCGTAGTGAAAAACACCTGTGTCTTCCGTTTCAGCCGGCTGTAGGCCGTACAATGGAGGATACGTGTATAATCACGGCCGAATTCCGTACGGAAATCACCGGCACGATGGTATAGATCACCATTGCGGGAAATAGCCGTCTCCCAATGAGGATGATGTTCATCCATACGGACACTGGCAAAAGGACGATCGCTCATGATGATTACCTCCTATTTTTACGATATTGGTGGTAGCAATAGTAAATAGTTAAAACAAGCGTAGCAATGACAATGAACCGGCCGCCATACTTGCTGAATCGCAACAGATCATGGCCCAGCCAGACTTCAAAAATGACAGAGGGTATTTTGCCTGCTAAGGTAGCTACCGTATGATCCCGAAAGGACATTTTACTCATCGCACCTAGTGCCGTAAAAACAACATTCGGTGAATACGGGATTGCCCGGCACATAGCCATGTTCTTGATCGTACTATATGTTTCTAATTTCCCTAGCATATTATTTTTTTCAATCAACTTGCGGGCCTTATCACGCAACACTGTCCGCATGATGATAAATCCGCCTTCAATGCCGATAACTTCTCCTATCCAGGAAATAATAATGCCTGGCACAAGACCAAATATAACGCCGTTCACTGTTAAAAACGGTATCGATGGCAGCCCGGTCACATTCGTAATGACGATCATGAAAATGCTGATAAGGATCGCCCAATACCCAAAGGATGATAAGTATTCCGTCAAGCCATCAATATCGCCGTCTACTGTCAATGTAACTATCGTACCATAAAAATCCGGGATAAAGACCTGAATGGCGCCTAATTCCAGAACAATAATGACCAATACAGCCAATTTGAGCAACGCATCTAACGAAGAGCTTTTCATGATTGTTACGCCTCTTTATCTAAGGGCGAACTGTATTTGCGCAAACAACGCAACGAATCGCGGGCACGCGCAATATCGATACGGGCACTTTCCTTTTCCGCCACGTCAACGCCAAGACGTTGTTCCGCTTCTTTCTTAATCAATTTTTGCAATCCTTTAGGGAAATCAGGACACGTCGTCGTGATTCCTCTGGGAAACACAGCTTCCCGTTCCAAGGTGAATCTATCCGGATACATCCGTGACAAGCGAGGATGATACATATCGAAATAAAGACGATCAGCAAAGCGGCCGCTAACGTTGACTACTTCAAATTCATCTACAGCCCCAATGGAACGAACTTTATGGAAAAACACCATAGATCCTGTCGCCCGGACCCGAAGACGTGATAAATAAGTCAGTTCTCCAAAAGGCCCATTGACCGGTATGGGATTGGTCGCAACATGACCAAAGCTCCCTGTACTGCCTGGTATGACATCACAATCAGCACCTGCCCGGATTTTTGCTGCCAGCGCTGCATCATAGGTATCGTTCTGCAACGCTGCCGTATTAAATAAACGCAATGCGTCATTATACATCTTATCCGATCGAGTCTGCTCGGTTTGTTCCTCAAAAAATGCATCTAAAAAGCTCATGTATATACACCCTTTCTTATGGTACTGTACAAATACTATTATATGCTACTCCTATAGACCTGTCGAGTATGCCTGCCTGTAGCATCATTTATCTTTAATATTTTAAGTTTTGTATAAAATATGAATTTATAATTATTTTACTTTTATATTTTTTTATCATCACGTCGATCTATTTTCTAATTTTTTTAACGTAACCCGCTAAAAATAACATATTTTCAAGAATTGTTCTATCATCTCATGGACTGTATCATAGTATGACTTTTTATCTCATTGATTTACTATCATCCATTTGTTATCATAAATATAGATAAATTAAACGTTCCTACAGGGTTTCAGCGCTTGATTTATCAAATTTATCAGCTATTATACCTAAACCATTAATTATTTTAAGGAAGAAGGAAATATATCATGAAAAACATGACCATCAATTCAAAATTAATCTTGTCCATCGGCGCTTTGCTTACGTACACATTCGTAGCCAGCTTGTTCTAATATAAAATATACATGGACACATAGAGGACGCACAATCACTACAACGGTTGTGTGTCCTTTTGCAATTTCCCCTTCTTTGGCGTACCTATTCCTTTTTTAGCACGATTTCCCTTTATATATGAGTATTCAGTATAGAGAATTTAGATTTACCTCTTGCATTTCTTTGTGAAAAAATGTACTATATGTATAGCGAGATTGTGAAATTTAGAACTCATAAGCAATTTCGCAAAAGCCAATGACTAGTCTAGGAAAGTATCAGAAAATATGATACAATTCTAGTGGTTACGCTAAGGTTTTAAAGCAGCAGATTTACTCTACTAGCTTAGAATAAATTATTTTATTTCACACATTTGGAAAGGGTGGTTTTTTAAATGAGAGAAGCTGTAATCGTAAGTGCGGCCCGTACACCTGTTGGTAGCTTTAACAGTGCATTCGCTGATGTTACTGCCGTTGAACTCGGCACCGTTGCTGTAAAAGAAGCAATCAAACGTGCTGGTATTCCTGTTGACCAGATTGATGAAGTTATCATGGGTCACGTACTCCAGGCTGGTTGTGGTGAAAACACAGCTCGTCAGGTATTGCTCCATGCAGGTATTCCTCAGGAAGTTCCTGCTTTCACAATCAACAAATTGTGCGGTTCGGGTATGCGTGCTGTTTCCCTGGCTTCCCAGCAGATTAAATTGGGTGATGCTGACATCATCGTAGCTGGCGGCATGGAATCCATGTCCAACGCTCCGTATGCAATCGCTAAAGCTCGCCGCGGCTATCGTATGGGCAATGGCGCTCTCGAAGATTTAATGCTTCGTGATGGCTTGGTTTGCACAGAAAACAACTACCACATGGGCGTAACTGCTGAAAACGTTGCAAAACGTTTTGGTGTTACCCGTGAAGAACAGGATACATTAGCTTACAATTCCCAGATCCGCGCTGCTAAAGCTCGCGAAGAAGGCAAATTCAAGAGCCAGATCGTTCCTGTTACTGTTCATAAGAGAAAAGGCGACGTTATTGTTTCTGAAGACGAACATATCCGTCCGGACACAACAATGGCATCCCTTGCTAAACTTCGCCCTGCTTTCATCAAAGACGGCACAGTTACTGCTGGTAACGCTTCCGGCATCAACGATGGCGGCGCAGCTCTCGTCATCATGTCTGCTGACAAAGCTAAAGAACTCGGCATTAAACCGATCGCTAAGATCATCGACTGGGCTTCTGCTGGTGTTGAACCTGCTATCATGGGTACCGGCCCGGTTCCTGCAGTTCGCAAAGTCCTCAAAAAGACTGGCATGAAGATCGAAGACTTCGACCTCATCGAATTGAACGAAGCTTTCGCAGCTCAGGCTTGCTATTGCTGCCGCGAACTCGGTGTTGATATGAACAAAACAAACATCCATGGTTCCGCTATCGCTTTGGGCCATCCAATCGGATGCTCTGGCGCTCGTATCCTCATCACTTTGCTCTATGCATTGGCTGAACCTGAAATCAATGGTAAATATGGCTTGGCTTCCCTCTGCATCGGCGGTGGCCAGGGTACTGCAATCGTAGTTGAACGCCTTTAATCTGCTACAGATTACGGACTGACACTAATTCAGTAACGATTACATAAGAAAACGGTAACAGAATGAGCAGCAATGCTCTCTTCTGTTACCGTCTTTTTTATGTAAATAATATTTTTCGCCTTGCATCGGATCAAGATTCGTTTATTAACTGCGCAATCGTCGTCGCTCGCAGCCGATTTTCCATCTCTTCCTGCATATCCGCATAAAAATCCCGTATAGGACATGGTATATCCGCAAATCGCTTACAGTGCACTTCCCGTTCTAAACAACGATTGACATATATCGTTGTTTCCATAATGCTGACAATATCATGCAGGGTAATATCTTTACTGTCTTTTAACAGGCAGAATCCCCCTTTTACACCGCGAATTCGTTTAAGTATCCCATTGTCTACAAGGGGCTTTGTAATTCGCAATTGGTAATTTTTGGGAATTCCCATGCTTTTCGATATTTCTGTCGCATTTTTGATTTCGCCTGCCGTAGCCAAAAACATCACCGTTCGTATGGCATAATCTGTCGTTATACTAAATTGCATATGTTACCTCCTGACCAGCATAGGCAAAAATACTCCACCAATGGTATCTTCCCTATAACTCCTACTTTTATTGAATATACTCAAGACCACAGCGTACTGATTTTTTACATTTATATGTATAACTATAAAACAGGATTTGTAAGGTATTATAATTGTGCATTGCAACATACTGTCACCCTTATAAATCATATACGCCGCACTAATCTATCGAATATTATAATCCAGATTAGTGATTTCACAAGAACTCGTTAAATATATTCTTATATTATTTTAACATGTATTATAAATACCTGTCAAAGTATATTTTATATTTTTTAGTATTTCTCCGTTTATATATCGTTTCCCTGCTCTTCTCTATGGACACTAACGCGTACTATGGCGAGAATATAGGGAAATATGACCTTGTCTCAGGCACAAAAAGGGAGAACGCTGTCTCATAAAATGTATTATATGGATTAAGCATAAAAAATGGCCATTTTATTCTAAATTTACTATAGTTTTTTTGCAGAAAAGTATTTATTTTTCATAGTAATAATGATAAAATTAACTTGCTTAAATTTGTACATGGGTTTGAGAATTAAATTTACACCCTCGAAAGGAAGGCCTGATAATGAAAACTACACGTCGTAAAATGTCTTTGGTCCAGCTGACTTTTGTCACTGCCGCCAACATGCTGGGAGCAGGTATCATCATGCTTCCGACCAAACTTGCCGAAGTCGGTACTATTTCTATTATTTCATGGTTAATTACAGCTTTCGGCTCACTGGCTCTTGCCTTGACTTTTGCCCGATGTGGCATGTTCTCTACAAAACCTGGTGGAATGGGTGGTTATTCCGAGTATGCTTTGGGACCGATAGGACATTTCATGGCGAACTATTCTTACGCCGTTTCTATCGTTATTGCTAATGTGGCTATTGCCATTTCTGCAGTGGGCTACGCTGCCGGCTTTCTCGGCGCGTCTTTTTCACCACTGCAAACGTGTATATATACAATCGCCTTGCTGTGGATTGCGGCCTGTCTGAATTTCAGCGGCTCCCGTTATTCCGGCAAACTAAGTTCGATTACTATTTGGGGCGCTATCGTTCCGGTTTTAGGGATTTCCTTGATCGGCTGGCTCTGGTTCTCCCCTTCTACGTGGCTTGCTTCCTGGAATCCTTCTAGTGTCCCTTTTGGTGATGCTGTTGGCAATTCTATTGCCTTGACCTTGTGGTCTTTCCTGGGACTTGAATCGGCTGCGGTCAATATGGACGCCGTCGAAGATCCACAACATGCCGTACCTATTGCGACCTTTGTCAGTACGCTCTGCGTCGCTGTCATCTATGTCGCTTCGACCAATGTCATTGCCGGGATCGTCCCCAATGCGGACATCTTAAGTTCCAGCGCCCCCTTTGGGCTGGCCTTCTCGTATATGCTTGGCTCTACAGCCGGCAAAGTCGTCATGGGTCTCATGGTCATTTCCTGCGCCGGGTCTCTTCTCTCCTGGCAGTTCACACTGGCTCGTGTCTTCAAAACCAGTGCACAGCGGGGCTTGTTCCCCAAAATCTTCGCCAAAGTGACCGATGCAGATGTACCGGTCAAGGGGATGATCGTTATCTTGGCTATGCAGAGCTGTCTCGCTCTCATGACCATCAGTCCTACACTGGCTGCTCAATTCGAGTTGTTGGCTAATCTGGCTGTCGTCACGAACATTGTTCCGTATATTCTTTGTGCGTTCGCATTGAAATTTATTTTGGTCAAAGAAAATATTCCCAATGCTGTCTGCAATCGCAATTCGTCAATATTCCTGTCAGGCGCCTCTATTATTTATTGTGTCTATGCCCTCACGACAACAGATGCCCTGACTTTCTTCAGCGGCTGTCTTGCTACAGCGATTGGATTGATTATCTATATGGTCCGTTTCAATCTCTTGAAGCAACCAATGATGTTAGAACAACGAATGAAGTGAATAAAAAAAACGCCTGGCAGGCGTTTTTTTTTATGTTCATTTTTATGATCAAATCGATTTTTTTATAGTAGTATTTCCTAACAGCTTATGTACTATCATGACAGCTATATTTCCTACGGCTACGCAGGCCATGATCATGAGCGACTCGAAAATAAACGGCGTGACAAACACAGCCAGGTTATTGGCCGCCATGGGCATCATATGAACAACAAAGACGCCTATAGCCGTATCGAAGAAACGGTTATGTATGACCAGCCATAACGCTACCATGACGATAATGCGCAATACTTGGATGTACCGTTCTCTCCCTTCGTAGTTTCGTTTCTTTGAAGGATAGAAATAAAAGGCAAAAACAGCAATCGTGCAAATGGACATCGCCAAGAAGCCGAAGCCGACAATGGCCATGAGACCAACAGCCAAACTCATGGATATTTCAGACTGATACACAGCCGGATAGATGAACATGCCCATGAGGGCACACGGTAACGGCAGGCTGTATAGTATGGGGTCAATAAATTCCGAATACCAATACTGTCGTTTGTGCTTCTGCCAATACGCCATGGCCCAAGCCAGCAGGGTCTGGATACCCAAGGTTCCCAGCATCCACACAAATAGTAAGACGACGCGGTAATAATAATTTCGCCATATATCCCAAACCATGAAGCCGTTTAAAATACCAATAGCCATAAACATGCCAATAAAGGCACCGTATAGCAAACAAGATGCTGGCGCGTACAGAGACTTGCCCTGCCGAGTCATTTGCCTGTGCCGTACCGTAAGGGGCAGCGTCACTGACGCAATGAGAAAGACGAGAACAGACAGGGGCGCAAAAAAGCTTTTATCCGATGCAAACATACCGAAGGGAATCGGCAGGATCCACAAGGCCAGCCAAAACACGGCGCGCAGCCTGACAAGACACCATTCTTTTCTCATAGCTTACCTTCTTCTGTTGCCGTACAGCCAAGGCGTGACGCAATATATGCCAGCACCAGGGTCAGCGCTACCTGTCCGTACATGCCGCCAATAAAAAGTATATCCCGGCCAATACTGGGCCATTCCCAGAAAGAGGACCCTTTCCATATACCGCCCATGAAATAACCGAACCATGCCAGCAGCGCCTGTAACGCCACCCACACGATGACAAAGACCAGGCGGCGTATAGGCTGTTGTTCCGCGCCGAAACGGGCTTCTTTACACCCCAGATAGGCCCACGGAATGATTAAGGACAGTATGGTATAACTGACCATGGCCACAACAGCACTAGAACCATTATGGATCGTATACGATCCAATCGGGATCGGAATGATAAAAAAGCTCATAAATACACATTGCCGCAATATATCGAGCCACCAACTCATACGTTTACCTCCATATATGTTACATTCACTTTCACTCAGTACTTTAGTATACCATATCAAACGGGAACTAGCCAGTACATGGCATCATAATTCTGTTGGCTACGGCGCGGAATATATGGTATACTAAGGTATTCACGTTGTTATGTTTCAAAGAAAGGTATCTATTATGGCTAAGACATTTCAAACTCTCGGCATTTCTCCTGAAATCTGTGAAATGCTTCATAAACAAGGCGTAAACACGCCGACGGCAGTACAAGAACAAAGTATTCCTTCATTATTTAAAGGGCGTGACATCCTCGCTCAGGCCCAAACAGGGACAGGTAAGACCTATGCCTTCCTCCTGCCATCACTGCAACAGATCAAAACGGACGTTCACATGGAACAAGTCCTGATCATGGCACCTACGCGGGAATTGGCAAAACAAATTGCTGATGTCGCCCATACCCTGGCCCCTGACCTGGGCATCGACGTCCTCGACCTGATCGGCGGCAAGACCATTGAAAACCAGCTGCAAAAATTGCACCGTCACCCGCAAGTCATTATCGGCACACCGGGGCGTCTTCTGGATCATTGTCGCCGTAATTCCCTCGATCTAAGCGGTGTCGGCCGAATCGTTGTCGACGAAGCAGACCAGATGCTGCAAGCCGGGTTCCTTGAAGATGTAGACACACTGATCGGCATGACACCTAAACGCCGCCAAGTGCTGTTTTTCTCCGCCACTATTCCTGACAAAATCAAAGGACTGGCTAAAAAACATATGTCCAATCCGCTGGTGCTCAACATTCTCGAAGGCAGCACGATTACACTGGAAAATATTGAACAGCGTATTTATATGATACGGGAAGAACAAAAACTCCCCCGCCTCTGTCAAATGATTACAGATATGAATCCGTATTTGGCCATTGTTTTCTGCAACACCAAAGAACGGACTTCTATCCTGGCCAGCCAGCTCATTGCCAAGGGCTTCAATATTGGCGAACTGCACGGTGATATGTCACAAGGACGGCGTACACAGGTACTGCGAGATTTTGCCAAAGCTAAGACACAAATTCTCGTAGCTACAGATATTGCCGCCAGGGGCATCGATATTGAAGGCATTACTCATGTCTTTAGTTATGATGTCCCCCATGATGTCGACTACTACGTCCATCGTATTGGCCGTACGGGCCGCGCCGGCAACGAAGGCCTGTCCATCATGTTTGCCACAGCAGAAGATGAAAACTGGGTACGCCGCATTGAACACACTATACAGGCGACGATTACGAAATACACGGCTAATGGAAAAGTCAAAGTAACTTCTAATACGCGTCCGCCAAAGAAAAAGAAAACCTATAAAGACAAACTTCCTGCCAGCAGCTATCAGACTACAAAAGAAAAACGCCATAAATCGCTCCACAAAGGCGGCGACAATCGGCGCAGAAGAAGTTAAGCGCTTTTTCTTGACAATCTTATAAAAATCATGTAGAATATATGAGTCGTCAGAAATGATGATTTATATGACTTGGTAGCTCAGCTGGATAGAGTGACTGACTACGAATCAGTAGGTCTAGGGTTCGAATCCCTACCAGGTCACCATAGGGACACAGCCTGTACATTTTGTACAGGCTGTGTTTTTTTATCGTATTGGACAAAACAAAAGCCGCCTTTTCGAGGCGGCTTTCAGCGTTTCTGATAGTTACATGATTCCTGCGTCTTGCATCATCTTTTTCAAGAATTCTTTTACTTGCGGTGTTGCATCGACCATAGGCAGACGGAACGGGCTGTGTGTAAGTCCCAGCATATTCGTGCAGGCTTTGATTGGTGTCGGATTGACGGTCGTAAAAATACCTGTCATGACCGGCAGATATTGTTGGTGCAAAGCTGCCGCCTTTTTGACATCGCCATCTTTATAAGCTTGGACTAAGGCATTCATTTGTTTGCCAATAATATGGGAAGCTACACTGATAATACCTTCGCTGCCAACAGACAACAACGGCAGTGTCAATGAATCATCACCGCTGTATACATGGAAAGTATCTGGTGTATCACGGGCGATAATAGTAGCTGCATTAAGGTCACCGCTGGCTTCTTTGATGCCGATGATATTATCGAACGTATTGGCCAGTTTTACAACTGTTTCCGGCAAGATTCTGCCGCCTGTACGGCTCGGTACGTTGTAAATGAAAATAGGCAGTTTCGTCGATTTCGCAATAGCAGCAAAATGTGCATAGCAACCATCCTGATTTGGTTTGTTATAATACGGTACAATAGCCAGCAAGCAGTCGATGCCTGTTTTTTCAGCCAATTGCGCAAATTCAATGGACTGAGCTGTATTGTTCGTCCCGATATTCCCCATAACCAAGACATCCTTGCCGATAGCAGCAGCTACATCCGTAAAAAGTTTCTGCCGTTCTTCTGTCGTCAGCGTAGCGCCTTCACCAGTTGTACCAGCGATGAGAATACCGTCAGATCCATTTTCCGTGTAATATTTCGCTAATTTTACGGTTCCTTCATAATCGACAGAACCATCTTCATGGAACGGTGTAATCATTGCTGTAATAACGTTACCAAATTTCAACATAATACCACTCCCCTATTTTATTTAATCATATCATGCGCGAGCATATATTCAGCGATTTGCAACGCATTGAGTGCTGCCCCTTTGCGGATCTGATCGCCTGATACCCAGAGATTCACAGCCTTAGGGTTATACAAGTCCTTACGGATACGACCAACATAGCAATCATATTTTTCTGACGTATACAAGGGCATCGGATATTCCATTTCAGCCGGATTGTCGAGTACTTGTGCCCCTGGGAAATCATTAATAGCTTTCTTAATGGCCTCTACCGTCAATTCATCCTGCGTTTCGACCATAATGGATTCGGCATGACTGCGGAATACAGGTACGCGGACCGTCGTCGGCGTAATGGCGATCGAATCATCATGGAACATCTTATGTGTTTCATTGACCATCTTCATTTCTTCCTTGGTATAGTCATTGTCCAAGAATTTATCGATCTGCGGGATCAAATTGAATGCAATGGGATAGTGTTTCGGCAAACTCTTGCTCGGCAGGATCTTCGGCTGCATTTCCTTGCCCTGAAGATAATCAGCCGTTTCTTCCTTCAGTTCATCAATGCCTTCTTTACCGGCACCAGAAACAGCCTGATACGTAGAAACGACGATCTTTTTGATAGGTGACAAATCATGGATCGGCTTCAAGGCCATCAGCATGATAATGGTCGAACAATTCGGATTGGCAATAATATTCTTATGCCAGGAAATGTCTTCCGGATTCACTTCCGGAACGACAAGAGGTACATCCGGATCCATGCGGAAGGTGCTGGAATTGTCGATGACGACACAGCCCCGCTTAGCCGCTTCCGGCCCTAAGGTCTTACTAATAGACCCGCCGGCAAATAAACCGATATCAACACCGTCAAAGGATTCAGGCTTTGCTTCTTCAATGGTGTATTCCTGACCGTTGACAGTCATTTTTTTGCCTGCCGAACGGTACGAAGCCAATAATTTCAACTTGCTGTACGGGAATTTCCGTTCTTCGATCAAGCGGATGAATTCCTGCCCTACGGCACCTGTGGCACCTAAAATCGCTACTACCGGTTTACTTGTCATAACACTACTACCTCCAAAGATTCATTTATAAATAGTTTTCCAATCCGAACGTAAGACCCGGACGGGAGCTTACTTTTTTCACTGCCAAGAGGACCCCTGGCATAAAGGACTTCCTGTCGACTGAATCGTGACGGATCGTCAAGTATTCACCATAACCGCCGAAAAGGACTTCCTGATGAGCTACATAGCCAGGCAGGCGCACACTATGGATCGTAATGTCATCTACTTTGGCACCACGGGCTCCCTCGAGACTTTCGTGCGTCTTATCCGGTGCTGCCTTGGCACCCGCTTCCTGACGGGCAGCAGCAATTTTATTAGCCGTCATGATTGCCGTACCAGAGGGGGCATCGAGTTTATTGTTATGATGTAATTCGATGATTTCTACGTCAGGCAGGAACGGCGCCACTTCTGTCGCCAGTTTCATCATGAGGACTGCGCCGATAGAGAAGTTAGGCGCAATAAAAATACTCGTCTTATGTTGTAAAGCTAATTTCCCCAATTCATCACGCTGTTGTTCAGTCAGACCCGTCGTGCCGACAACCATGTCAACACCATGGGAAATAACGGTCTTGGCATTATCAAAAATGACTCTCGGTGCCGTGAAATCAACGACTACGTCTGGCTTGATATCTTCCAGTGCTTGTCCCAGTCCTTCACGGATAGGGATCCCCAACGGGCCGACACCAGCCAATTCACCAGCGTCAGCACCAATATGAGTAATACTGACACCACCGACGAATTCCAACTCTTTATCTTCATATACGGCTTTAACGACTTGGCTTCCCATACGGCCGTCAGCACCGTTTACTAATACGCGTATCATGATTGTTCACCTTCCTGGTTTCATAAATATTATGTTTAATATATACCCATTATTCTCGCAAGTCAAGTATGTCGTGTGCAGAAGGAATAAAGCCTCCAGCCTGTTGCCTGGTATCATAACTTCACTTGATCCACAATCTGCCGAGCTGCTTCGATACTGGCTTTGGTCGTATCATTTCCAGCAAACATACGGGCGATCTCGAGAATATGCTCGCTTTCAGAGAGTTTACGGATCTGCGTCACTGTACGGCCGTCTGTTTCCTGTTTGTAAATAAAATAATGGTGATCTGCAATAGCCGCTGTCTGCGGCAAATGAGTAATACAGAAAA
This sequence comes from Megasphaera sp., assembly GCA_022486585.1. GTDB lineage: Bacteria > Bacillota > Negativicutes > Veillonellales > Megasphaeraceae > Megasphaera. The sequence continues at coordinate 28,111 of JAKVKI010000016.1, forward strand.
CCTGCCCGTTATCCCGAAGTTTGCGGATATGGTAGGCTACCTGCAACCCTGTCTGGCCGCTGATACCCACATCTATTTCATCGAAGATAATCGTCTTTCCCGTTTCCAAGGCATGGCTGCTGGTCTTCAGGGCTAAGGCGATACGGGATACTTCACCGCCTGAAGCGATTTTTGCCAAGGGCTGCATATCTTCACCTGTATTCGCTGAAAAATAAAGCTCGATATGAGCAGCTCCATCTGGTGTAATCTCTTTCATTGGCTCTATGTGGAAGGCAATGCGACTATGCGGCATGCCTAATTGGACTAGCGCACTGCCCATAGCCTTACGAAACTCCGTATCAGCCTGAAGCCGCAGTTCCATAAGGGTATCCCCTTGTTTCCGTACTGCCGCTTCTTTTTCTTTAAGATCTTGCTGCAGTGACTGCAACGTGCTTTCAGACTGCTCCAGCCGCTCGTATTCTTCTTTGGCTTTAGCCAAAAACGCCAAAATATCAGTAACAGTGAAGCCATATTTACGCTTCAATTTCTCAATAGCTGCCAGTCGGGCCTGCATCGTATCAAGCGCATGTTCATCGAAATCAAAAGCACTGGCATAGCGCAGCATGCCGTCATGGACATCTTCCAGTTCATACGACAAGGTTTCTACTTTAGCAGCCAGCGCCTGGAATGCATCGTCATAGGCCGATGCTTTTTCCAAACTGCGATGTATCGCTTCGATCTGCTCGGCAGCACCTTTCTGACGTTCGCCCCCTTCCAGACGGAACAAGGCATCGCGGAGATTATTTTTAATATGCTCGCTATGGGCGGCCTTATTGATATCCCGTTCTAGTTCCTCATCTTCACCAGGCTGTAAGGCTGCCCCTTCGATTTCCTTAATCTGGAAATCAAGGATGCTCAGCAGCCGCGCCTTCTCGCTTTCGTCATGCTGCAAGCTTTTGATATGAGCCCGCAAGGTCCGCCACTGCACATACAACGCATCATATTGCCGTCGTGCCTGTTGCAAGGCTGCCGTCATCGTATCCAAAATAGTCACATGATACGACGGATCGAAAATAAGCTGATTATCGAACTGACCGTGAATATCCAGCAGATGGCTGCCTATTTTCCGGGCTATAGCTGTCGGTACCATCGTACCGTTTACCAGGATCGTACCACGACCACTCTTATGGAATTGACGGGAAATAATGAGCTGTCCGTCATCCCATTCGATATGATTCTCCTCCAAGAGAGCCATTAACTTATCCTGCTGTCCTATAAAAAAGAACGCGCCTTCCACAAGGAACGCATCTGTGCCAGTCCGCACAAAAGATGCTGAAGCGCGTTTTCCTGCCAGCATGCCGATGGCATCGAGGAGTATGGATTTCCCGGCCCCTGTTTCACCTGTGAAAATCGTTACTCCTTCGCCAAACGTCATGTGCAGGTCTTCAATCAGAGCAAAATTATGTATATGCAGCGATTGCAGCATACGCGTCTCATTCCTTCATTAAAGACACAATGACTTTGACCAGTTGGGGCACTGTTTCCTGGTTATTAGTAATAATCAAAATGCAGTCATCGCCAGCAATCGTACCGATGACGCTTTCCCATTTCGCATGGTCAACAGCCGATGCAACCATGCTGGCTGAACCTGGCAGTGTATGAATGACGATTTGGTTGAACGCCGCATCCACACGGACGATAGAGTCCTGGAACAACCGTGCCATACGGTTCTTGGACATGAGCATGTTCTGTTCCGGTGACAGAGCATAGCGATAATGGCCGTCACTCGTAGGGACTTTGATCAGCATGAGTTCCTTAATATCACGGGACACCGTAGCCTGCGTGACTTCAATGCCTTCTTCCTGAAGGGCTTTGGCCAGTTCTTCCTGTGTTTCTATGGGACGAGATTGAACGATTTCTTTTATTTTTGTGTACCGGAATCTTTTCATAGTACTAACCTCTTTTCTGAATGATGTATAATAAGGGTGGACAATGGACCTGATTGACAGGTCTCCATGTCGAAATATCAAAGGCACGCTGCGGTACCCCTTTCAAAAAATCATGTATCGCTTGGTCCTCTTGGGCCCCTGCTTCTGTTCCGGGATACGCTGCTATCATAATTATCCCATTTTTCGCAATTTTATTCAAGCATATTTTGATAGCTTTTATAGTAATTTCACTTTTCGTATACAGGGAATGGTCACCTGAGGGTAAATATCCCAAATTGAAAACGACCACATCGAGGGGGCCGTCGATTTGTGATACTAATACATCATGAGAACCACAGCGGTACTCCACGTGTTTACGATGAAGCGACGCTGCGGCAAGCTGCCGTTTCGTAGCTTCAATGGCACATTCTTGAATATCAAAAGCATACAGGATCGCGTCCCGGGCCATGAGCGACGCCAAAAACGCCGTGTCATGTCCATTCCCGCAAGTCATGTCGACGATACACGCTGCGGCAGGAATGTATGGCGCCAAGAACATGTGCGACATCGTCACGGCATTTTTAAAGGGATATACAGTCATCTTAGTCATTTCCCATCAATTTTGTAAATAAGTTCGTATAGAAATAATTTTCATTAAAACGAATGATTTTCAACACATTATCTGACTTCCGTATATGCAAGGTCATATTATGCATGAGCTCCTGATCCATCATGCCGTCGACAGAAACACGAACGACATTCCGGCTGTGGATGACAGAAAAACCAACTTGATCGGTCTCGCTAAGGACCAGCGGTACTTTGAGCAGTAAATGAGGGCAAATAGGTGTCACCATAATGCAGCGTACTTTCGGCGATACAATAGGACCGCCGCTAGAGAAGGTATACCCCGTACTCCCTGTCGCCGTAGCCACGACAATGCCGTCACCAGGATACTGCTGAATAAAATGACCGTTAAGGCTCATATCGACGCGAATGAGTTTGCCTACGTTGCCATGGCCAATGACGATATCATTGAGCGCTTCCGGCAATTTCTGTACCATGCCATTTTCATACCGCATTTCGGCATGAAGCATCATCCGCTCTTCCAGGAAATACCGGCCCTCTAAGAGATCGTGGAATCGCTCTTCCAGTTTCTTCGTCTCTACTTCATAGAGAAATCCCAGCGAGCCTAAATTGATACCGCAAACGGGCACACCACTGGCAGCGAACTGCTTGGCCAGCTTCAATATCGTACCGTCTCCCCCTAACACCAAGGCCGCATCGATCATGCTGCAAATAGACTTCTGCTGACACAAATGCGCTGCCGGGATACGTTTATATTCGCTTTGAACGCTTTCGCCGACATAGGCAGGGAAAAAATAATCAATGCCGTATTGGTCACATAGCCTGATAATATCCAGGACCAATGCAGCGCTTTCTCGTTTTACTAGATTTGGAAAAATGCCAATACGCATAATGCACCCCTTTCAACTGTCCGTTATACCTGTCCGTTATACCTGTTTATATATCATAGCGTATGAGATTGTCCCACAATACGATTGATCATATCGTCTGTAATATCATTATGACAGCACGCATCGTTACGACTATACAACAAATATTCGATATTCCCCTCAGCCCCTTTGATTGGAGAAAACGTAAGGTCCAGCGGCGACAGCCCGCATTGGGCGATACCCGCTGTCACATGACGGATGACATCGCGGTGGACTGCAATATCTCGAACGATACCGCCTTTGCCGACATGTTCACGACCGGCTTCAAACTGAGGTTTAATAAGCGTTACCATCGTTCCTCCGTCTGCAAGGAGAGGCACTACGGCCGGCATTATTTTGAGCAGCGAAATAAAAGACACATCAATAGAAATAAAATCGACAGGAGCCCCAATATCGTCTACTGTGACATAGCGAATATTGGTCCGCTCCATATTGACGACACGGTCATCAGTTCGCAGTTTCCAAGCCAGCTGGCCATAACCCACATCGACAGCAAAGACTTTACTGGCCCCGTTTTGCAACGCACAGTCCGTAAAGCCCCCTGTCGAAGCACCGATATCCATCATCGTCACTCCCTGAAGATCAATAGGAAACGCTTCCATCGCCTTTTCCAGTTTAAGGCCGCCTCGCCCTACATACGGGATAGGATTTCCTTTTACTTCGATGGCTGCATCAGGCGATAGCTTAGTGCCAGCTTTATCGACACGCTGACCTTTTACAAATACCAGCCCGGCCATGATCGTCGCCTTGGCCTTTTCCCGGCTTTCAGACAGGCCGCGGTTCACTAATATTACATCGAGACGTTCTTTTATCTGCATCTATTTCTTCCCTCTTAATTAGCGCGGACGAGGAGATACGACACGAGGTCACGAAGAAACCAGGCCTTGTCCCCTAAAGGAGCTGTTGCTGCGATTGCAGCGCTGGCAGCTTCCCCGGCCATGCGTTTCGCTTCGTCCAACGAGAATATAGTTACGTACGTTGCTTTATGGTTCTTGGCATCACTGCCGACAGGCTTGCCTAATACGGCTTCATCTCCTGTAAAATCAAGAATATCATCTGTAATCTGGAACGTCAGTCCCATTTGACGGGCATACGTCTCCAGCAGCGCTCGCTGTGTTGGTGCGGCATCTCCTAAAATAGCAGCCAAGTCAATGGCTCCCTGAAAAATGATCCCCGTCTTCATGCGATGGAGCAATTTCAGGCCGTCTATACCGATTGCCTCATTACCTTCTGACAATAAATCGAACGCCTGCCCGCCTACCATGCCGGCCGGTCCGGCTGCCTTGGCAAAAACAGCGATGCATTGGGCGAGTTTAGCCGGATCCAAAGGCTGCCTGGCCATGAGTTCAAAGGCAAAGGTCAACAGACCGTCTCCGGCAAGAATAGCCATGCCCTCTCCGTAAACGACATGATTGGTCGGTTTGCCACGACGCAGCGCATCATCATCCATAGCCGGCAAGTCGTCATGGATAAGCGAATACGAATGGATACATTCCAACGCACACGCCACATCCACATACGGTGCCGTATCCTTCCCTAAAGCCTCCAGCGTCGCCAGCATGAGGATAGGCCGAATACGTTTCCCCCCTGCCAGGAGACTGTAGTTCATAGCGTCATAGAGCTTGGTGAATTGGGGGACGTCGGTATGGAGCAATTCTCCCAATCGCTGGTCAATAAGAGCTTTCTTTTCTGTCACATACGTTTTAAAATCCATCATAACAGGGTTCCCTCTTCAAGACCTTCTGCCTCATCGCTATCCGTACTGCGGCTCTGCACATCAGCCAACGCCTGGGCCCGCTGACGGGCATATTCCAATGCACTGTCGCAGGCCTGCGATAGTTTGATGGCCTTTTCAAACAAATCAAGGGATTCCTTCAGCGTTAAATCAGGCTGTTCCAATGATTGGACTAATTCTTCTAGTTTTGCATAATTGCTTTCAAAATTTTTCAATTTATCTGTTGTTCTTGCCATAGATTGTTACCTCTTTCACGTCTGTCGTAATTGCTCCTTCGACGAGTTGTATACACAACGGTTCTGCCGTAGTAACAGTATGGATATCCGATACGATATGATTCCCCTGCATCAGCTGGCCATATCCCTTGCGTACCAGTGCTGCCGGATCCATAGCCTGCAACGATGCCTGCGTCTTAGATAGCATACCCGTCCTGGCGGCTAGCAGGAGTTCCATATTTTTACTGGCAGCCGTGACCAGCTGCGCCACTTGCTGCTGCTTCATAGCCAGGAATTCCTGATACCGCTGGGGCTGCAATCGTGCAGCCATATGCGCAGTGGCTGTCTTTTTATCCTGGATCTGCCGTATTACAGCTGAATAGGCATCTTCAAGCATAGCTGCCAAATTCATTTCTATATCCTGCACATCTGGAAACGCTAATTCTGCCGCATGAGTCGGCGTCGCTGCCCGTACGTCAGCAGCATAATCCGCCAAAGAGGTATCCGTTTCATGGCCAATCGCCGTAATGACCGGTACCGTTGCATGATAGATGGCCTGTACGACCTCCGGACTATTGAAACACCACAAATCTTCCATAGAGCCGCCGCCACGAGCTAGGATCAGCACATCGAGAGACGTATCCCGCCCGGCCTTCTGCAGTGCCGCAGCGATCGGCGCCGCAGCACCTTCACCTTGTACGGGAATAGGAAATAAACGGATTTCAATATACGGATTTCGTTCAGCTGCAATCTTATAAATATCATGGATAACAGCTCCTGTCCGAGACGTCAGGACACCTACGGTCCAGGGGAAACGAGGAAGGTCCTGTTTATGGTCAGAATCAAAATAGCCTTGCTGTTCCAAGCGGGCTTTCATGCGTTCATACTGTGCTTGCAGCGATCCCGTGCCCTGAGAAAAAAGACGCTCAATAATAAACGATACAGAGCCGCCCTTTTCATAAACATTGACAGCACCGATAACGACGACATGATCGCCTTCCTTTACGTGATCCATAGAACGACCGGCCCGGCTGCGGAACAAAATAGCATGGATAGAGCACGTATCATCGCGGAGATTCATATAGTAATGTCCAGTTGAAGCCTTTTTAAGGCCGATAATATTCCCTTCCATAGCGATGTTCTGCAGACGATAATCGCCTTGGAGATCGTCCTTGATACGCCGTACGACATCGGTTACAGACACATATTTTACTGATACTGTTTCCATCGAGTCAGTCCCTTTCTTGCCACGCCGCCCAAAAAGCTGCACCAGAAGCATTATCAGCGCTGTATCCAGGAGCCGCTAAATAAAGCTGTACCTTATGCTGCTGACAATACCCTTCCATTTGCTGCCGCAAATAGCCATTGGACATGACACCGCCAGCAGCGGTCAAACGGCTCATGCCGGCAGCAAGCCCTGTATCCAGGAGTTTTTCTACGCCGCGCCAAACCGTCGCCAAGGTCCATTGGCAGATTTCCCCTGTCGGTGTACCGCCATGGGAAATACAGCGCTGTGCCTTCGATTCCCAGCCAGAAAAACTGATTTTACCTTCATGACAAACTACGGCACTGCCTTTGACACTACCCGGCCACTGTGCCGCAGCCCGATCCACATATATACCTGCCGGGAAGGGCAGATGCAGCGATACGCCGACGCGGTCGATAAACTGACCGGCACTGATATCGCCAGAACCGCCAAGGCAGGTAATAGCAAGACCCTGTGCGTCTGGAACAGCATACAATAAATCCGTTGTACCGCCAGACAAATGAAGGCCATAGAACGGTTCCGTCCCTACAGCTCCCACCGTCCGCAGCACAGCCAGCAAGTGGTTCTCTTGATGACTAATACGATATAGCGGCACATCCAGCAACGCTGCTATCGTACGAGCACAGCCCAGGCCTGCCAGGAAGGCTGGCATATACGAATCCTGGCGCCGCCGCGGCTGATCTGTCACTGCAACGGCACAAATAGTATAGCCCTTCCATTCCCTGCGGATCTCCTCGAATAACTTCGGCAAGTTCCGTGTATGCTGATAGACCATATTCGACTGGGACAGTCCCCGTTTTCCCTCGGGAACAGTAAGGATGATGCGCCGTTCTGCTACGATGCGATAGGCTGCATCGACGACACAGACCGAGGTAGTATAACAGCTCGTATCGATGCCTATATACGCCTTCATCAGGGCTGTGCCTTCACATAGGCGCCTAAGATTCCGTTGACAAAACGAGCTGCCTTCTGACCGCTGAATTCCTTCGCCAAAATAATGGCTTCGTTGAGGACGATGGATGACGCCATCGGTTCTTTAGGGTACATCAATTCACATAAGGCCAGACGCAGAATATTCCGGTCCGTATGATTCATATTATCTACATTCCAATCTTTGGCATAGGTCTGGATCACTGTATCCAGCTCTGCCTTATGGTCACTGACCGTATCGAGGAGATACTGGCAGTATGCCTGTTCGTCCTGATCCGTGATTTCATCTGTATCTGCTGTCAGATCCTCTGCTGTCAAACTATCCTGCTCGAGAATTTCCGTTTCCTTGTATTGTATATCATTTTCCTTGTGAAATTCACGAGAATATAAAAGTTCTAACGCCTGTTGGCGTGATTTATGTCTGCTCACAACTAACCTCCTGTACTGTCCCGGCCAGGTCTCTCCATGGACAAATCTTCAATTGTAACGTGGACGGCCAGCTTCTGCGGTGTCGTCATGACACTGATACCCTGGGCTACATTCTGCTGAACTGCCAGTGCCAGGGTCCGCAAATTTGTACCATACCAGGCACGGATATGGACTTCCACACATAGATCCCCGTCTGTATTTTTAACGAAAATCCCTTTGCCCTTCGGTCCGGCTACCCCTTTTGTTCCCAATGCCGCCGTCGACGCAATATGAGCTAGTACAGACTCACTAATGACATATTCAAAGGCTTCGTCTTGTCCTATATCTTCTGCCATGCTTACGCCTCCGCTCCGTTCTTGGGAAATTCAATATTCTGGATCACAACATGGACTGCCGTCACATGGCAGCCGGTCATGTCCTCTACAGCATCTTTGACCGATTTTTGCACTTTCAAGGCCAAATCAGGGATTCGGCAGCCGTACCGTACGACGAGGCGCACTGTAATCTCTGCTGTATCCTCACCCTCTATGACCGTATCTGCCCCCTGATCCAAGGCTGCCCTGCCAATTTTAGCCGCTGCTACTTCCTTCAAGCTGGCCCCGAGAGACACGACGGACGGTATTGCCGCCGCTGTGACAGCGGCAATAATAGAAATAGCCCGTTGCGAAATATGTATACTTCCTAATGCATTGCATTCTGTCGTTTCCATATACATCACCATTGATAAAATCCACAAAAAGCGATGAGAAACTCATCGCTTTTGAAGTCCTTGCTATGTATTATGCTCTACCAGTATATTCACCTGTTCGTGTATCGATAGTGAGCACTTCACCTTCGTTAATGAACAACGGTACTTTAACGACATAGCCTGTTTCCAATGTAGCCGGTTTGCTGCCGCCTGTAGCTGTATCGCCACGGATCCCCGGGTCTGTTTCGATGACCTTCAGATTGACGGTTGCCGGCAGATCGATGCCGATAACTTTGCCTTTGAACAACATGACGGATACATTCATTTCTTCTTTGAGGAAATGGATCGTATCGCCTAAGCTGGCTTTGTTCAATTCGATCTGTTCATACGTTTCTGTATCCATGAAACAGTACATGCCTTCGTTTTCATACAAGTACTGCATCTGGCGACGGTCAACATGACCTTCCTGTACTTTTTCACCGGCGTTCCATGTACGTTCTACAACAGCGCTGGTTTCCAAATTTTTGATCTTAGCACGGACAAAAGCTGCGCCTTTGCCTGGTTTGACATGTTGGAATTCAACGACCTGCCAGACCTGGCCATCGATTTCGATGGTTACACCTGGTCTGAAATCATTACTTGTAATCATGTTTTACTCCTCCTATACCAATTCCATTAATTCTTTGGGTGTCTTGGTTAAAATTTCACAGCCATCAGCTGTTACGGCAACAGAATCCTCGATGCGGACACCGAATTTGCCTTCTATGTACAGTCCCGGTTCTACCGTGACTATCATATTCTCTTCTAATACGCCTTGTGAACGCGGCGACAATACGGGCTGTTCATGGATTTCCAGCCCTGTCCCATGTCCTAATGCATGCGTGAAATACTGACTCACATGCCGTTCGGCAAAGTAATTGCGGACGATAAAATCACCATCACGGCGCGATAATCCCGCCTTGACAGAGGCTACACCCAGCTGCTGTGCAGCGAGGATCAGCTGATAGAAATCCTTTTGCTCCTGCGATGCATGACCGGCAACGACAGTCCGGGTCATATCGGAATGATACCCTTCCCACACGGCCCCAAAATCAAAGGTAACGAAATCGCCGTCTTGGATGACCTTAGAGCTTGCTGTGCCATGAGGCATAGCCGAACGTTTCCCGGAAGCAACGATCGTCGTGAACGACTTTTCTTCCGAGCCGCCAAGCAGCATATTGCTTTCCAGCCGTGCAGCCAGTTCTTTTTCAGTCACACCAGGATGGATATACGGCAGCAAATCAGCAAATGCTTTATCAGCAATACTGCTGGCTTTGCGCGTTGCTGTCAGTTCATATGGTTCTTTAACAGCACGCAGCTGTGCCAAATCTTCGCCTTGAAAATAACATTCCGAGTCCTTTTCTATGTGTTCATACATATAGTGCGTCAAAAAGTTCTCTTCATATACAGCCACCTGTACGCCCATTTGGTCTAAGGTCTGCCTGATCGACTGGGACAGCTGTCCTGCATGATTTCTTACATCGTACCATGAACCGGACTGTCCTTTGGCCTGTTCCGTATAGCGTGAATCAGTCCACAATACAGCGCCTTCCAGGGACAAGACTAACGCCCCTTCACCACCTGTAAAGGCACTGAAATAGCGGAGATTTTCCGGCTGCATGATGACAACCCCGTCAGCTTGGCATTCCTGTAAAAACTGCCGCAGGCGGGCTATTCGTTTTTCTATCATATTATCACCTATATTTATTCAATTATATTTTATAATACCATATAATAAGCCGTTTGAACAGTTTTTTATGTAGAAAATGGCAAATCGCGCTCCTGCTCCGTCAAGGAACGAAACGTACCTGGCTCCAATGCCGCATCTAATACGAGCGCTCCAATAGAGCGACGATGCAATGCCGTCACAGTCAGTCCCACAGCAGCACACATTCGTTTCACCTGATGGAATTTCCCCTCTTGGACGACGATGTCCAGCTGCTGCGGCGCTGTGATGACCGCCCGGGCAGGCAGGCATTCCAGGCCGTCGTCCAGTACGATGCCACAGCGAAACTGTTCTTCTATATCAGCAGGGATCACGCCGTCAACAACAGCTTCATAGACCTTATCGATATGTTTCTTCGGTGACGTAATACGATGCGCCCATGAACCGTCATTGGTCAGGAGCAATAACCCTGTCGTATCTTTATCCAGACGCCCTACTGGAAACATGCCGGCACCACTATATTGCCTGGGCAGCAAGTCCAGCACAGTCTGAGAAAAACGATCTGTCGTCGCCGACAATACGCCTGCCGGTTTGTTCATCATCATATAATAATGAGCTGCATAGCATACGACGTCATTGCCAACGGCGATCTGTTGTCTGTCCGGATCCACTTGAACAGCACTGTCCCGGATGACCGTACCATCTACGGTCACCGTACCGCCCTTGCATAACTCTTTGATCTGCTTGCGGCTGCCCCAGCCCGTATGGCCGAGGAGCTTATCAAGACGCATGGTCATAGCTGGCCCTCCGTTACAACGTCGGCATATTGCCCCATTGGGACTGATAGCCTGTCGTTCCTTCTAAATGCTGTGTACAATTCATGATGGTCATGACATTCTTATCACCATAATATTCAATGACGTCAAATGCCGTATTATACTGGGCAAAACACCAAATACGACTCATATCGAGACCTAGTAATCCGAATAGCAGACACCGGATAGACGCGCCATGCGATACGATGAGGACCGTATCACCATCAGTATGGCCAGCCAGCAATTCTTTCGTCTTCGGCGTGATCCGTTGTTCCACTTCACGGAACGATTCACCGCCATGGGCCCGTACGGTACCATTGGAATCATAAAAAGCTTCGATCTCTCCCGGCCAGCGTTTGGTGATTTCAGGATACGTATGACCTTCCCATACGCCGAAATCGATTTCCTGCAATTCTGCATGCGTTTCCACAGCAGCACCATGCGGCGCAGCTATGATTTCTGCTGTCTTGCGGGCCCGCTGCAACGGACTGCTGTATATACCGTCAAAATGGACATCTTTCCAAAAGCGGCTTAAACACTGCGCCTGTTCTATACCATGTTCATTGAGCGGCACATCAGTCGAACCTTGATACCATTGCTGCACATTACCGACCGTTTCACCGTGGCGAACCAGATAAAGCTTTATCATGAATCGTATCCCCCTTATACTCTAGTACGATAATTATCATTGCAAAAGTATATTATACCGTATTTCCGTCCATCTGTGTAGTCACTTTGCCAGGTCAGCAAAAGAGATGGCCCAGTATGGCCGCTACTGCCAGCATGATCAATTCGTTCCCTTCGCAAACCGCACCATACGTATCGCCAGTGACGCCACCGAGGACTGTCTCCATATAACGATTCGCCGCCAGTGATACAACCATAGCACTGCCGAGTATCGTCAGATACAGAAACCCGCCGTACAGGGCCGGCAGCAAGGCCAGTACGAAGCCGATTGCCATCGTATGTGACGGTGCGTACTCCCGGAAGATCTTGCCCAAACCCTGACTGCGGCCATAGGGAAATTCAAAGATGCTAATAAGCGTGCCGAACCGCACAGCTGCAGGAATACCGATAAGGGCCAGCGGCACGAACGATGCCGGTATATTAGCAAGGAAACAGATTTTCAGCAGGGCCAGCCAAAAATAGGCAATGACGCCATTAGAACCGACACGACTGTCCTTCATGATCTCCAGCATCCGCTCACGGCTGCGGCCGGAGAAGATCCCATCAGCCGTATCCATGAACCCATCGGCATGGAGACCGCCAGTAATGAAGAACCAGGCAGCAATGACCACGGCTGCCAAATAGAATCCCGTCAGGATATAGGAACACAAGACATATACTGCCGTCAGGACCAGGCCAATGACTACGCCCACTAACGGATAGTACATGACAGACCGTCCAAAATCCTCTGAAGTCCACACGGTCTGCTTAGCCAGCTGTATCCGCGACATGAATTGCAAGGCTATAAGAAATGATTTCATGCTTCGTCTCCCGGCACAGGCAGCTTCACCATCTGGCTCTTGATTTCCATAGTAATGCCGCTCACAGTCAAATATACCTGTTGCGACCGTTTGGCAGCTAACTGATTGATGCGGCCGATCAAATCACGATAGACACGGCTCACACGGCCCATGGGCACAATACCGCAGCCCAGCTCATTGGTGACCAGCACCAGCGTCTTGCCTTGCTGCCTTGCCGTTTTATCCAAAATAGCAGTCATTTCAGCCAGCGCTCCTTCGATTATAGTCCCATCCGCTTCCCGTTCATGGGCAAACAGATAATTAGAAAAATAAAGAGTCAGGCAATCTAACAAAACGACGTCTGTTTGCTGCCAAATACGATTGACTGTATCCGATAAGCCCCACGGCACTTCAAAGGTCTGCCAGTCTGCCGGCCGACGCCGCCGATGTGCCGCTATGCGGGCCGCCATTTCCTCGTCCTGCACCTGTGCTGTTGCAATATAGCCATGCCGTCCAGGACAGGCCGCACAGTATTGTTCAGCAAAAACACTTTTGCCGCTGCGGGCGCCGCCTGTTACCAGTATGATTTTTGAATCCATCGTACCACCTCCATTTCTTTATTATAAAGTATACGACTGCATAGTAAAAGGGCGTCTCCTGCAAGACGCCCTTCTTTGGTCCTATTTTTTGATTTCTGAATAAAGATGGAATACTTCCGGCAAAATGACTTTCTCCATGCCGACTTTGATCAGACTGGGAAGACCAGGCAGACAAAATACCAAACATTGGTGGATCAGTCCTGCTGTATACCGATAGGCCATGGCCTGGACACCGCAAGCCCGGCGATAAGCAAAATACGTCATCATAGCATCGAAGCCCGGCAGCGGCTTATCGAACAACGGCTCTATCGTTTCCAAGGTGACATCCCGTTTAGCCAGCCCCGTACCGCCGCTGGTAATGACAACATCGACACTACACACCCATTCATGGATATAACGGGTGATTTCCTCTTTATCGTCTTTGACAATGGCATAATCTACGACCTGATGACCTCGTTTGGTCAACGCCGATTGGATCGTAAGACCATTTGTATCATTAGAAAAGGTGCGGCTGTTGCTAATCGTCAGGATAGCCGCCCGCAACGGATGTTCTTCTATTGATTTTCCCAAAACAATACCTCCTTAATGGTGTTCAACACAGTAATCGAATCGTGTACGTGAATATTGTAACATATTCCGATTTCCTATATAAACTATTCGACTTTCAACAGTCAAATTCCTACTACCAACAGTAAATTTCCTGCTACAGAATAATCGAAATCATTTTTCTGCCTTGTATTTTTTCCCCATTCCTTTATAATAAGTATCTGATATAATATATAGTATAGCAAAAGAAAGATCATCGTATTTTTCTAGTATTGCTAGCATGTATATCCGCTGCAAGGAGAAGGGAGCAGATGTTATTATGTTCAAAAAAATCACGTTGCTTTTCATGACGTTCATCATTCTTGGCTGTGCCGCTGTTTCAGCTATGTTCTTCGATGATAACCCACGATATATCCAAATCGGCCACGATGACACGACAGAATCTTACATCGATATGGACTCCATTCAATCCATCCGTTATGATCCGCCGTATTACATCATTCGCGGCACGGTCATTACCTTCGACTTTACGACAAATGCAGCTACAGGCTTTGAAAACAATTTTTTCTATAATTTCAAAGCTCAAACAGTAAAAGCACAGACGATCTCCAATTTTCTCTATGATGACAAAGGCAAGCCTGTATCTCAGATCGTGATCGCTAATCCGGAAGTCAACCTTTGCGACCGCTATTCTGTCAACGGCAAAGCGGCTGATAATGCTTTCTTCAATTGCTATAATATGACCTTCTATCATACTTTCGCCAAAAATAAAGACACTAAAAACTAGAAAAAGGACTTGATTGCTCATGAACACCCTGCTCCACACCGCTACCACGATCGTAACTGTCGTATTTATCGCGGCTGTCCTCTATTCACTGTACTCGGCATACCGCAGGCACCAACGGAAAGCGAACAAAAAGAAAGATCTGGAAACAAAGGAACACGTTAAAGTCGACAATCTGCACCAATATGATATTCAGCCACAGGACGGCTACTATAAATATCCCCTCGAAGGCCATACGTGTGTACGCCGTTTTCCCCAGCGTTTTACAGCCCTTTCCCTTACACTGGCCAATGACCAGCCTTATTCTATCTGCCTCATTGCCTTTGCCGACTATGACCATGGCGAACTGAAGGACACACATTATTTCTATGTTCGGCCGCCAGAAAATGATTTATCCAAGGTAGCTGACTGGAATATCCAATGGGACGAAATCAAAAAAGCAGATGAGTTTGGTGAATACTGGAACGCCGGCATGTGTCGCCTTTTTACAGACCGTACGCTAGTCGCTCACAACGCCGAATATGTCCTGGGCTGCATCACGCATGCCCTTGCCATTTACGGCATCGAAGCCCCGTCGTTCCGCTATATCGACACCCTGGAAATCGCCAAAAAGTTATATCATTTCGACTCTAACCAGCTTCCTGCTATTTGTGATGAAATGGACATCGACATAGAAGAACATAACATCCTCAACGAAGCTATGGCTGTCGGCCAATTTCTCCTGACGGCCAAAAAGGATTATCCTATGTATGTACCTCGTATCCATTTCGTCAGCAGTGAACCGACGGAACAGGACCACTTGGCCAGCCTGATATCCTTAGTAGAACGCGAAGAATGTACACCAGAGGAAATGTTCTCACCCCAGCCAGTCGACTCGGCACTCCTGCAAACTTTGATAGACAAGAAATACATCGAACCCGGCGAAAAACCAGGCACATACTACGCTACTGACAGCGGCCTGGATTTTGCAGAATCTCTCTCATAAAATTAATCCGTTCTCTCTATAAGAAAAGGACATGCCATCCTGATGATGACATGTCCTTTTCCTATGCAAACCTGTAAACGTCTCTTAGCCATGAATAATATCGGTGTATTCCGGATACTCACGCAGACGGTCGACAGGTGCAAAGCCAGCAGCGCCCGTAAAGGTGCCGCGCAGCCAGTCGCGCTGTGTAGACCAAAAGATATGCGTCGTTTCTGTTTCCTTGCTAGCAGTCACTTCATATTCTTTTACTTCAGGAATGAACGTCCCTTCGGCACCTGCCTGCGCCGCAAGTTCCGTTACGATACGGATATACTGTGCCTTCGGCAGACAAGACAAGTCGACATAAGCGATACCGTCTTTTACTTCCAATGGCAGTGCGCCTTTGACAGTCGCCCCGTCATCAGATACTTCGACAGTCGCCTTTACTGAGGCTTGTACCGGTACAGCTGCATCTATTTTCAGCCGTGTAAAGGCCCAGTATTGTTTTTCGGTCACAAAATCAGGTGCATACACTGCGGGATGACGCCATTCCGTCGTATGGCTGCCTGCCGTCTGTATGGCCTGGAAATCATACCAGATTTCCAGCGCATTCCCTTTGGGTCCTTTTTCATCAGGTGCCTGGAATACGCGTTTATTTTCTTCATCAGTTAAGCCAGCCTTATAAAAACGGACCTGACTCACGCGGCCTGGCAAATGCGTAAAGTATTTAGGCCGCTGGATTTCCGGGATAACGTGCCCAATATACGAATAACCTATAAAAATAGGGTCCGTTTCCCATTGCCGGAGCTGGCACTCCTGGTCAATACCGGATACATGGGCCACATTGACGCCATCGCACCAAGAATCTCCACCGCGGTCTTTGTCAAAGGCCATACTGTAATGCATCCACCGGCCAATGCGAGCCCGGCCGCCCTGCCAGGAATACTCTGTTATATCGTGACAAGTGCCCCATTTTAACCCGCCAGCCCGTTCGATGACCATGCGCAATAAATAGGTCGCGCCCCAGCCGACAGACCGGCCGCGTACCATGAGCGGATTATGGCTCATTTCATTTTCTCTGGCCAGGCGATCCACATGTGCCCAGACCATAGACGTAAACCCTGCAGGGACATTCAAATCTTCCCGTGGCGGAATCTCGATATAGTCGCCATAGTGTTCAAAGCAAATTTCTACCATTTTCCCTTTGGAAATCACCTTCGGTGTCCCGCGCAGAAGGCCATCATGCCCATGCCCTGTCTTGTCCCGAATGCGCGGCACAATGCGGATACCTCGTTCGATCTGTACCTGCTTGGGAATCTGGTCTGCAATACTGACTTGGTAACTGCCGCCTTGCTGGAATTTATAATGGAATTCGACGAATTTTTTCTCATGGCTGCCAAAAAACAGATTCTTTATTTCTACCATGTGCTTGTCGATATACAAGGGGACTGGCAATAATAACTCCCGCGCCAAATTATTGGTTGCCTCAATCGTTGCGATCAGGCAGTCCGAATCAGCACCATTGCCTGTACGCAGTTTCATATGGGCGAAAGACAGCTGTTCTGGTTCAAACACGACGACATTCAGCTTTCTATCCAGCACGCGGATCGCATGCTGGCCTTGGGTCTTAGTTTGGTATATCGTCGTAAAAAAGGACTGGTCGCCAGCTTCTAAATACAGAACGTGGCTGTTCCCTTCCGGACCAAATAAATTAATGCGAGTTTCTACATCATTGTCATATAGTGCTACGTTGACAATAGCTGGAACAGTGCCGATATTACTGACCTGCCCCTTCACTTCTATACGGCCATTATTATCGAGCCGGCGCAGCGTGACATCGTGTATATCCAAAGCCGGTTCGGCATGGGTAATATGAATAGTGTCAACCAATACATCGTCGCCAGTCTTACTGAAACCATATAGTTTATAATTGATTTCTTCTGCTGTAACTTCGAGTACACCGTAATTATTACGTCCTACTGCTACGACTTCAGGGAAGTCCCCTAATAAGCGTTTATCGTCCGTAATCGTTTCCATAGATGCTTCTGGTTCTTGCGTACTACCCTGGCAGACGTACATCAGTTTGGCACCTTGCTGCGGGTCGATAGACGACGCTTTGATATAGTAATGCAGATGGCCGCCAAGGACCAGGTTGGCCTGACACCGTTCGGCAATAGGTACGATATATTTGTTGTTGAATACATCTGTATACGGATGATGTACGACAATGATACGCCAGGCTGCCTGGCACGCCGCTTCACTTTGCAGATCTGTTTCGATCCATTTCAAAATATCTTTGATCTTGGTTTTTGTAGCTTCGTCTGCTGCAAGTCCTGAATTGACGGCATTCATTTCGAATAACCCCCAAGGATTGCTGTCTGCCATGACAACATGAACCGGACCGTAGTCAAAAGAAAAAGCACAGCCATTGTCCATGGCATGGACTCGTTTTTGTTGCGGCTTCGTAAAAAAGGATTCAAAAAAAGGCCCATCGTCATGATTTCCCGGCACATAATACACCGGTACTTGCTGCAATACGTCGGGGATCTTCTGGAACCAGTTTTCACTATACTGCTCTCGCTGATACCCGGTGCCAAACGAAATATCACCGCCATGAAGGATCATATCCGGCTGTACTTTCCGTATCATACGGCTGAATTGTTTTTCTGTATGGAATAAGTGGGAATCTGATATAGTGACCATACGCACTGTTTCAGGTCGTTCTTCTAAGGTCGTAAAGGAAGCCCGTACTAAGACCGTTCCTTGTTCACGGATTTCATATTCGTAAGTCGTTCCTGGCTGCAGATCCAGTAACGTCACTGTATACAGACAACAGCCTTGTTCATATTCCCGGCACGGCTGTTCCCGCGTAACTGCCGGATGCACGATTCTCTTTGGTTCCGACGGTATACCATAGGCTGCTTCCATCGTTCCTTCCTGCGCCGTTTCCCACGCAAGGGTCATTTCAACAGCCGCCGGAGCCAATAAATACGGTCCGTTACGTATCCGCTCTGTTACATTCATTTCTCTCCAACTCCCCTCACAAGACCGTATACATACGACAACAGTTGATGAATGAATTCACCAACTGTGTCGTATAGTCATGTGTCCTATTTTATGTACTATAGATGTACCATGGTGACAAATTAAACGGTGGTGCGTTCCATAGGATTCTTCTTTTCTTACATTTATGCTGCTTCATCCGAGTCCTTATGTTTTTTAGCCCATAACGTCGGGACGATGAGCAGCGTCATGATCGTAACCGAACCGATCCAAAAAGCCATGATCGTATCGAAATGATATACTGTAACGCCATTCGTGACGACTTTAGCTGAATCCATTAACAACCCATTGACGATATCCTGCAGTGCAGCACCGCCGTATGCTGTCAAACCAATGACACCCATAGCCGCGCCAGTTGCTTTCCGCGGGCAAAGGTCCACTGCCAGCAGGCCGCCGACGAAGCAGAGAATAACGCCCAGACCAAATCCGAATATAGCTACGAATGCAGCCGTTACATGAGGTGCACCGGCTGGTGAGAAGCAAACGCCGGAAATACCGATGAGCATGATAATACCAAAAACAATCGTCGTAACCGAATGATGTGACTTGAAGATTTTATCAGAAATGAAACCAGATAAGAACGAACCGACGCCGCCGAGGATCGGTGACAACGCCATAATACTGCCAGCCGTGACCAGATCTAAGCCTTTCGATTCCTGAAGGAATACAACGCCCCAGCTGCTAATGGAATACCGGGAAATACCGAGGCAAATCGAGGCCAAGGCAAGGATCCATACGTACGGGTTACGCAAGACGAGCATTTGTGCTTCTTTTGTAGAAACTTCTTGTTCCTGTTTTTCCTGTTCTACTTCGCCTTCGAATTCATTGGCTGACGGCAATCCGTAGGTTTCCGGACGGTCACGCATGAACCGGTACATGATGAAGGCCAAGACGATGCAGGCAACGCCTGGTACGAAGAAAGCGGCATGCCAGCCGAAGGCAATAATGATCATGGACGTACCTAAATACGTAGCCCCTTCACCGACATAATGAGCGATACTGAATACGCCGTAATACGTTGCCAGCTGGCTCTTAGAGAACCATTGGGACAACGAAACGATGCACGGTGCCGACCCCATGGATTGGAAACAACCATTGATGAACCATAATACCAGAAATACCCAATATTGATCGGTAAACCCTAAAATCGCATTGACAATAGCTGCACCTAACAAGCCGATCGGTACAATTTTTTTGATGTTGCAATGATCGGCAATGAACCCATTCGCAAATTTGCCGACTGCAATAGCAATCAACATAGCCGCACCGATCATACCGAGCTGTGTCGGTGTAAAACCAGCCTCCAGCATCGGCTTCTTAGCAACACCTAAAGTCATACGCATAACATAATACATGCCATAGCCTAAAATCATTGCCGTAACGGATTGTACCCTGGCACTGTGGTACATTCTCTTAATCTTTTCCGGATCTTGAATGCGAGCTTTATTTGCGCCAGTCAAAAACCAATTTAACATACTGCCATCTCCTTTATTGAATTATGTATTAGTAATGTTT
>JAKVKI010000017.1 GCA_022486585.1 Megasphaera sp.
GTTCAACCAATCGATTCAGTAAATCGAATTTTTCGTATTCCGGATGTTTTTCTACAACCGGTTCCAACGAAGTCAATACTTCTTCGACGGTCTGAACGAATTCTGGTTCATTTGCATGTTTCGTTTTTACGTTTTCAATTACAGATGCAAGATACGTATTCATTTCCAATCACCTCATACTTCATTAATTTTTGTCAATATAAATCCACTGCAAACATCATGTTGCCATACTGTCTGCAGTGGATACGTCACAAATCTAATATGTACTCATATCCAACGCTATCGTCTTCATATATTAATACAATGATTTGTAAACTGCCAACACTTTATCATAATCCATTTGAATAAAGCTGTGTTTCAATAAACGCTGCTGGTTTTCAATGACAGATGCCGCAAATTCTGGCAACTGTGCTTCTGTTACACCATATTCATGAAGAGCTTTTTTCGGCAAGATAGTATCCAGCAAGCATTCTAATTCAACATATACATCTTTGATGTCACAGCCGAGGATATCAGCCAAGAATGCATTCATCGTTGCTATTTCACCGTCAGTTTTATATTTCATGTAGCAGTTCATAACCCCAGTAAACATGGCATAATTCGATTCACCATGCGGTACATGGAATTCAGAACCAAGGGGATAACTCATCGCATGAACGGCTGCACAACCAGGGATACTAAAAGCAATACCTGCCCAGTTCGCTGCTAAAAGGAAATCTTTCATCAGCGGAATACGTCCTTCCGGCCCATTGTCACGGATTTTCTTATACCCTTCCAGGATCAACTTGATAGCATTGTAGCTGAATACTCGGAAGGTAGCACTGGAATCTGGCGATAAGGCTGATTCCACTGCATGCACTAACGCATCGATAGAGCTGGTAGCAAACACCTTGAAGGGCAATGTCTTCAAAAGGTCGGTAATGAGAACTGCCTTATCACCATACATGGTATCGTAGGCAATACCTTTTTTCGTATGACGGCTAATAAGGGCAAATACAGCAACATTCGTCACTTCACTGCCGGTACCACACGTCGTCGGTACGAGAATCAATTCTTTATCTTTTACCGGTTCGATTTTACCATCAAAGAGATCCAAAATCGGATGGCATTGTTTTAATGAAAATACCTTGCTTAAATCAAGAATAGTACCGCCGCCGACAGCAATAATACGTTTGTATCCTTTAGGCAAATCGTTGTAAATAGCTTCTGCCATTTCGTCGGACGGTTCTCCTAATCCATATTTTTCCTGAAAAATGACCGTGCATTTGAGATCTAAGGCTTTGAAATTAGGCTCATAGATATATTCGTTGGTAATCATGACATCGCCTTCGCCGATGTTCAGTTCTTTTACGAAGTCTCTGCACGTTTCATAGGAGTACAGCGTCGGTTTCAACTGTAATTCGATCATAATCGCTAACAGCTCCTTTTCAATCATCAATAGTAACAAGCTTTCGCTTATTACAACAGAATCGAAATAACGTAACCGTGTTTCAAATGCTATTATTTAGCAGTTAATCTCTTAAGGCCATCTTCAAAGAGCTGTAAGCCTGCATCAAGCTGTTCATCTGTCATGACCAAGGGGCCTAAGAAACGGATAACCTGACCATGCGTTCCTGCGCTTTCAACGAGAAGGCCGTGCTGTGCCAAATCTTCAACCAGTTTCTTTACCAATTCCCCATTCGGGTTTTTGGTTTTCTGATCTGTAACGAATTCTACGCCAACCATGCCGCCTAAGCCGCGAACATCGCCGATTACATCGTATTTACTCATCCAGCTCTTAAAGGTATCCGTATATTTTTTACCAATGTCCAATGAACGCTGGCACAAATTATCCCGATCAATCACTTTGAGGACCTGCAGCGCTGCAGCACATGCTAATGCATTGCCGCCGAAGGTACCACCGATTGTGCCGCCAGGAACCTGGTCAAAAATTTCTTTACGTGCCGATACGCCGCTAAGAGGAACGCCGCCAGCAATAGATTTAGCCATGGAAATAATATCGGGCTGTACGCCTGCTTCTTTCCAATATTCAGAAGCAAAGAGACGGCCTGTTCTGCCAAATCCGGACTGTACTTCGTCGACAATCATAAGAATGCCGTGAGCATCACAAATTTCGCGAACTTTCTTGACCCATTCAATAGGAGCCGGGATGAAACCACCTTCGCCCTGTAACGGTTCGAGAACAACTGCTGCAACATATTCAGCCGGTGATGCTTCTTCAAATACATCATTCAAGCTGTCTACACAATACTGAATATATTCTTCTTCAGACATTTCAGCAGGACGGCGATAGCAGTACGGATATTTTGCACGATATATGCCATCAGGGAATGGTCCCATACCAACAGCATATGCTTTTTTAGAAGTCATCGCCATCGTCAAAGTAGTACGGCCATGGAATGCGCCGGAGAAAACAATGATGTTCGGACGTTTTGTAAATGCTTTAGCAATCTTAACAGCATTTTCATCAGCTTCAGCACCGCTATTAGTAAACATGGTCTGTTTCTGTTCTCCGCGAACAGGTACACGTTTATTTAATTCAGCAGCCAATTGTACATATCCCGGATGCGTAACGACATTGAACATGCCATGAATATGCTTAGCCGCCTGAGCCTGTACTGCTTCCACTACTTCCGGGAGACAATGGCCAACATTCAATACGCCAACGCCGCCTATCCAATCGAGGAAAATATTTCCATCAACGTCTTGAATCATAGCCCCTTCTGCTTTATCCATAACGACGGGATATCCGCAATGAATAGCAGCTGGTGTATTGATTTCACGCTGTTTAACAATATCAGCAGCTTTCGGACCCGGCAAAGAATTAGTAACGATTTTCGGTAATGCTGTTCTTAATGTAGACATGGATTCATCCTTCTCTCTGTAAAATAATGAAAACGAAACGAAATGCTCTTATAAATAGCGACCATACGTTAGTCGATATCATCTTTCAATACGGCTTCTCCACAAACTTCGTTCTTTCTTTCCAAACTTTCTGCCAACTTTGCTCCCGTTCCGATTGGTGCTGCACCACTCGTTTCTGCCAGGTTCAGCCCCCGTGTTTCAGGTGCCAGGAATATGCAGATGATCAGGCCGAAGATCAAGACCCCGCCCATAGCCAGCATCGTCATTTGGATACCATAAGCTTCCAGGAAAGATGGCAATGCAAACGTTCCTAAAATAGGTCCCATACGACTGATCATGGTCGATACACCAACACCGACGGCACGAATTTCTGTCGGGAATAATTCATTCGGATATACCCAGTCCAAAACGTTAGGAGGACCCGATGAAATTGCATACACAGTGAAACATACGACAATCACCCAAAACGGCGGTTCCGGTATGAGCCCGAGAACGAATAAACCTGCTGCCATGCCGACAAAGCTGCATATAATGAGCGGCCGCCGATTAAATTTCTCAATGATGATAGCTCCGAAAACGACCCCGACGACAAAGATCAATCCGACAATACTATCGCCTAATAAAAGGTCCCGGCCTTCACTCAGTTTGATAGCCTTTAACATGGACGGGCCAAAAATATAAATAGCAAACATGGGCAAAACCTGTGTAGCCCAGAAAAGACCTGCAAAAATAACCCGTTTCAAATAATATGGTTTGAACAATTCACTAACAGATGCATTTTGGACAGCCTTTTCTTCAAACATACTGACATCTGCAGACGGACCATATACATTTCTAACAATGACCGCCGCTTCTTCGACTCGATTCTTATTCATGAGCCAGCGCGGTGATTCCGGATAGTTCCGTCTTGCCCAAGCCAGCCAAAGCGAAATAATAGCCGGGATACCTAGAATAATCTGCCAGTTATATACAGAATCATATACAAGATAGCCGACAACTTCGCCCAAGGTCATCCCAGAAATCCACATGATCATCATAATACCAATATTCGTACCACGGCGATGGGCCGGAGAATATTCCGATAAATATGAAGTCGCACTAGTATAGTCCGCACCAATGACCAGACCAAATAAAAATCGTATAACGAACAATGCGGTCGTACTTTGGACAAAACATATAGCAATAGATAAAATAGCAAAGGCTAGCGGAATGATAATAAAGGGCTTTTTCCGTCCTACGGCATCTGATACATTGCCGAATATAGGACCGCCTACGAGAATCCCCATGAGTGCGCCGGCTCCAATTGCACCAGTCCACCAATTATCCAAATGGAGTAATGGTCCTAACGCAATTAAAGCAGGGCCAATAGAGGCTAAAATATACCCATCGATCAAAGAGCTTAAACCACAATATACGGTTAGTTTATTTATAAATTTATTAAAATCTGCTTGTTGTCCTGACGAATACACCAATTGAACCTGCCCCTTTCCTGTGCGGTCCCGCTTCTAAAATTTACAATGGAAGCGTTTTTCAAATTCAGCAATCAAAGCTGGACGAAAATCAGGATGGGCAATGTTGATCAGAGCGGCAGCCCGCTGTCTCAGCGTTTTTGCTTTCAGAGATGCAATGCCATATTCAGTAACAATATAGTCTACATCATTACGAGATGTCGTAATAGCAGCTCCTTCATCAAGAAGCGGCACGATTTTGGAGATTTTTCCCTTACCCGTTGTCGCGGACATGGCAATAATAGCTTTCCCGCCCTTCGCCCGCGAAGCACCACGGACAAAATCCACCTGACCGCCGACGCCACTGAACTGGCGGTTACCTATCATTTCAGCATTGACCTGACCCATGAGGTCGACTTGCATAGCCGAATTAATGGAAATAATATTATCGATTTTAGCAACGACAAAGGGATCATTCGTATAATCTACAGGCTTCATTTCTACATCGGGATTATTATTGACGAAATCATATAATTTTTTAGTTCCCATTAAGAAACATGAAACAAATTTACCAGTATCAATGGTCTTCTTCTTATTGGTCACAACACCTTTATTCGCCAAGTCGACAACGCCATCAGAAAACATTTCCGAGTGGATGCCCAAATCTTTTTTATCCCCAAGGAAGGATAACACTGCATCCGGAATCGCACCGATACCTAATTGCAACGTATCACCATCATGAATCAATGAAGCGACGTAGCCGCCAATTTTCTTTTCAAGATCGCCGATTTTCGGTGGCTGCAATTCAATCAACGGTTCATCTTTTTCTACGATATAATCAATATCGTCAAGATGGATACTGTTCCCATAGGTACGCGGCATGTTTTTATTGATTTGAGCGATGACAAGTTTGGCTGCCGATGCAGCAGGCTGGGTATAGTCAACAGAAATACCAAAGGAACAATTACCTTGTTCATCTGGTTCACTCAGTTGAAGAAATACTACATCTACTGGAAGAAGGCCTTCCCGGAAAAACTTAGGCGCTTCATGGAAGAAGCACGGTGTATAATCAGCTCTGCCTTCTTCTACTGCTTTACGGGTAGAACCGCCGACGAACAATGCATTGTGACGGAAATGTTTTTCCATCCCTGGCTGGCAATAGGGTGCTGTCCCCATGGCCACCATGTGCATGATCGTGACCTGTTCCAGCCGGTCAGCCTGATTGACCAATTCAGTCGTCAGGCATTGGGATTCACCGCACGCATGCGTGAATACGATATTGTCTCCGGATTTCACATGTTGGACTGCTTCTTCTACCGAAACGATTTTATGAGCATATTCTTTTTTCCAATCTTTCAACTAAGACACCTACTTTCTATAGGAGCCACCTTTTGTTTCAGGCCTAAAGGAGTAAAGGCCTGAAACAAGAATGACTCGTGTGGTACTGCAGTGTAAGCAGACTAGTTACAATGTGATTATTCTTCAATATGAGCAATCGCTTTGGCAAGTTTCTTTTTCATGCCCAAGTTGCCCTGGCGAGAAATCATGATGCGCTGTGCCTGCGGCGAGCCAGCACCATGCATGGATTCTGTACGATACCCAACAGCAGCCGTGCCGAGGCTAAGGTTTTCAATGAGGCGTAAGATTTTGAGGCGGTTTTCTGTAGAAACGACACCAACGCCACGAAGATATTTATCAACATAAGGTCCCAATTTCGGATCCTTGAGGTCTTTTTCAGACGGTGCTGTTACCATGAGACCGCCGGCAATATCTTCAGCGAGACGAACGATTTCGTAGGGGAAACGAGTAACATTCTGTTTGCAGACATTAGCCAGCAACAAGTTGATGATGAAGTTTCCTGATTCAGTTTGTGTGCCTAAGGCAGAGCAAGCGATGCCGCAAGCAAAAAGGGTTTCATTGAGATGCTGCATTTCGATGATTTTATCTTTAACGTGGGAAGCTTTCGGGCAGCCATTATAATCAGCAGCTACAGCAGCAGCACCGATAAGTACGTCACCTACGCCAACTTTACAACCACCATAGGACTGACGATGATAGCCGGCAAAGCGTTCTACTAAGGAACCAGCAAATTCATATTCGCCATCCATGAAGATGCGGTCGTTCGGAATGAATACGTTATCAAAAATGACCAGCGCTTCAGTACCGCCGAAGGTCGGGTTGCCTGTATCCATCGGAGCGC
Organism: Megasphaera sp.; assembly: GCA_022486585.1. Taxonomy (GTDB): domain Bacteria; phylum Bacillota; class Negativicutes; order Veillonellales; family Megasphaeraceae; genus Megasphaera. Next base: position 6,514 of record JAKVKI010000017.1, read on the forward strand.
CTTCCATCTTACGCGTATCGCAAGACTGACGGCCGACGATCATGAAGATACCTTTAGCATCAGTCGGGCAGGCAAAGGAAACAGCATAATCTTTATCATCTTCACCCATAGAAATCGTCGGCATAACGATAACTTCATGGGAGTTGATGAAGCCAGTCTGATGCGCTTTGGCACCACGAACAACAATACCATCTGCACGACGTTCTACAACATGAAGATACAAATCCGGATCCTGTTGAGCATGTGGTGCCAGGCCGCGGTCACCTTTAGGGTCTGTCATAGCTCCATCAACAGTAAGATCTCGTTCTTGAACATATTTCAAGAAATTCATGAAATTTTCATGATAATGCGTGCCGTATTTTTTATCTGTATCATATGTTACGGAAAATTCAGCATTAAAGGAGTCCATGCCTACGCAGCGCTGGAAACATGCCGCTGTTTTCTGTCCGCAGAGACGTTGCATTTTTACTTTGTTCATCAGATCCTGTGTGCTCTGATGAATATGTGTAAAACGGTTAATCCGTTCACCTGTATACGGCGATACAACGGTCATCAAATCCTGATATTCCGGCATTTGTGCCAAATCATAGGTCATTTTTACAGAATTCATAGACGGCCGAAGAATCGGGTCTTCAGCAGGACATTCGATTTTTTTACCGAACATATACACCTGCAAATTCATTTTTTTCATGCTTTCAACGTACTGTTCACCTGTCATTAATGCCATAATTAATCAATCCTTTCTACTAAAGAAGCTGTAAGTTATACTGTACTATTTCACACATTTGTTGTTGCTTGACTGAATATACAGCAAAATTTGTGCCAAGTTCTTGCCATTTCACATAAAAATTTTATGTGAATACTATTTTTCATGGCAGGTATCAGATTTCTTCATCATTAAATTTTTTATTATATTTTTTCTCCTGCCTTTTCTACGATTTTCTCTGCCACGTATTTTTTCCTGTGTTGCATAAATGAAACGAAAAAACGTTTAACTTTTGTTGCATTATTGCAACATCAGCGTATGATTCTATATTTGCAACAATGTGTTGCAAATGGCTACATATCATTCATCATTTTTTTATGCTTTTGTTGCAGATATTAAACACAATGATTTACGGCACTTCGCGTCATTGTCGCCTGTACTTAAAAATAGCAGCTTGCTTTTATTTATATATCTGCAATAGTTGGCACGTTTTTTGCTTATATTATTTTAAACTGATATTTTACAACATATGAAGGAGTGACTTAATTGGATACATTAATGATAAAAAAAATCGAAGCCGTCTTAAATGAGGATGTCCGACCATCCCTGGCACAGCATCACGGTAATGTCGTCCTTGTCGATTATGCAGATCAAGTTCTTCGCATCCGCCTGACCGGCACCTGCAGTGGCTGTCCGTCAGCACAAGTAACGACAGAGAGCCTCATTACAGCCAAACTACAGGAAAAGCTTCCGCAAATACAAGATGTCATCTTGCTGACCGGTGTCAGCGATGATCTCATCGCCCAAGCGAAAGCTATCCTCCATTCCCATCACGCACCGGAGTAGTCCTATGAATATCGGCATTAAATATTGCGGCGGGTGTAATCCCCGCTATGATCGCACCCGTGAAGTACAACGATTCATAACGTGCTTCCCCCAACACACCTTTACATATACACCGGAACAAACTGTATGTGATGTATGCCTTCTGGTCTGTGGCTGCCAAACGGCTTGCGCTGAAAGCTCCGGTCTCGCCGTAAAAGAGATCAAAACCCTTTGCAGTCCCCGAGACTTCACGAACTGTGCCGCCTGGCTGCAAAACCAGACCAGCGCTGCCACTGCTCCTTTGAAAAAGGCACTCCGCATCGGCGATACGGCTTCTATGACAAAAACGTTTTCAACTGCTGACATTGCCGATTTTGCCCGCCTTACTGGTGATTATGGAAAATTACATACTGATGCCGTCTTTGCGACTGCTCACGGCTTTGGCAGGACCGTTGTCCACGGCGTGCTGACCGGCAGCTTGATTTCATCAGTCATGGGCATGACACTTCCCGGTGATGGTACTATTTTGATGGATGAAAACCTGAAATTTTTGCTCCCCGTATATGCTGGAGACAGTATTACAGCTACAGTCACCTTGAAACACATTACCGAACGAAAACGATGGTATATTGGCGAACTATACGGAGTCTGCCATAACCAAAACAACGACATGGTCGTCGAAGGCACGTGTCGTCAATTACTTACAAAAGATTTATTTACTATTATGTAATTTTGTTGCTATAGAAAGGATATGTATTATATTATGACTAATTTAGAAAAATATAACAATGCTATGATCACAAATTTTAAAGTAACAGCCGCTGAACTTCCAGGATTAAAATATCGTTCTATTAAATTATGGGATTCCATGGGCCATATGACCTTAATGGAAGATTTAGAAGACATGTTCGACATTTCAATTGATACACCTGATGTATTATCATTTAGTTCCTACGAAAAAGGTCTGGATATTCTCCGCAAGTACGGCGTAGATTTATAAGCATGTCTTATATTCCCGTCTGCTTGACAGACCCCCTCACGCAGAGTAATTGTTATATCATTACATCAGGCCGTCATGCCCTGCTCATTGATCCGAACGACGGCCCAATGCTCTCTTCGTATATAGAAGAACATGATTTGCAGCCAGAAACGGTTCTCCTTACACATGAACATTGTGACCACATTGCTGGTCTCAATCTGCTGCGCCGTTCGTATCCCCTGCAAGTCATTGCAAGCCGCCCTTGCAGTGACGGCTTGCAATCTGCAAAACGCAACATGTCGCGTATCATGGAAACGTATCTGTACTTCAAAAGTAACGGCACCCTTCGTGTATCCTACCCCAGATTCGTCTGTAAAGCTGCCGACCTCACTTTTGAGGAAACGTTCTGTTATGATTGGTACGGTTTTCATTTCACACTTATCGCAGCACCGGGGCACACGCCGGGAAGCACTTGCATTATTTTAGACAGAGATATTCTTTTTTCTGGTGATTATTTTATTCCCGGTGAAGAAGTCGTTACGCGCCTGCCCGGCAGCGATGATACAGCCTATGAAAGCACAGGGAAAGCGATTTTACGCACGCTGCCAGTTCCTATATGGACCTATCCTGGTCACGGTGCTCCCTTTATGTTGACAGAGGATGTGAAACACAAGTATGGATTATAGCCAGTATTTCTCCGCTTCCCCCTATGGCTGGACACAAGCTGAAAAGGAACAAACATATATTTCCTGCCTCAACGAATTGACTGCCTATCATCACGAACACTGTGCACCTTATGGCAAGGCACTAGACGCCTGGGGGTATGCTGCTGCAACTGCAACGGAATTATCCCAAATCCCGATGATTCCAATTACACTTTTCAAACAGCTGGATTTAACAAGCATTCCTCAGCAAAATATTTTTAAAATCATCACCTCCTCCGGAACCTCTGGCCAGGCTGTTTCCCATATCTATCTCGATGCGGCAACAGCACAAAACCAGCAGCTGGCTCTATATGCCATATGGAAGGATTTCTTTGGTCCCCGCCGCCTGCCAATGCTGATCATCGACTCACCGGCAGTATTTCATGACCGGGCACAATTCAATGCCCGCGGTGCTGCCATCCTTGGCTTTTCCTTGTTTGCTAAGCGAAAATATTATGCCTTAACAGACGACATGGAGCTCAACATTTCTGCCTTGGATACAGTGGCCGCACTGGCAGCTAAAGGGCCTGTCATCATTTTCGGCTTCACCTTTATGATTTGGAAGTATTTCTGCCAGGCCTTAGCTCAACAGGGAACCTCTTTTGATTTTTCAACGGCCTTGGTCCTTCATGGCGGCGGCTGGAAAAAGTTACAAAACCAGGCTGTTTCCCCGGCTGCCTTCAATACCCGCCTGCAGGAACAATTCCATATTTCCCATGTGCATAATTATTATGGTATGGCTGAACAAACTGGCTGCATCTACATGGAATGTGAATATGGTCATCTCCATGCCAGCATCTTCTCTGATATCCTCATCCGGGACCCTGCTGATTTTTCCTGCTGTCCCATCGGTACGTCTGGTATCATCCAGGTAATGTCCCCTATTGCTGCATCCTATCCGGGACATTCGATTTTGACAGAAGATATGGGGACACTCCTGGGGACCGATGACTGTCCTTGCGGCCGCAAGGGCCGCTATTTCCGTATAGACGGTCGGATTCCTAAAGCTGAAATAAGGGGGTGCAGTGATACCCATGAATGAATCGTACACACTATTAGCCGGCACCATGCCTGATTCCATCCACAGGCTGCCACCTTTTTCGCCTGTAGTCATGTCCTTTTTGCAGCGTCTGTCCCAAGAATTACTGCATGACCCCATTACAGTACAAGACCCTTCTTGGGCAACATTTGGATTTTGGCTGCGACAAAAACAGCTGGCACGACTGAAACAAACCGTTTCTTTTTTAGATTCTCGCTTGGGGCGCGGTCTCGTGTTCCATATCACGCCGACAAATATGCCCATTATGTTTGCCTACAGCCTGGCTATTTCTCTGCTTGCCGGTAACAGCAACCTCGTACGCCTGTCACCACGCATCACAGCAGCGACAGCCCCACTATGCAATCTCATTGATTCTATTTGGAAACAACCTGCCTTTACCCAGCTATATGAAACGAATGCCCTCATAACCTATGATGCGATGCAGAAGGAGCTGACCGATACGTATACCGCTCGTTGTGACGGCCGCATTATTTGGGGCGGAAATCGATCCATTCAGGCAATCCGGCAATCACCGCTGCCACCGCAAGCAGTGGAGCTCGTCTTTGCTGACCGCTATTCCCTTGCTGTGTTTGACAGTGCTGCCATTATCTCCTGTTCCGATCATGATATACAACAATGGGCCCACCGTTTTTATAATGACACCTATGAAGCTGACCAAAATGCCTGTTCCAGTCCAAAACTCATTGTTTGGCTCACGGCTTCCGCCAAGGACTATGCCGCTGCCCAAACACGCTGGTGGCATGCCGTAGCCGCAGAAAGCCGTGCCTATGATTTACAGCCCATTAAAGTAAGCGAAAAATATGGCAATGCCTGGTATTGGGCTATGACCTGCCCGGAACTGCAATCCATCAGTCCTATAACAAATTCTCTTTATATCTATCATCTATCGTCCCTGCCTGACGACATAACGACGCTATCTGGTAAATTCGGTCAGTTCTTTCAAATTGCTATGCCGTCTTTACCCTCCCTATTGCCGTATATAACCAAAAAAGTCCAAACTATCTCTACCCTCGGCATATCCGCGGATACCTTACGTTCACAGCTTATCGCCTATGGTGCCGCTGGCGCAGACCGCATCGTCCCCGTAGGGCAGGCACTCCATATGGATGTCATCTGGGATGGTACCCATATGATTGAATCGTTATCTCGCATAATCCGTTAGGAGGTCTTATCGTGAATTTTTTTGATAAGAATCGCAACTATGAAGACCACCCCTTATTCATAACATCGCACGGCCATCGCCTCTCTTATGGTGACTGGTACCGCCACAGCGACGCACTGCATTCACTCATAGCCCCTCGTTCTCTGGCAGCCATTCTGTGCAGCAATACCATCGGCTCAGCCGTATCTTATTTATGCTGCCTGCAAAACCACATCGTGCCCATCCTCATCGACAATCAGCTGGATGAAGACCTGAAGCAACGACTGCTGCACCTCTATAAGCCCAATTATATCATTGCGCCATCTGGTAAAAACAACGCCCATCCTGTAGTATATGATATAGAAGACTATGGTGTATATCCCTATTCAAACCAGCATCATGAACTTTATTCCGAGCTGGCGTTGCTATTGACTACCTCAGGCAGTACGGGCAGTCCCAAATTAGTTCGACAAAGCTATGCTAATCTTCAGGCCAACGCCGCTTCTATCGCTCAGTATTTGCAATTGACAGCAACGCACCGGCCTGTTTCCTCACTGCCCATGCATTATACCTTTGGCCTGTCCGTTATAAACAGCCATGTTCTCTGCGGTGCTGCAGAATATCTTACAGACGACACGGTCTTCGACCCGTCCTTTTGGGATTTCTGCAAACATGAACACATAACCTCTATTGCCGGCGTCCCCTTTACGTATGAATGTCTGAAACGGCTTCGCTTCACGACGATGGACCTGCCAGACCTGACCTTGATGCTTCAAGCTGGCGGGAAATTATCCAAACCCTTACAAAAAGAATATGGTGAATATGCCCAAAAAACAGGCAAAAAATTTATTGTTATGTACGGCCAGACAGAAGCAACAGCTCGCATGTCGTATTTGCCTGCTGCGGACTGTCTGCGGAAAATCGACAGTATCGGTATCGCTATTCCCGGTGGTACGTTCCATATCATAGAGACCGATGGCAGTGAAATCCATACAGCCAATACGATTGGTGAACTCTGCTATGAAGGTCCTAACGTTACATTAGGCTATGCCACCCATCCAGACGACCTGTCGCTCGGTGACACCCGGCATGGCCGTCTCATGACCGGCGATATGGCTTACTATGACGAAGATGGTTTCTATTATATTACTGGCCGTAAAAAACGTTTCATTAAAGTCATGGGAAAACGCCTGAACATGGATGAAATAGAACAATTGCTGAAAAATAACGACAGTACCTATGATTTTGCCTGTGTCGGCCTTGATGATGCCGTGTGGATATTCACGACAGCACCTTGCACGAAATTTGCTGCCATAGAAGACTTCCTTACGAAAAAAATCAGCCTGCATCCCTCCTGTCTCACGCTCCGCAGCATAGATTCCATTCCCAAGAACACGTCTGGTAAAACTCAATATCCTGCCTTACAGTCACTGGTAAACTAGGTGGTATACAGATGAATATGAAACCTGAATTAACACAGGACCAACAACAGCACATGTCAGCTGCACAAATTCAATCTCTCCATATCCTGGCTATGCCAGCCGATGCATTGCAGGAATTATTGCAGAAAGAATCCGAAGAAAATCCCTTCATGGAATATCAGCCTTCCTCCTCTGCTGGCGGTGCGGAAGAATATTTGAATTTTGTCGCCGCACCAGAAAAGGATACTGTCAAAAATTTTATTTTAGAACAATTGAACCCGCAGCAATTTTCAAAACCCCATTGGGCCTTACTGTCTTATTTGGCAGCTTGTGTCGACGACAGCGGCTTTCTCACCATAACAGAACAAGACCTGACAGCAAAATTTCCATTGCCGCCAGGTCTGTTCGCATCGTGCTTGCAGACCTTACAAGGGCTTCATCCTGTTGGTATTTGTGCCTATGATATACGAGAATGTCTAAAATTACAGCTCCAGCATAACCATAAACTTTCACCACTGCTGACGACGCTTATTGATGACCATTTATCGGATATTGCTGCTAATAACCTGAACTCACTATGCCACCTGCTGCACTCGTCAAAAGCTGAGATCATGACCGCTATCAACATGATCAAAAAGCTGAATCCCTCCCCGTTAAAAGGTCTTTTTGAAAAAACAGATACGTATGTCGTACCTGACGTCATTATTCGTCTCACTCCTGAAGGCCATGAAACGATTCTAAACGATTCATGGGTCGCCTCATATTCCCTTAGCGATTACTACATCAACATGATGCAAACTGCAACGGATCCAGATGTAAAATCATATTTCCAGCAAAAATACAACCGCGCATATATGCTGATCCATAACATCGAACAGCGCCGTAAAACACTGATCACCTTGACAAATGCTATATGGAACTGGCAATATACATATATACAGCAACACCATGTCACCCGTCCTATGACCTTGAAAAACATTGCCGACCTGACAGGCCTGCATATATCAACGATCAGCCGTTCTACAAAGGACAAATATGTACAGACACCGTGGAGTACTGTATCCTTCAAATCGTTATTTCAGAGTCCGCTGCTTCAAAAAGGAAAAGAAGGACTTTGCAAAAACAGCATCAAGAAAGCGCTCCGCACCCTTATCGATACTGAGCGTCCTGACGCGCCGTATAGTGATCTGCAACTTGTAGAGCTCTTGCAAAGCCGCCATGCCATGACCGTATCCCGCCGGGCCATCCAAAAATACCGGAATGCCCTGTGCATTCCCAATTCCTATGAGCGAAAGCATTCATGAACACTGTTAACAGAAAGGACGTACACATACCATGACATATCGACAAATCTTTTCTACTGTCAGAGAAGCTGCAGAACGCTTGGGCGCCATTATTGAACACTCCTTTGATGGTATCTATATTACAGATAGTCATGCTAATACTATACTCATCAATCATGCCTATGAAGACATTACGGGGCTGCGCAAAAAGGACGTCATCGGTAAAAACATGTCCTCACTGGTCCAAAATAAAATCATTTCCACATCTGGCTCCTTGCGGGTCATCCAAACAAAAAAGCCAGTCACCTTGCAGCAACAGTTCAAAACCGGTAAAGAAGCGCTTATTACGAGCTCTCCTATTTTTGATGAAGAAGGACGACTGGTCATGGTCGTTACTAATGTCCGTGACTTAACCGAAATATACAGCCTAAAAGAAGCCATTCAGAAAAAAGATGATGACCTCGAACGATTCCGCCTGAAATTAGAACACCTGAGTGCCCCCTTGAACGAAGAAGAAATCATTTTCAATGACGATACATCGCTAGGCGCCCTTCTCCTGGCTAATCGAGTGGCGCCTATGGATACGACAGTACTGCTCCTCGGGGAGACCGGTGTCGGTAAAGAAGTGATGGCCCGCTATATTTATCAGCACAGTCTTCGTTCTAAAAACAGTTTCATCAAAGTAAACTGTGGTGCTATTCCGGAAAGCCTTATTGAAAGCGAATTATTCGGTTATGAAAGCGGCGCCTTCACCGGTGCCAGTCGTTCCGGTAAGATTGGCTTGTTCGAATTAGCAAATAAGGGTACGTTATTTCTCGATGAAATAGGTGAATTGCCCAAAGATATGCAGGTCAAACTTCTTCGAGCCCTGCAAGAACAAGAAATCATGCGTGTTGGCGGAACAAAACCTATTAAAATTGATATCCGCATTATTGCAGCTACGAATCGCTCGCTAAAAGACATGGTCAAGAGCGGGCAATTCCGAGAAGATTTGTACTATCGCCTTACGGTCTTCCCTGTATCCATCCCGCCATTACGTTCTCGCAAAAAAGACATTACGCCACTGGCTATTTCATTCCTGACCAAGCTGAATCAAAAATATAACTTCAATAAATATTTCACCGATATTTCCATTCAGCTGCTGAACGAATACAAATGGCCCGGCAATATCCGTGAGCTGAAAAACATCGTAGAACGCGCTATCATTATCAGCTCTGGCAATGAAATCACACCAGAAGATCTGCACTTATTCCAACAAACCAAACCCATTATCATCGTAAAAGAAAAACCTGAAGAACCACGCCCGGTTCCTGCTATACCTGCAGAATTGCCTGATGACCTCAATCAGGCCCTGGCGTCTATTGAATATGATTACCTCGTCCGTGCCTACAACCAATACGGCAATGTCCGCGATGCCGCCCAAGCCATCGGTATTACTGCATCGACGTTCGTACGGAAACGAAAAAAATATGAAGACACGAAGAGAAATTGACATATGTCATTTACAATCGTATAATAAAAGAGACTGCTAAAGGAGGTGTTTTCCATGGCTAGACCACAACGGTGCCGCCGCGTTTGCGCCCTTCCTAAATCGGGAGTATTTGCGCCATCCGGATGTTCTGCTGATACGGAAATAGTAACAATGAGCGTCGACGAATATGAAGTCATCCGCCTTATTGACTGGGTCGGTCTGACACAAGAACAATGTGCTGCTCAGATCCACGTATCACGTACGACTGTAACCGGCATCTATGATACGGCCCGGCACAAACTGGCCGATGCCCTTGTTCATGGAAAACGCTTGCTCATCGAAGGCGGCCCTATCCAAGTTTGTGAACATGCCGGCACGTGCAGCCATCCATGCTGCCAAACCGGAAATGCAACTATAAAGGAGAATGATATCCATGAGTGAACCTGAAAATTGTACCCACGACTGTTCTAGCTGCGGCAGCAGCTGCTCCAGCCGTACCCAGCCCCAAAGCCTCCAAGAAGCACCCCATGAAGGTACCCATGTCAAACACGTCATTGCTATTGTCAGTGGCAAAGGCGGCGTTGGCAAATCTCTTGTTACGTCTTTGATGGCTGTACAGATGCAACGCCGCGGTTTCAAGACAGCTGTTCTTGACGCCGATATTACAGGTCCGTCCATCCCGAAAGTTTTCGGTATTACTGATCATGCCACAGGCGACCAAAATGGCATCAATCCCGTTGATACGAACACGGGCATTAAGGTCATGTCCATGAATCTGCTTCTGGAAGATCCAGGAGCTCCGGTCGTATGGCGCGGCCCGGTCATTGCCGGGGCTGTCAAACAGTTCTGGACAGATGTACTTTGGGGCGACATTGATTACATGTTCGTTGACATGCCTCCAGGAACAGGCGACGTACCTCTGACGGTATTCCAATCCTTGCCGGTAGATGGCATCCTCATCGTTACATCACCACAGGAATTAGTTTCCATGATCGTCGAAAAAGCCTATAATATGTCAGAAATGCTGAGCATACCGGTCCTTGGCCTTGTAGAAAACATGAGCTATTTCGAATGTCCTCATTGCCATGAAAAAGTAGAAATTTTCGGCAAGAGCCATGTCGAAGAATCGGCTGCTAAATTTGAAATCCCTCATACCGCTAAACTGCCTATCGATCCAAAATTCGCAGAACTCTGCGATAAGGGCGCAATCGAAACGTACCAGTCGGACAATCTCAGCAATACTGCCGAATATCTGGAAAGTATTTTTAACCAAAAATAATACGGATGACAAAAAGAACTGCCATTCTGATACTACTGATCAGAATAGCAGTTCTTTATTTTTGTTTATTTATCCTGCTGCAGAGCTAGTTTGACCCGCACGATATGGAGGACTTTTTCATCAACCATTCGTTTGAAATCAGGGTCACTCGTATAGGCTTTCAGTAGTCCTGTATAGGTTTCCTGTTCATGACCATAATCATGACATACCAGCACCATATCAGCGCCGGCTTTGATAGCCATGACACCCATATCTGCAAAAGCATAATGCTTGGCCATCGCTCCCATTTCCATATCATCAGATACGATCAGGCCGTCGTAATGAAGCTGGTTCCGCAACAGATCCGTCATGATCGGTTGCGATACACAGGCCGGAAGCGCAGCATCCAAGGCCGGGAATGTAACGTTGGATACCATGATGAACATCGTATCCTTTGGCACGGTCTTGATAAGGTTGGCAAAGGGCTTGAGATCTTGATCCATGAGCTCTTCTTTATCTGCTTTGACGCTGTCGCCATCTATATGAGGATCTGTTTTTACCTTGCCGATCCCTGGGAAATGCTTCAGCGAACACCAAATACCTGCCTGACTATAGCCGCTGCAGGCCGCTTGTGCAAAAGCTGTCACCACTGCCGGATCGATACTATACGACCGTTCAGCCGGCGAGCCTAGATCGACGACAGGCGCAAAATTCACGTTAATTCCCATGTTCTTTAACTGGGTTCCTGTCGTAACAGCCCATTTCTTAGCCGCCGCAGGATCCCCGCCCTGACCGATAGCGGCTTCACTAGGCACTGCCGGGAAGGCACTTCGCATCCGCAGCACCTTGCCGCCTTCCTGATCCAGCGCAATGAATGGCATGACACCACTTTGCTTTTCTATTTGTTGTCGTATTTTTCCAGTCAGCCGTTTTACTTGTTCCGGTGATTCCATATTCCGGTCAAAGAGGATGACATTGCCCAAATGGAACTGACTCAGCTGCCATGATGCGTCTTGATCCAAAGACGGTGTCAAAATGCCAACCATGAGCAGCTGTCCTACTTTATCTTCAGCAGACATCGTATCCACTATATGCTGCGCCTTATCTTCTGTTTTTATCGGCACCACGGGATTCTTGCTATCTCCGGACTTTCCCGTAAAGTAACAGACTGCAATACCGCATAGGATAAGGACAGCTGCTATTATAAAAAACTTACTTGTTTTCTTCATTGTATGCGAGTTCACCTGCGATTACCGTTTGTTTGACATGGAAATCTTCACTGTCCAGTACAACGAAATCAGCTTGTTTGCCTTCCTCCAGTGAGCCAATCCGATCATATACGCCTAAGTCTTTCGCCGGGTTAACGGTCGCCATGGCAATGACTTCCGGCAAAGAAGCCCCGCTATTGATCAGGAAGTTCAACACAGCTTCATTCATAGGTATGACACTAGCTGCCAGTGTACCATCTGCTAAACGGGCTTCTCCATTCTTGACAAAAACTGTATGCCCCCCTAGTTCTGACTCCCCATCACCTTGAAGACAGGCTCGCAACGAATCGGTTACCAAAATAATACCTGCACTGCCTTTCATTTGATACGCCAGCTTCTGCGCCGCCGGATGAACATGAAGGTTATCACAAATGAGTTCGCAATGAATAGCATCCTGAAGAAGTGCCGCCCCGACGAGACCCGGCTTCCGATGATGAAATGGCGTCATGCCATTGAATAAATGTGTCGCATGGTATATACCACCTGCTGCCATAGTATGGATGACGTCTTCATAGGTTGCCGCACTATGTCCGAATGATACGATAATGCCATGGGCAGCGCAGTCATTAAGAAAAGTCTTATTCTTCAACGTTTCTGGTGCTATGGTGATGATTTTAATGATATCGGCATAGGGTTCCAACCAGGAGAAGTCTGGCGGCATAATGTGTTTCCCTTCTTGTGAACCTTTATAGGCTTCACTAATAAACGGCCCTTCCATATGAGCACCCAATATTTGCGCTCCCGCATTGCTTTTAGCTTTGCGGATCCGTTCCAAAGCCCGTTCAATACGACCCCTGTCGTAAGTCATCGTCGTCGGCACAAAAGAAGTAACCCCTGTTGCCGGTAACGCTTTCTGCATGACAGCCAGCGCTGTATCCTCTTCATCCATCGTATCTGCACCGGCACAACCATGAATATGTTCATTAATGAAACCAGGCACGACAAAACCATTTTTTGCATCAATAATTTCTGTACACATACCAGCACGAAACTGTTTGCGTGGCACGATTTTCCAAATATCTTTTCCTTCATACATCAGCACGTGGCCATTCAATATTTCATCGCCTCGCACGATCAATCCTCTCAACACTGCTTTCACGATCATTTCCTCCTAACGAATAGAATATATATGCTTACTCAGTATATCACACTCATCTCTTTTTTCGTAGCATCCTGTTAGTAGCATCATACTGACTAAGACTGTGCATAACTTTCTGAATCAGGTCCTGTTTTCATCGTATAAAAGGCTTAAAAATGGGCTTTGTGACAGTTTTCCCAATGTCCGTTTTCTCTGTGCATATCTCCAGAAATGAAATTGTCCACATTTTATAACCATGTATGCACATCTGGTTTACTATTTTTCATCCGCTAAACAATGGCTCAACCAAGCCATTATTATCGATATTTTTCTAAATACGCACACTTGTTTTATAAAGTTATCCACATTTTATGATTTATTTTCAAAAAGTATGCACTGCCATCAACAGCATACTATAGGGCATTGCAACAAAATATCCACATTCCGTACACCCCAGGGGGTACAAAATGTGGATACTTTGTGGATATGGGTTCTAACCAGCCCCCATACATACAGCCATACAGCTCACATCAACTCAATAGGACGGCTCCAATCGATATGGATACCCATCGATAACCAAACATATCCTAAAGACAACTTCAAGGCTTCCAAGCTGGACGCCGGAATCACATTTACTGTTTCATAGAGGGATAAATCCGTATACCGATGCAAAGACTGCACCGTTGTCAAATATTCATACAACTTAGCATCAAGAACATCATCATTCAATCGGACATTTACTTGCTTCGTATCCGTATCGTAGGAAATATACCCATTGTTATTATCGCCCGTATGGGCTGCCACCTTGAAAAGTGCCATGTCTTTCACTCCTTTTATATAAATTAGGAAGTTACCTTCCTCATTTCTTCTGTTCATGGGACATTTCCCATAAAAAGCCCTTCATAATGGCCTTACGACCAAATCGCTGCTGTAATTTATCTATCGCTTCTGTTACTTTAGCCTTCGTCTCTTCATCATCAGAAAACAAGTCACCCTGCACATGATACGTCTGCAACTGGCTCACTGTTAATCCTAAGAGCCGGATAGGCTCATGACTTCCCCGTTTATGATACAACCGCTTGGCTGCGAAATACAGCTGATCCTCAGCGCACGTCCCCAAGCCTTCCCAAGTCAGAGAACGAGTAACGGTTTGAAAGGATGCGAACCGCACTTTTAGCGTTACATTGCGTCCCATCAAATGGTTTTGCCGCAATCGCCAAGATACTTCATTAGCCAGGAGCCGAAGTTGTTCATCTGCTTCCTCCTCCGTTGTCAGATCATGTTCATATGTATGTTCATTGCCAACAGACTGCGGCCGGCGGCTCACTTCTAACGGACGATTATCATGCCCCAGGGACAGATTGTAAATGCGGCGTGCCTGGTTCCCTACAACAGGGATGAGCGCATCAGGACCAGCAGCAGCAATATCGCCGATAGTCTTGAACCCGGCCCGGTGCAAGGCCTGCTCCGTCACTTTGCCTACGCCCCAAAGACGACTGACCGGAAGCGGTGCCAGCATGGCTTGTTCCGTTCCATAAGGAATCCACACTAATCCGTCTGGCTTACGCAAATCGGAAGCCAATTTTGCCAGAAACTTATTCGGCCCAATGCCAGCTGAAGCCACCAACCCCGTTATCCGATGAATATCAGTCTTTACGGCTTTAGCAATATCAGTAATACAATCATAATGGAGTTCCATACCTGATATATCAAGAAATGCTTCATCTAAAGCTAACGGTTCAATAAAAGGAGAATACCGTGACAAAATGAGACGAATCTGATGGGAAACACGCCGATAATGAGCCATACGTACCGGTAAAAAAACACCATTCGGACAGAGCCGATGGGCCTGACGCATACTCATAGCTGAACAAACGCCAAATTTCCTCGCTTCATACGATGCCGTCGCGACAACGCCCCGATCCACCAGTCCGCCGACAATGACGGGCATTCCCTTCAGTGCCGGATTGTCTCGCTGTTCGACAGATGCATAAAAAGCATCCATATCGACGTGCATGATCCAGCGTACAGCCATGGCGTTTCCCCTCCTCTCTCAACATATATCTATTATACAACTTTTCTTGTATGGAAATATAGAGGCATTGCCCTGCGGCATAGGAAATTTTATATTCTATTCTATAACGAAATATGATAATATAAAGATATTAAAAGAGGTGACACTACCTATGGATCTATTTCAATTAACATATTTCATCGAAGTCGCCCATAAAAAGAGCTTCACTAAGGCGTCCAAATCATTGCACATCAGCCAGCCTTCTATTAGCAAGGGCATCAAGGCCATGGAAGAACATTGGAATATCCAGTTATTCGATCGTAAAGGTAAAAACGTTGAGCTTACAGAAACCGGCGCCTATTTACTCCCTAAAATCGAAGAGCTCATGAAAGGGTTCACACAGCTGAATGAAGAAATGGAATCAACGACACTGCTTAATGCCGGGAAACTGGCCATTGGTGTCCCGCCAATGATCGGCTCCTCCTTTATTTCCCCATTCATCCGCCAATTCATCACGTCTTATCCCAGTATCGAGCTGGAAATGACCGAAGTAGGCTCTCAAGAAATCATTTCAGCCATAGATGACGGCCTCATCCAAGCTGGCTTTGTCGCTCTTCCTATTGACACAGATATGCCGTACGATTTCTTCATTTTCAATGAAGAGCCCCTGGATGTCGTCGTCTGGTCCAATCATCCCTTAGCCAGACAACAACGACTTACTTTAGAGCAAATCAAAAACGAGCCTCTCGTATCCTATCCTACGTCCTTTTCACTGACGCCATATATTCGTTCCTTTTACCAGGAAATCATGGCTCATCCGAAAATCGTTTGCCGCAGCAGCAACTGGGACTTCCTTGTTGAAATGGTACGCAGCCAACTGGGCATTGCCCTCTTGCCACAGAGTATTTGCAAGCGTATGCCGTCTGATGTCATACACATACCTTTAGTAGAACCACGTATTTCCTGGACATTGGCTATCATTTGGAAAAGCCGGGGATTTTTATCTCATCCAGCCCGCACGTGGGTCCAAGCCTTCAAAGATTATTTCCAGCACAATTTATCCCAAGGAAGTAATCACCGTAATATCGATGCCATCACCATGGATGACACCATCAATCCAGTATAGAGGAGTTCTTTGCATAATGAAAGAATATATATTATCTGCCAGGGACAAGGCAGAAATATTTGCGCATCAACAAGATAACGGTATTTTTAGCGCCTTAGCCGTCGAAACGGCTGGGCTGAACTACTTGGACCGGCTGAACCGGAAGCGGCTGGATCGGACGGTATCACCAGCAGCCCGCACAACAGCCTTGCATGAAACCGTTGCGTTAGAACAGAAATTATATCAGTATGTGCAAGACCAGACCCCGCTCAGTTATTTTGATATCGACTTCCGCAAACAGACGCAAGAGTATATCCGTATGCGATTGATCTTCTTAAAAGCCGTATCGTTCACATTCAAGCGACACCGTCTGCAGTTTCTCTTAGAATTGCTTCAGCTCTACACGGAAGATCCTTGCAATATTCTGCCAGAAAAACACGTTATGATAAAGAAGTTAGAACATATCTTACTTTATGATTATTTACTCTTGGATATGGGCCGGAAAAACACCGAAGATATTGGTCGTGAAGCCGTATCCAATGGATACCATGAATGTGATTATACGTTAGAAATAGAAGAAGTCTGGAAACAACCCATGCAAGCCGTACCACGCACGAATTTCCGTTATGTCGTCACCAGCCTTCCCTACAGTAACGCTGCTGCTGCCATTGTATCCTACATGAAAAACCACTTGCAAGACATGGTCCCTTCCCTTTGGGTCGTTGACGCTGCTGAAATATGGACACAATGCCTGCAACATAAACTAACCGTAACAGCAACGGATATTGCCGCTATACAAGAAACGTATATACTGTAATCGCAAGGAGATGAGGGCATGGAATCGCTAACAAAAAAGACCTTAAAAGACAAAGTCTATGACCACTTGTTTTCCGATATCATCAATGGTGTCTATCCTGCCGATGCAACGTTATCTGAGAAGCTTCTCATGGAGAAATACAGCGTAAGCCGTGCTCCTATCCGAGAGGCGTTACAACAACTTACGATTCAAAATTTTCTACGCAGTATTCCCCGCCAAGGCTATAAAATCATTCAGCCAGACGACAAGGTCATGTCCCAACTGGAAGCCTATCGTGCGCTTCTGGAGCCGGCATTTTTACGTCAATACGGAGGGCGTATCACCCGTACTGTCATAGATGAACTGCGGACAAGTTATATCGCTGCAAACGAGTTGCCTCCCAATGCATACCGGGAACGGTGGCAATACAATTGCCGTTTCCATCTGAACCTGTTCGCCGTCAGTAAAAACAGGTATGCCTATGAATCGTTAAAAAATGCGTTATACGTACAAACCATTTTTTACGTCCGGACGCGTTTTTCCAGCTCAGCCAGTCTTCATGCTGCCATTATCGATTATTTAGAAAACGACAATATAGACATGGCCGCAAAAATATTAGAAGCAGACATTGCCCAATTACAGGCACCTTAATTATACCGCTTATCCAGTATGGATAAAAAAAGCAGGTTTGGCATAGACACGCCAAACCTGCTTTTTAAGTTACCTTATTTACCTAGCATGATATTTAGGATCTCAATATCTGTACTGGCCATTCCTTTTTTACCGACACGGCCATAATTACGAACGGTCTGATCGGCATCTGTATCTACGAGTCCTTCACCAAAGGGGAATACGCGGCCCTGGCGAGCCATTTCATATCCTAAAATACCTGCATCGACAGCACTGGAAATCTTAGCCGCGCAGGAGGCTTTTGCACCATCACAGACAATGCCGCCTACATCTCCTAAGGCGTTGATCATCGTACGTTTGATCGTATCCAAATCAGCATCATTAAGATAGGCTATACCGCACCCAGCCGCTGCACCGGCTGAAACAGCACCGCAATACGCCGATAGATTCCCTACATAGTATTTCTGGTACAAAGCCAGCAAATCTGTCAATGCCAGCGCCCGATACAATTTTTCTTCCGTAACACCTAAGTGTTTGGCATAGACTACTAACGGCATCGTACAAGTAATCCCCTGATTACCGCTTCCAGACGTAATGACGACCGGCAGCGAACAACCATTCATGCGGGCATCTGAACCAGCAGCAGCTGCTGCCCGCGCTTCCATCCGGATGTCACCGCCGCCCATCGCCGCTAAGGTCTTGCCGACACAGGCACCCCAGTCATGCACCAGCCCTTCATGAGAAATGGCTGAATTATAGTTCAACTGATTGCGCAGCACCGGTTTAATCGCATCTAAGTTTACCGTATTGGCAAAGGTATAAATATCTTCAAAATTAAGTTTGCTCTTATCGCCTTTACGGCTCATAGCCACATCTGGCTGCGTAAATAGTACTTCACCATTTTTTTCGATAAGTGATACATGATCGTGATTGGTACGGATCTCAACGACAGCCGTATCTGTATCATTGGCTACTTCTGCCCGGACGTAAAGATTTTCAACGCCTTCAGCTAATTCACACTGACAGAACCCGGCATCGACTAATTCCCGTGTCTTAGCAATCGCATCTTCTCCGGCACCGGCAATGACTTCCAATCCTTTGGACGCATCACCGCCGACGACTCCCAAAATAGCCGCCGGAGCGATTCCCTTTTGACCGCCTGAATTCGGTACGACAACACCTTTCACATTTTTCACAATGTTACCACTGCAACGACATACCATATGTACGGGCATGGCTCCCAGTACTTCTCTTGCTTTTGCTGCGGCCAGTGCCACGGCAATCGGTTCCGTACAGCCCATAGCCGGAATCAATTCCTCTTGCATGATGGAAAGATAATTTTCATATTGTCTTGTATCCATTTTTATCATGCTCCTTTACATTTTGCATCTATCCGTTATATTTATTTTATATTTTTTCTCTTTATTTACATTGTAATCATATCACAATTCTCATCTATTTTCAATATATGATAGGAACCATCCGTATATGCCACGTATTTTCCTTATATTTTCCTGGTTTATCCACATTATTTGATTTATAAACTGTATCTATCGTAAGTTAATCATATCAGCAGGGATCACAATGATACCTGCCTATGCTGCCATATTTGTTATTATTTTCTTCTTGTAACAGCAGGTCGGCTGTGGTACTATATAGTTTAGCACAATGGCGTGTTTTTGCCATTCTGCTTAGGCCATTACATAAGGAGGGACCCATTTTGACTGTATCTACAGATATTCAGCATCTCCGCCATATATATCTTTTTTTGTATACCATGGGCGGCGTCTGTTCGCTCCTATCCGTAGGCCTGTTAGGCTGGATTGCCTTTTGCATTGCAATGGAAATGGAACCACTGGCTTCTATCGCATTCTTGCCAAACATGCCTGCGCCCTTCGTATTTATTCTCTTATTAGCCATCATGATCATCAGCATTGCTGCTTGGCAAACAGGAGCAAAATACCATACACAGTATGAGCAGGCACGTCAACGCAATTCCATAGAAAGGTGATTCGATGAGAAAAACTGAATTCATGGACCTATTGAAATATTATTTTCGAAAAAGCGATAAAGGAGACCTGAAAGGAATCCTTGAAGATTGTGAAGAGCAATTTCGCCTGGGTTCCAAGGAAGGCAAGTCAGAAGAAGAAATATGTTGTAAACTTGGCCATCCAAAAAATATTTATCGCTATTATATTGGCCAGCCTGTTATCCCTGAAGACAATCCCCGCATGCCTGGTGCCGGATACGGAAACTTTGAAGATTTCGGACCTGGCCAGACACAACAAAACAATCTCCCTTACGATTGGGACAAAAGTCCGGAACGACAGCAACGTCATGCCGAAAGTGAATCCTATTACCGCCAGCCGCCAGCCTGCGATAACTATGGCCGGGCACCGTACGATGACGGCTATGGCCGTCGACCTCGGCAACAACCGCTTCATTACGAAGAAGATACTAAAACAGGTCAGGACTTTGACTGGGGCAATGATGACAGCGTATCAAACGCATCTAAAGCTGTTGCCAGGCCATTTTTAGACATTCTCGGTACACTGTTCAGTATCTTGAGCAGTTTTCTTTATTTAGCTTTGACGCTTGTAGTCATCGCTGCTATTGGGATTTCCTTTATTCCGCCCAATCTGTTCACAGATTTATTGCCGTTGCCAACGATTTCTATGACAACGCGAATTTTCGCAGTCCTGGCAGTATTATTCGCAGCCATGACAGCGACGTATGCCAGTCAGGCTTGTCATGCTTCTGCCCACAGTGCTCCTGCACGAACGACAAGGAGGGGTGCCTAATGACAAAGGTCGTCATTTGTCTCGTCCTGACATGTGTTTTCTCATTCTTGAGCCTTAATTCATTTATGAGCAATGATTACGTGCCGTTAAAACAGTGGATGACATATTATACAGAATATAAAGCCCTTACCAATGCCTTAAGCAAAGGAAATGAAAGCAAAGAAGAAATCCTGGCTAAACTGAAACGGATGTATCCAGAAAAAGCTGACCAAATCGAAGCTCAATTTAAAGCCAAATACGGTACATTAAAAGACTCAGCAAAAGATGCCGAATCGTCCGTAGAATCACGATTCAGTGACTCCGCCACATCAAACCAGCGCAGTACGACTAATCGCAGTACCGATACAGTCCGTCAAGACACTGGCAAATCCGCATCAACTGAACGTAAAAATACGACGGATTCCAATCGTTCCAATGACAGAAATACCAGTAAAGCCACTACGAATACAACACAGCGCTAGCATAGCCTATCCGAAACCAGGTTTTGTCCCCCGACATGCCTGGTTTTATTTATACCTGTATAATGCATGTGTCCCACCCATTATTAAATAACATTAGATATTCTCCACATATCGTCTTCGTATTGTAAATAAATGTAATGTTTCCCTTAATATTATTAATAATAAAAGTTATTTAAAAATTTTATTAAAAAATAATCATTATCTATTGATTTTAAAAAGAGAATGTAATATAATATAACCATCGAGAGGAACAAGAGAGCCTCTGATAAAAAAATACATCAACTCTTTATTGGCATTTACTATGTACCGTCATTTAGATTAGGGAGGAATTACATATGGAATTAAAAGGTAGCAAGACCGAAAAAAACTTACAGGCTGCATTTGCTGGTGAATCTCAGGCAACAAACAAATACGCATATTATGCTAGTGTCGCTAAAAAAGCTGGGTATGAACAAATCAAAGCTTTCTTTGAAGAAACATCCGGTAACGAACGTGAACATGCTAAAATTTGGTTCAAATGTCTCCACAATAATGAAATGCCGAAAGATATTGACGCATTGAAAGATGCTGCTGCCGGCGAACATTACGAATGGACAGAAATGTATCCGACCTTCGCTAAAGAAGCTCGTGAAGAAGGATTTACCCGTATTGCTGGTCTTTTTGAACAAGTAGCTGCCATCGAAAAACATCATGAAGAACGTTACTTAGCACTCTTAGCTAACATCGAAAATGGTGTTGTCTTCAAAAAACCGGAAAAGAAAACATGGGTTTGCCGCAACTGTGGCTTCATCGTTGAAGCTGAAGAAGCTCCTAAAGTTTGCCCGGTTTGTGCTCATCCGCAAGCTTTCTTCGAACTCCGTAAGATCAACTACTAATAGCATCTCCTTTCCATACACACATATAAATCTAATAAGAAAAACCTCTTCACATTGTGAAGAGGTTTTCTTATTAGGTTCTTTTATTCTTCATCAGCACGGAAACGATAGCCATTTCCCCATACTGTCTCTATTGCCGTAAATTCTGGTTCTACTTCATTGAGTTTATCTCGTAAACGGTTGACATGGACTGTAACCGTTGCCATTTCCCCCAAGGCATCGAGATGCCAAATCATTTCAAAAAGATATTTCTTTGAAAAGACCTGATTAGGATGACTAGCCAAAAACAGCAGCAGTTTAAACTCCTTGCCAGTCAGTACGATTTCTTTTTTACCTCTGAATACTTGATGCCGTTTAATAAAAATCCGTAAATCCCCACTTTCGATATCCGGTGTCTTACCATCAGCATCCTGTGGCCGTTCCCCTAACAACCGCTGATGAATCGCCAAGTGGGCTTTCAATCGAGCCGTCATTTCTGACGGATTAAACGGTTTGACAATATAATCATCTGCCCCCATACCCAGACCTTTTAACTTATCTTCATCACTGGTCTTAGCCGTAATGAAAAGTATAGGTATGTTGCTGAGCTCCCTGATTTTCTGGCAAACAGAAAATCCATCCACATCAGGCAGGCCAATATCCAGCAAGACGGCATCTATATTCCCCTTATCAAAGATTTTCAACCCGTCTTTACCCGTGGCAGCTACAATAACATCGAACCCATTCGCTTCTAAAAAATCGCGTTCCAAAGCAGCTATCATATTGTCATTTTCAATTGTCAGTACGCGTGTCATCTGTGTTCCCCCCTCTTAATAGTATATAATGAACCGCTTATTCCCCCATCTGTATACGCCGGAATCCATAATCAAGGATAGCCGGTGCGTCTTCCCAGCGGTCATCATCATTAAATAGTGCTACAACCAAGGTATGTCCATTACGAGTTGCTGAAGCAACTAAGCAAACGCCAGCAGCATTCGTAAATCCGGTCTTAACGCCATTCGCACCAGCATAGCCACTGGTAAGGAAGTGATTTGTCGTCGTTACGTATTTTGGCGTACGGCCATCTAAATATTTCACATTATACGACTTCATGCCGACAATACTGCGAAATTCCGGATAATTTTTCATGCCATAGGCCGCCATGCGTGCCATATCTACTGCCGTCGTGTGATGATGCGCTGCTGTCAATCCATTCGGATTGACGAAATGAGAATGAGTTGCGCCCATCTTCACCGCTTCATTATTCATCATCGCAGCGTACCCGGAAACAGAACCACCCAGCGTTTCTGCTACTGCTACAGCAGCATCATTGCCAGACACGACCATCATGCCTTTTAAGGCTTCGCGAATACTGATTTTATCGCTCGGCGCAATGCCTAATGATGACGGCTCTGTATTAGCAGCATTCCAAGAAATTTGAAGCGGCTGATCTAATTTATCTTTTCCCTGATCCAGTGCTGTCAACAACGTCACAATTTTAGTAGTACTGGCCGGATGGACCCATTTCGTCGGATTGACTTGATATAATATCTTTCCTGTATCTGCATCTATCATACATGCCGCTTCAGCTGCCGTACTTGGCGTTTGTGCCTCAACAGCAGAAACCGCCATGACCATGACAGCAAAAAACATGGTAAGCACACGTTTGGAAACATCGTATTTTCGTTGTAAAAACATAATTACGCTCCTTCATAAACTTTGGTTCTATTTAATTACTATAATACGTTTATTATATTTTTTATTATTTAACCTGTCAATTGCTTTGCCGGCAGGTTATTATTTATAATTGGCAAGTTTTATCGTATCAAAATAAATTTTAATGCTTATTTCCCAATTATTTCATCTATTTTGCGATATGTTGCGATATAATGATATAATAATAAGGTATTATATTGTAAAATATTTTTTTGCAAAGGAACTCGTAATTATGTATCCAATCAATCTGACAATAGAGCATAAACCGTGTCTAATCATCGGTGGCGGGCCTGTGGCCGCTAAAAAAGCGGACAGTCTCCTTACGGCTGGTGCCGATGTTACTATTATTTCACCTGTTTTATGCCAAGAACTGGAAACACTGCACCAACAAAAACCTTTTTGTTGGCAATCCCGCTTGTATCAAACCGGTGACGAAGCAGGATATTTTCTTGTTATCTGCGCCTGCGGGGATGAATCAGTCAATCAAGCTGTATGGGCAGCAGCGTCTGCTAACAACCAGCTTCTCAATGTATGCGATGAACCTGATTTATGTAACTTTACAGCCCCTTCAGTATTACACCGCGGTGATCTACAGATCAGTATTGCTACAAACGGAAAATCCCCAGCTTTGTCACGCTGGCTTTGTCAGCGCCTGAGCGAAGAAATAAGTCCGGCTTATGGTCCATGGCTGGAAGCCTTGGGCCGCATTCGAAAAGAAGCAAAAAAACAACTGCCGACCAGCCTGGATCGTCAAAATTTTTGGCGCACTGTCTTGACAGCTGATCTCATCACCCTGGCTATTTCAGGTAATTTAGAACAGGCCGAAGAATTACTGAAACAACAATTACAGCAATTCGCCAGCACGTACTTGCCCCGATAAAGGAGATCCACGCTTTGCAAACACATATCCGTATTGGTACCCGTAAAAGTTCTCTTGCTATGTGGCAAGCTGAATATATTGCAAATCAGTTGCGCTGCCACTCCCCGTCCTGTACAGTAGAACTCATTCCCATCCTGACCAAGGGAGACCGATTGCTACATGAACCGCTAGCTCGCATTGGCGGTAAGGGCCTGTTTATTAAGGAATTAGAAAACGCCATGATTGACGGCCGCATCGATGCTGCTGTCCACAGCCTCAAGGATGTGCCTGCCCTGCTACCGCCGGAACTGGTCATTACTGCCATTACAACACGGGCTGATTGTCACGATGCCTTCGTATCAAATCGCTATGCTTCCCTTGATGACCTGCCGTCAGGTGCCATTGTCGGCACCTCCAGTCTGCGCCGGCAAGCACAGTTGCTGCATTACCGGCCAGATCTGGCGATCCACACCTTACGAGGTAATGTCAATACACGACTGCACAAACTTGACAACAACGAATACGATGCCATCATTCTAGCCCAGGCGGGATTACTTCGTCTGGGGCTGTCAGCACGCATCACCCAGACCCTTCCAGACAGTATTATGCTGCCCGCCTGTGGCCAGGGAGCACTCGCTGTAGAATGTCGCAAAGAAGATTACGCACTACGGCAGCTCTTAAGCTGCGTAAATAATGAAGACATGACCACTATTGCCACTGCTGAACGGAGCTTTTCTGCCTGTATTGGCGGCTCCTGCCAAGTACCTGCCGGCGCCTGTGGTATCCTTGACGGCGATACTCTCACGGTGACGGCCCTGATTGCCTCCCCTGACGGGCGCCGCTTATACCGTCGTTCTCTTTCTGGATCACGTACAGAAGCTGCGATCCTTGGTAATACACTAGGTAACGCTTTGCTCACAGACGGCGGCGCTGCCATTTTACAAGAAATGGGCATTTCCCCATCTCCAAAGGAGACTATATGACTGGAATCGTTTATCTCGTCGGTGCCGGTCCCGGCGATTACCGCTTATTGACCTTACGCGGCAAAGAAGTATTGGAACAAGCTGACGTCGTCGTATACGACCATTTAGCTGATGATAGATTACTCGCCTTTGCGCCTGATTCAGCTTCCTTTATATACGTCGGCAAAACCGCCAGCCATCATACGTATGCGCAAGAAGATATCAATACGATTCTCATCAACAAAGCTGCTGCCGGGAATACGGTCGTCCGTCTCAAAGGCGGCGACCCTTTTGTCTTTGGCCGTGGCGGTGAAGAAATTCGTGCTTTAGCCGCTCAAGACATCCCTTTTGAAGTCGTCCCCGGTATCACATCAGCCATTGCCGCGCCGGCGTATGCCGGCATCCCTGTGACAGACCGCACAGCGGCCTCGTCCTTTGCTGTTATTACGGGACATGAAAATCCTTCCAAAAAATCCTCGGCAATTCACTGGGACACCTTAGCAACCGCTGTCGATACACTTGTTTTTCTCATGGGAATCCATAATCTGCCGTTCATTACGGAACAATTAATCGCCCACGGCCGCGCCGGCAATACGCCGGCAGCACTCATTCGCTGGGGTACAAAAACAGAGCAGAAAACTGTCGTGACGACAGTCGCCAATGCCGCAGCTGATGCCCGCCGTTATAGCATTACTCCGCCAGCAGTCTTCATCGTCGGTGAAGTCGTCGCCCTGCGAAAACAGCAACGCTGGTTCGATATAAAGCCACTTTTTAATCAGACCATCCTCATTACACGGACCCGGTCGCAAGCCTCCGTACTGACTAACTGCCTGGAAAACCTGGGAGCCCATTGCATCGAAGTCCCAACGATCCGTATCGCTAATGCCAGCGATGATTACCGGCATCTGGACAAGGCCATCCAGTCTATTGCTGAATATGACTGGATCGTTTTCACCAGCGTCAATGGTGTCCATGCTTTTTTCTGCCGTCTAGCCCTGCAGCATAAAGACAGTCGTGCTTTAGGCCACGCCTCCATTGCCGTCATTGGAACCGCTACGGCTGCCGCATTGACCCGTTATGGCATTACCGCCGATATCATCCCCGAACGGTATGACGCAGAAAACTTAGCAGCAGCCTTGCTGCCTCACATCCAAAAGGGCACAACGATTCTCTTGCCCCGAGCGAAGGAAAGCCGTGACCTTCTTCCTGACGCACTGAGACAACGACAGGCTATCGTCCATACCTGTGAAGCCTACGAGACGATCCCTGCTTTAGAAAATAGAGCCACCCTGATTGCACACCTGCAACAGCGTCAGGTTTCTCTCATTACATTTACAAGTTCTTCTACAGTAATCAATTTCATGACTTTATTAGGACCTCGAAAAGAGCTCCTGCAAGGTATCACGTTTGCCTGTATCGGTCCGATTACAGCCCGTACCGCTGAAAGTTACGGACTTTCGCCCTGTATAACAGCTGACGTATATACCATCCCTGGTTTAGTTGAAAAAATAAAAGATTGGAGTATCCATCATGACTTACCCTAACAGTCTCCGTCCCCGCCGTCTGCGCCTCACAGCGCCTATTCGCAATATGGTGCGGGAAACAACCTTATCGGTCAACGATTTTATTTATCCGCTGTTCGTCGTCAGTGGTACCAACGTCAAAGAAGAAATCCCCAGCATGCCTGGTTGTTATCACTTGTCAGTAGATAATGCTGTCGAGCTGGCCCGGGAAATCTACGCTCTGGGTATACCTGCCATCGAAATATTCGGCCTTCCTGAATATAAGACAGAAGACGGTGCCAGTGCCTGGGATATGACAAGTCCAGTACAGCGCGCTATGACGGCTATCAAAAAAGTTCTCCCCGATTTGGTCATCGTCGGCGACGTCTGTCTGTGCCAATACACCACACACGGTCACTGTGGTCATCTTCAAGGACATTACGTCGACAATGACGCTACCGTAACCTTACTGACGAAAATCGCCGTCAGTCAAGCTGCCTGCGGCGCTGATATTATCGCCCCATCGGATATGATGGACGGCCGCGTTGCAGCTATCCGTGCTGCGCTGGACCATGAGGGTTTCATCAACACCTCCATTCTATCGTATGCTGCCAAGTTCGCCTCGGCCTTCTATGGTCCCTTCCGTGATGCCGCTGATTCAGCACCCCAATTCGGTGACCGCCGCCAATACCAAATGGATCCGGCCAACGGCCGTGAAGCCCTGAAGGAAATCGATTTGGATATTCAAGAAGGCGCCGATATGATTATCATCAAACCGGCCATGACCTATCTTGACCTCGTCGCCAAAGCCCGTCAGCGCATTGACGTACCCATTGCCGTCTATAATGTCAGTGGTGAATATGCCATGGTTAAAGCGGCTGCCCAAAACGGCTGGATCGATGAAAAACGCATTGTTCTCGAATCACTCACATCAATGAAACGAGCAGGCGCCGACTTGATCATCACCTATCATGCCCTTGATGCCGCTCGTTGGCTGAAACAGTAGTATAGATTCTGCTTGCAACACATTTACCTTCTGCTTCAAGTAGTATATACTAAAGATATCCATTTTATGTGGTATACTTTTTTAGGAGGATATGACATGAGTAAAGTAAGCATATTTATGGCTGACGGTATGGAAGAAGTCGAATGTCTGACTGTTGTCGATATATTACGTCGCGGCGGTGTTGACGTTCAAACTATTTCTGTTGGCGAAAAAAAGAAAGTACGAAGCTCCCATAACATAAAGATCACAGCGGACACGACAATCAAAGATGCCTGCTGTGACGACAGCGATATGATCGTGCTGCCTGGCGGCGTCCCCGGTGTCGATAACTTGTTAGCCTGCAAAAAATTAACAAAGATAATAAAACAGCACTACGAAAATAACAAACGACTGGCTGCCATCTGTGCCGGTCCCAGCGTCTTAGGTCAGCTTGGCCTGCTGGCAGGAAAACACATTACCTGCTATCCTGGCTGGGAAACAAAATGTATTGGTGCCGAATATACAGGTGCCGGTGTCATTACTGACGGCATGATAACTACAGGTCGCGGCTTAGGTTTTGCTATCGACTTCGCCTTGGAACTGTTGCGCATTTTAGAAGGACCGATCATGTCTGATAATGTAAAAGCAGCCATCCAGCATCCTGCAACAATTTAATCATAATGAAAATATGCTGTATAATGTAACAGCCATCGCACAGAGACCTGTCTCTATGCGATGGCTGTTTGCTTTTCCCCTGTCCGCTGTGACAGACACCTCAATAACTAGCTGGTGTCATCGTCCAAATAGAAACAGCGGTACTATTTCCAATATTGACATATCGATGGGGTATGGTACTATCCAAATAAATACTGTCGCCTTCTTGAAGGATATATTCTGTAGAACCATATTTTATTTTCATGGTACCCTGCAGTACATACCCGCATTCTTCACCTTCGTGGACCATGAGCGTATCATGGCTGCATTCACCAGGCTCTATCTTCACCAGTAACACTTCCATATTGCGATTCAACGGACTTAACAGTTCATACGTAACATTAGAATTAGGGAGAATGAGTTTTCTTCGTTCGCCGCTCTTGATAATTGCTTTTTTGTCTTCAAAATTACAGAAGAAGTAATTAATATGCACGCCTAACGCTTTGGCTACGCTCCACAACGTATCGACAGACGGCGTAGTCAGATCCCGCTCCACTTGACTGATCAAACCAGCACTGAGTCCTGCCTCTTTAGCCAGGCCTTGTATGCTCATTCCCTTTTGCTTTCGCAGTTCTCTGATTTGTTGTCCTAATTTCATAGCCTGTACCTCTCAGTTACTCTTAATGGAGAACAGCTGCTAATACTCGTAATATATTTTTGTAGGCAATTTTCTCCACATCTTCATTCGTATAGCCCCGCTGTTGTAAAATCCGCAGGAATGCCGGTACCTCTGCAGCCGTTGCAAGGCCCCTCGTCGGTTCGACTGGTTCCGAATAAAACGTCAATGCATCTGGAGCCAAATAATCACAAAAATCAAATCCACAAGCAACGCAGTCTATACCAGCCTTCTGAACAATGTAATCTACATGGTCAGCAAGCTTTTCCGCACTGGGATTTTCTTTGGCGATAAATTCAGGCCAGGCATTCATGCCTATGACACCACCTCGTTTGGCAAGTGCTTGAATCTGTTCATCTTTCAAACTCCGCACACTGGCACAAAGCGCATATGCATCGGAATGGGACGCAATAAAAGGTTTTTCTGTGTGGTTATAAATATCCCAAAAGGTCCGTTCATTAGCATGGGATACATCGACGACCATCCCCAGTGTTTCCATGCGCTGCACAGCCTGTATCCCCAAGGGAGTCAGGCCTTGCGTCGTATTGGGACCGCAAGCTCCGCTGGCAAATTCATTTTCTTCATTCCAAGTCAGCATCGCATGCCGAATGCCCAGCTGGTATAAGACATCCAAGAAATTGACTTGCCCTTGCAAACCGCTTAACCCTTCCATACCAAGAAGTATGGCTAATTTATGTTCCTTCCATAGCTTCTTGAAATCCTCAGCTCTATAGGCTACGCCAACGTACTCATGCGCCTCCCGCAGCTCTTCACAGACAGCCCCCATGATTTGCATCATACGCCGTGTCGGTGTCGCCGTATAAGGCGGATCGATCCAGATACAACATATCATCGCTTGAATGTCGCCTTGTTCCAATTGGTTTTTATGATACGTTTCAATAATATGATTTTCCCCGGCCATCCTCCGTTGCGTTACATCGGCAAACATATCAGAATGGCAATCAAATGTCTTCATACCGTTCCACCTCATTTATCAATCCACTTCTCACAAGAATACCTTTAGGCACCTAAGAGACTGCCGACGATAATACCTAAATACGTACCAATGACATACCCAAAGGTACCGACAAGCATTGCCGGGCCTACCAATTTATTCCAGCCTTGGGAAATGGCCATGCCAGCTGCCGTCGTAGGACCACCGATATTCGCATTAGAAGCAATGATAATATCCTCTAAATTGAAATGGAACAATTTGCCCCCAAGGAGACAGAAAAACATGTTTACGACAACCATGATGAGACAAAAGACAAGCAGTAACGGTGCATTCATCAGAATATCCATAATGGATGCAGGAACACCGATGACAAAGAAAAACATATAAATGAAAAAGGTACCGATTTCCTGCGCTCCATTCATAGCAGACGCCTGCTTTTCACAGAATGTAGCAAAAATCATAGAAATGAGAGTAATCCAAACATATTGACTGCCCAAAAAAGTATTGCCCATCTTCATAAACCAATTATCAACAGGAATGACACCGCCTAAGGCACCGCCGATGATTTTAGAGATCGTGACCACTGCTACAGCATACATAAGATTCATAGCAATATCTTTCAGGGAAATATTTTTCCGCCCCCAATAGGAAGCTGCCAAGGTCTTGCTTTCATCAGAAACACCATTCTTTTCGACATCGTCAATCAACGGGTGCGTATACATTTTCCGGAAGAAAGCATTGCCAGCAATACCTAACAAGATCAAGAAATAAATTGCCATGTTCAGATTATCTGCAACAGTAGCTGAGGAAACTAGCGTTCCGCTTACTTTAAACGCATCGGCTAAGGCTGTAAAGTTAACGCCGCCGCCAATATAGGACCCTGTCATCATCGCGGCTACCTTCGGTAAGCCATTAACAGCTGACCCCAATACCATCGTTCCTAAAACCGCACCACATACCGTACCGACAGCTCCGATAAGAAAGATAAATAACAGGCGTCCTGTTTCCCGCCAAATTTTATTCATATTTGCCTGCAATAATAAGAGCGGAATAGCAATTGGCACAGCATATCCCCAGATAATATCATCATATAATGGTGCATGCGACGGTATAACATTCGTATTGACTAAAACGAGTGCAAAAATCAACGCAATAATAGCACCAGACAGCTTAGATGCCCAGGCATATTTCTGCTCCAAATAAATCGATGCCGCAACAGCGACAAGCATAATAGTCATTAACATCCATGTGTTTTCAGGACTCACGAGTGAATACATAACATAACCCCCTTCATAGAACAATTCAATAAATAGAATGATCACTACAATGTCAACCATCTTGATATGTATATTATATTGAAATTTTAACAATAATTCAATAGTTTTATTTAAAATATTTAATATTTTTATTCTATATTTTGTTTATTTTTTACGTTATGCCTGTGTTTTCTTATATTGATAAATTCATTATAATGAATTTATATCTTTACTCAGATACGGATGTTAGGAAAACTTCGACAAAGTCATCTGCACCGCAATGGAAGCTTGAACCAGGCAGTGGTGCAAAAAATGGTCACGCAAGAGCTTCGTTGCTCTTGCGTGACCATTTTTCGTTATTGCTGTTTATATTGTAAATATCATTGCAACAAATGGTGCTGCAATGCATAGTCTACCAGTTCAGCGTTTGTTGTGCAGTCCAGCTTTTTCATCAGTCTTGTTTTGTAGGTTGACACGGTTTTTATGGACAGATTAAGTTTTTCCGCAATGATAGTCTGAGAATATCCATGGACGATATATTCCAAGACCTGATATTCTCTGGATGACAATTCTTCTGTCGTCCGTTGGGGTTCCAGAACACTATCTAAGAGCCCTGTCGTCTCCCGTTCTCCTAAATAGCGCCGTCCTGATGCAACCGTATGCAAGGCCTGGAACAATTCCGTATCCAGTGTATCCTTGCACAAAAAGCCATCAGCACCTTGCTGCATCGCTTCTTTGACGTATTGCTGTTCACTGTACATAGTCAGCACTAAGACCTTGACTGGATACCGACGTTTGCGAATCTCCTGCAAGCAAACAAGTCCGCTCATTCCTGGCATAGATAGATCCAACAGGATTACATCAACCGTCATCTTTTCTAACAGTTGCAATACTTCCCTGCCATCCGACGCTTCAGCAACAACACGAAAATCGTCCTGTGTCGATAACAGCAATTTAAGACCAGTCCGTAAAATACGATGATCATCAGCTAATAATATTTCAATGGGTTGTTTCATGATTCATAGCTCCTTCCGAACCAGCTTCCATCGGCAATGTAATCGTCAAGGTCGTACCCATTCCATCTTTACTGGTAATATGGAATGTGCCATTTAATAACCCTGCCCGTTCACGCATACTCACTAAGCCGAAGTGATTATCCAGACGGGCTTTTTCAGCAGTGTCTGCCGTAAAGCCAATACCATTATCCGCTACAGACAATATCAGCTGACCCTCTACGGCATACAGGGTAATCGCTGCACTCGTAGCACTGGCATGCCGAACGATATTAGTCAGGCTCTCTTGCATCATGCGATAACACAATAACGACGCCGGGCGAGATAATCCGGAGAAATCACCATCACTGGTAAACGTGACGTGTATGTCCGGCTGGGCCCGCCGGAAAGAATCCAAGTATTTCTCCATCGCCACGACGAGTCCCAAATCATCGAGAAGCGGCGGATGAAGGTTGACTGCCAAGTGGCGCAACCCTTCCAGCGTATCTTTCGTCAAATCCCGAACATCGCTAATAAAGCCTTTCACTGTCACATCCTCGGTCCTGTCCATGATAATCCGTAAATAGGTCAGGATAGACACCATGGATTGACTCGTTTCATCGTGAAGTTCCCTGGAAATACGTCGTCGTTCGTCTTCTCTGGCTGTAAACAATTGGCTGATAAGTTGCAGCCGCATTTGTTCTTTAGCCTGTAGTTCCTGGACGAGATGCGAATTTTCTTCATTTTTCCGATGGAGACTAACGGTCATATGATTAAACGCCCGGGCCAGATGTCCTATATCATCACTCGTTTCTACAGGCAGTTTAGTATCAAAGTTCCCCTTCCCGATTTGCCGCACTGCCCGGGCCATATCCCGGACAGGTCCGAGAAAGTTGTTGGCATATCGCGTTGCCAGTGCAGCGGCAGCAATACAAATACAAAAAATAAAGGCTATCATTTCCACAAATCGACGTGTCATGACTTGCATCATTGTCTTTTCAGTCAGGCCAATACGAAAATATCCGACTAGTCCATCATCAATCGGGCAGGTGATTTCCCGAATATAGCCCTCGTTACTAGTATAGGTAATAGTACCGGCATCTGTCGGGCGCACAGCAGGCAGTCCTTGCGGCAACCCGGATGTAAACGTACTGGCAAAGACTTTGCCATCAGGACGTATTACGAGAATATAGCGGATATAATCGTTATGGCCCTGCGTATACATGATTTGTTCCGTCACAGCAAAACGATCATCGAGAAGGATACTGCTGCTCACAGGCTTGCTAATGGAATTTGCGATTTCCCTGCCAGACGCATCCAAATCACCTTCCATTGCCGTACTCGTCGTATAAATAAGGAGAAGGCTGATCAAAAGGCCACAAATAAATACCGTCCCGACAATGAGTATGTTGAATTTAACATATAAGCTAATGTTCCTCATAATAGTCTCCCACGATGTGACTGATTTGTCCGTACGTAGCACGTAACGCCGCATATGCATTAGGATCAGGTGGTACGAATTTATCAATGACGGCATTTTTCAGTGCCGTTTCTAACGAGGGAACGCTGTCCATACGATAGAAGATACGGCGCAGTTCTTCTTTTTCTGATTCGGCCATGTTACTCCGTAAGACTACCGGCCCCGTCGGCGCCTCTGGCAACACTGTCAAAATACGTACTTGCTGGCCCAATTGAGGATTGGTCTGCATAATATAGTCATAGATTTGGCTGTCGATACTGGCTGCATCAGCCAAATGATTCGCTACAGCCCATATAGATTTATCGTGGCTGTAGGTATAGAAATATCGTTTGAAATAATATTCTGGTGTCGTCCCTTCATCATGCAACAAAAAATCAATGGCCAATCGGCCAGAATAGCTCAGCGGATCTGTAAATGCAAAGACGTGGCCCTGCAAATCATTAAAAGAAGAAACTTCGCTATCTGCCGCTACGATGACATAGGTCCTGTACTTCGTCGTTCCATTCGTCTGCACCATAGCCAGCAAATCAACAGGCATCTTGCCATGATAGGCCGAATAAGCCCCTGTGGAAAAGAAAGCCACATCAGCATCGCCATTGGTCATAAGAGAATTCAGCTCTTCATACGTACGGCGCTGCAGCAGTACGACAGGCCGGTTAAGTTGCTGTGATATATAATTGACCAGGATTTGATACGACTGGCGTGTTTCTTTTGGTGACATGACCGACGCAAACGCAATGCGCAACGGCTCTCCGCCACTCTCTTCTACAGCTGTTTGAGGCTCTTGTGCCTTAGTAAAATCAATGTTCCCCTGCGGCCGGTCACAGCCGCTGCAAATCAGTATAAGACAGGTCATGCACAAGACCAGTACAGACAGTACCATAAATCGGTAATGGCGCATTAGGTCCTCCTTTACAGAAAACTAAGAAATATCCCTTCTATCATATCATACATCAGGAAACAGAAAAACGCCCGACACAAAGGCCGGGCGCTTCCTGGAAAATATATGTGTGTAAATAAGAGGAACACTGATTAATCTTCTTGCGGTTTTGCATTCCATACGAGGAGTGCCAACAACGTAGAAGCAATAGCTGCACCGACCCAGAATTCTGTTGCGATACCAAAATCATATACTTTGACACCTTCAACAACCGTTACGGTCATTAATTTCCCTGTAACGAATTCCTGAATGGCCGCACCAGCATAACTAAGCAAGCCAATCATGCCCATAGCAGCACCAGTAACGCGTTTTGGTACAATATCAACAGCCATGAGGCCGCCCATATAGCAAACCAAAGCGCCCATGGTAAATCCATAGAAAGTCATGCATAAGAGATCCAGCGTAAATGACTGCGGTGCCCAAACGAAGCCGGCAATAGAAGCAGAATACAATAGGCCATAAATAAGTGCTGGCTTATTGCGTTTATGATTGAAGAACTTATCGGAAATAACACCGCACAACAACGCACCGAAGATACCTGCCACCTGCATGTACGCCATGACACCGGCAGCACCCATGATGTCGTATCCTTTTTGCGACGTCAAATAGACAACGCCCCAGCTTTCAACAGCATATCGGGCAATATAAACACATAAGGAGGATAATCCGAGGATCCACACGGCAGGGTTCTTAACGACAGCATTCCACTGCATTGCGCTAACGGATTTCTTCTTTTCTGCATCGATCTGTTCTTGCGTTTTTTCACCGTAGTAGACCGCTCCATTAGGCAAGCCCTGCGTTTCCGGCCGGTCACTCATGCCAAAATAGATGAAAGCCGTCCCAATGAGAGAAATAATACCGGCAGCGATAAAGCCCATAGACCAGTTATACGCAGATACAATAGCAGCAATGGCAAAGTATGCAAAAGATGATCCTAAATTATGACTAGTAAACCATACGCCATACAATGTACCGCGCTGCTTATTGCTGAACCATTGATTCAGGGCTACAATAGATGGACCAGCACCATACGATTGGAACCAGCCATTGAGACCCCAAAGCACTGCCAAGGGAACAAAGGAATTCACCAGGCCCATACCAACCATTGTCAGTGAAGATATGAACAAACCGAAAGAAAAGAATCGTTTATTATTCATTCGGTCGGCAAGGAAACTATTGGTAAACTTCCCAAGACCATAGGTAATAAAGAAAACGGAACCAATAATACCAACTTCTGTCGGCGTAACGATGCCAGAAGCTAACAACGGCTTCTTGATAACAGAGTAACTTTGGCGGATAATGTAATAAAAAGCGTAACCGATCGTAATCGATGCAAATACACGCCACCGCATGGCGTTGAATTTCTTTTTGACAGCTTCGGCATCCTTAATGGGTGCAGCGTCCGGACCGGTTCTAAAAAAATTATAGATTGCTTGTAACATATGAAGGAACTCCTTTCTGTTTCCCGTACTTTTGTTACATTTATTATAAACATTTTTTCAATCAACCGGTAGCAGAAAAATTCTGATTTACTTGTAGGATTTTTTCTGACACATTTCTGCCTGGAGGTAATACCTATGATTTATGTAACAGGTGATATACACGATGAAATCCAGCGGTTCCAACAATTAGCTGCTATGAAATTAGCTATACATGCAAATGACTATATGATTATTTGTGGCGATTTTGGCCTGATATGGCATAATCCTCCGTCAGCAATAGAAACAAAAAAGCTTGATTGGCTGGCTTCTCAACCATATACCTTCCTTTTTGTTGACGGCAACCACGAAAACTTTAGTCTCTTGCGCCAATTTCCCATAAAAAAATGGAACGGCGGCTCTGTTCAGCCTATCCGTCCCAATGTACTCCACCTCATGCGAGGCGAACTCTATACGATTGAAAATCACACTTTTTTTACGTTCGGTGGTGCTGCCAGCACTGATAAAATCCATCGCATCCCTTACGTCTCGTGGTGGCCCGACGAAAATCCGACAACGACTGAAATCACTCGGGCCATTGCTCACTTAGATACCCTCCAATGGCAGGTCGATTATGTCGTTACTCACACAGCACCACAACACTGGAAAACGACCAAACTAGGACGCCTGGACTGGGATGTATGTCCTACAGCCCTGTTCCTTGAGGATATCGAAAAAAGACTGACCTACCGCAACTGGTTCTTCGGTCATATGCATCGAGATGACCACGGGCCACATAGTAAAGACCAGTGGCTGTATGAAGACATCGTCCATTTAGACGGCACTACAGCCGGCCGCCTGCCCTTGGATCTCATTGAATCACAACTTCCTGTCCCGCTGCAGGAAGCCCTCCGCCGCTATCATCACTGCCCTATAACGACTCCTGACAATGCAGCAAACCGCAAACAGCTCCGCCGCATCATTATCGAACACAGAAAAGAGGGCACCATCAATGATGAAACAGCAGGACGGTTAGTAGAGGAGTATTGTTACTGATACCCCTTCATTATCGCTGACGTCGTGTTATTTTTCTGGCTCAATAGCAGCATGAAAGATTTCTTTACCCAGTTGCTGTACCCAGAACCCGATGAGCTGATTATAGGCATTGCTATTTTGTTCTCCGCCTGCAGCTGCCTTCAAGATATACTCCATGAGATTCGCTGCCCAGGCATACCCAAAACGGTTGAACTTCCCCTTCCCGTTCATATCCGGCAACCGCTGCAGGACAGGCATGAAAATATCTGTCGTCACTTCTATGATTTTAGGCGTAATCGGATAGGTATAGCCTGAACCCTTTTTATCCTTACGCAAAAAGACAAGGGCCAGCTCCGTTACAGTCCGTTTTTCATCAGCATAGTCAACATGATAAGCATCCAGTGGCAACAGCTTCTTGTCTTCCTCTTTGATAAGGCGGTACGCTCCATACTTAATGATCTCATAGAGTCTGTCATCGACGCCGCTTTCCATTTCAATGATTTTTTCCCGCCATTCGCCCCAGGTCAAGGCTGCCCGGCAGGTATAGTCTGCAAATGAATCAGCTCCCAAGAAAGCACAGACATCAGCAGCTGTAACTGTTGCCTTGGGATCCGGAATATGCCATACCATCCACTTGTTCTTTTTATCGATATACAGACAAGGACTTTCGATATGGACCTGACTATGGCAGTGCGGACATTCATAAAAAAACAGGGTCTGATCTGTAAGGACACGCTGTCGCAACGCCGGATCAGCATTACCGTCAATACAATCCCACGTTGGGAAGGTCCCGCCTCCTTTACAGGCTGGACAAGTTAATTCTATCGTGATTTCATGCGTGCGTGAATCCATTATGTCATTCCTTTCCTTATTCCTCAGGCTGCAAGAGCTCTTCCGTCTCATCCAAGGCTGACGCCTCGTATGTCTTCATCACGATACCAGCAGCTTGTTCGATATCAATGATACTGCGAGGCTGGCTCATATCCAGGAACGGCCGTAAAGTCCGTTTCATATTGCATACTTTTTCAGCCAATACAATCGGATCTGGCGCGTCATCATCTATATGCAGCATGACTAAAGCAATCATCGCTTCTTCTACCATCGGTGCCAGTTCTTGTTTATCAGCTTCATTCAAATGTTGCAGCCAAAAGAATACGGCTGCCTTGGTATAGGCTGCCTGCACAGATTCGTTTTGGCACACCATATCAATGCGATCCAGATGTATCCCACTGTTCATAATGACTGGTATTGCAACAGCCGCCGCTTTCTGCAACGGATACCCTTTATCTTCTGTCGCAATGGAAGTAAACGCAATATGATGGAGCTTCTTTTCTTCGGCCAATTTTAGACTTTTCTGATAACACGATGCAAGCTCTCGTTCTTCATTCTTTTTACCACCAATCCAAATAGGACCGACTGCATGTATAACATATTTAGCTGGTAATTTATAGCCAAAAGTCATTTTCGCTTCACCTGTTGGGCAGCCTTTCAAGGCACGGCATGCTGCCGTTAACGAAATACCGCCAGTACGATGAATCCGATTATCCAATCCGCTCATACCCAAGAGGGTCGTATTTGCTGAGTTGACGATGGCATCAGCCTTCCAAGCCGTTATATCTCCTACTAAGACACGAAATTGCATAAAATCACATCCTTTATCTATCTATGCATAAACACTTTAGTTCTTATATTATACCATACACGCCATTACTTCACGAAGGTGCTGATCGCTCTTTTCAAATTTTCTACGGCTTCCATATCATTTTCACGAATGGCATCGACAATGCAGTGGTCAATATGATTGCGTAAAATGACTTTGCTCACACTGACAAGCGCTGAATCAACAGCTGACAGTTGGATCAGCACCTCGCTGCAGTCGCGATCTTCCTGGACCATACGCTTGATGGCCTCTAAGTGACCACTAATACGCGCCAGGCGATTCTGAATCATTTTCTGCTGTGCCGGATCATGATGGTGAAGCTGTCTTGCCGCATATTCACCAGCCGTACCAGGCCGTGCAAATCCATCATCCGGATACTGTTCATACGGCAGGGACTGGGCTTTGACGACTTTGACGAAATAGTATTCTTCCGTATCCATCGCCATGACAACGGTGAAGCCGGCTCCGATCAAGGCTGTCTCCAATATGTCGACAGCCGGCAGACCCGGCTCTGTACTGGCATCTCCATGGATGGCATTGACAGCACAACGGGGCATATCATGCATAATAATCAGCATACCGCCAGGCCGCAATGCCGTATATACACGTTTTATGAATTCATGGAACTGGCTGGCAATGTGCGGATAGAAATTAAGAGCGACAATACCATCATACTGCCCCGGTGCTAACGAACAGTTCAGTATATTCGCTTCCGTAAATATGACATTATGTATATGACCAAATTTTTCTTTTGCCTTATGGAGCATCTTTTTTGAATAATCGAGTTCTTCCACTTGGCCGGTCTCGCCTACGGCCTGGCACAAATAAGGAATCAGCACACCAGTACCACAACCGGCGTCCATGATAGAGCTGCCCTGCGGAATATGGGCCAATTGCATCAAAAACTGTAACTGCTGACTATTTTCCTTGCGATCCCGATCCCATGTTCCGGCATAATTTTCAAAAAATATATGATCTTTATCCACCTATGTATCACCTCTCACAACCCCTGCTTTCTTCCCATTGTATACTAGGCACGGCAGATACGCAACATAAAGCCCAGTACAATAGGTCACTGTTCAAGATGCCCTACAGGAATCGTTTGACATTTCCCGCATAAATAGATATTATTTGTACTATATACTAACTATGAGGGGTCCATATAGAGGAGGATATTAACATGAAAGAATTATCAAGGAAAATGCCCTTATTTACGGAATCTGTCATCCGTCATATGACACGCATCGCTGATGATTGCGGTGCTATCAATTTGTCGCAGGGATTTCCTGATTTCAACCCGCCAAAAGCAATCTTAGACCGGCTGGCACAGGTCAGTTATGAAGGTCCGCACCAATATTCCGTTACCTGGGGCGCCCAGAATTTCCGTGAAGCTATTGCGGCGAACCGTTCCAAACAACTCGGCATTCCCATTGACCCGCAAAAAAACATCGTTGTTACCTGCGGCAGTACTGAAGCGATGATGGCTACTGTCATGGCCGTCGTCAATCCCGGCGAAAAAGTCATCGTCTTCTCGCCATTTTATGAAAATTATAGTGCCGATACGATTCTTTCTGGTGCCGAACCGATCTATGTGCCCTTATATCAGCCTGATTTCCATTTCAATCCAGATGAATTAGAAGCAGCTTTTAAACAAGATCCAAAAGCCATCATTCTGTGCAATCCCTCGAATCCCTGCGGCAAAGTATTCACGCGCAGCGAGCTCGAATTCATTGCTGCCTTGGCAAAAAAATATGATACATATGTCATTACTGACGAAGTATATGAATACATTATTTACAAACCGAATGTTCACACGTACTTCGCCTCTCTGCCTGGTATGTTTGAACGAACCATTACATGCAATTCCTTATCTAAGACGTATTCCATTACCGGTTGGCGTCTGGGGTACGTCCTGGCTCCGCCACATATCATTGACTGCGTGAAAAAGGTACATGATTTTCTTACTGTCGGTGCTGCCAGTCCGTTGCAGGAAGCTGCCATTGAAGGTCTCCATTTCCCGCAGCAATATTACGATGAACTTCAACAGCTCTACACAGAAAAGCGGAATCTCTTCTGCGACGGCTTGGAACGACTCGGACTCCGTCACAACCGGCCGCAAGGCGCTTACTATGTATTAGTTGATATTGCAGAGTTCGGCTATGACGACGACACGACATTCTGTGAAGATATGACGCGTAAGGTCGGCGTCGCTGCTGTCCCTGGCTCTTCTTTCTTCCGTGAACCGGTCAACAATCTCATCCGTCTTCATTTTGCCCAAAGTAATGATACACTAAACGAAGTATTGAACCGCCTGGAAAGCATCAAAAAGATCTTAAAAAAATA